>CAZVZX010000003.1:134205-144255 GCA_964631235.1 uncultured Planctomycetaceae bacterium | reverse complement strand
AGACGGCTTTGCGGACGTCGAATACGCCCTCGACGGCCTCGACGCGCTGGCGGCCATCGGCAAGCGACGACCCGATCTGGTGATCACTGATCTGGTCATGCCCCGCATGAACGGCCTCGAACTGACCGCCGAGGTGCGGCGCGGTTTTCCCGGCGTGCCGATCATTCTGATGACCTCGCAAGGCAACGAGGATATCGCCGTCGAAGCATTGCAGCGCGGCGCGGCCAGCTACGTCAGCAAATCGAAACTCGCGGCAAAGATGCGCGACACGGTGCAAATGGTCCTCGCCGCCGCCGACCGTTTGCAGAGTCAGGCCCGCCTCGAACGCTTTTTGGTCCGCAGCCGCCGCGAGTTCCTCTTGGAGAACGATCCGACCTTATTCGGCCCGCTGCTGGCCTGTTTGCAGGAAGAGTCCGACCGCTTCCAGCTTTGGGACGACGCGGAGCGAACCCGCGTGGGCATCGCCCTGCAAGAGGCGCTGACCAACGCGGTTTTCCACGGCAATCTCGAACTCAGCGGGGCCATTCGCGAAGAGGACGAAGACGCCTACCATTCGCTCGCCGTCCTGCGTCGGCATCAATCGCCCTACGCCGAGCGGCAAGTCCGCGTCGAGGCGGACTTCTCCCCGGACGAAGCCCGGTTTGTCATCCGCGACGAAGGCCCCGGGTTCGATCCCCGACAGTTGCCCGATCCCACCGATCCGGCCAACCTCGAGCGCGTCAGCGGTCGAGGCATTCTCCTCATGCGCACCTTTATGGATGAAGTGCGGTTTAACGACGCCGGCAACCAAGTGGTCATGGTGAAACATGCGTGCCGGTGCAACCGGCGGGAAGCCGCCGGCTGAATCGGGCCGCAGCGAACGATAACCCGCGCAGCAAAAAACCGCACCGGCGCCGCGAGGCAACGCCGCGGGCGATTCGCGTCGGTCCGAACCGGCTGCGACGAACGCTTCGCGCAGCGCCCCGCAATTCGAGCCGAATGCCCCTTTTTCCGCGAGAGATTCTCCAAACGATTTGACGCCGGATCGACTTCGGCGAACAATGACCGTTGGAGCCGCCATGCGGGCACGCCATGTAACGCCGCTGCGGCCAAGACCGCCCCGCTGCATCCGGTTCAAGCGCCCAGGCCGGTGTTCGGGCCGCCATGCGTCGGGCAATCACCGACAACTCACGGAGTTCATGCTATGAGCGCGCTTCGCGCACGTGTTGACGCCGACAAGTGCATCGCCTGCGGGCTGTGCATCGAAGTTTGCCCCGCCGTATTCGAGGCGGAAGATGACGGCCGAGCGGTGGTGCGCATCGCATCGGTACCGCCGGAAGAACACGACGCCTGCCGCGAGGCGGCCGCGCAGTGTCCGGTCGAAGCGATTGTTCTCGACGAGTCGGACCAGTAATCCGCCGGCTGATTCTCTTGAAACAACACCATCGCCCCGCGGCCTGCCGCCCGACGATGATTCGATCCGCGATTCAATCCGCATCCATGGCGGAAGAAGTTGACGGACTTGGTCGAAGCGGGGCAACCGTTCCCGAGAGAATCGCCGTTCAATAAAGGCGCTCAGCCGGCCGCCTCGGCGGCTGCGGCCAGCGACTGCAACAGCGCGTCGGCAAGCGCGTCGGCCTGCGCATCGACAACCACTTCCATGTTGTGCCGCCAAGTCGGCACCCGCCGGCGGTCGAACACGGTCATTCCGGTGGTCAGCTCGCCCATCGTCTCGACATCGCCCGCCATTTCGCGGCAAACGACCAATTCGGGATTCAACGCCGCCATCAGCGTCGCCGAATCGTGAACGTGAATCCCTTCGATGCCGAACTGTTGGCGGTAGGCGCGGAACACCGACGGCAAGATGCCCCGCACGAAGCGGCCCACGCGGGTGTTTTCGCCCGGCAACCGGTGGAAAACGTCGTAGCTCAGCGAAATCCGATTGGTGACATCCAGCGGAACCAACGTCTTCGTCGAAAGCGATCGGAACACGGCCTGCGCGGCGGGCGGATCGCAGTACATGTTGAACTCGGCCGTGGGGGTGATGTTGCCCGGCCCGTGCAGTGTTCCGCCGGCCATCACGATGCGCCCCACCAGCGCCGGCAATTCGGGATCGCGCGCCATGGCGCGCGCAATGTTCGTCAGCGGCCCCAGCGCGATGATCGTAACCGCATGCGGATGGGCCCGCACCTGCTCGCAAATCACCTTCTCCGACGCCAACACATGCTGCCGCTCGGCAACGCGAAAGTCTTCGCCTCCAAGCGAATCGTCGCCGTACAAGAACCGCCCTTTCACCGGCAGTCCGCCCTCCGGCGGCGAAGCCTGCCCCACGCGCGGCCATCGGGGCGGATCGAGCTGCTCGATAATCGCCTGAACATTCAGCGTCGCCCGTTCCGGCGACACATTCCCGCCCACGGCCGTAACGGCCAACACCTCCAGCCGCGGATCGAACAAGGCCGCGCACAATGCAAGAGCGTCGTCGGCGCCGGGATCTACGTCGAGAATCACCTTCCTGGCCATCTTTTCCCTCGTCCGTCCTGTCGCTCGTCGGGCAACGAGCACCGAAAGCACGCACTGAACCGAACGATTGTAACGATCGACTGCCGCAGCGACAACAGCGGCAGCACCGTTGCGGGAGACGTCGTCGCGGCAACGCCAATCGACACGGGGCACGATCCGCGCGGCCGTTGCCGGAAGAGTCGCTCCGCCCCCGCCGAAACCCGTGCGAGCGGCGACGCGGCCGACTGCGCGCCGCGGGCCGGACCAAACCGCCGTCAGTCCTCTCCGAGGCGTCGGCACGGTCGGTCAGGGGCTCGATGTCTCCGCGCCCCGCGCCCGGCCGATCCAGTTTCACTCGTCTAGCGGGCTAATCGAACGGCCGTCCGCGCCGCGGTCCCACGCCCGCTGCCGCATGTCTGCCGCTTCGCGCACCTCGGCGGCCAAGTCGGGGTCATCGACCTCCACCGTCGCTGCCTCGCGGCGCTGCTGCTGATAATGCCGCCAAAGGTAGTCCGATCGAACCGCAAGCGCAACAACTGTCAACGCCCCAGCGGCGATCAACGCGCTGCGAATCATGGTTTGCCCTCGCCCGAACGAAGTTGTTCGCGAATGCGCCCCGCCGCATCCTTCAACCGCTGATTCTCTCCGACCGCGCGATCCAACGCCTTGAGCAACTCGTCCTTGTCGGGATACTGCAATAAGCGACGTTCCGCCTCTTGCGCAAGCGGCTGGTAGTTGTCCGCAAGCGCCGGGATCAGCGCGTCGAGCACCTCTTTGCCCGTGTGGCTCCCCAAGATGCCGGCCACCATCACCCGCGCGTGGCCCAGTTCCTGTTGCTTAAGCAGCCCGGGCAACACCGCGGCCGCCTTGGCCGGCAATGGCCCGCGACCCGGGCCGAGCTGCGCCATCAGCGACAGTGCCTCTTGCCTTCGCGCCGCATTCTCGCGCTGGGCCGCCTGCTCCAGCAAGTAGTCGTACGCTTCCGCATGGCCGAAGGCAACGATCAGGGGCCGGGCCGCCCGCAGCTTCGCCGTTTCGTTCGTCCCGCCGAACAGGGCTTCCAATCGCTCGCGAAGCGCCGGCACGTTCGGTCCCTCGGGCCGCGCCGGAACCGCCTGAAGCGCGATCAACTGCACCGACGATTGATCCGATTCCAACGCCGCGATCAGCAACCGCGGCACAAACACCGGCTGAGGCGGTTCGGTCGACGAACCGCCCCTCGCCGCAGCGATCTCAACGGCCGCCACCCGATTGACGTCCGACCTGCCCGCCGCAGCCTCGCGGGCCATCGCTTGATACAGCCATTGAATCAACACCTGATCCGCGCGATTGACTGCCTTCTTGAAGATCGGCGCCAGCGGATCGAGCCAGCGGTCGTCTTTGGCCGCGTACAAAGCCCGAACCATGTCGCGCATGATGTTCGCCTTGCCGCCCGAGGGCGCCCCGAGCTCCAAGACGCGCCGCACGCGGTCGGCCAAAATCTCCAGCCGCGGCGGATCGCTGATCTGCGCCAGGCAAACGGTCATTGCCGCCGCGTACCGCGCCATGTCGTCACGGCGCTGATCGTCCCACGCCCGCAGCACGCGGATCGCACGCCAACTGACCTCCGCATCCGACTGTTGCGCCAGCCGCAACGCCGTTTTGCGGGCGGAAGGGCCGAGTTTCAGCAGCCGTTCGGTAGCGGCCTCGCGGACTTGATACTGATCGTCGCGCATCTCTTTCAAAAGCCCGGCGATGACTGCGTCGTCGGGCTCGGCCTCCTCGATCGGCGCCGTTTCCGGAAAAACACTGTCTAACACGGCCTTCAAGCCCGCCGGTCCCAACGCCGAGAGCCGTTCGGGTGAAAAACTTGCGCCCCGCGCGGCCATCTCCTGCATCAACGACTCCAGTGCCTGACGCGAAAGCGGACCGTCGGCCGCGGGCGATTGCGCGGCCACCGACGGCGGAACGCGCGACGCCGGTTCCGCCCCGCGCGCTTCTCCGCCGAGCAGCGCGCAGACCACCGCTGCGACAAACAACGCAAAACGGCATTCCGCGCGAATCATCATCTCCAACTTCACCGAAACGCGGAACCATCCGGCTCCTTCGCGCCATCGGGATCATCGCCCAACTGTTTCAAGAAGCTCTGCAACTCCGCATGCAGGCTTTTTCGCGACTGATCCTCAAGAACCGCTTTGATCTCCGACCGGAGCATTTTCTTGTCCGGCTGTTGCCTCAGGTGTTGCGCCGCATGCATCGCGATATGGCGTTCCTTCTTCTCGCCCAACAGCGGCAGAAGACACCGCACGACTTCCGCACCGGCGTAGCTGCCCAGCACGCTCACGGCAATCATCTTGGTGTTCGGATCGGCATCGGTGAGAAGCGGCTGCACGGCGTCAAGCAGTTTGCGGTCGGGCTCGGTCTTATGCGGCGGCTGCGATTGAAGCATGTTCAACGCCGCGTATTTCCGCGACAGGTCGCCCGCTTTCAGTTGCTCAAGCACGAAATCGCGGGCCGCTTCCAACTTGCATCGTTGCATCAGCACGCAGGCCGCCTGAAACCGCACGGGTTCGTTCGTTCCCGTAAACGCCTCGTGCAAGGCGCGCCGCAGGGGACTGTCGCCACCGCGCGATCGCTCGATCAAATAGCCCGCATGATTGATGGCGACCGAGGCCACCTCTTCTCGTGGACTGCCGATCGCCCGCACAATAAGACTCATCGCCTGCCAGCGGTCGAACGCGGCGGCGTCGGCGCTTTGCACCGCGTCGCCGGCGGCTTCGAGAATCAGCAGCGCAATTTGCAGATCGCCCCGCTCCAAATAGGGCCGCAACGGTGCGGCATACTCTTCCTTGTCGGCGCGCAGCAACGCGGCCGTGCAGTGAACGAGAATCTGCTGCCGCGTTTCGCCCCACAACCCGTGGTCCAGCGCTTGCACGGTCCGCCGCAACAGCTCTTTCAACCGCGGTTCATCCCCCAGCAGGCGGCAGTAGGCGGAGAAGGCATCCAAGTGCTGCGGTTTGTCGGCATACTTGCGTGCGTCCCACGCCCGCAAAATCCGCACCGCGCGCCAACTCACCTCGGCGTTGTCGCTCTTGGCGGCCCGCAGCAGCAAGGGCCGGGCGCCCTCGCCGATGTCGCGCAGCCGTTCCATCGCCGACTGCCTCACCCGGTACTGGTCGTGGCCCATTTGCGAAATCAACTCGTTGACGTGCGCCGCAGGCACCTGCAAGACCGGCGGCTGGGCCGTATCGGGCAGCAGTTCGTCGAGTATCTCGCGAAGTCCGTCCATGCCCCGGCGTTCCAATTGGCCGGGATCGAACTGCTTCGAATCCTGCTCGGACGGCGAAACCAGCGTTCCGTCGCCGTCGGCAATGATCACCTGAGCCTGCCCAATGGTCGGTTCCGCCAGTACAACCGCCGCGGCGACTGCCAGCAATGCCATCGTCGCATGAACCGCCGCCCGCCTAACAACCGATTCGATCATACGCACTCCGCATGGATGATCGAGGTGATCGTCATTCTCACTGATCTTCATTCTCAGCGGTCCGCCCGGCAACCGCCGGAACCCGAACCGATCGGCCACCCTCGCAAAAGCCACGTCCCGCGCGACGGCCCCGCACCGCGACAACCGCTCCCTCAGCCGGCCGCCGCGGCAAAAACGTCGATTCTATTGTATCCACCGCCCAACGCGGCCGACAACCAAGCAGCGCAAACAATCGCGACCGAGGCCTTCCGACGCATGCCGCGGCCGGAAGTTTCCGTCCGTCGCACGGTTGCCATTCCGGTTCCGTCGCGATCATTCAGCGTCGATCCGGTCGGCGCAATGCGGATCATTCGTCTTGCCGGCCGCAAATCGCCGCGTCTCCGACAAGCGCAAAGAAACAACCGCTGGAACCGAACGTGCGTCGGATTCCAGCGGTTGCTCATTCAGCATCGGCAATGCCGGTGACGGCCGCGCGCCCCGCGGGCACCCGGCACCGCACCGCAACAGCCCGATTACTTCTTCTCGGCCTTCAACGCGGCCTGGGCAGCCGCCAGCCGGGCGATCGGCACCCGGAACGGCGAGCAACTGACGTAGTTCAGGCCCGTGCGGAAACAGAACTCGACACTCGCCGGTTCGCCGCCCTGTTCGCCGCAAATGCCGATTTTCAAGTCGCCGCGGGTCTTGCGGCCGCGTTCAACGGCCATCTGGATCAGTTGTCCCACGCCCTCTTGGTCGATCGTTTGGAACGGGTCGGCCGGAATGATGTTCTGATCCAAATAGGCTTGGAGGAAACCGCCGATGTCGTCGCGGCTGAAGCCGAAGGCCATCTGCGTCAGGTCGTTCGTGCCGAACGAGAAAAATTCCGCCGACTTCGCCATCTTGTCGGCCACCAAGCAGGCTCGCGGAATCTCGATCATCGTGCCGTAGGGGCACTTCACTTCCACGCCGAACTTCTCCTTCACTTCCGCGGCCACGCGATCGAAGATCTGCTTGGTCACTTCCAGCTCGCGCGGCGTGCAGGTGACCGGCACCATGATCTCCGGCTTCGGCTGCTTGCCTTCCTTCATCAGCTCGGCGGCCGCCTCGAAGATGGCGCGCACCTGCATTTCGGTCACTTCGGGATACGTGATCCCCAAGCGCACGCCGCGGTGGCCCATCATCGGGTTGACCTCGTGCAGCGCGTCGCCGCGTTTCTTCACCTCGGCGGCCTTCAGCCCCATCGCCGCGGCCAATTCCGCCTGCTTCGCCTTGTCTTGCGGGACGAACTCGTGCAGCGGCGGGTCGAGCAGCCGAATCGTCACCGGCAAGCCATCCATCGCCTCCAATGTCGCCCGAACGTCTCGCTTGACGAACGGGAACAGGCCGTACGCCGCCTCGCGGCGCTTTTCGATCAGCCGGGCGCGCTCCGCTTCGGCCTTTTCCTTGTTCTTCGCCGCCTTCGGCTTCTCGCCCAACACCATGATCAACTGCCGCAGCTTGGCCAGAGCTTCATCGCTGCCCGCGCCGTAGAACATGTGCTCCGTGCGGAACAGGCCGATGCCCTCGGCCCCGAACGAGCGGGCCACGCGGGCGTCTTCCGGCGTGTCGGCGTTGGTCCGCACGCCCAAGGTGCGGAACTTATCCACGATTTGCATGAACTGCTGGAACCGCGGATTCTCCGAGGCGTCCATCATTTCCAACGCGCCCTCGTACACCAAACCTTTGGTGCCGTTCAGGGTGATCACGTCGCCTTCTTTCAAACTGACGCTGCCGGCCGAAAGCTTCCGCCCCGACACGTCGATCTTCAACTCGCCCGCGCCGACGATGCAGCATTTGCCCCAACCGCGGGCCACCAACGCGGCATGACTGGTCATACCGCCGCGCGCCGTCAAAATGCCGTCGGCCGCACGCATGCCCTCGACATCTTCCGGATTGGTCTCTTCGCGAACGAGGATCACCTTTTCTCCTCGGGCCGCCGCTTCCACCGCGTCGGCGGCCGTGAAGACGATCTTGCCGCACGCGCCGCCCGGACCGGCGGGCAACCCCTTGGCGAACGGAGTTGCCTTCTTCTCCGCGCTGGGGTTGATGATCGGATGCAACAATTCGTCGAGCTGAGCCGGCGACACGCGCAGCGTCGCCGTCTTCTCATCGATCAGCCCCTCGGCGAGCATGTCCATCGCCATATTCAGCGCCGCCGTGCCGGTCCGCTTGCCGTTGCGGCATTGCAGCATGTAGAGCTTGCCCTCTTCGATCGTGAACTCGATGTCCTGCATGTCCTTGTAGTGACGCTCGAGCCGCACGCGAATGTCATCGAGCTGTCTGTACAGCTCGGGCATCGCCTTCTCCAACGACAGCAGGTGTTCGTTCTGCGGGTTCTTGGTGGCCTCGTTCAACGGGTTGGGCGTGCGAATGCCGGCCACCACGTCTTCACCCTGCGCATTGACCAGCCATTCGCCGTAGAACTTGTTCTCGCCGGTCGCCGGATTGCGCGAGAAGGCCACGCCCGTGGCCGAGTTGTCGCCCAAGTTGCCGAACACCATGCTCTGCACGTTGGTGGCCGTGCCCCAATCGTGCGGAATGCCTTCGATCTTCCGATAGGCGACCGCGCGGCGGCCGTTCCAGCTCTTGAACACCGCCCCGATGGCGCCCCAAAGCTGCTCGTGCGGATCGTCGGGGAACTCGCGACCGAGCACTTGCTTCACCTTCTCCTTGAATTGCTTGCACAGCTTCTTCAAGTCGTCGGCCGTCATGTCGGTGTCGGCCTGGTAGCCCTTCTTCTTCTTCAGCTTGGCCATCAAATGTTCAAGCTGAACGCGAATCCCCTGTCCCTCGGCCGGCTCGATGTCTTCGGCCTTCTCCATGACCACGTCCGAATACATCATGATCAAGCGGCGGTAGGCGTCGTACACGAACCGCTCGTTGCCCGTCTTGCGAATCAATCCGGGAATCGTCTTCGTACACAAGCCGACGTTCAGCACGGTTTCCATCATGCCGGGCATCGACATCCGGGCGCCGCTGCGGCAACTGAGCAGCAACGGATTATCCGGATCGCCGAACGTGCGACCCATCGCCTTCTCCACCTTCGCCAACGCCGCTTCGACCTCGGCGCGGACCGAATCGGGGAACTTGCGCCCGCCGGCCAAATAAACATTGCAAAACGTGGTGGCAATCGTGAATCCCGCCGGGACGGGCAGGTTCAGCTTGGCCATTTCTGCCAAGTTCGCCCCTTTGCCGCCCAGCAGGTTTTTCATGCTGGCATCGCCCTCGGTGCCTTCGGGCCCGAAGTAATAAACGTACTTTTCCGCCATCTCAACATCCCTTTGTCAACAAAACGTAACGTTACAAATCGAACCGAAGGGCCGTCGCCGGCTTCCCTGCCATCGAAACGATGTGCCGCACAGCCCTCGAAGCCTCACGGCCTTCACTCGCATGATCGGGGCCCGCCCGACGGCAAACCGCGATCGTCACGGCCGATCGATGGTCGCCGCACGAAGCGACGCATCCGCTGCCCAACGCACGGCAAGAAGCCGTCACCGCGATTGGCTAAATAGTTCCGCACAATTGCGAAAGCGACTGCGGGCACAGCGAAGAGGCTCGCTTCCGCGCTGTCCCCGAGTGAATCGCTTTCCGGTTTCCGCGGTTCTATCAATAAAAGTCGATCAAGCCTCCGAACAGCCGGAAAAGCATCCGCCGTCCGCCCCGTACACCCTTCCTGCGCACCGAAAAGGGCAGAACCCGCTTCGGGCAGAACTCGTTTTCCGCTCTTCTGAGTCAGAGCATCGACCGACAAACCGACCGAGAACGCGGCCGATGGTCGAAAAAACCGGCAAGCCAGCGGAAAACGAAACGGGCTAATCTACCAGTGTTTTCCCGGACCGTCAAGGAAGTCGCGGCCGCCTCGTCGGCGACGGCCCCGGCACCGCCGGACGCAACACGTTTAGCGGCAAAGAGTTACTCACCGAGATTCCCGTCAAGCAGCCACCCGAAGCGGCAACACCGACGCGGTCCGGCCACCGCGCGGCAACAGCTCCATCGACGCCGTCGCCGTCTTCCTCGCCCAAAAAGCCGCCCCGCAGCGCGAATCGCGCCGAGAGGGTCCGTGGCGGACGCTTGTTCGCCCAACGCAGCTC
>CAZVZX010000003.1:48047-134105 GCA_964631235.1 uncultured Planctomycetaceae bacterium | reverse complement strand
CGTCCAACGCAGCTCCGTCCAACGCAGCTCCGTCCAACGCAGCTCCGTCCAACGCAGCTCCGTCCAACGCGCGCCCGTCCAACGCGAATTCGCCCGACGCTCTTTCGGCCACCCCCAATTCGGGCAATCGGTTTTCCGCCGGGCCTCTTTTCGGCGATCGACGCCTTCTCGGTCCCGCGCTTTCTCGCCCAGCCATCATCGGACCGGCTGCTGCTCCGGCTTCGCGGGCGATTCGGAGGTCAGCGTCAGAATAACGGCATGGTTCAGGTACTTGTTGGCCACGCGCGCAAGGTCTTCCCGCCGGACCGCCTTGATCCGTTCCGGGAAACGAGTGTCGTAGTCGTAGCCCAGCCCGTACAACTCATCCAGCACTGCCTGTCGTGCCTGCTCGGAGATCGTCGTGTTCTCCTGCGCATGGAGCGCGAGAACCATATCCACGGCTGTGGCAAACTCTTCGTCGGAGATTTCGCCGCGGCGGGCGCGCTGGAAATTCCGTTCGATCCGCTCGACCACTTCATCGACCTTGCCCGGGTGAGTCTGCGCCATCGCCAAGAAATACCCGGGCGACGGGCCCGAAAGCGGCATTGCATGAACCCAATAGACCAAACCCGCCCCGCGCAACTCCTCATGCAGCCAGCCGCCCGGATAAGAATACCCTGAAGTGACGGCGTCGAGCAGCGTCATGGCGGCATAGTCTTCCGCATCGAAGATGCTCGGCCCCTCATAGCCGAGAATGACCATGCCGGTGGGCTTGGCCGTCGTATGCCGTTTCCGCACCGTCTCGGCAATTCGATTATTTCTGCGGAAATCCCATTTTGCGGCCGCCGGATCGGCCCGCAACCCGCCGAAATGCCGTCGGACCAGCGCCAGAGCCTCGTCCGGATCGATATCGCCGAACACCGAGACCACCATGTTGTTCGGCACGAAGCAGCGCGCCCGGTACTCCCGCAGCGATTCCGTCGTCATCGCGCTGACGGTCTCCGTCTTTCCGCCTTGGATCACGTGGTAGGGCGAATCGGCCGGCAAGAGATCGAAAAACAGCTCTTGGGCTTCGGCCTGCGGATTGTTGCGACGGGCTTCGATCGCCCGCAGCGCCAACTGCTTCACCTTGGCGAACTCCTCCTCGGGAAAACTCGACCGTGTGATGCACTCGGCAAACATCTCGAACGCTCCGGCAAAGTCTTCCTTGAGCACGGTCGCGCTGCCCGAAACCGTGAACCGCCCGGCGTTGAAACTCAGCGAGCCGCCGATCGAGTCGAAGTATTCGGCAATCTCCCGCGCCGTGTGCATGTCCGTGCCGCGATCAAGCATCGACGCCACCAAGTGCGCCCGGCCCGCCTGCTGCGGACCATCGACGAGCGAACCGCCCAGCGCACACATTTGCATGTTCACCATCGGCAAATGAGCGCTGCGTTTGATGAGCACCCTCAATCCGTTGGGAAGCACTTCGCGGCGGATGGGCGATTCGTCGCCCTTGGCCGCCTCCGACGCCGTTGCCCCCGCTCCACCCGGCGGCGCTAACACCACGCGATTGAGCCGCTGCGGAACAAGGTGCCTTCGCACGGCATCGCGCACCTGCTCGGCCGTCACTTTGCCGAGCTGCTCGACATAGCGACTTTCATACAACGGATCCCCGGCCGCCAGCATCCCGTTGCCGATGCTCATCGCTTGGCTTTTTACCGTCTGCCGGGCGAACACCAATCCGGCGGTCATCTGCTTTCGCACCTTGGCCAACTCGGCCGGGGTGATCAGCTCGTCGTGCAGCCGCGCAATCTCCTCGACAATTCCTTGTTCGACCTGACGCCAGGTGTCGGGCGGCGCCGAGGCCTGCACCATGAAGAACCCGCGAACATACGCCGGCGTGTTGCTCGCCGCACGCACCGATAAGGCCAGCGGCCGATCATGCTTCAACCGCCGCACCAGCCGCGAGCTGTCGCCGTCGCTCAACACCGCCGCCGCCAAATCGAGCGCGTACATGTCCGGATCGTTCAAGCGAACCGTCGGCCAGGCCAACACAAAGTCGTAGGTCGCCCCGTCCATCTCGCGGATCGCCTCGCGCGGGCTGCTTTGCACCGGCTCGTCGGGCATCGGCACAAACGTGTCGGCGCCGCGAGGCACTCCCTCGAACTGCTTCGCCACCGCCGCAACGACCGCATCCGCCTCGACATCGCCGACGACCACGAACACCTGATTGTTCGGCACGTATCGCTCTCGATAAAACGCCACAATCGCGTCATTCGTCGTCCGATTCAGCACGTCGAGATAGCCGATCACCGGATGCCGGGCCGGATGCTCCAAATAGATCGTCTGTTGAAGCATCTTCCACAGCACCCGACGACGGTCCACCTCGCCGTCGGCCAGCTCTTGCCGCACCACGGCCAACTCTCGGGCGAACTCCTCGGGCGCAAACGCGCAGCGGGCCATCGAATCGGCAATCAGCTCGATCGCCAAATCGACATCTTTCGCCGGGCAATCGATGAAATAAACCGTGCGGTCGTCCGACGTGAAGGCGTTGGTCGCCCCGCCGATGCGATCGATCAGCCGTTCGATCTCTTTTTCCCGCCGCTTCGTCGTGCTGCCGCCCGCCACCACGTGTTCGAGCACATGGCTCAAACCGGCGCCCAAATGACGCCCTTCGAAGGCGCTGCCGGTATTCCGCACAAAACAGCGCACCGTCGCCACCGGAGCCGTATGGTTCTCTTGAACGACAATCGTCAAACCGTTCGCCAACTCGGCCAACGTGATCTGTTCGGGCAGTCTCTGCAATCGCTTCACCATCGTCACCTTCGTCTCGTGGTTCCGTTGTTCCTTCTCACCGGCCTGCGCCGCCCCCACCGCACTGCACACGGCCCCCATCAGGCAAATCCACGCCCACCGGACGACCGACCCTGCCCAATGCGATAATCGCCAATCCGTTCGGCCTGCCGCCGTCGCACCACCCGGGCGGCAAACAACCGCGGCACGACCGGCCGACAATCTCCAACCGTAAACTCGTTCGTGTTCACACTCCATGGACTTTCCCTATCCGAAAAAAAGGCCGATCCGATCGTCGGCAACCGTTGGCCGTGCCGGCCAGCCGGCTCGACGTTCATCGCACGAAGCGCACCGAACAGGCGGCCGGTCGGCCGGCAGCAATGGGAACGCAAAGCGACAGCCCATCATATCCGTCGCGCAACTCTTGAGCAAACCGATCGTGCGCGAAAGACAACGGCCCGGCCGTCCCGCCGTCAGACGTTACCATCGCAATAGCCGGCGCAAAGCGACCGTCGCCGAACTGCCGCATCGGGCAAACCACCCTTCCGGCGGGTGCGTAATCGCACCGCGCCACCGAATTATCGTATATTTTTCTAGCTTGCGGCGACGAGGCAAATTAGTGTATTCACTCGTTCGACCGCGGCCTGGTTGATGAAAAGACTCAAGCAACCGCGTGCATCGAACCGAATCCTTTACGGCAAATGCCGCTGGTATCGATTCCGAAATCCAGCGAACCTGGAAAAGCTGCATAAGCAAGTGATGATAGGCTGTTCGGTCTTGGACTGCCGGACTGCCGCTTGAGTATCCTCACGTTTCCCCGCCTGTTTTTGATTTGACGACAGCCATGATCGAAGCGATTCCAACCGTCTCCAATCTCGTTGAAGTAAGCCAGCGAGTCGAGGAGCTTCGCAAAAGCCCTCGGATGCAGTACCGATTTCAACAAGACATCGCGCCGATTTACGGCGGGCAACTGCCGCGGAAAACGGATTTCTACCGCGTATCGTGCGTCGATATTTCGTGCGGCGGCCTGTGTTTCGTCACGGCCGACAAGCCCGACTTCGAATCGCTCGTCGTCGCCCTGGGACCACAAAAGGCGCCGATGTACGTCGTCGCCAAGGTAACCAACGTTGCGCCGATTTCGGCCGTCAACGGCGAGTTCTTCCGCGTCGGCTGCCAGTTCACCGAACGGGTGTATCTCTAAACTGAACCGCGAACGGCGGAACTCGGTTCAGGTGGGAACGCCATGCAATCAGCCGTTTCGATGCGGCGACGGCCGATTCCCCCGCGGTGTGAACCTTGTTCTGCGCCGTGCGAATCTCATCGCCGGTCGGGTCGTGGTGCAGAGGCGGTCAAGCCGAAGCTTCCTCAGATAGCGGCGCCGACGCTGCACGCCTAAATCGATTGTCGGCCCCGGTCGTTCGCGCTGCCGAGCCGCGATTCCGCATGATTCCTTGCCGAATATCGCCTCGCGAATAGGGGCCCGTGCCTCTCGATCGGTGAAATCTCCCGTTTTCCGCCGGCCGATGCTTGCCAGAATCAGTCAGGCGCGGTAAACACATTTTCGCGCGATGATCAATGATCGCGCGCGATGCCGCGGTCGGTCGCGCAGCCTTTGGACCAGGCGGACCCGAAGATGGGCTGCCAGTCCAACCGGCGCTCGTACCGGCCTTGATGGATCGGCCGGCCGCCGATCGACGGTGAAGACGTTGAAATCGTCGCAGGCGGCCGCCGCGCGTGTTCGAAAGCCGATGCGCGCGTCGTTGATTGTGCAGCCGATATTCGCGCGGCCCGGGATGTGAGCGTTGCGATGGGGCAATGGTTGCCTGGGTCGAGCGAAACAAACACTGTCCGGGAGGGATCGTGCCATGAGATGCTGCAAGAGTCTGATCGTGTGTGCGCTTTGTTGCTTGGTCGGTTTAGCGGGCGGATGCGGACCGACGCAAAAGGCGGGCGGACCGCAGCCTGCGGGCAACAAGTCCCAACCTGCCGCGCCCGGTAAGGAAGCGCCGGCTGCCGCGACGGAAACGCCGGCTGCTCAGCCGAAGGAACCGGCCGCATCGAACACCGCGCCTGCCGCCGGCGCACAGGCCCCGCAGGGCACACCCTACACGATTAAAGTGCCCAAGGGCTTGCCCGCAGTGCCGGTTCCGGCCGACAATCCGATGACCGAAGAGAAGGTTGCGTTGGGGCGCATGCTCTACTTCGATAAGCGGCTGAGCAAAGACGGCAGTGTTTCGTGCGCCACCTGCCACGACCCGAAGCACGCCTGGGCGGAAACAACGGCGGTGAGCACGGGCATCGGCGGCCAGAAAGGCGGACGCAATTCGCCCTCGGTGATCAACACCGCCTACGCCCCGGTTCTCTTTTGGGACGGCCGGGCGAAGTCGCTCGAAGAGCAAGCCCTCGGACCGATCGCTAATCCGATCGAGATGGGCCACACGATCGACGCCATGGTGGCCGAGTTGAATCGCCTCGCTCCCTACAAAGAGCATTTCCAAAAAGTCTTCGGCACCGAGGTCACTGCCGATGGCGTTGCCAAGGCGATTGCCGCCTTCGAACGGACCGTGCTCAGCGGGAATTCGCCGTATGACAAGTACCAAGATGGCGACGAAAACGCGCTGACCGACGCCCAAAAACGCGGCATGGAGAAGTTCGACAACGCCGGTTGCGCTACCTGCCACGCGCCGGAATTGTTCAGCAACTTCCGCTTCTACAACGCCGGAGTGGGCTGGGACAAGGAAACACCCGATGTCGGTCTGATGGAAGTCACTAAGAAAGAGAGCGACAAAGGGAAGTTCCGCGTGCCGATGCTCCGCGATGTCGCTAAGACGGCGCCCTACTTCCACGATGGCAGCGCGGCCACCCTCGAAGAAGCCGTGGCGCTGATGGCTGCCGGCGGACGCGACAATCCGAATTTGGATCGCATGTTCCGCCCCGTTCGCGAGGCCAAACTTTCCGAGGCCGATCAGAAAGACATCGTCGCGTTTCTCAACGCGCTTTCGGGCGAGTTCCCCGTGGTCGAGCCGCCGCAACTGCCGTAGTGATCGCTGCGAAGCAAACCGGTCGCCGATCACTTCATCGCGGCCGATGCGACAACGACCCAACCGATCGAACAAGAGACCCCTCCGCTCGTGGCGCCTGCATCGCCAGGCGCAACACCAGCGGAAGGGTCTCTTCTCTTTCTTGAGGTGATCGATCGCCCGGCGTGCCGAGCGGCCCGGCCGCCCCGGTCATCGCCATCGCCGTTCGCTCAACGGCAGCGAACCAGCGACATCAGAGCGAACGCGGTTCCATACTGCTGATGGTAGTCGTACATGGGAAAATCCCACCACGAACCATCCTTCTCTTGCAAGTCGATCAAGATGCGCGCCAAGTGCGCCTGATACGGCATGCGCTGCTCTTTGGGAAGCAATTCGATGCAGCGGGCGCCGTAGTAGTGGCCAAAGTAGAAGAAGTAACCGGCAATCGCAAAATGCGATTCGTGCGGGATGGGCCGCTTCCGCCCGATGTCGAGCCAGCCGTTGCGGGCGTACAACCGATCGAGCCAGGTGCGCACCACGTCGTCGGTCACCGCTTCGTCGCCCCAGAGCCGCAGCGCCAAGTTGCAGCACTGGCTGCGTCCCAAGCTGCCGGCGGGCCGATTGACCGGATGCATCGGATTGTATTTCAAATACTCGCCGTAGCAGTAGGCAAAATCGGACTTCCGCTGCCGATGAATCGAATCGATGGCGCGATCGATCGTCTTGCGGTCGATCTGAAAACCAGCCTGCTTGGCCGCATCAAGCGAAACCAACGCGGCGCCCGTGACAAAACTGATCGACGAACCGGCGGGCTTCTTCGTTCCAATCTCGAAATCGTAATAGGCCCAACCGCCGTCAACCACTTCGTACCGCTCGAGCAGTTCCATCTGCTGCTTCAACACTTCCTCGATTCGCTGCCGGCGGGCCGAATCGTCGCCGCAACGAGTACGCAATTGGACCAACGCCGCAATGGAATAGATGTGCCCCCACGAGTTGTAGAAGACATCGGGTGTCGCCCGACGCAAGTGCGGAAGCGCTTCACAGGCCCATCGTTCCGCGCGATCGAGCGCCTTCTGTACGTCGGGCCGATCGCCGCCGGCCTCGCACAATGCCGAAATGCACAACGCGCTGGTGCCCGCGCGAAACGCATGATGCGCCCCGGGAATCGGCGCGGTAACTTGATAGGGGCGCTTCATGTCGGGCAGGCCCCACGACCCGTCCGAGTTCTGCCGCCGCAGCAAAAAATCGATGCCCCGCCCGATCGACTCATCGATCTGCTCAAGCGCGGGCTTTTCGACCGCCGGCGGCTTCGGCCCTGCCACGTTCGCAGAGACGGCGGTCGCCTCGGCCGCAACGATCGGCAGCACGCCGACCGCGGCCCAGGCCATCGACACCAGCAGCCCGACAACCGCGATCATCGCCCCCGGCCGCATGAAGGAGAACAAGAAGGAGCAAGCGCCGCGACGCAAGGGCGAACTCAACGAGCAAACGCGGTCGGCGCGCCGCGGTCGCGTACACACCCAACCGGGGCCACACGTGTTCCGAACCGGTTCTCGAACAGCGCACGGCGATGGCAACGATCGTGGCACTTCAGTGGCTCCGTCAAGATAGAACGTTCGCTCTCCTACCGCCGGCCGCATCGCTTGGAAGATGCTCGGACGCCTTGTTTCCGAAGCGACGCCGTCCTCGTTCCAAACGCCTACTTCTTCTGCTGCTTGGCCGCCTCGGCTGATGGTGCCGCAGGCTGAGCGGCCTTGGCGGGGCTCGCCGATTCCGGCTTTGAAGCGTCGCCGGGCTTGGCTGATCCCGTCTCGCCGGCTTTCTCCTTGGGAGCCTCGGCCAACACCTGTTGCCCAGGCGCAACACCGGAGAGCACTTCGACCAACTTGTCCGTCTTTCGACCGATCTCGATCGGCTGCTTCTTCGGTTTTCCGTCGGCCATCACATAGACGCAATACTTGCGTTCATCGTCTTCGTCGGTTGCCACCGCCGCTGCCGGAACCACCACGGCGTCGCGTTTATCGTAGGCCAGCACCTTGACTTCGCCGGTCATCCCCGGCATCAGCGACTCGGCCGACTTCTCCTCGGCCAAGGTGATCTTCGCGTCGAACAAGCCGCCGCCGTGCGGCACCGCCGCCACCCGATCGATGATCCCGTCGAGCCGCACCTCGGGCAACGACGCCGGCTTGATCGTCGCCTTCATCCCGACGCGCGCATTGATCAATTGTTTTTCCGGAACATTGATCCGCACTGCCAGCGGGCGCGGCTGCACCACCGTGGCGAACACCTTGTTGGGCTGAATCAATGCCCCGCGCTGCAATTGCTCTCCCAAACCGGTGCTCCAACGGCCGCGGTCGCACGCCCCGTAGTACACCACTCCGTCGATCGGGGCGCGAACCGTCATCTGCTCGCGGTCGGCCGACAACTTCGCGAATCGCTCCTCCGCCCGGGCTCGGGCCACGCGAAGTTTCTCGACTTCGATCCGCTGCTTCTCCAAGGCGAGCGGAGCCAAAACGCGCGTCCGCTGCCAGCCGATATCGCTGCGCCGGGCCGACTCCTCATTGCGGACATCCAAACGCGGAATGTCCCGCTTCATCGTGTCTTCAAATTGAATCTTCGCAATCTCGCGGTTGAATCGCGCAACCTCCAGATTCATCTTCGCCCGTTTCAATACGATCTTCTCGGTTTCCTCCGTCAGATCGTCGGCCTTATACATCTTCTCGAGCTGTTCCATTTCCTCTTCGGCATTCTCCAACCGGAAATCAGCGAGTTTCATCATCATCTCCGCAGAGCGGACGTTCATCGGACGAAACACGCCCTTGTACAACTCGAAGTCCTCTTGCGTTTGCTTGTGGGCGCGCTCCGCGGCCGCGAGGTCGATCGGCGCCAATGCCTCGATCGCCCGCAACTCCTCTTCCGCCTGCTTCAGCGAAAGCTCGCTGAGCCGAAGTTCGGTGCGAAGGTCGGCCAATGCGCGGTCGATCTTGTCGAGTTCCAATGCAACGATCACGTCGCCGCGGCGGACCGCCTTGCCGTGCTCGACGGCCTGCATCACGGTCAGGCCTTGCCACTCCGCCGGACGCAGCACCAATTCGGCCATCTGTTGCGCCTCGAACACCCCATCGAAGGTCGCCTCGACCTTCAGCCGCTGGCGCTTCACTTCGACCGTCGCCGGCTTGGCCGGCTCTGCCGTCTTCGCTCCGTCGGCCGGCGCCGGGGTTGTCTTGGCGGGCGATTTGTCGGCTTCCCCAACCGGCTTGGCCTCGGTCTTCGACTCGCTTGGCTTCGCCGCCGCCTTTTCGGCCTCTGCCTTCTTGCCCTCTTCCGATGGCTGCTTCTGCCGATCGGTTGCCGCTTTCTCCGGCTTTTCGGCGTCTCCTTCGCGGGGCTTATCGCCGTGCTTTTCTGCGTGCCGGTCGCGCGGCTTGTCGCCTTCTTTTTCGCGATGCTGCCCATCGTGCTTGTCGGAAGGCTTGTCGCCGTGCTTTTTTTCCTTCTTTTCTTTGCCTTGGTCTTTGTCGGGCGACGCTGGCATCGGGTCGCCAACCGCAAGATCGCCGACGATGGCCGCGCCGAGGCTGTTCGCCGCGACGCCCGCGCCGTCACTCGCCCGGGCGGTCGGCATCATCGACGGATCAACCGCCACAATCGACACAAACGCGATTACCAAACTCAACAACAATTCTGAACGGACGGTCATGCGTTTCTCCTTCGATGTTGCCCAATCAACAGTAGCATTGTGTTTGTCGCCTGGGGGAAAAGCAAGGAATTCCACCATCAGAAGGGGACGGTTTCTCCCCCGGTACGACGCGATTGTGAGGGAGCCGAGTCGGCCGAACCGCTTGGCTGCCGGCCGGTTTTCGAATTCGGTGGGCCATTCCAGTAATAAAATACGAATGTCGTTCGTCGGCCGCCAGCGGTAAAAGCATCGTGGATCGCCGGGGCATCCGATCGCCGACGCCCGCCGGGGCACCGCGATTGCTCGACCGACACCGCCGGCAGCGACCGCTTCGGTTTGCCGGCGGTCGGCCGCTGGCCCCATCCGCAAGGCCGCGGCGTGGATTCCCCGAGATCTGCATCTGGCAGATTGCTTCGCCGCGAAACATAATGGGGGGAATACCCGGATGCGCTTTCCTTCAACGCTTTTCTGAGTCGATGCCGCGTTCGGCTGCGCGACGGCCCTCGGAGTGAAACCGGGCAACTCTCCGAGGAAACCGCGTGCGCCGGGGTGGCTGGCGCGATTCTGGCCCGCTCGCCGTTGCGGCCGGTGACGGATTAGTGTCGTCCGTCGAAGCAGCGATAACCATCGTTGCCGGTGGCGCTAAGGGTTGAGAGGCATCCATGAAGTTGTCGGGCGTTGGAGGCCCGTTCGTACCCGAATAAATCCGCGACGGTCAACAACACGGGACGGTGCCTCAATAGTTCCTCACAATTGCGAGAGGGGCCGTCGTCGCAACGGCGCGGCCGAGGGAGTGCGATCCGCATTTGAACCGCTTTGCGTCTTATGCGGTTTTGTTTCGAGCACAGCGCAGCGGCTCAGGACACCTTCTGCCCGCTCTGTCCGCTGATCGGTTTGTGCGGTTTGAATGAGAGGTGACGTGATGCAAGTTGCCGACGCGTCTGAAGGTCGCGTTCCCACTCGGACTGTTGCCGCCGACGATGCACCGCCGACGACACTGGCCGAGCGCGTTCGATCACTCCGCCTTCCGCCCGATGTGACCGCGGATCGCTCGCGGCGACGATGGTGGATCGGGTTGGGCGTGATCGTGCTGGCGGCGGGAACGGTCGGCGGTTGGTTGGCCATGCGGCACACCACCCCCGCCGCGGGCGATGCGGAGGCAAAGCCGTCTTCGGGCGGCGCAACCGCTTCGGCGCCCGATGCGTCGAAACGCAACACGGGCGCGCCGTCGGCTACCGCGCCGGTGGCCGAAAGCGGCGCCATCGCCAACCAGGCGAAAGGCTATATCGTGCCGGCCCGCCAGATCCTCATCAGCCCGCAGGTGTCGGGCCGAATCGTCGAATTGCGGATTCTCGAGGGCCAGCGGGTCAACGAAGGCGATGTGCTCGCCCGCATCGAAGACACCGAATATCGCGCCGACCGCGACCGTGCAAAAGCAATGGTCGAGATGGCCAAATGGACGCTCGCCGAACTCGAAACCGGCTCTCGCGAGGAAGAGAAGCGGCAGGCCTACGCCGACTGGAAAGAGGCGGAAATCCAGCGCGATTATTGGCGCACGCTGGTCGATCGTTATCAGAAACTTTTGCAAACGAAAACGATTCCGCAAGAACAGTACGACGACGCCCTAACCCGCTACACAGCCGCCGAGCAACGCGCCCGCCGCCTGGAAAACGCCTGGTATCTCGTTCGCGACGGGGCCCGAGCCGAGCGCCGCCGCATCGCCGCCGCCGATTTGGCCCGGGCGGAAGCCGAGCTCGAAAAGGCCGAATGGCGGCTCGCCAATTGCGTGATCCGCGCGCCGGTGACGGGCACGATCCTCCGCAAGAATGCCGAAAAAGGCAATCTGGTCAATCCCATCGCCATGCAGGGTTCCTACAGCCTTTGCGAAATGGCCGATCTTTCCGATCTGGAGGTCGATGTGGCGATTCAAGAGCGCGACATCGCCGAGGTATTCCTCAACCAGAAATGCCAGATCAAAACCGAGTCGTGGCCCGATCGCACCGACGAAGGATATGTCTCGCGTCTGATGCCGATCGCCGACCGCGCCAAAGGCGTTGTTTCGGTGCGGGTCAAGATCACGTCGATCAAACAGGAAGAGGAAGGCGTGTACCTCAAGCCGGAGATGACGGCGCTGGTCACCTTCCTGAAAGAGGCTCAGCCGCCCAAGGGTCGCTAACGAAAACCGCCAAAGACTCGGCGCAATTCAAACGGGCGATTGCACGCCATCGGCAGCGTCGTTGCGAACGCAGCCAATGGTGCAATCGGGTGGAGCTATTTCGACGGCGAGCGTTTCGGCGTGCTCGGAGCCGGCCGCGAGGGATCCGGACGTGCGGCCCGTCACTCGGGTTTCGAGGTGCAAGCAGTGACTTTGGTTCAGACGGACGAAACGGCAACCCCGATGCGATCCGACTCGATCGTGCGCGTAAGCCATGTTCACAAGTACTTCCGCCGCGGCAGCGAACAGATCGACGTGCTCCACGATCTGTCGCTCGAGGTGCCTGCCGGCGAGTTCCTCGCGCTGATGGGCCCCAGCGGATCGGGCAAAACGACGCTGCTGAACCTGGTGGCCGGGCTCGACACGCCCAGCGAGGGCGAGGTATGGGTGGGCGATCAGCTCGTTTCGGCGATGAGCGAATCGCAGTTGGCCCGCTGGCGAACGCGGCACATCGGGTTCATCTTCCAGTTCTACCACCTGCTGCCCGTGCTCAGCGCCTACGAAAACGTCGAGCTGCCCTTGCTGCTCTTGCCGCTTTCGGCCGCTGAGCGCCGCCGGCAAGTCACCACGGCATTGGAGCTGGTCGGCCTGAGCCATCGCATGCGGCACCGGCCGGGCCAGCTTTCCGGCGGGCAGCAGCAGCGGGTCGGTATTGCTCGGGCGATTGTCACCGACCCGACGTTGATCGTCGCCGACGAGCCGACCGGCGACCTCGACGCCCGCTCGGCCGAAGAAATTCTCGATTTGCTCGGCGAATTGCGGCGGGTGTTGCACAAGACGATCATCCTGGTGACGCACGATCCCCGCGCCGCCTCTCGGGCCGACCGCATCTTGCATTTGGAAAAAGGAAAACTGGTCGAAGCGGCCGAACGCCTCGAACATTAGTCGGGCCAAACGGCACGCCGCCGCGAAACAACACGGGCCGCGACGGTGCGACCGTGCCCCTTGGGGAGTGATTCGCTGTGAAATTCCTGATGCTTATCCTCCGCAACGTCATCCGCAACCCGATGCGGTCGATCCTGTCGGTCTTGGTGACGGTCGTGCTGGTGTTCGTGGTGATTGTCGTCTGGTCGGTTCTCTCGCTGCTCGACTATCTGACGACCGAGAAAAGCCAGAACTTCCGCGGCATGGTCACAGAGCGCTGGTCGATCCCCAGCCGTTTGCCGTTCTCGTACGCCGACCCGCTCAGCCGCGGCGCCGCGCGCCGCCCCGGCGACGTGGTTCCCACCGACTCGATGACCTGGCAGTTCTACGTCAGCACGTTCGACAAAGAGAAGATCACGCGCGAAAGCCTCTTGTTCTGCATCGCCGTGGAACCGGCGAAAATACTGACGATGATGGACGGCCTCGACTTGCTCGAAGGCAACGATTTGGACCAATTGGCGAAGTACGTCAAGGCCCTCGAAGAAAAACGCCAAGGCGTGATCCTCGGGCGCAATCACGCGGTCAATTTGCTGCAAAAAACGCTCTTCGACCCGAAAGAGATCATCGGCAAGCGAATCAATGTGACCGGCTTGGCCACCTTCAAGGGAATCAATCTCGAACTCGAAGTGGTGGGTTTGTTTCCGCCGGGCCGCTACGACACGCTGGCGGCCATCAATCGCGACTACTACAACAACGCCTTCGACGCCTACCAACGAACCACCGGCCGCGCGCATCCGCTGGCCGGGGCCAATCTGAACCTCGTTTGGCTTAAGGTGCCCGACACCGCGAGCTTCACCCGCTTGGCCGAACAAATCGAAAACGCCCCCGACTTCGCCAACCCGGCCGTCAAGTGCGAAACGGCGGCCTCGGGCTATTCATCGTTTCTCGGAGGATTCAAAGACCTTATTTGGGGCATGCGCTGGCTGCTGGCCCCCGCGTGCCTGTTCACCATCCTTCTGGTAATCGCCAACGCCATCAGCATCAGCGTGCGCGAGCGGCGCCAGGAAATGGCCGTGATGAAGGTCCTCGGGTTCCGGCCGTGGCAAATCTTGGCCCTCGTGCTCGGCGAATCGCTGCTGCTCGGGGCCGGCGCCGGCATGCTCAGTGCGGGCGGAACGTATGTGGTGATCAACATCTTGATGGGCGGACTGAAGTTCCCCATCGCCTTCTTCGATCGTTTCCTGGTTCCCGAAGCGGCACTGTGGTGGGGGCCGTCGGTCGGCGGCTTCGCGGCACTGCTGGGAAGCCTGCTGCCGGCGTGGTCGGCGCGCAATGTGAAGGCGGCGGAAGTGTTTGCAAAGATCTCCTGACAAGAGATGAGCGAGTCGCCCCCAGGCGCACCGACCGCCCCGGCGACCGCTCGAATGAACTGGTTGACGTTTTCGCCCGTTTGGGCAAGCGGATTGGCGGCGTGCGGGTGGTGTCATGTTCGACGTATGGAATCAACTCGCCTTCTGGTCGGTCGTCGTGCTGCTGCTGGCGGCTGTCAGCCGCGTGCCCATCGGCTACAACGTCCGCAACCTCACGGTGCGCTGGCGAACAACCCTGATGACGGCGGCGGCCTTTACGTTGGTCATCGCGCTGCTGGTGGTGATGACGGCCTTCGTCAACGGGATGAATCGGCTTACGGAAAGCAGCGGGCGGCCCGACAACGTGCTGGTGCTTTCCGACGGCGCCCCCGACGAGGCCATCAGCACGCTCAACTTGGGCGACCTGCCGCAAATCGAGAATCTTCCGTTAGTCGAACGGCGCGGCGGCCGTCCGATGGCCAGCCGTGAAACGTTCATCATCGTCAATCAAGCGGTTGAAACCACCCGTCGCGATCGCCCCAAACGCCGATTTCTGCAACTCCGCGGAATCGAAGATCCGTTGCGGTCGGCCTACGTCCACGACCAGGGACTGCTGCCCGGCGGAGCTTGGTTCTCGCCCGCCGGCGCCGTCGAGCTTCCGCCCGACGACCAGCGGCCGCGTCCCGTCGTGGCGATTCAATGCGTGGTCGGCGAAGGCGTGGCCCGCGAACTCGGACGCGACCGCGACGCGGCCCAACTGGCCCGCGCGCGAAATCCGCAGCGCCTCGACGTGGGCGACACGTTCACCATGGGCAACCGCACCTGGATCATTACCGGCATCCTCGATTCGGCCAGCACCACGTTCGGTTCCGAGATTTGGGCGAAACGATCGCTCGTGGCCGCCATCTTCGGCAAGAACGTGTACACCACGCTCGTTGTTCGTTGCCCCAGCCCGACAGCGGCAGCCCAATTGAAGAACTTTTTGGCCAACTACCGCAACGTGGCCGTCTCCGCCCAAGTGGAAACCGATTACTACGCAAGCCTTTCCGAAACCAGCAAGCAGTTCGCCTGGGCTATCGGGTTCGTGGTCGTCATCATGTCGGTGGGCGGGGTGTTCGGCGTAATGAACACCATGTACGCCGCGATCAGCCAGCGGATCAAAGACATCGGCGTCCTTCGCCTGTTGGGCTACTCGCGTTTGCAGATTCTCGCCTCGTTCATGCTCGAATCGCTCGGCATCGCTATCTTCGGCGGCGCGCTGGGCTGCGCCCTCGGATCGCTGGCCGACGGCTGGACCGCCACCAGCGTGGTCAGCAGCAACGCCGGTGCGGGCAAGACCGTCGTCCTTCGGCTTGTCGTGGATGCCAACACGTTGGCTCTGGGCGCCGTTTTGACCATGATCATGGGCGCCGTCGGGGGCCTGCTCCCCAGCCTCAACGCCATGCGGCTCAAGGCCTTGGAAGCGCTCCGCTAAGCCCGATTCCGCTCGGCGCATCGGCCGGCTCGGCCGAAGATGCAATGCCAGCCTGACGCATCCGGCCGCGGCACGACCTCATCGATCCCGGTCGCGACCACCTCGTTTCGCCGCAGGCCGGTTCCCTGCAATGAATTTTGCAAAAGCCGCCGGTGGCCTTGTCCCCCGTTTTTCGTTCGCCATATCGGCTGAAACCGTGATGTTGACCGCCCACCTTCCCATCACACCGTACCGCGACCAAGAACGAAAGATAGCTAGCCTGCGGTATCTGGGCAATCCTTCTCACCTCCGCCTGCTTCTCTCGGGAGAAACCTGCCCGATTGAGTTCGTTTCCGCGGGATATTCCGCCGATGACCAGTAAGAGTAGGCGAACGGCTCGACTCAAAGGATCCCGCGCAGTTGCTCAACCAACTGGGGCTGACAGCAGCCGATTGTTCGGTCGCGTTGCGTCCGACAACGGCCCCGGCGGCAGCCCCGCGGCACTCGACCGAGCGCGACACGGCGTCGCACGGTGCAACCGCTGCGCCCTCGGCCGGCGTTCTGCGGCATGGCCCGGCGACGGGCCGCACCGAGCAGCCGCCCCCAGCAGCCGAACGAGCAACGGCCGTTTCGCCCCATCGCAGACACTCACCGACGCAATCCGAAGTCGATAGCCCGCGTCGCCAGGTTCACGGTTCGGCGGAGCCGAATAGGGCGGCATGGAGGATGACCGTTCATGAAGTCGTCGTTCTTCTCGCGTCATCACATGATGATTCTCATGGGGCTGGTCTTCCTGCTGCCGTTGATGCTCGCCGGCACGCGCCGGGCCATGATGAGCAACCACAACGACATCAAGGAATGGCTCCCCGAAGGCTACGAAGAAACAACGACCTTCGAGTGGTACCGCAACATCTTTCCCAGCGATATGTTCGTTCTGGCCAGTTGGGAAGGCTGCACGCTCGACAGCACCGCGCTGGAATTGTTCGTGCAGAAGCTCGTTCCGCCCGTCGAAGAGAATTGGCGCCCCGGCACGGCCAAGGCGCGGTTCTTCACCAAAGCGATTACCGGCAAGCAGTTGGTCGATCAGCTCGTCGAAAAACAGGGCCTCACCCGAGAACAAGCGATCGATCGCCTCCGCGGCATCGTCATCGGCCGCGACGGAAAACAAACCTGCGCCATCGTCAGCGTTGACCAGAACTCGGAAGCGATCTGGGAGTCGTACCGCAAGCGGGCCGCCCCGACGCTCATCGATAAACTTCTCGGGAAACGTTCCGATCTCTTCCGCGAGGCCGAAGCGCTGGGCATCAATCCCGAAAAGAAATTCCTCCACGCCTTGGTAGAGCACGTCTATCAGGTGGCCGAAACCCAGTGCGCCATCCCGCGCGACAAGCTCCATTTGGGCGGGCCGCCGGTGGACAACGTTTCGATCGATCAAGAGGGCGAAAAGTCGCTGATGCGGCTGGCCGGCGTTTCCGCCATTGTCGGCCTGCTGATGTCGTGGTGGTGCCTGCGAAGCTGGTCGCTCACCGGAATGGTGTTTTCCTCGGCGATCTTCACCGCCGGCTTGTCGATGTTCGCCGTCGCCCTCAGCGGCGTTTCCATGAACGCCATCATGCTTTCGATGCCGTCGCTGGTCTATGTGGCGGCCGCCTCGGGCGCCATCCATCTGGCCAACTACTATCGCGACACCGTGCGGCAACACGGATTCGAAAACGCCCCCGACATTACAGCACGAAACGCTTGGTTGCCGCTGGCCCTCGCCTCGGGAACCACCGGCATCGGCCTGCTTTCGATGTGCATAACCGATCTGATGCCGATCCGCATGTTCGGCTTGTTCTCGGCCATCGGCGTGGTCATCAGCTTCTTCGTGGTGATTCTCTACATGCCGTCGTTGCTGCACTTGGTTCCGCTGCGGAACATCGCGGCTCCGCGCGATACCCGCTTCGATCCGGGCCTTTCGCCCCGCTGGCGGCACGTGGGCAACTTCATCATTCGCCACAATATTCCAGTGGCGGCGGTATGCATTCTGTTGATGGTCGTCGGCGGCTACGGCGTCCTGAAAACCGAAACCTCGGTCAAACTGATGCGCCTCTTCTCGCCCAATGCCCGAATCATCAAGGATTACGCTTGGCTCGAAGACAAGCTCGGGCCGCTCGTCCCGATGGAAGTCGTCATCCGCATCGATCCCCAACGGTGCAAACTCGACACATTCGAGCGGATGGTGTTGGTATCGCACGTGCAGCGGGCCGTCATGCAATTGCCCGATGTCGGCAGCACGCTGGCCGCTCCCACATTCGCGCCCAACATGCCCAAAAAGCCCAGCCTGCTGGAACGGCGCACGTGGATCACCCAGCTCGAAAAGCACCGCGGCGAGCTGCGCGACTACGTTTACGCGGACGACAAGGAAGAACTCTGGAGAGTCAGCGCGCGGGTGGCCGCATTGAACGATCTCGACTACGGCCAATTCGTAACCGATATCCGCGCGGCCGTCGATCCGGTCATCGAAGCGTACCGCGAAAAAGGCATCGACGGCCTGGAAGCGGTCTATACCGGACTCGTCCCACTGATCTACAAGGCCCAAAGCTCGATGCTCAACGGGCTGGCCCTCAACTTCGTCGGCGATCTGATCCTCATCGGCATCGCCATCATCTGCCTGCTGCGTCGAGCAATCGCCGGATTGCTGCTGATCCTTCCCTGCCTTTTCCCGCTGGCCATTGTCTTCGGGTTCATGGGCTGGACCGGGATCGTCGTCGATGTGGGCACCGTCATGGTGCCGGCCGTGGCGTTGGGCGTTACCGTCGACGACGCCATTCACTTCATGCTCTGGTGCCGGCACGGCGAAGAACGGGGCATGTCGAAATCGGAGGCGATCATGTTCGCCTACGAAGACTGCGCCCGGGCCATCTACCAAAGCTGGGGTGTGATCGGACTGGGGCTGGCGGCCTTCGCGCTGAGCACCTTTACGCCGACGCAGCGGTTCGGCTACCTGATGTTCACCATGCTCACGGTTTCGTCGATCGGCAACCTCGTGCTCCTGCCCGCGTTGCTGGCCAGCCCGCTGGCGCGACGCTTCTGGAAGAACGCCTCGACTGCCTCCGAGGCCGAAACGGACGCTGCCGTCGAACGGCACGACGAAATGGAAGACCTTTCGACGAGCGAACATCTGGTCGTCTTGCCGGTGTCGGCCGAATCCGGCTCTTCGTTCGACAACGCGACGCCGGCCGCGACCGATGCTCTGTTGCCGCGCGGCGAACTGCAAGCCGACGACAGCGCCGCGACGCCCGAAGACGACGAAGCGACGATCCCAATCACCCTGCGGCACGACGGACCGCAGGCCCTGCCGGGAACGCATATCCGCACTCAGCGGCGACGCACGGTGAGCTGACGGCTTGGCGCGCGCCCGATGCCCTGCCTCTGCAATCGCGCGTGATTACAAGGCCGAACGCGCCGTCGGCCGTCCGCGGCCTTCCAGAACGCGCGCGGGCCTCTTGCCGACCGCCTCGAACGTGCCGGCACCGGTCATTTGCCGATCCCGGCTTATCATCCCGCCGCACGATTTCAGCGACCAACGCGAGCAGGTCTCCGGCCCAAGGTAACAGCACCGGTCGGCCGTTCGGCCTTGCCGCCGTGCGCATTCCGCCCCGCGATCAAATACCGCCTTGGGCCGCTTGGGCCGGCCCAATCGTGGGCAATTCATCGGAAAATCCGCCGTTTCGGGAACCCGGCGGCTGCTCAACCGTCTATAATATCAAGTAGGTTCACAAGATAAGGAATGCGCCTGCGTGCCGGGCCGCTGGGCGGGTTGGCCGCCGGGCCGGTGGTCGATTCCTTGCAAGAACCGTAGCATCCGTTTCGTGCGGTGTATTCTTCAAGGCCATCGACTTGCGTCGTGAAGACGTCTGCGGGCCCTGCATGGGTTTTCATGCCCGCGCCGGTCGGATCGGCCGGCAACGGCTTGACGCACGCATTGTTTCCGCATCACGGATAACCCTCGGGACGATTGGCCTCTCGGGCATCTCGATGGAGCGCGACTGATGAGCAGCAGCACGATAACGCCGCCTCCAGTGGCCCAATCGGGCGTCGGCACGCCCGACCAGGTCGAGCAATTCATCGAACAACGCCTGACCGACACGCAAAAGCAGATGCAGCGGGCGGAGTTCGCCTCTGCGCTGCTGGCGTTGTTCGTCGGACTGCTCGTTTGGCTGCTGGCCGCGGCCATTGTCGATCATTGGCTCGTCTTCGGCGGCCTTGGCCGCTTGGGACGCGCCGTGTGGTGGCTGGCGATGGTGTCGGCCGCGGGCATTCACATTTGGCGGAATGTGCTTCCGCCGATCGCAAAACGGATCAGTCCGGTTTATGTCGCCCATTCGATCGAGCAGCGTCAACCGACGCTGAAGAACAGCCTGGTCAATTTCCTCTTGCTCCGGCGCGCCCGCGAGGTGGTTGCCCCGGTGGTGTTCGTTGCAATTGAGGATCGGGCGGCGCGCGATCTGGCCGCCGCGCCGGTGGATGCCGTTCCCGACATGCACAGCGCATTGCGCCGCGGCTACCTCTTGGCGGCGGTCGTCGCGCTGTTTTGCCTTTATCTCGTGTTTTCGCCGAAGAACCCGCTTGTTTCGGCGGCGCGCGTTCTTTTCCCGTGGGCGAAGATCGCCCCGCCCACCCGCGTGACGATCGCCGAGGTTCACCCGGGCGATTCCATCTCGTTCATCGGTGAGCAGGTCGAGGTTTCGGCCGAAGTCCGCGGCCTGAAGCCCGACGAATCGGCCTGGCTCCATTACAGCACCGCCGACGGGGAAGTTGTCGATCAGCGGATCGCCTTGCGGCCCGACAGCGACGGCCTGCGCCGCCGCGCCGTCGTACCGCCGGGCAATCTGGGGTTGCAGCAAGACATCGTGTACTACCTTTCGGCCGGCGATTGCCGCACCGAGAGCTACCGCGTGGTTGCGCGCGTGGCGCCCGACATCAAGGTGGAATCCGTTCGCTACGACTTCCCCAAGTACACCGGCCTGCCTCCGCGCACGACGATTCGCCAGGGTGATCTGCAAGCGCCGCTGGGCACCCAAGTAACCATCGAAGCAATTGCCAACTATGAGATTCAGCGCGCCGAAATCGACTTGAATTGCACGGGGAAACCCGGCTTGCGCATGGAGGTCAGCGGCAACCGCGCCGTGGGGCGGTTCGTGTTGCGGCCAAGTTCGGCCGCCCCGGATCGTGCCGAGTTCGAATCGTATCAACTTCGCTTCGTCGATGCCGAGGGTCGCGAGAACCCGCGGCCCATTCGCCACCGCATCGAGATCATCCCCGACGAGCCGCCCGAGGTCGAGATCGTCGCCCCGAAGGAGGAAGAAATCGTCGTGCCGCTCGACGGCCGCCTCGACGTGCAAGTCACCGCCCGCGATCCCGACTTCGGATTGAAGCGGGTGGTCGTTCGTGCCGAGGTCGATGGCCGAGAACTCGCGATTCCGCCGATGCTCGATCGCCCCGCCGGCAAACCCGGAGACAACCGCCCGTGGCAGGGCGAGATCGGGCTGGAACCTCGAGCGCTGAAGTTGGCCCCCGGGCAGCGCGTGGCCTACTGGGCCGAAGCGGAAGACAACCGCGAGCCGCAGCCCAACCGTGCTGCCACGACAAAACGGTGGATGGTGGTTGGTGCGCCCGCTGCAACTCGCCCCGAACAACCGCGTGCGGGCTCGCAATCCGCCGATCAACCGGGGCAGGGTGATCGCCCCAATGGAACGTCGGCCGCCGACGGGGCGACGCCCGCGGACAATCCCTCGCCCGACAACAACCGGGGCGATGCCGGCGCCGGCCGGCCGATGGGCGACGGGGCAACTCCGGCCGATTCAACGGAAAACACAGGCCCCCGCGAAAACACCGCGGATCCGGCCGCCTCTGGTGCCGCGGACGGCATGCCCGGCGAACCAACGCCCGCAAAAGGCGCCCCCGGCGAGCCAGACTCTGCGAAACCCAAAGACGCGACAAGCCACCCCGGCGACAGCCCCAACGAGTCGGAACCGATCGACCCCGACAGCCAGGCCGGCGATGCCATCGATCGCATCTTGGCCCACCGCGCGCAACAGGCGAACCGCAGTTCGGCCGAGCCGCGAGAAGCCGGACAGCCCGCGTCGAAGGAACAAACGCAGCCGCCCGAAGCGGCCCCGGGCGAACCGTCGGCATCCCCGTCGGGCGGCCAGAATCGGCAGCCCCCGTCGCAGCCGAGTGCTTCAAACAATCAAGGAACGAACCAATCCGGTTCCGAATCGGGCAGCGGCAAGCCCGGCGCAGACGAGCGGCCAAGCGGCGATCCGTCTCGACGCGATTCCCAAGGCGATCAGCCGCCGGCCGGCAGCCCAAACAATCGACCGATGGATCGACAAGATCGACCGAACGATCGACCAAGCGGTGGTCAGCAGGGAACCGAACAGCCGTCGAAGCCCAACGAAGCCGGGCCGTCGTCGGCTCCCAATCAGAACCCATCGGCTGAAAAACCGGGGCAAGCACCCTCCGAGCCTCAACACGGTGCGGGCACGCAACCCGGTATGCAAGGCAATGCCGGCGGGCAGGCCGGCGCGTCGAACGACAATCGCCCGCCGCTCAAACCAAACGATAACGGCGGTTCGCCCACTGGCGGAGGTCAGTCGGTCCAATCGCCCGACGCGCGGCAGCAAAGCGGGGCAGGGGACCGGTTGCCCGAAGGTGGGCAGCGGCCGAAGCCCGATCAAACCGGCGGAACCGGCCAACCATCGGCAACACCCGAAAACGCCGCCGGCCAACCGCCCGCGGGTTCGAATCAGCAGCAGCCCTCGGCAGGCGGCGGACAAACGCCATCAGCCGAACGATCGACCGACCCGACGGCGGACCGCCAGAATCAACACGGCAAGCCCACCGATTCTCAGCCGCCCGACGCCTCGCCGAACACCGGGTCGTCGGGGCAGCGCAACGGTTCTCGACCGCAAGATGCCGGATCGAGTCAACCGATGCAAGGCACGGCGAATCCTCAATCGGGCCAGCGCGGCAGCGACGACGATGGCCAAGCCCGCCGCGAAGCCCAAATGACCCAGCCGAACGAATCGCCCGGCGCGGGGCAGCCGTCGCAAACCCCATCGAGCAGCCCCGAACCGCAAAGCGACAACAAGACGCGGTCGAAGAACCCGGGCCAGTCGCAGGGGAATCAGCCGTCGAAGGCCAACGACCCGCTTTCGCCCAGCGGCAGCAACAAAGAATCGAACAGCCAAGGGCAAACCAGCGGCGATCAAAGCGGCGGAGGACAGCAGGGCGGCGGACAACAGGCGAAGCAGCCCGGGCAGGGCGCGCCGGGCTCCGGCACCGATTCGGCCAGCGGACAGGGGCAATCCGATCAGCGCGGCCCGGGAGAATTGACCGCCAGGCCGGGCGACCAGCCCGCGGCCGGCAAGCCTTCGGACGGTTCGGCGACGATGCGCGGCCCCGGCGACAAAACAGGCTCGGGCCAGCGGCAGGCTGGCGACGGCATCGGCCCCAACCAGCTCGAGAACGCGGCCGACGCCCCCGGCGGCGCGCGGCGGCCGGCCTCCGACGTACAAGGCGGCGGCATGCCCGACCAATTCTCCGGCACTCCGGGCGAAGGAGCCCCCGCGCGAGTGCGGGCGGGCGGCGGGCAGGGTTCGGGGGCCGGCGCAGTGGCGCGGCACGGCTTCACCCGACCCCGGCGCCAGCGCGAATGCCCGCCGGCGGCGGACAGCCTTCCGAGGCCGGCGCACTGCCGCCGGGAAGCGAACCCGGCGCCGATGCCGCCAATTTGGAGTTCGCCCGCCGTCAAACCACATTGGCGCTGGAGCACTTGCGCGATCAGTTGGCCCGCGAACGCTCCGACCTGCTCGAACGCTTGGGTTGGACGCCGGAAGACGCACGCCGCTTCCTCGAACATTGGGAACAATTGCAGCGCGCGGCCGCTCAGCCCGGGCCGCAACAGCCCGCCGCGAAGAAGAAGCTCGACGACGCTCTGCGAAGTCTCGGGGTTCGCCCCCGCGGCACCGAATTGCGCGCAGGCTCCCCTGCCGATAAGCCGGGAGGCTTGCGCGAGAACATCCGCTTCGAGCCGCCGCGCGAATGGATCGAGCAAATCGGCGACTATCAGCGCGCCGTGGCCGGCCAGCGAGATCGCCCATAGCGCGCCCGACGCGCCGCTTGCCGCCAGGGCGATGCGGAACGTCAGCGTCTTGCTCGGCCCGCTCGTCGCCCGGCGCCGAACCGCGCCATCACAACGCTCAACGCGACCGCCGCCAGCCACGCCGCGGCAGGCTCGGGTACCGGAATCGGGCTTTCGATCCGCCACGCAAGGCCGTACCACTCGCTATTGGCCGTCGTGAGCATTTCATACACTTCGCCGGCCCACAGCACGCGCAGCGCATAGTCCGACGAGTACGGCAGATCGAAATGCAGGTGCTCGACGTTGTTGTAGATGCTCGACGATTGGGCGATCAGCGAGGCCGGTGAACCGGCACCGTCGAGCGTCCAAACCTCCAAGTCCAAATTGGCGAACTGCACGTCGACCTGAAACGGCGCGTACGAGCGGTTGACGAACCAAGCGAGCGTTGCGGTCAATCGCTTGCCCGCATCGGCCGCGCCGAGGTTGTACCAATTCGGGCTGCCTTCGCTAACTTGCCCGAAATCCCATCCGGTTGAGGCAACCGTTCCTCCACCCAACCCCGCTACGTCGCTTGTGCCGGCCGTGTATTGGGTGTACGCCTTATGAAGGTCCAACGCGCCGGCACCCACGGCGTAGTCCAGCGACTGAGTCGTTGCGACCACGCCGCCGGAAACGCTCTGCCCGTTGTCCCATCCGGCGGTCTTCGCGGCCGAGTTCAACAGCACGGCCTTGATCACCCGGCCATCGACCGCCGCGGCATTGCCCGCGTAGCGATCGAGCCCGACATCGACCAGCAGCGCCGCCCCGCCGGCAACGATCGGGCTAGAGAAGCTGGTGCCCGCGGCATCGACCAAGAAGTAGTACGGGCTGCCCGCCGTGATATCGGTCCCGCCCGCGTTGCTGCCCGTCGTCCCGCCGTAATACGCCAACGTCAGGTTCGCGCCGGGCGCCGCCAAATCCACCGCGGCCCGAACGCCGGCGATCGTTGTTCTCGTCTTCGGATTGTAGAAGTCGTTGGGGCCGGCATTCGAAAACGCGGCGACGCCCCCGTACGCCGGGGTAGAAGTGTCCGACGCCAGCGCCGCCACGGCAATGCTGTTGTAGCCCGAGGCCGGTCCGGTAACCTGCTGCATCGCGCCCGAATGATTGCCCGCGGCGATCACCACGGTCGTTCCGAAGCCGTAAGCCAAGCCGTCCACCAGTCGCGACGTGTAACCGGAACCGCCGGGATCGGTGAATCCCCAACTGCTGTTGACCACGTGAGCAACCTGACCGCTCTTGTACGCATTTGGGCGCATCACCGTATCGTAAGCGTAGCGAATCGTCGTATTGGTCGTGCTGAACGACCCATCAGACGAAAACCCCGTGGCCAGCGCCGACGACCACAACGTGGCCATCGGGGCCAAACCGGTGAAGGCCGACCAATTGTAGTTCGTGCCCTCGCTATCGCTCGCTAGGTAAAAGTACGACTCCGGCGCCGGAATGGTGATCGTGATCCCCGGCCCGAGCGCAACATTCAAGTCGCTCCGCCCGACGAGCACATGCCCCACCGCCGTCGCATGAACGTCGTAGTTCGGCGGCGTGGCGGCAATCGTGGAATGGTTGATGAAGTCCGCCACGTGCCCCAACGTCATGTGGCCGTTCCAAACATGGCCGGCCTCGACGTTAGCGATGACCGCCCGCTGCCCCCAATAGCCGTTCAGGTAGAACTGCTCGGCGCCGACCAAGGCGTTGATATTCACGCCGTTGAAGATCGGATCGACGTTGCTGCTGACAATGCCGAAGACAATCGTGCCGGTCGAACACCAACACGCGGCCGCCACGGCAACTGCGATAGAGAACAATCGTCCGCGAATCCCCGCGCAGATATTGCCGAAGCATCGCCCTGTGATCCCTTGCGGCTTCGCTTTTGCCGTTTTCGTCGTTATTGCCCGATTCCTTGCAGAGCGATTCGTTGTCGGCCGTGCCGTCGTCGCCGCGACGTGCGCGTAGCCCGGCCGGTCCGCCGCTTCGCGGCTCGTCGATTTCCGGTCGATCTGATCGCACATGCAATCCATATCCGTTGTTTACACCTCGAAATGCCCATCGACTTCGAAGCGATGCGGCTCCGCCGGCATCGTCGCCAAGAAACACCGGCCCGACACGTTTGGCGGCGTCGAGCGCCTCTGAACACTCGCGCCGCGATTGTCTCATAGAAACGGCGGCGATTGCCTCGGCGAACACGTCCGGCGACTCGTGCCTTCGCGTTGGGAGGAACCGAAACAGGCTCCCGGCCGAACGTGCGAATCACGCCGTCGCGAGACCCGAACCGGAGAGGATGCGATTCTCGGCTGAGGCGATCCGAAAGAGGGCAGCGTGCCTGATCGCGAGGTCGATCGTCACCGCAAAGGCCCCCAAAACCACCGGGGCCGGCAAAGCGTCGCTGCCTCAAAGAAATCCGAGAACTTGGAGAAGTCGCAAAAAACCGCAATCGGCCGGAACGAGCCGCCCGGGGCCGCTTGCACGCGGGCATTCGCCCCGCTTCGAGCAGCGCAACGCCCGCACCTCGGACCGAAAACATTCAGCCGCACTACCGTTAACTCTATGCAGTAACTACCACAAAGTCAAAACATGCGAGCTTGCCATGCTCTCCAGTTGCGGTACGCTCCTGGAGAGTACCTGACCGCGCCGAACGGCCACGAACGAGCATCTCGGCGCCCCACCCAACCCGCACGATTGTTCACTCTGGGTAAAGTTTGCGGCCTTCTCCGTCCGATTTAGCCGAATGACCGTGGGGACCGCCCTGGGCATGCGCCCCAAGCTGCCGCCACGCTGCCAACGCCAATCCGAACGGCCCCAAAGCAACGGCCGGCGCAAACTGCGGCGTTTGAGAAGACCAGGCAATTCATTGCCGCAGCCCGAGAGCCCAGAGTAGCGCATTGCGGCCCGCGCGTGTTCCGCGCCGAAGGAACGCCAGTAGCAATAATTGCGTAACCGATGTCGGAACTGACACCCAACCAGATCGAATCGATCGTCGCCGCCTGTCGGGCCAATGCGGCCGAGGCGTCGGCTGCGCTCGGTAGGGCCATCGACGGCAGCTACGCGATCGAGGTAGGTCAAGCCGTCCCCGTCGATTCGCTGGCGCCCGGGGCCTCGTGGACGGCCCCCGGGCTGGCCATCGTGCTTGTTGTCGGTAGTCAGGCGGCACTGTTCGTCATTCCCGGTTCGTCGGGCGTCGTTCCCTCATGGTGTGCTTCGCCTGATCCGACCGGCACGAGTAAGCTCACCACGCTGGCCCAAGAGCTGGGCATGCTCCTCTTGCCCGAGGAGTTGATGCCCGACGACTTCAAGGCCGCCCAAATCAAGAATCTTTGGGGAGGCATCCAGCGTGGACGCCCGGCCGAAGGGGCTATCGCCGTTCCCATCACTCTCAAGGGCGAAAGTAAATCGGCCGACTGTTTGCTCGTTTGGCCGCTGACGGCGCCGACGCAAATCGTCGGAGCGAATCCCGTCGCCGCCGAAAGCTCCGAGACGGCCGCCGCGCCCGACACATCCTCGCCCGACACCGCCAACGCGGCCTCTGCGGCAGCGACGAACGCTTCCGGCAGCCCGCCCGCCGGGTCCGCGGCCACCGCGCCCGGTCAAGCAGAAACAGCAGCCCGACGCCCCGAACCTTCGGCCGCGCCGCGAAGCATCGGCGGAAAACCGGCTCAGCGGCGACGCCCGACGCGCATCGAAGACCTGCCGGCCTACACCCGTAGCTTGCTGAAGATTCGCGTGCCCGTCATCGTCACCTTGGCCGAAAAACGCCAGCCGTTGAAGCGGATCATCGAATTAGGTCCCGGCGCCATCATCCAATTCGACAAGTCGTGCGACGAAACGCTCGATCTCCAAGTGGGCGAACATCGCGTGGCCGTCGGCGAGGCGGTCAAAGTGGGCGACAAGTTCGGGCTGCGCATCACCTCGATGGCTCTGCCCGAGGAACGCTTCGAGCCGCTCCGTCCCCCTCAGCCGAACACGTAAACGGCCCACTCCGCCGCGACGGATGCCTCGCGTCGAGCCGCTCCGGCCCGCCCAACCGGGGCGATGAACCGGCGCGTCGGCGCGGCAGAAGCCGCCCGGCGGCCCGCGCAGCCTCTTCTCTCCTGCGCGAGCGGACGATACACTTGAAGTCGCTGTGCCCGCGGTATTGCTGCCGAACTGCCGAAGACGCCACGCATGATCATCCTGATCGACAACTACGACTCATTCACCTACAACCTCGTGCAGCGATTGGGCGAAATCGACCCCTCGCTCGACCTGAAGGTCTTCCGCAACGATCAGGTGTCAACCGACGAAATCGCGCGCATGGCCCCGTCGCACGTGATCATCTCGCCCGGGCCGTGCACGCCCAACGAGGCCGGCATTTCGGTCGAGTGCGTGCGAACGTTCGCCGGCAAAGTGCCGTTGCTCGGCGTGTGCCTCGGCCATCAGTCGATCGGCCAGGCGTTCGGCGCGAAGATCGTCCGCTGCGGTCGCTTGATGCACGGAAAAACCGATCAAATCTACCACAATCAAACCGGCCTCTTCGCCGGGCTGCCCAATCCCTTCATCGCCACGCGCTACCACAGCCTCGTCATTCAGCCCGACACGCTGCCGAACACCTTCGACGTGTGCGCCTGGTCCGACGCCCCCACAGGCGAGCGCGAAATCATGGCGATTGCCCATCGCAATTACCCGCTGTTCGGCGTTCAATTCCATCCCGAAAGCTTCCTCACCGATTGCGGAACGGAAATCCTCCGGCGCTTCCTCGAAGTGAAGCCCTAACGGCCCGTTGAACAACCCGGTCGCGGCGGCGGCCCGCGGGTTTCTGAACAACTCGCCTAGTCGCGAATCCGAAAATCACTTCTTCCACGGGCTGCTGGTGGAGGGACGCACTCCGTCGCGTCCGATTGCTCCCGTCGCGTCCGCTTCCTCCCACCGCGTCCGCTTGCGCTGTCGTATCCGCTTGCTCCCCCTGGCGTCCGTTTGCTAAATTGGCGGCAGCGCAGCCGGGCGTGTTTCTCTGCATCGAAACGTTTTCCGCCTCGCACAGCGCAAACCGTCTCGTTGCCTTGGTGGAAGAACGATCGCTCGGTGGCGTAAAGAGACTACACTCGACCGGCGTTTCCGCGAAGCGTTGGGCTACCGAACGCCCGACGAACACGAAGCCGAATATGAAGCCGACCACGCCCCGGCCCGAGCGGCGTGAAAAAGGGACTTTTTGGAGTCCGCCAGTCCTGGGCCATCGCAGAGAAGGCTGGGCTGGTGTGGTGCCGGGCCAGAACTGCTTGGACAGTACAAATGGATATTCTTGTTGACTACAACAACGTGCCAGAGATTCAACGACGCCGAGGAGCAATGTTCGTCGTCGATAAGATTGTAAATGCCCTCGGTTCGGCCCACTTGGCTCATACACAACGAGTCAGCTTTCGCCTCTACGACGGATGGTACGAGAACCAGAGCCCAACACGGCGGGCACAACAAGTAGCGGCTGAGGTGCAACAACAGACGCCCCGAGCCATTACCTTGGGGTGCGGCCTGGAGCAGACGAAAATCATCGTCAATGTTGAGCTTGCATATAGTCTCAAGGCGGCTCCCGCCCAGCATATCTGGCACACATACCGACCGAGGTATTACCCCGGCGACGTGAAGTTCCGTGATCCCCGTACCGCCGGATGCAGTGATCCAGATTGTCCTTTGGTTGCCATGTATCGCTTGTTTCAGGACCGCCACTGTCCCCAGGCTGGCTGCGAGCTCACTCCCGAAGCGTTTCTGTATCGAAGCGAACAGAAGCTCGTAGACACAATGATGGCAGCAGACCTGTTCTCCCTGCATTTGCAGTCGTCAAAGGAGATTGTGGTCGTAACGTCGGACGACGACCTTTGGCCAGCGATCAAGTTGGTGCTGCAACTTGGCATCCGGGTGTTTCACATCCACACCCTCCCAGGCAGACGTACCCCACCTTTTTATTGCCGTAGTGCCGGTTCCGACTATATACAACTCGAACTCTAGGGTTCTCCGATGGACGTTCCCAGTTTTCAACGCATACTCACCACATTTGCCGATGCACCCGCCGACATTGACGTGGCTCGGGGCAAGGTTCTGGTGCAGATTCGGGACGACCTGATCGAGGCACAAATCGTAACTCGTTCGGGCTTGCTGACGGTCATCGAAAACGACGAACAGCTTGCGGCTGAGCAGTGGATCATCAAGCGAATCGCTCGCTTGCCACTCCTGGCTGACCGGATACTCTCTCATGTTCCAGACGAACCCACCTTCGTTGCCCCCAGCGGTGCAGTCCTTGACCGTCTGGACGAGGCTCCGCTCGATGAGTTGACCCCGATGGAGGACGCCGCCACCTCCCTGTTGGCTATCCTGGGAAATCGGCCCGCTGCGGTAGCGTCCCTCATATACCTGACATCGGATGCGGGCGAGGGCAAGACCACCCTAATCCACCACCTCGCACGGCGGCAAGCTCAGAGGTACAAGGCCAAGGAAGAGGATTGGCTACTTGTTCCCGTGTCCCTGGCCGGAAGACCGTTCATGAGGTTCGATGACGTTATAGTCGGTGCCCTGGTGAATCGTTTGCGGTTCCCCATGCTCTACTACGACGCCTTCATCGAATTGGTCCGGCTTGGTGTTCTGGTTCCTGCCCTTGATGGGTTCGAGGAGATGTTTGTTGAGGGGGCTGCTGGAGATGCCATGTCGGCCCTTGGTAATCTTGTGGCCATGCTGAAGTCGTCGGGCACGGTGCTGATTTCTGCCCGCAAGGCATACTTCGAGTACAAGAGCCTGCAAGCCAAGACCCGGTTGCTCGACACGTTGGGCGGCCAACTTGTGTCGTTTGCCAAGGTCGCCTTGAATCGATGGGATCGTCCGAGATTCGTTGACTATGCAAAGAAGCGTCGTATTCCAAATGGGGAGGTGATCTACGAAGAATTCGCAGAGCGGCTTGGGGCTGGACACGCTCTACTGACGAGGGCGGTCCTCGTAAAACGGCTACTGAACGTGGCACAGCAGGTGCGTGAACGCCAGAAATTGATTCAAGACATCCAATCTAATCAGGACGACTTCTTCCGGCAGTTCATCGGTACGATTATTGCCCGTGAAGTCGAAGAGAAGTGGATCGACAGGACAGGGGACGTTGCCCAGCCGTTGATCTCACATGAGGAGCATTACGATCTCCTTGCCGCCGTAGCCCTGGAAATGTGGTCAAGCGGAACGGAATCCTTGCCTGCGGACACCCTTGACCTTGTAGCCGAGGTGTTCTGCGACTCGAAACGCAAGGACAAGGTGATTACGCACCAGATCATCGAGAGGCTCAAGCAACATGCGTTGCTCGTTCAGGCGGATTACAGCCGCTTTGGGTTCGATCATGAGGAGTTCTACCATTTCTTCCTCGGTGAAGCTGTCGGCTCGCTCTTGGTCCAGCGGGACGTTTCGGCAATCAAGCACGCATTTCGACAAGGGGTGCTCCCCAGCCTCGCTGTGGATGTTGCTGCCCGGTGTGCGATTCGACGGGGGACAACGGCGGTACAGCTTGTTGAGACGATGGGGGCGATCTGCTCCGCCGAGCCCAGAGCATCCTTCATGCGGGATAACTCGGGAGGAGTGGTCATTAGGTTTGTGGAATTTGCGGGGGGACAACCCGTGACGGTGAAGTACGCCTCGGTGCCGCCCCAATCCCTGGCGGGCCGCAGGTTCAGTGACGTTGCTTTTGAAGACTGTTACTTCCAGGCGACCTCGCTCGACCGTGCGAGCCTGATACGGTGCCGTTTCAGCCGGTGCGAATTCGAGGAGCTTGAACTGAGTGATACGACTTTGGTAAACGAGTGCGTCCTTGAGGATTGTGTCTGCCGAGCCGTCATTCCGGTACATGCGGAGACGCCGGTCTTTGCCCCAGAAGCGGTACTGCACATTCTGCGACAGGCCGGTTTCGATCTCCGGTTCATTGCTCCGCCGCCGCCTGAGCGAGAGCCTGTTGAGGCCGATGAGGAAGTAGTGATTGTGGAGAGAATGCTCCGTGCGTTCCTGCGAGCCACCGGCGTGAACGAGAATACGTTTCACAAGCGTCTTGGAGCACAGGCCCCGAAGTTCTTCAGGGACGTGTTGCCGAGGCTGGAGGAGGCGGGCGTCGTGGTTGAGGTTCAGTTCCAGGGCGGAGGTTCACAGCGGCGATATCGGTTGGGCGTAAGTTACGAGAGGCTAGGAGACTTGCTCGAACAATGTGGTGGACGGTTCGAGGAGTTTCTGAGGCTGGCCACAACTGGCCGTGGGTAGTTGTGCGATGGCCCAGGACCGGCGGAGTCCAAATAGTCCCTTTTTCACGTGGCTCGGGCCGGGGCGTGGTCGGCTTCATACTCGGCTTCGTGTTCGTCGGGCGTTCGGCAGCCCAACGCCTGGCAGCCCGTCGAAAAATCCCCAAAGATAGCGGAGGCGGGCACAGAAGTATTCGCTAAGAACACCGCGCGCAGTGCCGGCACAACCGACATTTCCAACGGGCTGCTCACAACTCGGTTCCCTAAGAGGCCTGGTTTCCCGCCCGAAAACGGGGTGGCTGCGCGTCTTTTGCCTTGACCGGGGCTGGATAAAAAGGCATACACTTTGTAGAATGTGTCTGCGTTTCTATCCACAACGATGACACGGGGTGATAGCCCATGCTTTCCCCAATTGAACAAGCCCGGCAAATTTTCCGCGACCGCGGTGGCACGCTTCGGACGAGCGAGGCGATTGCGGTCGGCGTGCATCCGCGCACCCTCTACGGAATGCAGCGCTCCGGTGAACTGGAGAGACTCGCCCGCGGCCTCTATCGACTCGCCAGCCTTCCCCCGCTGAGCGATCCCGATCTGGCGACCGTTGCCAAGCTCGTCCCGCAAGGCGTCATCTGCCTGATCTCGGCGCTTGCCTACCACGAACTCACGACGCAGATTCCGCACGAGGTCCATCTGGCCCTGCCGCGCACCGCCCGCAATCCGGCGCTGAAATACCCCCCGCTGCGCGTCTTTCGATTCTCGAAGGATGCCTTCGAGGCCGGAATCGAGACACGCACCGTAGATAGAATGCCTGTCCGCATCTACAGCCCGGAAAAGACGCTGGCCGACTGCTTCAAATTTCGCAACAAGATCGGGCTCGACGTTGTTCTCGAAGCCCTCCGCGCATACCGCGCCCGGCGTGGTGCAAGGCTTCAACAGGTGCTTCGATACGCCCGCCTTTGTCGTGTCGAGAAAGTAATGCGGCCCATCCTCGAGGCGATGGCATGACCAAGAACATGGCCGCGTCCGTGCATCAGCGGCTATTGAACATCGCCAAGCAGCGCAACCGCCGCTTCAACGATCTGGTCCAACGCTATGCCCTGGAGCGCTGGTTGTTCCGCCTTTCGCGGTCTGCCTACGGCGAGCGATTCGTGCTGAAAGGTGCGCTGTTGCTCGTGGCGTGGAAGGCGCCGACGACCCGCCCCACCCGCGACATCGATCTGCTCGGTCGGATCGGCAACGATCTTGGCCTTGTTCGCTCCGTGATTGCGGAGATCGTTCAGACGCCCGTCGAGGATGACGGTCTCGTCTTTGACCCGACCAGCGTGACTACCGAGCGGATCGCTGAAGACGCAGATTACGAGGGCGTGCGTGCGAAGTTCCTGGGGCACCTTGGCAGCGCCCGGGTAGCCATGCAGGTCGATATCGGATTCAGCGACGTCGTCACCCCCACACCATCCCGGATCAAATATCCGACCATCCTCGACCAGCCGGCTGCCGATCTGCTTGCCTACAACCGGGAGACAGCGATTGCCGAGAAATTCGAGGCCATCGTCAAGCTGGGCGAGGTCAATAGCCGGATGAAGGACTTCTTCGACATTTGGATGCTGGCGACCTCCTTCAAATTCGAGGGTGTCAATCTCGCGGCCGCCATTCAAGCCACTTTTTCAAACCGGCAGACACCTGTGGAAGTCGATCCTGTCGGATTCTCAGACCAGTTCGCCCGGAACCCGTCCAAGGCAGCGCAGTGGACGGCGTTCGTCCGCCGCTCGTCCCTGGTTAATGCTCCCGCAGACTTCTTCGAGGTCGTGGCCGCCATCCGCGATTTCCTTCAACCCATCGCGCTGGCCATCCACAGCAACCGAAAGTTTGAGAGGCATTGGCGCGCCGGTGGTCCGTGGTGAACAGCCGGCAATGCGACGGCCCTGCGATGGCGGCCCCCGAAAAGTCCCTTTTCATGCCGCGCAGGGCGATGTCGTGGTCGGCGCCGTGTTCAGCTTCGCAGTCGTCGGGCGTTCGGCAGCCCAACGCCTGGCAGGGCGTCGAAAAATCCCCAAAGCTGGCAGAGGCGGGCATCGAAGTATTCGGGTAGAACACCGCGCGCAGTTCCGGCACAACCGACTTTTTCAACGCGCTGCCAACCAACAGCGGGCGTCGCAATCGCAGCCCCGACGGGGCGAACCACGCCAGCCCAGGGCAACGCCGAAGGCAACACCCTGGGAACGAGGGACGAACAAAAACGCGAAAGCCCTGAACGAGCGGCCCAACACCTGCGAAGATCGCGTCTTCGACGGCGTCCTCTCATTTCGATCCTTGTTCATCAGTTTTGATTTCAATCCTTATTCGTAGGTCTTGATCCCAGTCCGTTCGTCCGGGCAACGCAAAGCCTGCCGCCTGTGCCGGGTGTACCGGCCCAAGAGGACCTTGCCGGTAGTGGCGATCTCTCGGAAAGGAAGCGTCGGGCAAGCGATGCCGCCCTCGTTCCTCCGCGTCAAGCGCCCCATTCGCCACACACGATACTACTGATGCGGCAGGGCGCAGTCGGCAATCTCGCAATATGCACGCACCGCGATCGAAGCAGCGCGGAGCCGGTCCGCAAGCGTCCCACGATGGGCCGATTGCCCGACATTCGCGAGACTGCAACAGAGTTGCCTTTTTATTATTTGGGGCCGATTGGTGTATCCGCTAACTTCCCGACGACGAACCGCCGGCGCGCTCCGCCGCCGAACGAGGGCTTGCGACCACCTCGGTCCATCGGTCCTCTGCCGGCGAAGCGGCCTACTGGTTTGCGCCATCGCTACAATCGTCGCTGTACAGGCCATCGGGGCGGCAGCGGCCGAACCGCGGGCAGCCGCCTGGAGCCAAGCCCCAAGAGCGTCGGCCGCATCGTTCCGCCCGAGCGAACCGCTGCTCGGCCCGACCGAAAAGGCACTCCGCGACCGCAGCGGCGCCCATTCCGGCAGCCGCAACCTGACGAGCAATCGCCGCGAGAACTCGAATCCGCTGGCGAGTATTTTCGATGCCGAGACCTTTTCAACCCAGTTGAGCGACGACTTCCGCGACCCGTTGGGCCATTTCGATCCCGGCGTCGGCGGCCAAATGGCCCAGGCCATGCAGTAAGAGGCACAACGAGAAGGCGAGGAGGACGCCGAAGAACACCACGGACTGTTCGGGCCGCACTTGCATGGGCGCGGGCCCGTTCGCTTCGAGTATCTTTACACGGGCGAACTGATGACCAACGCCCGCGGCGGCCGATCGACCCGAAACGCCACGCAGTACGAGGGGCTGTTCAATCTCGGGCTCGATCTGCGCCTCGACCAAATGCCGATTCGCGTGCCGGGCCGATTCTTCATGGTATTCCAACATACGCACGGCCGCGGGATCACCGACGACTACGTCGGCGATATCCAGTACGTCAGCAGCATCGACCCGTCGGTGAACATCAACCAGGTTTCCGAATACTGGTGGGAATGTGCGCTGTTCGACGGGCGAGTGACCGTCCGACTCGGCAAGCAGGATTCCAACGCCGAGTTTCACCTGATCGAGCAGGCCGGCGAATTCGTGCATTCCGCCCACGGAATGCCGCTTTCGCTGCCCGGCCCGACCTACCCGCACAACGGGGCGGCGGCAGTCGTTACTTGGCAGTTGACCGAAACCTGGTCTGCCAAGGCCGGGGTGTGGGACGGCATGCCCAACGGGGCGACTTGGGGGTTCTCGGGCACGGGCGCAGTCTTTGCGGCCGCCGAGCTGGAAAAGAAGTATTCACTGCTGAAGGGGCGATTGCCCGGCGAGTTCGACATCGGCTACGGATACCTGACGACCCCCTCGGACGACGAGGAATCGTCGGCGTTCGCCGAGCAACACGCCTTCTACATTGATTGGGGACAGGCTATTACGCGCGAAGACTACCGCGACGAGACCAACGACCAAGGATTGTTCGCCTTCTTCCGCTGGGGAACATCGTGGCCCAGAGAAACCGTATTGATCAAAGACTTCATCGGTTCGGGCCTGGTTTACAAAGGACTGTTCCCGCGTCGCAACGACGACCGCCTGGGGATCGGCGTCAACCACGTCCGGCATAATCTGGGCGGCACCGGCCAAGAGACCGCGTTCGAACTGTTCTACAAGGCCCACATCACCAAGTGGAGCACGGTTCAGCCCGACTGCCAGTATATCTTCAGTCCCTCGGGCATCTACCGCGACGCCGTCGTGGTGGGCCTGCGCTATCAAGTGGTCTTTTGATCGCGTCTCACAGAGGCGTTGCTTTTGATCGCCTGCGCCTGCGGGCACCACTTCGGAGGCACCAGAACGGCCTCGTTCATATTGCGACAGCAAAGGCATTCAAACGCCCTAAAGCGCCTAGTTTATCGCCCTGTCACTGCACCAAAGCACGGAATCCCGCGCCCGGTGGCGGAAATCCGCGAGTCGGCGGGGCCCATTGTTTTGTTTCACATTTTCTTGCTTTTTTCTCAATCGCAAAATCAACATAGGGTTGCGCTTACAAACAAAAACAAGGGCAGTTGCGGCACACAAGTTGCTAACCCTAAAACGACCCTTGAAAAACGACCCGCAGGGAGATGCTTGGGATGAGTGGAAAAACGACGCTGAAGAAAGGAACGTTCATCGAGCGGGTGATTTCGAACACGCCCGGCGGCGAACGGCTGATGCATTGCATTCAATGCGGCACGTGCGGCGGCTCGTGCCCAAGCGGGGCCGATATGGACCACACCCCGCGGGCGATCATCAATATGATTCGCGCCGGCGAAAAGGAGCAGGTTCTTTCGTCGAACATGCTTTGGGCGTGCGTCTCGTGCTACTTCTGCACCAGCCGTTGCCCGCAGGAAATCCCCATCACCGATATCATCTACACCTGCAAGCGCATTTCGATTGCCGAAAAGGCCTACAAAGAGACCGACGCCGTCGCTCTCGCTCAAACGTTCACCGGCTACGTCGATAAATACGGGCGGAGTTTCGAGTTCGGCTTGGCGACGGGCTACCATCTGCTCAACCGACCGTTGAAGATGATGGCCATGGGCCCGATGGGCATGGCGATGTTCTCTCGCGGCCGCATGGCGCTTACCCCGTCGAAGATCAAGAACATCGGCCAGCTTCAGGCAATTATCAAAAAAGCTCGCCAGATCGGCGCCCAGCAGCACGCCGGACATTGATCCGCGTTGAGCCGGAGACGACGGGCAAAGCCGCGAAGGAGTTTTCGCCGTTCCCAACAGCGAGCCGAGGAGAAAAGACGGACTGGGCGCTGCATTGCCGTTCGAATCGGCCGTCATTATTTGGTGTGGAACAAGATCGATAAGCAGGGACAAAACCGAGGCCGAGTTGCACGCGGTCGCAAGAGACTAAAGATCGCTGTGCGTCTGGACTCAAGCGGAGGTAATGCGGACGTGAAGTATTCTTACTACCCCGGATGTTCGCTCGAATGCAATGCGGCGGCCTACGACGTATCGGTCAAGGCCGTGGCCGATCTGCTCGGCATCAAGCTGGTCGAACTGGAAGACTGGAATTGTTGCGGCGCAACCGAGTACTTTTCGCAGGACGAATTGACCGCCTGTTCGGTGATTGCGCGGAACTTGGCGCTGGTGGAACCTGAATACGATCAGTTGGTCGCGCCGTGCGCCGCGTGCTACTTGAACCTCAAAAAGGTCGATCACTTGATGGGCAAGTTTCCGCAGTTGGGAGCGCAGGTGAACGAGGCGTTAGCGGCCGGCGGATTGTCGTATCGACCCGGTCGCGTGATGGTTCGCCACATGCTTGATGTGATTGTCGATGACCTGGGCGAAACGGCCGTGCGAGACAAGGTATCGCGGCCGCTGGCCGGGCTTCGCTTCGCCCCGTACTACGGGTGCCAGGTTGTCCGCCCGCTCGACAATGGCGACAGCCCGGAATACCCGACAAAGATGGACCGCCTGCTCTCCTGGCTCGGGGCCGAGGTTGTTGATTATCCGGTCAAGGCGCACTGCTGCGGCGGACACATGACGCAGATCAGCGAACCGCAGGCCTTCGAGCTGATTCGCCGCCTGCTGCAAAGCGCCGCCGACTACGACGCCGACATGATCGTCTGCATGTGCCCGATGTGCCAGTTGAATCTCGACGGCTATCAGGCCAGGGTGAACAAACACTTCAACACGAATTTCCGCTTGCCGATCATGTACTTCACCCAAATCCTCGGGTTGGCGTTCGGCATCGAGCCGAAGAAACTCGGGTTCGGCAAGGAGTTGGTGGCGGCCATGCCGGTGGTCAAGGCGAAGCTCAACGGCGCGATGGCGCCAAGCGGTTGAAATGCCGCGTCGGGGCGCTGATGTGTTTCTTTGATCGAGAATCCTTTTGATGATGTTCGTTTGAGACGGAGAACGCTCATGGCCGAGAAAGTCGGCATCTACGTGTGTCACTGCGGCAGCAATATCGCCGGCACGGTCGATTGCGAAGAGGTCGCTCGCTGGGCGGGGCAGAACATCAAAGACGTGGCCGTCGCGCGCGACTACAAATTCATGTGTTCGTCGCTCGGTCAGCAATTGATCGAAGACGACATCAAGAAGGAAGGCCTCACTCGGGTAGTGGTGGCGGCCTGCTCCCCGCATCTGCACGAAAAGACCTTCCGCCGTGCTTGCCAAAACGCCGGCTTGAACCCGTATCTGTGCCACATGACGAACGTCCGCGAGCACGTCTCGTGGGTCAACAACGACAAGAAAGCGGGCACGGAGAAAGTCAAGTCGCTCGTTTCGGCCGCCGCGGAGCGTGTGAAACACCAACAGCCGCTCGAACCGTTCTTTGTCAAGGTGAATCCGGCCACTCTGGTCATCGGGGGCGGCATCGCCGGCTTGCAAGCCACGCTTGAACTGGCCGACGCCGGCTATCCGGTCTACCTCGTCGAACGTGAACCGTCGATCGGCGGGCACATGGCCCAGTTCGATAAGACATTTCCCACGCTTGACTGCTCGGCCTGCATCCTCACGCCGAAGATGTCGGAGGTGGGGCAGCACGAAAACGTGACGATGTTCACGTACTCCGAGCTGGAGGAAGTGAGCGGCTCGGTCGGCAGTTTCAAGGTGAAGATTCGCAAGCGAGCCCGCTACGTCGATTACGACAAATGCACCGGCTGCGGAATCTGCGTGGAGAAATGCCCCCGCAAAGTGGTTGACGACGCGTTCGAAGCCGGTTTGGGCTACCGCAAAGCGATCTACACTCCGTTCCCGCAGGCAGTGCCGCGAGTGCCGGTGATCGATACGGCGAATTGCACGTATTTCCAGTCAGGCAAATGCAAGGTGTGCTCCAAGGTTTGCCCGACCGATGCAGTGCGGTACGACCAGCAGGATGAAATCGTCGAGTTGGAAGTTGGCAATATCGTGCTGGCCACCGGCTGGAAATTGTTCGATTGCAAGCGGCTGCCGAACTACGGCTACGGCCGCTTGGCCAACGTGTACACCAATCTCGAGTTCGAACGCCTGTGCAATGCCGCCGGCCCGACCAACGGCAAGATCGTGCTCCGTGACGGCAAGACGGAACCGCAGCGCGTGGCGATCATTCATTGCGTCGGAAGCCGCGACTCGCGTTACAACACGTTCTGCTCGGCGGTGTGCTGCATGGCGGCCATGAAATTCGGGCACCTGGTTTTGGAAAAGACCAATGCCGAGGTGTACTCGTTCTATATCGACATGCGGCCCAATCAGAAAGACTACGAGGAGTTCTATCAGCGGCTGCTGGAGGAGGGGATGCACTTCGTTCGCGGGCGAGTCGCGGAGGTGACCGACGCGGCAAGGCGGCCCGAAGAACAAGGCAAGCTGATCGTTCAGTACGAAGACACCCTGCTTGGCGAGCAGAAGCGGCTGCCGGTGGACATGGTGATCCTGATGGGCGCGATGGAGCCGCAGGCAGACGCGAAAGAGATGGGGCTCAAGTGCGGCATCTCGTGCAGCATGGCCGGTTGGTTCACCGAACGTCACCCGAAACTCGATCCGGTGGCCACGATGACCGATGGCGTGTTTGTCGCCGGCGTGTGCCAGGGCCCAAAGGACATTCCGGCGTCGGTCGCCCAGGGTGCAGCCGCGGCCGCGAGAATCTCCGGCATGATTACCAACGGCAAAGTGATGATCGAGCCGATCGTGGCGTCGATCGACGAAGAATCGTGCTCTGGGTGCCGCGTGTGCAACAACATGTGCCCCTATAATGCGATTGAGTTCGACGAAGCCAAGGGCGTCAGTCGCGTAATTACGGCGATGTGCAAAGGCTGCGGCACGTGCGTGGCGGCCTGCCCGTGCGACGCAATTAGCGGCGCACACTTCAAGAATGATCAGATCTACGCGGAGATCGAGGGGATTTTGTGGGATGCCCAACCTTCTGCGGCCGGCACGGCTGCGGGAGGTGCCTGAATCGCGCCGTTAGGCGACTCCGCCTCGCGTTCGCCGGGCGGAGGAAATATGCAGAGAACTCCATTGGAACTACTAGGCTGACGTAGCGATGAGCAACGAAAACTTCGAGCCGAAGATTGTCGGATTCTTGTGCAACTGGTGTTCGTACCGAGCAGCCGATCTGGCCGGTTCGGCGCGAATCAAATACGCTCCGAACGTGCGAATCATCCGTGTCATGTGCAGCGGTCGGGTCGATCCCAGCTTTGTGCTCAAGGCGCTGGCCCAGGGGGCCGATGGCGTGATGATCGCCGGATGCCACCCCGGAGAATGCCACTACATCGAGCAGAATTACAAAGCGATGCGCCGCTACGCCATGTTGAAGCACACGCTGACGGCGCTCGGCGTCGAACCGGAACGAGTGCGGCTCGTTTGGGCTTCGGCCGCTGAAGGACAGCTTTTGGCCGAGCACATCGATTCGCTGGTAGCGGACGTGCGCAAACTCGGTCCGCTTTGCTGGCCGCGCAATTGGGAAGAGTCGCCCGAGCGGCTCAAGGCCCTTGAAGAGATCGAAAAAGAACACGCCGAGGCGATGGAGGTGCAAGCATGAGCAAGGGCAAGTTGGCCATTTATTGGGCGGCTTCGTGCGGCGGCTGTGAGATCGCCGTGCTGGCGATCGATGAAAAGATTTTGAAAGTCGGCGAGTTGTTCGACATCGTCTTCTGGCCCTGCGCCGCCGACGGGAAGGTGCGCGATGTCGAGAAGCTGCCCGATGGCAGCATCGACGTCTGCCTGTTCAACGGCGGCATTCGCACCAGCGAGCAAGAGTACATGGCGCAGTTGTTGCGCCGCAAGTCGAAGGTGCTGGTCAGCTTCGGATCGTGCGCCAGCGAAGGGTGCATTCCGGGGCTGTCGAACGTGAACACGAAGCGGGAAATCTTCGACGCGGTGTATAAGCAAGGCGAAATGACCCATTGCGAGAACCCGCAAGACCTTCGCCCGCAGCCGCACACCAAGGTGCCCGAGGGAACGCTCTATCTTCCCGTGTTTTACGACACATTGCGCACGCTCGATCAAACGGTCGAGGTGGATTACTACCTTCCCGGCTGCCCGCCCGAAGCGGAGAATATTTGGGCGGCATTAGTGGCGATCATCGAAAACAAGCTTCCGCCGAAGGGTTCGGTCATCGGACGGAATACCACTGTTTGCGACGAGTGCCCGCGGAAGCGAAGCGAAAAGAAAATCAAGAAGTTCTATCGCACCTGGCAGATTCAGCCTGACGAAGAAACCTGCCTGCTCGAGCAGGGCCTCGTATGCTGCGGCATCGCCACGCGCGCCGGCTGCAAGGCCCTTTGCCCCCAAGTCAACTCGCCGTGCATCGGGTGCCACGGCGCCAACGACGGCGTGGCCGACTTCGGCGCGCGGTTGATGAGCGCCTTGGCTTCGGTGATCGACTCGAACGATCCGGACGAGATCGACCGGATCATTCGCGAAGGGATTCCCGATCCGATCGGCACGTTCTATCGCTTCAGCCTGGCGCGTAGCCTGCTGCGGCGCAGCAAGAGACCCAGCGGCGTTGAGGTGGAAGTACATCAGCCGGCGGCCGCGGCCCGATAAGAACGCAGCGGACTTGCCCCCAATCCCCGAACTGAACGATTGCTTTGCCATGAAACGAATCTCGATTGATCCGATCACCCGTCTGGAAGGTCACGGCAAGATCGACATCTTCCTCGACGAGCAGGGCGATGTGGCCAACGCGTATCTTCAGATTCCGGAGCTTCGCGGCTTCGAGAAGTTCTGCGTCGGCCGGCCCGCTGAGGATATGCCCAATCTGACGGCCCGCATTTGCGGTGTGTGCCCCGAAGCCCATCACATGGCGGCCACCAAGGCGCTCGACGCCTTGTGGCATGTCGATCCGCCGCCCACGGCCAAGAAGCTCCGCGAATTGTTCTACAGCATCTTCTACGCGACAGATCACACGACGCACTTCTACGCGCTGGGCGGGCCCGATTTCGTCGTCGGCCCGACCGCTCCACCCGCCGAGCGGAACATCCTCGGCGTGGTGAAAAAGGTCGGCATGGAGATCGCCGGCAAAGTGCTGAAGATGCGGCACGACGGTCATCATTTGATTCAGATGATGGGCGGCCGCCGCGTTCATCCCAATTGGGGTTTGCCCGGCGGCGTGAGCAAGGGCATCAACGAAGAGCAGCGCCGCGAGATCGAGGAGTTGGGCCGACACGCCGTCGAGTTCGCCAAGTTCTCGCTGAAGCTTTTTGAAGACGTAGTTCTCAAGAACAGCGACTATGTCAAAATCATCACCGGCGGCGATTACACGCATCGCACGTACAATATGGGCATGGTCGATGCGCAGAATCGGACCAACTTCTATGACGGAATGATCCGCGTGACTGACCCTGACGGCAAGGAACTGGTAAAGTACCATGCCAAAGATTATCGCCAGCATGTTGCCGAGCGCGTGGAACCGTGGTCGTACTTGAAGTTCCCCTACCTGAAGAACGTCGGCTGGAAAGGGTTGGTAGACGGCAACGACAGTGGCATTTACAAGGCAACCCCGCTTTCGCGGTGCAATGTGGCCGACGGCATGGCCACCCCCTTGGCCCAGGCCGAGTTCAAACGGATGTACGAAACCCTCGGCGGCAAGCCGATCCACCACACGTTGGCGACGCACTGGGCACGTTTGGTCGAGCTGCTTTACGCGGCCGAGCGATGGGTCGAGCTGGCGACCGACCCGGAAATCACTGGCAAAGAATACCGCGTGATCCCCACGGCTGTGCCTGACGATGGCGTCGGCTGCGTCGAGGCGCCGCGCGGCACGCTCACCCATCACTACACAACCGACGAACGCGGCATTCTGACCAAGGTCAACTTGATCGTCGGTACGACGAACAACAACGCTCCGATTTGCATGTCGGTCAAGAAGGCCGCTCAAGGTTTGATCAAAAAGGGCAAGGTCAGCGAAGGCTTGCTCAACATGGTGGAAATGGCGTTTCGCGCCTACGACCCCTGTTTCGGCTGCGCCACGCACAGCTTGCCGGGTCAAATGCCGCTGGAAGTCACCATTCGCGATCCTCAAGGCGAGGTCGTCCGTAAACTGACGCAATACGTCAACTGAACTCAAATCGATTTGACGCACCGAAGGCGAAGAACCTTCGACGGCCAAGTGCTGATTTCGCGGCCGCATTCGCGCGATGCGGCCGCTTTTGCTTTTCTTGCATACCAGTCATCTGCTTCGGCGCAATCTCGGATTCTGCGTACCGCTATCCGTTTGGCAGCAAGCGGACGTTCATGGGGCATACGCGGCTCGCGTGGCGGCAACATTACGGCCGGCAAGCACCGCCTGACGGGCGATTGTTTCAACGCTTGGCATCCGGCGTCCCGCCGATCATAATTGATCAGCTTCAAGTTTCCCGGCTCGCCGCGACCGGCCCGTGTGAACCCGCAGTTTTTGCCTTTCTCGCGTTGCGCCTTATTGCCGCACACTCCCGCATGCCGCCATTCATCGAGAAAACGAGGCCCGCCATGAACCGTTTTTGGCTGTTCCTGCTTGTTTCCGTCATCGTCTCACTGACCGTCGCAAACGCGCATGCGTTCAATCCGCCGAAGGATTCGGCCGGACCGATCACAGTGGCGATTGTGGCGCCCGATGCCATTGACAGATTTGATGCGGCTACAGAGATCCGGGTGGTTGTCGAAAATGCCGGCGAACAGCAGGTCCAGGCAGTACTGCGGCTGTCGGTGGTCGACGCATGGCGAATCTCGCCCGATCAATGGACCATTGATCTTCCGGCACGGAGCAAGAAGGACAGAACCTTTGAGCTGCGCGCTTCAGGAAAGGTTTATCGGGGCCATTATCCGATTCACGTGCGAGCGGAATGTCGCGAGGGCGACCGCGTTTGGTCGGTTCACCCGATTCACATCTTTGAAGCTAAGCCGCCGGTCGAAATGACTTCGCGGCCGCGTCCCGAATGGAAACCGTTCCTGGTAGAACAGCGTCGAGAGCTCGCCCTGTGGCAACTTCCCGTACACCGAGCGGTGTTTGCCGTGTTCGACCAACCTGCCGAAACGATGCCGGCCGGTTGGTCGGGCAGCCATGGGGAACATCGCGGCTCGTTCGCCGTGAGTGTGCAAAATGTCGGCGGAGAATCGAAGCCGACCATCGGCATCCATCCACCCTGGCATCAAGGCCGAGCCGGCACCGCCTGGATCGAATACCCGCTGCAACTGCCCGATGCGGGGCCGATCACACTGCGCATGTTCACGGCGATGAGCCCGCATCCCGAGAAAGGCGGCGACGGCGTGACGTTTCGTGTTCGAGCGATTCCCTTCGATGCCCCCGAGGGTCAACTCGGCGAGATCGTCTGGGAAGACCATCGTGACCAACAGCGTTGGACTGCGGCCGAGGTCGAACTGAGCCGGTGGGCGGGCAAGGCGATTCGCCTGCAACTCGAATCACATCCCGGGCCGCGGCGGAATACGGCATTCGATCATTCGTTCTGGGGCGAGGTCGTTCTGAGCACGCGCGATCCCAAGATCGTCTCTTCGACTCCGGCGAATGTTCGCGTCGAGCAACCCGTGATCACCCTCGAATCGAGCACGGGGGGCGACCAGGCCGATGCCCTCCGCGTTGAGATCAGCCCCGGCCGTCGCGGCCTGCTCGATGCCACAGTGCAATTGACCGCCGAGGCTGCAAAGATCGCATTCGATGGTTTTCGCGTCGCAGTCTTGGGGTTCTCGTTAGAGGACCCTCGTGCCGCCGTACAGTTGATTTCGGCCAACGCAGAGCCGGCAGCGGAACTTCCCGACGAGTTATTCCATCCCTGCTCGCGTCTGAAACAAGACAAGCAAGACAAGAAAGACCATTCGTCCAACGCGGGCGAGGCTGCGAGGGCGAACATCTACCAGGTGCGTCATCGGTTCCGCACTGTTTGGGGTGAGTTCGATCTTGTCGGACGATTGTGGCTCGATCGCGGGATGTTGCGGGCGGCATGGTGGATCGAGAACGGGCCGCCGCCTCAACCGTGGCATGTTTGCCGCATCGAACAAGCTTCTGTCGGTGCGTTCGATCAGCCTGTCGAATTGCTCTATTTCGGGCCGGGCAATGTCGTACGGCGACCGCGAGAGTACGTCGTCAACTACGATGGGCATCGGCTCTCAACGTCGATGATCGGCCTGGAATTCGCCTCCGGCGGCTCGTTGCTGATGGCCGCCGAGCAACCGCCCTTGCGATTGGAAGTTCGCCCGCACAGCCGCCAGTACACTCTGGTCGGTAGCGGGCCGACACTGTTTACCTTCGTTCCGCGCCGCGAGCTTTTTGCAGCGGTCAGACACTGGCGCGACCGCAATGGGCGCACCGCGGCCGGCGGTGTCGAGAAGCTTGCCGGGCGCTTCGTGTTCGATCTTTGGGGCGGTCGCTACGGAGAATCGGCCGAGGCGTTGCAAAAGGCGTTCGCCTACGGGCTGACCGACGCCTGCGTGGTCTGGCACAACTGGCAGCGGTGGGGATACGACTACCGTCTGCCCGACATCCTTCCGCCCAATCCGCAACTTGGCACCGTTGACGAATTCAGCCGACTCGGTCGCGTTTGCCGCGAAGCAGGCGTGCTTTTCGCCCCACACGATAACTACATCGACTTCTATCCCGATGCCGAAGGGTTTTCCTACGTCGATCAGATTGCATTCCGGCCCGATGGACAGCCGGTGAAAGCCTGGTTGAATGAAGGACGCGGGGCACAATCATATCGATTTCGGGCCGACACATTGGCCCCGTTCGTCCGCCGCAACGTGAGCGAACTGCGCGAACGCTTCGCTCCAACGGCATACTTTATCGACGTCTGGGCTAGTGCCGGTCCCTACGATTACTGGACGTCCGAGGGGAAGTTTTTCGACAAGAGCTATACCAACCGGGTTTGGTGCGAGCAATTCGCGTGGATTCGCGATACGCTCGGCGACCGCGCCCCGCAAATCTCCGAAAGCGGCCACGACGGGCAGATCGGCTTCCTTGATGGTGCGCAGGCCAATCATCTTCGCATCGGGCAGGGCCGAGGGCGGCGTGCCTGGGGGGCAATCAATTGGGACTGTGCCGAGGCCCAACGGATTGCTTGGTTCGACGCCGCCTACCACGACTGCTTCATCCTCCATGGAGCGGGCTACGCCGACCGCTATCTGGCCGGCCTCGATCGCCGCATGCACGGCATGTACAGCGACGACTACATTGCCACCGAAATGCTCACCGGCCGGCCGGCGATGGTGCACCAACCGTTCGGCCGCGATGTCGTACGAAAATACTGGCTCACGCAGACGGTGGCCAGGGCGCTGGCATTGAGGCGAATCGAACGAGTCGAGTTCGTCGAAGGGAATCTGCATCGGCAGCACGTCGTTTGGAACAACGGCAGCGTGTGGGTCAATCGCTCCGGCGCCGATTGGTCGCCCAAGCCGGAAATCACTTTACCTCCTTATGGCTTCTGGGCGGAACTGACCGATGCGAGCGGCCGTCCGGTCACCGCCGGCATCGTCCGCCGCAACGGGGTAATTGTTGAGGAGACCCGATCGGCCGACGCGATCTACGTCAACGGTCGCCGACTCAATCAAACTGGGCATCGCATTCATCTCAGCGTGAACTCCGTCGAAGCAGCCGACGCTTGGGAGATTCGTTGGAAACTTGTATATCATCTCGACCAGCCGGTGCCCGAGGGCTTTCGCCCCTTTTTACACTTGTGCGATGCCGAGGGCGAGATCGTTACACAAGCGAGTTTCGACGCGCGCGTTCTCGAAGGCCGAACGGGCGATGTCGAAGTCGAGGCCCGCTGCCGCTTGCCCTCAGGGGTTCGGCTGCCGGTCGAACTGGAACTTCGCTACGGCTTTTATCGTCCCGCAGACGGACAACGTCTCCATTTGGAGGAGCTTCGTTCCGGATTCAGCCGGCCGGGCGACTCGCAACGGCTCGCGATTTCGGGCCGCGACGATGGCACAGGCCGCATCCGCGCCGGGTCGGTGAAGGTAAGTGACGGGTACGATCGTTTCTATGCGGTCGCTTGGTCGGCCCTCAAGGCAGGCGATCTGCGTGCCGCTTCGGCAAACGACCCCGCACCAGAGTACTATGCCGATCAACAAGACCAGCTCGATGCCGCCAAAGCCTGGGCCCAACGGCAGAATATCGAGGGCAAGCCGATCGACTTCGAAGCACTGACAACGGCCGACGGCGTTCGGGTTGCTCCAACGAAAGACGGGTTGCTCTTGATCCCGCTGCCCGAAGGCCCCGCGGAGGGCACTGCAATCGTCGTCCGCCCGGCCAAGCTGCCCTGGAAGCTGCCCGCGTTGCGACGCGCAATTACGATGGACGGTCATGGCCGGCAAGGCGAGGAAGTGCCGCTAGTCCGCGATGGCGAGGCGGTTTCGGTCGTGTGTCCGGCCAAAGCATTCGCCGTACTCCTCAGCGGCGACTAAATGCTCGCGGCCGGCCCCGCGGCTTTACACCGACAGCGGACAGAGTTCACTGGCCAGCGGGTGAGCACAGGCCGAATGTCGTCGGCCCGGAGAGTCTAAACAAAACCGCGGAAAACAGAAAGCGGTTCAAATCGCATCCCTACGCAATCGGCCGCTTCCGTAAATGTGTGGAACGATTTGGTACGGTTGCTCTGCGAAAAAGCGCGTCGCAACTGCAACCCGCCTTGGCCGTGCGAAGTAATGCCCACAGATCACTGCGGTCGTGCCGCGTTCGGCTGCTTCGCCTTGTCGAGCACTGCTTGCGCATGCCGGGCAAGGTGTCCGCGGAGATCCTTCGCGTAATTCTCCAAGATCGCGCGGCCCAGCCCCTCGTGGTCGCCGCAGCGGAACAGTGCCCGAGCCAGCATCAGCTCGCGCAGCGATTCTCGGCGGGTTTGCTCGGCGTTGGTGCCGCCCGGTGCGCCGCGTTCGATCGCCTTCGCAACCGAATCGTGATGATGGCCCATCATGCCCGGCTTCTTCAACACATCCGCCAAAACCGGGGCAGCCGCCGGATCGCCGATCATTTCGCACGCCAACGCAATCGCACGATGGTGTGAAAACTCCACCGACGCATCGAGCAGTGCAGCCTTCTGCAATACGGCCGGCAGCACGTCGCGCCTGCCGGTGCGTGCCGCCGCAATGATCAACCCATCAAGCGGACTCAGCGCCGCGCCGAATTGCCCCATCCCGCGGTAATTCCAACCTTTATCCCATTTATCTTGACGGCGGATCTCGTCCAATAAGGTTTCAACACCGCTGGCATCTCCCAAAACGGCCAAGATCCGGGCATATTCCAGACGTGCCGCGTCCTTCGCGGTGCGGTAAGCGTCGCGGAGCAACGGCAAGGCGTCTTGCGGCTGGGCCATAATCACCGCCGCGCCGACGCCCTCGGGCAGCGTACGCACGGCCTCGGCCACCTTTTCGGTCGGCAGCGGGAACGAGTCTTGATCAGTGAGCACGCTCTCCGGCAGATTGCCGACTTCGACCAGATGCCGCTGCAACTCCTTAATGTCGATGCCTCTCAGCGGGCGATTGCTCCGCACTGCCATGGCCGCGGCCACGCCGGCGGCATAGCCTTGGTTCTGAATGTCGGGTTGCATGCGGATCAGCGGCACGGCATCGCGATGGGCACTGGTGCCCAACCCGATGACGAGCACGCCTTCCCAGCCCTTGGGCAGCATCGCCCGATACGGAATGTACACATTGAAGCCCTTCTTTTCCGGATGCTCCACCAACAGCAGTGGATCAACCGTATAGCCGTGGGTGTCGAAGTTGCTTCGCGCCTGAACAACCGAGTCGGGATAGGTGCGTCCGAGAATCTGATCGACCAGGCGGATCGTCGTGTCGCCGACGATTCGCCGCCGTTCGCGTGTGTCGATCAACTGTCCGTGATCGAACGCATCGGGATACTTGTGTTTCGAAAAGACATACATCTGCCACACATCGACCATGTCGGTTTCGTCAACGATCGTGAAATCGGTGTTGTTGTAGGTTTCGCCGAGTCGTCGGCCGGGTAGTCCCGTGCCTTGCATTCCGAACTCGGTCTCGTCGGTGTAATACGTTTCCGCGCCGGCGGCCGCCGCCACGTCGGAATTGCCTGTCGCGTCGATCACCGTCTTGGCCAGTACAACGCCCCGGCCCACCGGAGTGGCGACCACAACGCCCACAACCTTGTTCCCCTCGACCACGGCCCCGCATCCCATCGTGCCGAACCAAATATCGCCCCCGGCGTCGAGGATTTCCGACCGCCACCACTGCATCCGCTGTTCGACCACCCACGACGAACCGGGCACCGTCGCCGTAAAGCCCACCCGATTGCCCCAGTAGTAGGTCGAGATGGCCCCCAAGGTTCCCACTCCGCCGAGTCCGTGCAAGTACTCGATCACCAGCGTTTTTACGCCCTGACGTGCGGCCGAAATCCCCGCCGGTGCCCCGCCGGTTCCGCCACCCACCACCACCACATCGTATCGCCCGAAGACCGGCAACCCGCGCGCCGGTTGCGGCACACCGGGCAGCTTCTGAGTCGGCCGCACACCCGTCAGGAACTCGCGCACTTCCAGGGCCGAATCTTCCGGGGCGGGCGACAAGGCCGCAACGCGGACCTCGCCGGCGACCGGACGCTTGGCGGCAGCCTCCGCAGCGGCACGGCCGATCCGCGCCCCCAAGTCGATCAATGCCAGAGGGCGCAACAGCTTTGTCGCGGCTTCACGCGAAACATCGGCACAGCCTCCCAACACAAATAGATTCTGCACGCCTTTCGGCCGGCAGACATCCAGCGACACCGAGGCTGCGTCAAACTCCTTTGCCTCGGAATGAGCGACAGCATGCATCGGGTCGGGCGGCACTTGAAACAAACGGTCGGCGGTGAACTGTTGTTCCGGGTGATAGGTCTTGGTACGGGCCATCTGATCGGCCGCCGCGAACGAGGCATGACTGCTGTCGTTCATCGGCAGCTTCATCGTGTACTCAATTAGTTGAAATTCACCACTCGAAGTCTTCGCTTTGTTCGGATAAGGGCCGATGTACGGCGCCGCCGGCATTCGCGCGGTCACTCCCTCGGCCTCGACCACCTGCGGGCAGATCACAGTCCGCTGGAAGGTCTGCATTCCAGTTGGATACGGCCGAAACTGAGCGCCGGCCAAACGAGCCACCACCGCCCGATCCGTCGCATCGATGATCTGTTTGGCTTTCACGGCCTGACGCCCCGCGCGGTTGGCCATCACAATTCCGGCCGGTTGCCCCTTCGCATCTACGAGCACATCCGTGGCATAGCACGAATACAGATATTCGACGCCCGCATCGAGCAGCGCTTGATCAAGTACCTTCTTAACATGCATCGGCCGCGGCGCAGGCCGCTTCTGCTGCGGCAATTGCTCGACGGATCGCACCAACTCGATCTCGCCCAGCAAGATCCGAGAGTATTCCGCGGGCTTGGCCACCTTAAACCGCAATTGGGTCGGCCGTGCTTTGACGTCGAGACTGAAAACCATCAGGTCGTCGGCCTGCCGCGGTTCCAAGTTCATCTTGCCAACAGGCTGCCATTGCACGCCGTCATTGCTGGCTTCGACCTCCACGTTCGAAATCGTGAACCCGCCGCCTCCTGACGTCGCCGCGTTGCGATGGTAGCCGAGCAAGCGAAGCTGGACCAACTCCGTCGGCCTTTCCAATTTGCAGGTGATCACCACATCGCCGTTGTACTGCACGCTGTCGGTCGAGGGCTCTCCGAATTTGCCGTCGGTCAGCCGGCTCGGCGGTTTGGTGTCGCGATGCTGTGGGGCGCTATCGAGATCGGCCGAATAACTGAAGGCCGCCAAGTCTCGGCGGATGGCGCTGGCTCCCCGGTCGCTGAAGATTCGTTTGGCCAGCTCGCTTGTCGGCGTTTCGCCATCTTCAAGCCAGAGCCGAAGCGTGGCGGTCATGTCGTCGCCCAGGTAAGGGTAGGGGGCGGCCAAGAAGACCTTGGCACCCGCTTTGGCCGCTTCGACAGCCGCAGCCACCGCGCCGGTTCCGCCGCCGACAACCACAACGTCCACATCGTAGGCCACCGGCACCTGACGCGCGGATTCGGGAACAAATGGCGGCACAGCGGCCCCGGCAGCAAATGCCCCGCCGGTCAACCCGTGCAATCCAAGCCATGCCGAGATCCAAAGAAGACCGCTGCTGACAATCGCCCGACATCTCATGGCTCACACCTCGCCGAATCGGAAGGAACAACTAAGGCGGGAAAATGCGACAGTATCCGGACCGTGCGGGAAAACGGCCGTCGAGACAACGCCCCCCGGCGCCCGAAGCTGGAATGCATGATAACCGCGGATCAAATCGGCAGCAAGCGAACGCACAGAACGTCGGCACCGACCGAAGATCGACCACACTTGATTGATCTTCAGTCCGTCGAGCCTCATTACGAGGAACGTTAGTACGGAAGCCGGCCCCCTGTCCGCACAACCATTCAGGCCTCTTCGACGAATTGGAAGCCGATCGCTTGGGCCAGCTCTTTCACCGGCTCGCGCAAATCGCCGTAGAACGAAACGCGATGCCATCCGTACTTGTGCCAGAAGGTGAACAGCTTCTCGAAGTCGCCTTCCACCTCGCACGCCAACTTGGTCCGGCATGCCCGGTCTTCCAATACATTGGCCGCGGCACGCCCCACATGAAACAGAATCTCTTTTCGCACCGGATGGATTTCCATCGTGCTCACTCGATAGCCGATCGGCAGATAACTTCGAACCGAAGCGCCGCGGCGATCCTCGGAATGCGTGAGGATCTCGTAGTTGCAGATCGAGCCGTTGGGGCCGAACGGCTTGGTCATTGCCACGCAATGGGCGTAAATCACCTGTCGGGTGGAGGTATCGAGCACCGGATCGGAAATGAATCCGGGCCGGCCGGCCAGGTGCCGCATGGCTACCATGGTGCCGGTCGAAAGCAGATCGGCCTCACAGGCGCCGATTAGGCCCTCGTTAAGCAACTCCACGAACGCCAGACACGGATAGGCATTGAGCTTTCCGCTGTAGAAGCCGCCCAAACAATTGATCGTGATTGCCTCTGCGTTGTGCCGCTGTAGCAGTGTCCGCTGGCCCAAGTAGTTCCGAGCCGACTTGAGCAACGTATCGTCGGGCTGATCGATCTCAATCTTCTTGGCCGAAGCCTTCCACCGCGACGCCACCGCGGCCACCTGCTCAGCGTCGGCCTGCGCAGACGCTTCCGCGAGCTCTTCAAATGCGATGAACTTGACCGTCATGCCGAATCGTTCGCCCAACGCCTGCGCGACCGCCTTGTTCCCGCCGCCCAACGACAACACAACCGACTTCCGCAAGGCTTCAAGGCACTCCCCCGGCGTCCGAAGCGCGGGCCGATCGTCTTGCACAGGGGCGTTGCGATAGGCGGGCGTTCGTTCCTTTCGCAGTCGATCGCACGCGGCGACGAATCCCTTGACTCCCTCGGTCTTCAGCAACGTGAAACAACGAGCAGTCGCAACTAAATCGTCGAGCCGACGCGAACTGACGACCGAGAAATTGGCATGCTTTTCGCGCAGGCCGGACGTGTACAGCAAGAAGCCGCCGCTGCCCGCGAAGGAAAAGTCGGCCACGATCGTCGGCCTGCCCGAGGCCACGATCCGCGGGAATGCTTGAATCCAATTGTTCATCTGATACACGATGTAGCCATCGATTCGATCGGCATCGTGTTTGGCCAAGATGCGGTCGGCGTCTTCCGGGCTGTGGGCCGTTTCGGGCAAGAATTCGACTTCCGGGCAGCCTTGTTGCAAGGCTTTCGTCACCCGTTCGATTTCCGGCCTCATATCGTGCCCAATGTTCGGCCACGTGGGCCGATCTTGAACCAGCGCCCAACAGGCGAACACCAGGCGAACCCGAGGCCGCTCGCGGCGTTCTCCCTCGGCAGCATTGTCGGCCGCCCTCACCACCGCACCGGGCAACGCTAATGTCGCAGCACTGCACGCGCTGCATCCGGCCAGGAAACGCCGACGGCTGAGGCAGCATCGGCAAGCGTCGAAATCGGCAGAAAGAGAATCGGTTTTCATCGTCCATTCCTCACGAACCTGGTTGGGGAAGGGCCGTCCCACGGAACGGTCGTCGGGACGCAGCGAAGGCAACGGCAGGGCAGGGGGGTGGTCAAGCAACGATCCAACCGCCTCAGACGCCATTGCCATTGTCTTCGCCGCGTCGATTATGTCAACGCGATTCTCATCGAATCGCCCCTGTTGCAGCCCGAGAAGCGAAAGGGTACAGTCAATCTCGTCATTCCATCAATCTTCCACCGGAGGATGCAACCGTCAGGCAACGCAGCGTCCATCCCTCGCAAGCTGCCTCAATCCCTCACAATCAAAACGGCCGTGCGCGGGCTGGCTTCGTTCCGCGACAGATACAACTGCAATGATTGGTCGAAGTTTTCGCCGTTCAGAGGTGTTCGTTCCTTCGATTTCCATTGGCTGTTCTTGATCGCCCGGTTTTCGTTCCCGGATTACAGCTTTGCGGGTAGCCGATCGAAGACGTATCCGAACCGATTGGCATGAAGTTGCACTGTTTGAATTAGACCGCGGAAAACAGAAAGCGGCTCAAATCGCATCCCAACGCAATCGGCCGCTCCGCTGCGCTGACGGCCGCTTCCGTAATTGTGTGGAACTATTCAGAATGGACGTTGAGACAGGCGTTCCCGTGTATCACGAAAGGGCGCGTGATCCTTCACCAACTGTTATGCGAGGACAACCCCATGCACGAAGAATCGACCTTCCGCCCCCACTGCTGCCCGCATTGCGGCGATTCGACCGAAACCGGTGTGCGACGGCGAGATTTTCTTAGCGGCGCGGCCCTGGGCGGCACAATGCTGGCCGGATTGAGCTGGACGGCTTTGGCCGCGGCCGACGACGAACTGGCCGCAGCCCCGCCCCGCAAGCCGCTCGTCGTTCAGCCGATTCTGACGCACGACCTGCCCCAACGACGCCCGAAAACAAGCTGGCGAAGTTGGGGAGGCATCGAAACAGCCGAGCAAGCCGCCACGGAAGCGAAGGCGATCGAGGCCGAACTGGCCGCATTGGGAAAGCAGGCCGATTTCCCCGTCACGTTCTTGCCGTTAGCTACTGTGCGCGGGGCAGCCGAGATTAGTCAAATTGCCTCGTTGGCTCAAGCCGATGCCGTGATCGTTTACGCGGCCGGCGGCCCGATGACGATCTTCGACGCTGTCGCCAAGACGGGAAAAGACGTGATCTTCTTTGTCCGCTGGAAATCGGGCCCGGTGTATCTCTGGTACGAAATCGTCAGTCCGCGCTATCTCAGGCAACACACCGACGAGCGCAAGGTGCCCAACATCCGCGACGAGGACGTGGTTGTCGATAGCCAAGACGAACTGCTGTGGCGGCTGCGGGCGTTGTGCGGATTACGAAATGCGATCGGCGAGAAAATCCTTTGTGTCGGTGGCGTCGGCGCTTGGGCCCAACCCCGCGATGGCAAGGTGCCGCAACTCGTCCGCGACATCTTCAAGTTCGACCTGCAGGTCATTCCCTATGAGGAGCTGGGCAAACTAATCTCTCAAGCTCGTGCCGACGAGAAGGCCGTTGCTCGCGCCAAGCGACGCGCAGCCGATTACCTGAAGCTACCCGATACGAAACTCGAAACCGAGCTGAGTTTCGTGGAAAACGGTTTTCTGCTCGACGACATCTTCCGCAGTATGATGCAGCACGCCGGGTGTCGGGCCATTACGATCAATAGCTGCATGGGCACGATCATGCCGTTGGCCGAAACATCGGCCTGCCTGACGCTGAGCACTCTGAACGACGACGGCTATTTGGCCTTCTGCGAGTCGGATTTCGTCGTCATTCCCTCGGGCGTGCTGATGGCCCACATTGCCGGCAAACCGGTATTCCTGAATGATCCGACATACCCGAACGCTGGGATCATCACACTGGCCCATTGCACTGCACCGCGAAAGCTCGACGGACGGAAGCTCGATCCGGCACGGATTCTTACGCATTTCGAGTCAGATTACGGCGCGGCACCGAAGGTGGAAATGCCCCGCGGCCAGAAGGTGACGAACATCATTCCCGACTTCGCCTTCAAGCGTTGGGTCGGCGTGCGCGGCGAGATCGTCGAAAGCCCCTTCCGGCCGATCTGCCGTTCGCAAATTGACATTTCGTTCTCTTGCGACAGTCTTTTGCTGGCCGAACGCATGCCCGGTTTCCATTGGATGACCTGCTACGGCGACTACATCCGCGAAATCGGCTACGCATTGCGACGGCTGGGCATAACCTGGGAAGTGCTCGGTTGATTGTCTTCTCCCATTTGCCGAAGCGGCCGCGGAGGAAACGTCGCAACCAATCGAGTGCAGTCCCTGATAGAACCGCTTTCCGGACTTCGCGGTTATATTGGAACAAGGCGAGCCGCAGGTGTTGCAGCATCGCAAGGCTGCGATGTTGTCTAATGGTTTCGAGTCTTTCGGCTGAGAGCATTCATGCTACTGACTTGCGTTCGACACGGTGAAAGCACGTACAACGCAGAGAACCGCGTCCAGGGGCAAACCGATATTCCGCTTTCCGAACTCGGCATTCGCCAAAGCGAGGCTGTCGCCCGGGCCTTGGCCGATTCCTCGGTCGGGGCGAGATTCGTCGAAGAAGACGTTGCCGACGGGAAAAAGCAAACCGATGTTCGGTCGGAGACGACCCCAGAGCAAACCGAGCATCGGCTCTGGCCGCCAATCGAGTTGATATGGAGCAGCCCTCTTCGCCGCGCGCTGCAAACCGCAGAGATCATCGCCCAGCGATTGAATGTACCGATCGCTACCGATCCCCGATTGAAGGAGCTCGATGCAGGCGTCTTTCAAGGCCGTCTGCGTCGCGACCTGGAAACCCTCTTTCCGGAGGAGTATGCCCGCTGGCTCGCCGGCGATCTGGATTTTGTGATTCCCGAAGGCGAGTCGCGCCGGCAACTGATGACGCGCGGGGCCGCCGTCCTCCGCGAGATTGCCGCCGGGCCGCAACAACACGTCGTCGTAGTCGCACACGGCGGACTGCTGACGGCCGCGTTCCGGGCGCTGCAAGGAACCGAGCACACACTCAATCCCTTCGCTCTGCAAAACGCGTCGATCACTCGGTTGCAAATCGAACCGACAGGCGTAACGCTAGTCGAGTTGAACAACACGGATCATCTTCGAGAAATCGGACCAGCCGCGGGCGGCGATCTGTAAAGGATGGGCTGATCGAGGCGCCGACGGCGGCACTGCCGCGCTGCCATTTCCGGCTGATCTCATCCTTGTCGGTCGGCACTCCCACCGCTACCGCCTCGGGCGATGTGCCCCTCCGACGGGGATCCGGCTCGGGACCATTTTCTCTCTTGCCCCAACCGCCTGTTTCGACTACAAACCCCAACATGCTCAGTCGTTCTCGCTGCTGGGGATTGTTGATCCTTTTCTTGGCCGCAATCGGGCTGCGCGTCATTGCAGCACGATGGGTGCCGATCGATTCGGACTCGATGTCTTGGCCCCTGTGGATCATCGGCATAATCGCCGGCAGCCTTCTGCCCCCAACTGTTGCCCTTTTGAGCTGGTCGCGATTGCCGGATAAGCCTCAATGGGGGTGGCTTGCCGCAATCGCCGCAACGATATTTCCCTCGGTGGTTCGGGCAAGTGCGGTCGGAAGTCCCTCTCTCGTAGTCGCACTGGTCATCACCTTCTCGTTGATTGATTTTGACAGTCTCATCGGTCCGCGAGTCCGAACTCCGCAACGAGCCGCTTCGCTTTGGCTGCCTCCCCTGCTTGGACTCCTCGCCATTATTTGTTCTTGGGGACTGATTCGAAGCGAGTCAATCCACTACGCTCGAAGCCGTATGCACACCGAGGGCATCGTCCCCGGTCCGGTGCGCATCGCCGACGTCCTGCTCGTCAACCCGACTTCGAGTGCGACATGGAACCAGATCGAGTCGATTACCGCGGTTGCACTGGCCGTCTTATCGCTGATGGGGTCCGCACTGTGGCTTCCCCACCGCCTATCCTTGTGGCTGCTCATGCTGCCGCCGATCATCGTTGGAGGGATGATCGCCGTCGGCTATGCCGACACGCCCTGGCGCATTGTTGCCGACCCGATGCTGATTGTCTTTGCGGTCGGCGCGTTGACGCCGCTGGTCGGCCGACCGGCGACCAAGACATCTTCAACTCAATCGCCAGCCCTGCCGCACGAGGCCGCATTCTCTTCAGAAGTAGCCGCCAGTGTGTTGTATCCCGCGCAACCGACGGCCGCTCGAATCCGGCGTCGCGCCGGCTAAATAATCAGCCAGAGCAACGTGCTACGCTCAGCCGGGCCAATGCCGGCGATCATCGCCGTGGCGACATTCTCAGCCCCCCAGCCGGTAACGGTACAATCGGCGCAAACCGCATTCTTTACGTCACCGCTACAATCACATCGCATGCGAAGAAGCATCTGAGCAACGACCAAGAGGCATCGGAAGTTGGGCCAAGCAAGTCCGAATCCGATTCTTCCGCTTCGCAGTTCGCTGCAAACTCTTGCGGCCGAATAAACTAGACTTGCGAAGGGCAACGGCAATGCTCTATAAGGAATAATGCATTGTTGCCTCTGCCTATTCGTATGCGCCCATCGAGTTGTCGAAAATGAGCGAAGCATCGCGCAGCGGAACGGAGAAATCGCATGCCGGCGAAGCGACCGACGCGGCGCCCGATGCCGCGCTCTTGGAACAAACCCGACAACAAATTCGGGCCCTAGTGGCCGAAATCGCCGAGCTTGCGAAATCCGACCTAACGCCCGAGCAGTTCTATCCTCAATTCCTCGACCGAGTGGTTTCGGCCATGGCGGCCGTCGGAGGGGCCGTTTGGGCCGTCGATGACGAAGGAAGGCTGACGCTTCAATACCAAATCAATCTACATCAAGCCCGCTTGGAAGACGTTGCCGCGCAGCGGCAGCACAGCCGCCTGCTGTCACAAGTATTCCGCCACGGCGAACCCCTTTTGGTTCCTCCACGGTCCGGCGGAGCCGAGCCCGATCAGCCGGGCAATCCCTCGGATCATGTGTTGGTATTCGGGCTGTTGAAAACCGACCTGGAAACCATCGGTCTGGTCGAGATATTGCAGCGTCCCGACGGCGGCCCCAACACGCAACGCGGCTACTTGCGTTTTGTCGGCCAGATGTGCGAGTTGGCGGCCGAATTTCTCAAGAGTCACCAGCTACGACACTTCTCCCATCGCCAAGTCCTCTGGGCTCGGCTTGAAGAGTTCTGCCGGGCCGTCCATGCCGACCTGAATCCACAGACAACCGCCTATACGGTGGCCAATGAGGGCCGGCGGTTGATCGAATGCGATCGGCTCACGGTCGTGCTGCGGCGCGGCAACCGCTACACCGTCGAGGCAATCAGCGGACAAGACATATTCGAACGACGATCGAACGCAGTACGGCTCTTGGAGGGTTTGGCCGCGGCCGTCGCCGGAGCGGGCGACCCCGTCTGGTACAGCGGCGACAGCCACGATTTGGCGCCGCAAGTCGAGGAGGCCGTCCAAGCCTACGTCGATGAATCTCACTCGAAAACGGTGGCCGTTTTGCCGCTTTCACGGCCGCAACGTAACGAAGACGGCGAGGATTCTCGCCGCGACAACATTCAGCCCGTGCTCGGCGCCCTGGTGATCGAACAAATCGAAGACAGCCGAATTCCCGAAGGAATGATGCAACGGGCGGCCGTCGTCGTCAGCCATAGCGCAACGGCCTTGGCGAACGCACTAGAACACCAAAGCGTCTTTCTCTTGCCGTTGTGGAAAGCGGTCGGACGAATCGAAGCGGTCGTTGCAGCGCGCAATCGCCCGTGGCTCGCCGGCGCGATCTGCGTCCTTATCGTTCTGGGGGTTATTGGGCTTTGGCCTGCCGCATTTGAAATCGAGGCGACCGGTTCGCTGCAGCCCGCAGTGCGTCGGCACGTTTACGCCGGAGCTAAAGGCCGTGTCGCCGAGGTGCTTGTTCGTCATGGCGATCAGGTTCGAGCGGGGCAGTTGCTCGTTCGGTTGCGCGACCCGGAATTAGAGATGGCCGCCACGGAAAACGAAGGACAGCGTATCGCGCTTGCCCAACGGGTTCTTTCTTTGGAACGCCTGTTGCTGGAACCCAAGGGGATGGCTGCCGAAGAGCGATTGCGCATCAGCGGGGAATTGGCCGAAGCGCGCGAGCGATTGCAAACGCTGGCGGCACAGCGGCAACTATTTGAACGTCGGCTCGAAGAGCTGCGAATCGTCAGTCCGATTGACGGAGTGGTGATCACCTGGGACGTGGAGAACCGTTTGATGAATCTCCCGGTCCAGCGAGGGCAATTGCTGCTCACTGTAGCCGATCCCTCGCAGGCGTGGCAGCTCGAACTCGATGTGCCGGAGCGTCATGTCGGTCGGATCGTCGCTGCGCAACGCAGACTTCAGCAGCCCGACTTGCCCGTGCGGTACCAATTGGCCACCGATCCCGGCGAGACGTTTTCGGGTCGCATCGCAGAGGTCCACCTTGGCGCCGAAGTGCGTGGCGAGCAAGGCAATACCGTCCAAGTAAAAGTCAGCATCGAAAAAGACGTATTGCCCCATCTACGCCCCGGGGCGACGACCAACGCCAAGGTGTACTGCGGCCGCCGACCCTTGATCTATGTCTGGTTCCACGATGTGTGGGCGTTTTGGCAATCGCGTGTAGTCTTTCGGTACCTATAACCCTCATGGCCCCGAGAACGTCGCCCGAAACTGATCTCGTCGGCACGGACGTCGAGCCGCGCCGTCGCAGCGTGTCCGATCCGCGGGCAGTTCGCCCTTGCGGGGTTCGCAGATTAGTCGCGGGTGCAACCGTGATGAGTGAATTGGCGGCGTCGTTCGAGCGATGCCACGGCCCGTGGGTGCAGCCGCGGCGAGCCGGTGGCCGCTTCGTGCGTCGAGGGATTCAGCGGGCGTGAGGAACTGCGAGGTTCAGTGATGTACACGTCAATCAGCGGAATGATGCTCGGTCTATTGCTCACGGCGGCCGCCCCCGGCGGCGGTTCGGCGGCCGGCGACCGCGCGGGTGGTTTGCCCGGCGAGCTGACGCTCGACCACTGCTTGGTTTCGATCATTGACGAGGCGCAAGTCCCCGCGCAAGAGAGCGGCGTTATTGCCGAATTGCTGGTCAAGGAAGGTCAATCGGTGCGCGCCGGCGATTTGCTCTTTCGCCTCGACGATCTCAGCGCCCGGGCGGCCTACCGCGTTGCCGAGTTCAAATGGCAACAGGCCGAAAAGGAAGCGAAGAGCGATGTGAGCGTACGGTTCTCCCAGGCATCGGCAGACGTGGCGCGCGCCAACTACGACGCCGCCAACGAGGCCAACCGTCGCTCTCCCAACACCTTTTCGCAAACCGAAATGCGCGAGAAGTGGTTGATCTGCGTCCGCTCGAATCTGGAAATCGAGAAATCGAAGCTCGACCTCGAAATCAGCGGCATCCGCGCGCAGGCCATGGCCGGAGAGTTGGAAATCGCGCAGCAGAATCTGGAACGCCGTTCCATCAAGTCGCCGCTCGACGGGGTGGTTGAGGAAATCCGCCGTCATGTGGGCGAATGGGTTCAACCGGGAGACGCCGTCGTCCATGTCGTTCGCCTCGATCGCCTGCGGATCGAGGGCTTCATCAAGGCCTCGGTTGCGTTGCCCGGCGAAGTCAATGGTCGGCCGGTTCAAGCTGAGGTCGAACTGGCACGCGGACAGCGAGCCGTATTCACCGGCCAAGTGACCCATGTCAAGTCGATCTTGCAGGCCGGCGGTGAATACCGCGTTTGGGCCGAAGTGCAAAACCGGCAGGCCGACGGCTATTGGTTGCTCCGTCCGGGTCTCGAAGCCCGCATGACCATTCGTTTGCGCTAACGCAACGGTCGTCGGCTTTGCGCCGATTGCCGACTGCCGCCGCGATGCGCGCGGCCCCCCAAAGAGAACCGATGCTTACGCTCCGCGACTCGCTGAATTCCAGTTCCGCGCGACCCGTGCGCGTCCGGCGGCGACGCGATTTGGTCGCCCGTCGCCACCATTACCAGGGGCGAAGCTACTGGATCGTCAAAGAGCCGCTCGGCTTGCGGTACTTCCGCTTTCACGAGGAGGAGTATGCACTGCTCGTGATGCTCGATGGGGAAACGAGCCTGGACGAGATGAAGAGCCGATTCGAAGCCCGATTCCGGCCGCAAAAAATCACTCTCGAAGAGCTGCAACAATTCATCGGCATGCTCCACCGCAGCGGGCTGGTTACTGCCGATGCTCCCGGGCAAGACGTGCAACTACTGAAACGGCGGCGCAAGCAAAAGCGACGGCAATTGCTGGCCAAGGCCGCCAGTCTGTTGAGCATTCGCTTTCGTGGATTCGATCCGGAACGACTGCTCAATTTCCTCTACCCCAAGGTCCGATGGTTCTTTTCCATTTGGACGGTGGCGATTTGTCTTTGCCTCGGGCTGGCCGCATTGCTGCTGGTAACGGTCGAGTTCCACGAGTTCCGCAGCCGGCTGCCGGGGTTTCACGATTTCTTCACCTTTCGCAACGCCTTGTGGCTGGCCCTGACCCTCGGCGCGACCAAAGTCTTGCACGAATTCGGGCACGGCCTGAGTTGCAAGCATTTCGGCGGCGAATGCCACGAAATGGGCGTCATGCTGCTCGTGCTGACCCCTTGCCTCTATTGCGACGTGTCCGACTCGTGGTTGCTGCCCAGCAAATGGCGACGCGCCGCCATCGGAGCGGCAGGAATGTACGTTGAATTGCTGCTCGCCTCGCTGGCCACATTCATTTGGTGGTTCACCGAACCGGGCTTGCTGCACTACACCTGCCTAAATGTCATGTTCGTCTGTTCGGTCAGCACGATTCTCTTCAATATCAATCCGTTGCTGAGATACGACGGCTACTACATCCTTTCCGATTTGGTCGAAATCCCCAATTTGCGGCAAAAGGCCGACCAACTCCTTCATCGCAAGCTCGGGCAATGGTTGCTCGGCATCGAGCCTCCCGAAGATCCTTTTCTGCCGCAACAACATCCTTTGCTCTTCGCCGGCTATTCCGTGGCCGCCGCCATTTATCGCTGGTTTGTGCTCGCAGCCATCTTGTGGTTCCTTTACCAATTCTTCAAACCGATGGGCCTGGAATCGATCGGCGCCACCTTCGCCCTTGTCTCATTGGTCAGCTTAGTAGGCATGCCCCTGTACAAGTTGGGGCGATTCTTCTACATTCCCGGAAGGATCGAACAGGTGAAAAAGCCGCGGATGTACACTTCGTTGGCGATCTTGGCCGTTCTGACGGCCGCCTGCTTCCTGATTCCCTTGCCGCAAAGCGTGATCTGCCCGCTTGAGATTCAGCCGCGCAATGCGCAACCCATTTATGTCGCCGTTAGCGATGGAGGCCGACTGGTCGAGATGCTCGTGCGCCCGGGCGAACGCGTGCAGAAAGGGCAGCCGCTCGCTCGTTTGGAGAATCTCGTTTTGGAAGACGAGCTGTTGCGGCTCGAGGGGCTGTGCGCCCAATTCCGCCGAAAGTTGGCCGCCTTGCGGCTCGAGCGACACCGCAATCCCGCGGCAGGAGGCGAAATTCCCCAAGTAGAAGAATCACTCGCCTCGCTCGAACGCCAACTGGCGCAAAGGCAGGAAGAGCATCGCCGGCTAATCCCGACGGCTCCGTGCGATGGTTTTGTTCTTCCCCCGCCCGAACGTCCCGCCCCGCCCGCCGGAGAGGCCGAGGCCAAAGGCTGGTCAGGTTCGCCCTTCGACACGACGAATCTCGGCGCCCATCTTGAAGAAGGAACCCTTCTCGGATACATCGGCGACCCGCGCAGCTTTACCGCGATGATTCTGCTCGAGCAAACACAGGTCGAACTCGCCCGCGCCGTCGCACAACGGCACGGCGGGCCCGTGGTCGATATCAGGCTCGAACATCTACCCGGAAAAACCTGGCGCAGTTCAATCGAGACGATCGGGACGAGTGAAATCAAGAGTTGCCCCGGGCGACTCTCGGCTAAGGCCGGCGGACCGATCGTAACAACCACCGACGCAGCCACCGGCACCGAGAAGCCCCGGACGCCGCTGTTTCCCGCCAACGCACCGCTGGACGACCAAGAGGACGAGATTCGCTTGGGGCTTCGTGGCGAAGCCCGAGTGTATTTGGCCTGGGAACCGCTCGGCTATCGCGTGCTGCGGTGGCTTTATCACACCTTCCGCTTCGAGCTTTGATCGGGCGCTCGTGTCCGCGGCACATGATTGCGGCCGCTCGGAAGCACATCGCAACGCCCCCATTGGCGACGAAGCAGCCCAGCCCTCTGCCGCGCCGCGGCGCGCTGATGGTTCGATCAAGCCGCGTCCCTTGCGAGCGAAATCGCTCGATCCGTGGAAATCGTCGCACCCGATCCGACCGCATCGCCCGCAATCAAATGCTATTCCATTGGCGGACCAAGGGCAAATTACCGTCGGAACCGAACGGCAACGGGCGCGGTCGGCAGAGCACTTCCAAGTCGTCGCGACGAACCGCTTCATCGAGGAAATGCTCGCTGCACTCCAATTCGTCCAAATGGAGCGTGTCGGCGATCCAAACCAATCCGGCGCGATCAGCCGTCCGAAGACCGATCGTACTCAGCGCCGCGGAAAGCATTTCGCGGTCCGTTTCAAAGTCGGGCGGGATCATACATACGGCGATATGCCCCGAAGTCATGGCATTCACCCGTGTCACTCGCTGATCCATCGCGCGAAGGACGTCGCTTCGGCAAAACTCGGCCATGCCGATCCCGACGGCGTTGCCCCCGCTTTCAGGCGTGAGGCTGCGCACACAGATGCGTTTCACCCTCGGGCGTTCTCCCTCGACCGCGCGATGTTCGTTGTACTTCCGGCCGACAACGTTCGCATCGAACCCCACGCCGCTGATATTCTTTCCGAATCGGTCGATCAACAGCACATCGATCTCGTCGAACGGCAATTGTGCCATCCATGCCCGCGCCCGCTGCAACAAGGCCGGCTCGCGAGTCAAAAACTCTTCGGCCCCAACAGCCTCGATCATGGCCGTCTCGTCATAGGCGTTTTCCACGATCGCGATCCCGCCGGCAATGCGGCAGCGACGCAGAATGACCGGCGCTGCGCGGGCAACGATCTCGCCGAAGCCGTAATCTTCAATCGCCCGATGATAAACCCTCGCTCCTTCAGATTTGCCCAACCCAATCAGCAACATCTTCAATAGGCCGCTTTCGACAGGGCCGGCAAACCAAGTATGCGGCTTCACGCGCCCGCAAACCAACACATGATCGGCCCGAAAAGCCTCTCGATCGAAGTGAATCGGGAACCCCACGCCCGGCTCGTCGATGATCACCGTATCGAGGCTCGATCGGATCGGACACCCGCAAAAGCTTGGGGTAATGCCGAACGACTCGAGCACAGCCGTTTGCCCAGCGGCCGTGGCTCCGCCGTGACTGCCCATCGCCGGCACCAAGAACGGCTCGGCGCCCAGCCGCCGAAGATACGCCGCGATTTCTCGAAGAATCAGCGCGATATTGGCAATCCCCCGACTTCCGGCCGTGATCGCCACCGTTTGACCGGCCGACACGCGGGAGCGAAGCGGCAACCGATCCAACTGCTTATGCACCTCGGCGGCCACATCGCCGATGCGCGGCCGCGGGAATCGCTGCCTAAGCCGGAAAACCTTCGGAAACTGATCTAGTGGCAACGTCATCCAAGCCTTCCGCACAAGTCCACCACGCAAATCTCAACAGATCACACACCGGCGCGGCAATCAGCGAACTGGTCTGACACCCACGGGGTCAACTTGCCGCGGGTTCAATTTGCCGGTCGATACCGGCTATTGTGCTCGACTTTCAGCACCCCGGCAACGGGCGACGACGCCCCGGCAAACCCACGGTGGTCAATTTGCCCTTTCGGTCCGTTCTGTAAGAATTGCTGTTGGCCGGCATCGGCACTTTTTACACCCAATTGAATGGGGCACCGGATTCCAAATACGCGAAGGCGGCCCGGAAGCACCGATTGCAAACGCGGGCCGCCGCTTCGGCACCATGACAGGCCCACGCCCTTGGAAGGCGACTTGGGGCGGTGGACCGAACGTCCTCCGTCAACGGCGTAGAATCAGCAAGCGAGGCGAACCGGCTGGATTGCTTCCGACGCGAACAGAATAGAGGATCTGCACAATGGGTTGGCTTTACTTGGCAGTTGCGGGCTTGTGCGAAGTATGCTGGGTCATGGGGTTGAAACTCAGCGGCGGTTTTACGCGATTGGTCCCCAGCGTCGTCACCATCGTGATGATGGGCCTCACCTACGTCTTTCTGGCTCTAGCCGTGCGTACCATTCCGTTGGGCGTGGCCTACGCCGCCTGGGCCGGGCTGGGCGTTCTCGGCAGCGCGCTGATCGGCACCTATTGGTTTCAGGAACCGATGTCGCCGGTTCAATGGTCGGCCATCGGCCTGATTACTGCCGGAATCATCGCTCTGCGATTGGGAACCTCCTGATGCGCGACGGCGGACTTCGCCCCGCTCCCGCGTCCGACGTGATGACAACCGGAGGAATCTCAATACATCGATTGTTCCCACCCGAAGAAGAGATCGAGACGTTGTGCGGTCGACGCGATCATTTAACGACAAACCGCCCAACACACCCGCGCGAGTTGCGAATCAGCCGTCGTCCGAGAGAATGCGACTGAGACAAGAGGCAAGAAACAAAAAAAGCCCGAGGCGGGCCTGTCAGGTTCGGCACGCCTCAGGCTCTCACCGCGGGTATACCTGACGCCTCGTGCGGTGACCCAGTTCGAGAACCGGTGGCGAGGCAACCACGACGAATTCCCGAACCACTTGTATTCTAGCCCGTGCCGGCGATTTGGCAAGTGTTTTTTCTGCAAGGAATCATCGCCTAACGCCGGGGTGCCCAAGGGCGAGCCGCAATAAAACAACAGATGCAGTCGATCGGCGATTCCGTCACGGGGGCGATCATCGAACGCAGCCGCTTCGGGATAGCCGACAACGTCTTTCCTGACAATACTTTGCACGTCGTGCCGTTGGAAAAAACAGAAGACGGAAAGCCGAACCGGGTGGGCAAGATCGCCCCAACGCCGCTTCGCTGCACTCGCGGCCGGGTTCCATGCTGAGCGCCGCGATTTGGCCTGGAGCCCCGACGCACTCGCGCACTCATGGCCGGTCTTCAATCGGCCATAGGCCTTGGTCGCCGATGCCGGTGTCGAAGGCGAATCAGCGTCACACTTCGCCGACGAGTTCGTCGAACTCTTCGACCGGCATAGCTGCCGTAGTGAAGAAGGAGATATCCGTCTGCTTCTTCAGCTCAACCGACGCCTTCATCGCATCAGCCATCCTCGGAAACTCGGTGATCAGCACCAGATCGTTTTCTCCCATCAAGGCGTAGATCGCCTTGATCCGGCCACCAAGGCCTTCGACGATGCGGTGCGCCTGCCGGGTTCGCTCGACACTTACGTGCTGAATCGCATCGCTCGTGTACCGCCCAAACATGAAGAACGTGTTCATCGTCGCACTCCCGTCAATAGACCGTTGCTCCGATCACACAACAAACGCGCCAAACCAACCGATTCCGCTGGGTCAACGTTCAAGTGCCGTCCCGCTTGCCCCATGGAAAGCGACCATACCTGATCGCAGGCACTCCGATCGCCGACCTCTCCCCGTGCCGCGCCGCCCCCGCATCGTTATGATCCGACCGCTCTGAACAGGATGCCCGCAAGCCGCACTCGAATATTACTCGTAACGGTGACGCTACCCTTCCGGGCCGTGTGCGTATCGGCTCCATCCCTGCCACGGCACGCCCCAACCATCATTCCTGCGACCGCTCCGCGCCAGATTCCGCGCCGGTCACCCAGGGGTTGGGCCAATCTCCCCAACGATCAAGATAAAGACGGAATGCAGCAACCTTTTCCGCCCGCTGCTCGATCCAGCTTTTTGTATCAGCGATCAGCCGCTGCTCCTGCTCTAAGGTCAACCGCCCCACGAGTACCCGCGACCTCAGGAATACGAAGTACGTATCAAGAACGTCACAGCGGCAGTAGTCGGCGATCTCGGCCAATTGCCCCGCCGCAAACATATCTTGCACCATATGCCCTTGCACGTCCATTTTGCCGGGCTTGCCTAAGATATTCGCCGCCAAATTGAGCCCTCCGGTGAACCGCGTGGCGCCAAAGTTCGTGAGCATTTCGCACAAATCAATGTGCGCAGTTGTATTGAACCGATTACGCGGCTGGTCGCTCGGCTTGCTCCCCTGAAACCAGCCCGGCACGCTGATCCCGTAGCGGAAGGCCGCCAATTCCAAGAGTGGAACGTCAAATCGCTGACCGTTGAAGCTAACCAACGTCGGGCGACGATAGCGTTCCCAACCTCGCCAAAAGTGTTCGGTAATCACATGGGGACGAAACCGTGGTTCATCCAACGCAACGATGTCTTCCAAAACGAACTCGGCCGTGACCTTGCCCACGACGACCACAGCCGGCACTTGAAACGTATAAGGCACAAAGTCACTATCGTACCGCTCGCGCAATTCGTCGCGGTATCGAGCCAAGGCGTCGGCCGGTTCGCACGTGCCTCCGTAGTGTACGCGCGCAACCAAATCGGCGTCGGCCACGCTCTCCACATCGAACACCAAAAAGCTCGTTGCCATCGTTCGCGCGACTTCCGCCGTGGGTATTCAAAATGAACACACAACAAGGCCGACCAGCGAGAGTTCGGTTCCACCCGACAATGCACAATGAAGGATCAGTCTTCTCGCTTCTCACGAGAACTAGACTGGGTCCGTTGGTCCTCGGGCGATGAAGGTAACGAGCGCGGCAGGCTTCCGAAACCGGCGGCGATCCTGCCAAAGCTCCTTCACCTTCCGCACAAAGCGCCCCCGGGACAGGCGCCAACAGCCGCGCCGTCCCGAGCAGTCCTTTCAAAAACACATTACCATTCTGTCACACCGTCAACGCATCGCTCATCGCCGACTCGACTGCTGACGTCCCAACGCGCGCAACTCATCGGTCGTCTTCATCGAGCAGAACTTCGGGCCGCACATCGTGCAATAGCGAGTACCGTCCGCAGGCTCGCTTCGGCTTTGGGCGTGCATTGCCCGTGCAGTGTCCGGGTCGAGCGATAGCCGAAACTGCTCGTCCCAATCGAAGGCGAACCGCGCGCGGCTCAGTGCCAAGTCGCGATCGGCAGCTCCGGGACGCCCGCGGGCCACATCGGCCGCGTGTGCGGCGATCTTGTAGGCAATCACTCCTTGCCGCACATCGTCGCGGTCGGGCAAGCCCAAATGCTCTTTCGGAGTCACATAGCAAAGCATCGCCGCCCCGTACCAAGCGGCCATCGACGCACCAATGGCGCTGGTGATATGGTCGTAGCCCGGCGCAATGTCTGTGACGACCGGGCCGAGCACGTAAAACGGCGCCCCGTCACACCATTCTTGTTGCAAGCGCACATTGCGCTCGATCTGATTCAACGGGATATGGCCCGGCCCCTCGATCATCACCTGGCATCCCAACTGACGAGCACGGCGCCCCAATTGCCCCAACACGCGAAGCTCGGCGAATTGCGCTTCGTCGCTCGCGTCGGCCAAACTGCCCGGCCGCAGTCCGTCGCCCAAGCTCCAGGTAACATCGTACGCCCGCATGATCTCGCACAACGCATCGAAATGGGTATAAAACGGGTTCTGCTCTCTGCGCACCGTCATCCACTTTGCCGTCAGCGCGCCGCCGCGACTCACAATCCCGGTTACGCGCCCCTCCGTCAGCGGCAGATGCTCGCGAAGAATGCCCGCGTGGATTGTCATGTAATCGACGCCCTGGGCCGCTTGCTGTTCCACCACATCGAGGAAATGCTCCGGTTCCATGTCCGCGATGTCGTCAAGCTGCTCAGCCACTTGGTAAATCGGAACCGTTCCGACCGGCACGGTGGCCGCAGCGATAATCCTCCGACGAACATCGTCGATATCGGCCCCAGTGGAAAGGTCCATTACCGTGTCGGCCCCGTAGCGAACGGCCAAAAGCATCTTCTCCACTTCGCAAACGATGTCGCTCGACAGGGCCGACTTCCCCAAGTTGGCGTTGATTTTCGTGCGCGCTGCGATCCCAATGCCGATCGGCCGCAATCCCTGCTTCAAATGAACCGTGTTGGCGGGAATCACCATTCGGCCGGCGGCAACCTCGCTGCGCACCAACTCGACATCAAGCCGTTCGTCTTCGGCAACCGCCCGCATCTGATCAGTGATTTCGCCCGCGCGGGCGCGAATGAGTTGTGTCATGAATCAATCGTCTTCCCAAATTGGCTGGTTTCGGCGGGGTGTCCGACACAGCGATTCCAAAGCAAATCCAAAGTCTGCCTCTGAATAGCCTCACACATTTGCAGAAGCGGCCGCTGATGCAGTGATGCGGCCTTCTTGCGTGCCGTCCCCCGTTGAACCGCATTCCGTCTTTCGCGATTCTTTTTCGCCCCTTTTCTCGCCCCCCGCAAAACCGAATCGACGCTTCCATGTTCTCTACGGTTTCCGCAAAAGGGCGAAAGCTCAAACCCCATCCATTCTATTGCTTGCCGCCCGCGCGAACAACCGCCATAATGCTCGTCGAGTCCGAACCGCGCCATCTTCGGTCGAGCCATCCGATCAAGTAAACGACCGATTTTTTCGGCGAAGTTGAAAAGGCGTGCGCGATGAAGCATACACGAACCGCATCCCTTAATCCGGTGAAATCTCCTGTCGCCCTCTTCACCGCGTTGGTGATCGGCTGGGCAACTATCGGCAACATTTCGATTGCCGCGGAAACGACCGCCGCAGCTCGGGCTGACGCGAAGGAACAGCCAAAACAAGAACAACTGGAACAAATCGATGTCTTCATCGCTGGTCAAGACGGCTATCACACCTATCGCATTCCGTCAGTGATCGTCACGCAAGCCGGCACGGTGCTCGCGTTTTGTGAAGGTCGCGTGAGAGGGCAGGGCGATTCGGGCGATATTGATCTGCTGGTGAAACGGAGCGAGGACGGCGGGCGGACGTTCTCGCAGCAACGCGTCATCTGGGACGATCAAGAGAATACCTGCGGCAATCCCTGCCCGGTAGTCGTCCGCGAAACCGGCGAAATCCTCCTGCTGATGACGCACAACCTGGGAACTGACAACGAGCTTGACATCAAGGCCAAGACGAGTCGAGGCACACGGACCGTTTGGCTCAGCAAGAGCTCCGACGATGGCAAGACGTGGTCGGCCCCTCGCGAAATCACCAATGAGGCAAAAAAACCTGACTGGGCCTGGTACGGAACCGGGCCCGGTGCGGGCATTCAGTTACGCGACGGGCGGATCGTGATACCGAGCTACTATACGCCGGGCGGCGTGGAACCCGGCGTCCGGCTCTACTTCTCGCATATCATCTTCAGCGACTCGCGCGGCGACCATTGGAAAATCGGCGGCGTCGTCGGGCCGCATTGCAACGAATGCGAAGCCGTCGAACTGGCCGACGGGGCCGTGATGCTCAACATGCGCAAATACAAACCCGCCCAGCCGCATCGAGCCGTAGCGATCAGCCGCGATCGCGGGGAAACCTTCGGTCCGATCAACCACGACGCGACACTCATTGAACCAATTTGCCAGGCGAGTATCCGCCGTTACAACATGCCCGAAGGGGACCGACCGGGACGCATTCTCTTCTCGAACCCTGCCTCTCGCAAACGCGAGAAGCTCACTGTTCGACTAAGCCGCGACGAAGCACAAACGTGGTGTGCGGCCCGCATTCTCCATGAAGGCCCGGCGGCATACTCCTGCCTGGCCGTGCTGCCCGACGGCACCGTGCTCTGCCTGTACGAACGGGGAGAAAAACACCCATACGAGCGGATTACGCTGGCCCGCTTCGGCATCGGTTGGCTCGAATCGAGCCAGCCCACCGCCCCGGCGAATTAACGCGCCGCACCGCAACAGCAAGAAAGAAACCGGTTTAGTCCCCCTTGGCAAATCTCATGTCCGACTCGTCGAGCCCCGGCAACGGCCGAGTGATCATCATTGTTCAGTGCCGCTTGGTCGTCGAGCGATGCCCGGGCTATTACTGCGTTCGTGCCGCTGAAGAGCGGACGGGAATCATGGCCTGCTACCCGAAAGACGAGCCGTTGCGGCTCTTTACGATTGACTGCGGGGGCTGTTGCGGGCGGGCCGTCCACCGCAAGCTCGACCTGCTCTGCCGAACGCTAGCGAAACACGAAGCTGTAGAACGATCGCAAATTACCGTGCATCTGGCCACTTGCATTACCCACGACAACTTCCACGGTCCGCCGTGCCCGCACCTCGACTACCTAAAAAAACTGATCGGAAAACTCAACCTAACGATCTGCGAGGGAACACATATCAGCCAACGGGCGGAGCGCCGCCGCAGTGAAGGAGTGTATGCGATTCATCTGCAACAGCTCGATTTATAATCGCATAATCGCCCTGTGCCTCTCGTTGCCGCCCAGAGGCCCGAGACGGAATCGATTTTCAAACAGCAACGTGATGCTCGTTCAGCGATACCTTTTGCCGGTCGCAACGACTCGCTCCTATTAAGGACTCATCCCATTTCGATAACGCGGAGCATTGTTTCATCACACAGTGACCAATCGCCGTGCTCCCAAGGGAGTTCAATCGGCTTTTCGCCAACGGTACAACCATGTCGTACTCTTACCCGGAAGTGATGCCCGAGCCTATGTACCAACCGCCTCGCGGTTTGAGCGGCACAGCCAAGGTATTGATCATTCTCGGCGTGTTGGCCGGAGGCGTGATCTTGGTTTGTTGCGGGGTAGGCGGCGTCCTTTTCTACTGGGGGAAGAAATCGTTCGTCACCGACCCGGAGCAAGTTGCCACCGGCACGCGCGAAATCGCCGACATCGCTATCCCCGAGCCGTTCCTCCCCTCGGTGTTGATGGACATGCGCGTGCCGTTCACCGGGCGACGGCTGATGATGATGGCGTTCTATCATCACCCGGAAACGGAAAGCTCGATCACACTGATGGGTTTCGACTTGGCGGCCGACGATCACCAGCGGCGCGAGATCCAACGATCGATGGAGGAGGCGGCACGCCAACGTTCCGACGAACACGGCCGCGAGGTCATTCCCGCCGAGGCGATGCGCCACTTCGTCACGATTGGTGGCCGCGAGGTCGAGTTCTCGATCATTCGCGTCACAACCACCGATGGCCGAAAAAGGGTATTGGTTGCCGGCGAATTCCCGGGCCGTTTCGGACCGGCAACCCTGCAAATCGATGCCGACGAGTCCATTCTTCCGAAAGAGAAATTGGAGTCGCTGCTCAATTCGATTCGCTGACGCTCGGCCGCGTTTCTTCCCGCCGATCTTCGGCGTCGCATCTCGATCGCGCCGGCCCCACGGGGCATGTTCGTTGGCCGCAACCATCATCGTTGCCGCGGTTGATCAATACGCTTGGCCCACGCCCGCGTTGAACAACACAATCGCTTCCGTCACGCACTTTTTTTGTTGCGGCCCGATTAGTCGTTGCGCTGGGCCTGCCCCAGGAAAACCATACGGCGTCGTTCGCGAGGGTAAGCGGCCTGCGGCTCACCGCGGGCCAACGCCTCGGCAAACCCATCGATATCGGGATAAAGTAGGTGACTAAGAAACTTCACCGCCCAGTTATGCTCCATGGGGCTAATGGAGACAATCAGTGCTCCATGCCGAAAGGCCTCCCACATTTCGATGGCCGTTCCCATCGAGGCCGTCGGCAAATAGGCGACCAATAAGTCGGCCTCCGCACACATGGCATTGTGCGCAAGAAAAACCTCGCGCCCGCGGCGCTCGTCGTATCCCAGCGATTGCCGATGTCCGGCCAGCGGATCGTACACCTCGGCTTTCGGAAAGTGCCGTTCCAGCAGTTCCACCAATGCTCGGCGGTACTCTTGGGCGTGCAATACCGCCTCTCGATGCGAGCCCTGCATCACTCCGGCGACGAAGATCCTCGCCGGCGTCACCTCCTCGGACGATTGACGCGGATTCTTCCAGAACATAGAAACCCGATAGCCCTCAAAACGTCGCCGAACGATCACCGAACCGCCAAGTAGCCAAGCTGGTTCGGCCGTTCGCGTAGAACGGCTCCATTCGCACGTCTCTACTCTGCGGAATCCCCCGGGAAGAGCACAGCTCGAAGCGTTCGCGGCAACACCAATTCGGCAGTGCGGGGATCGCTTCTCAAAGCCGCAATCACCACGTCGAGTTGCTCCATGGGCCCCTGAGCCAAATCGACAATAAGCAGCTTCTTGCCCTTCAATTCGCACAGTCCGCCGCCCTGTCCGCCCAGGTTCTCGTAGCGCACCGCATATCCGAGTTGTTCGGCGACCGCAATCGCGGCATACAACAATTCCACCTGTAACATTTTACTGATTCTCGAACGCCTGCGACGCGGTGCGGCAAGCGGCCTCTTTTCCGCAATTTACCCGCCGCACTATCTTTCTGTTCCCCAGCCGCTTGCGGCCAACCGAGAGCCGATCTGTTCGCCCCCCCCCTGAAACATCCCGTTGAGAAACCTAATGCCAGCAACGGCAGCCTGTAGACTTCCCGAGAAAACACTTGGCCGAAAATCATAATACGACTGTTGCAACGGGCCCATGACCCATCCAAGCAGTCGATCAATCATGGGCTATCGTAGCGCACCACCCATTCGAGCCCTTTGATCGCAATTATGGTCAAAGTGAATCCACTTTGGCCAGATCGCCCCAATTCTGCTCCAGTCGTCCGGCATTTGCGACGATACCCAGTAAATGTAACCAACTACTCTGCAATGCTTTAAGCAGCACAAGCGTAGTAGGCGGGCCAGAATGCCGCCCGTGGGCCAAGCGGGAACGGCAGGCAGAATAGGCAAACTTTACCGAGCTGTTGTCCGTTCGAAGGCGACAACTCCCGCGTCGATTGTCGCTAAACTCGGGGGCCCATCGCCGGCAGGTCGAACACTGATACATGGCGGGCGGCGCAATCGCCACTCGCAGCCAAATGCCATCGAGCGGCAGAGCCGACCGCGGACAACCATCGACTCGAATCATTTCGGAAGCAAGCGGCGAATCGCGGCACCAATGACGCTCGAAACATCCATCTTCGGCGAACCGCACCGAGTTTCCTGCGTAGCCGAGTGTCGTGATCGCAGCCTGATTTGCAATGCGGGGGAGAATGCAACGTGAGCGATCCACTTCGACCCGAACAACTCTTGCAGCAGATCGAGACACTAAAGCAGCAGCTTGCCCATGCCCAACGATTGACGGCTCTCGGCGAACTGGTCAGTACGACGACACACGAGTTCAACAACGTGTTGATGACCATCATCAACTACGCCAAGATGGGCCTTCGCCATAAAGACGCCGCCACTCGCGAAAAAGCATTCGAGAAGATCCTGGCGGCCGGCAATCGTGCGGCCAAAATAACCAACAGCGTTCTGGGCATGGCCCGCAACCGGTCCGCTCAACAAGAGCCGACCGACTTGGCGCAACTGGTCGATGACACGTTGCTACTTCTCGAACGAGAAATGAACAAGTACCGCATTGCGGTGGAGAGGCATTTTCAGCCCATCCCGCCGGCATTGGTTAACGGAAACCAAATCCAGCAAGTGCTGCTCAACATGCTTACCAATGCGCGGCAAGCCATGCCCGGCGGCGGACGAATCTGGATCAAACTGGCATACGACGCTGCGACTCGGATGATCGACCTGGTTATCCGCGACAATGGGAGCGGCATTCCGCCCGAAACACTGCCGCGAATTTTCGACCCGTTCTTTTCAACCAAGAACGGCCCCGATCGCAGCGGCAAGGGAGGCACCGGGCTAGGACTATCGGCCTGTCGTGAGATCATCGACGCGCATCGGGGACGAATTCGCGTCGAGAGCACGGTCGGCAAAGGAACCGCGTTTACGATCAAACTGCCGGCAGCGGTCTCCGACTCCCCATCGACGTTGCCCGTCGAGATCCCGCAAGCCAACGCCGCCGTCCCGAACAACACCTCCGCTCCCCCCTCATCGCAATCGTCCTAACGGACGGACCATCGCATTTCCGCCCCAAGGACGCCTGCCAAGCAATCATTCCTCAGGCCGATCGCATCGCGACGGCGACGGGCGACCGACTGCGTTGTTCCCCCAATTATAGTGGAAGCCAAAGCATTCCCAAGAGGGGGTTCAAGGGCAGGTCTTGCACGCAATTGCTCGCCTTTAACAGCCCGTCGAATAAGTCACTCTCGGATTCTCGGTCGTGGCGTTTTCCGCGAAATTTGCGGGCTGAACTCGTTGGAAGCGTATTCTTTCCACAGGTTGCTGAGCTACCATTCGGCACGCCGAATCATCAGGACTGCCTCACCGCAATCGACACGTCGCCGCTGCGTTTGCGGGATCGCACGGTCGCCGCAACGGCATATCAACCGAAAAAAACCTATCTTTTCCAAGGGTATCTGCTTACCGGACTCGTTGGCAGACTGATAACGAGAGATCCCCGCGGCCAAATCGGCAAGCCAAGAAAGTCTTGCCCCCGACGCAGTTGTCGGTGCCATTCCGACAAAGCGGGCGGTCCAATGGGCCGAAGGCCGCATCGATAGCCCGTTTTCTGACTGAAATGCCATGCGACGTCGGACTCCGAAAACGATAGCAACTCGCTTCGCTTTGTTTCTCGGATTGGTGGCACTGATCGCCACCGGCATTCAATTGGTGCATACCACGTCGGACATGCTCACTCAGCAACGTCGGGCGACCGCCGCATTGGCCAATGCGTCGCTTCAGTTCGATCTTGCGATCCGCGGTTATGTTCAGGAAGTGCTTCGCCCGGCGGTGCTCGATGCCGAATTGGAACCATCCGGCCCGCATCGAGAGAATAGTTTCCGTCCGGAAATCCTTTCGTCGTCGTTCATTTCGCGCAGCATTTTCGAAAGCGTCGGCAAGAATGTCGATGGGTTGGAGATTCGCTTTGCTTCGGATAATCCGCGCAACCCCGCCAATCTTGCAACTCAAGAAGAACGGCAGATCATCGAGTATTTTCGCGCCCATCCCAATGCTCAGTCTTGGGAAGGCCGGCTTGCCACCGATCGCGGCGTCTTCTGGGCCAGCGCCGTTCCGCGACGAATGAAGGATGAATGCATGCAGTGCCACGGCAGCCCCGAAACGGCGCCGGTCTCACTGCTTCAACGCTATGGAAACGAAGCCGGTTTCGGCCGGCAGCCCGGCGAAATCGCCGCCATCGACTTAGTGAAAATCGACTGGGCACCGATCGAACGACAGCTTTGGCTCCACAGTGCGTTGCATCTGGTTTATTGTTTCGCCACCGGTCTCGGGGTCTTCACTATTGTCATGCTGGCGTTTCGCCGGATGATCGGCAAGCCGCTCAAAGAGTTTACCCGACACATATCGTCGGGCGCCCTGACGGACGCATCTCTCCCCAGAGCCTTGATAAGTCGAGACGATGAATTCGGCGTGCTGGCCAGGGCGTTCAACGAGCTAACCGTCCGGATTCGCTCAGCTCTCGACGAGAAAGACGAGAAGGTCGAACAATGCCTGGCGAACGAACGAGAGCTTCAACGCTACCGCGACTCCCTCGAACAAATCGTCGCTGTTCGCACGGCCGACTTGGCGAGAGTCAATCGAGAGCTCCAACTTCAGACCGCTGCGATCAGCGCGAAAGAGCGGGAATTGGCGACGCTGCTCTCCTGCCTGCCGGGAATGGCCTATCGATGCCGCCGCGACAGCAATTGGAGCATGACCTTTGTAAGCGACGGAAGCCGGGAGCTTACCGGATATGCACCGGAAGAACTTCTGGAAAATCGCGAGATCGCCTTCGAGGAGATTATCCTTCCCGAAGACCGTCCTCATGTTCGCAACGAAGTCGAGGCGGCGATCGCGGAATGCCGCCCATTCCAACTCGAATACCGCATTCGAACCAAGACCGGCGAAGTGAAATGGGTTTGGGAGCAGGGGGTGGGCGTACCGGACGAACAGACCGGAGAGATATCGTTCCTCGAAGGTTTCATCGGCGATGTTACGCATCGCAAATCGGCCGAAGAAGCCGCCCACAATGCGAGACAACGGCTCGAGCTGGCAATTCGCAGCGCCAACCTCGCGCTTTGGGAATGGAATGTTCAGAGCGACTTCTTGTCCGTCGATCCCTCTTGGCTCGAACACTTGGGTTACCGCCCCGGAGAGATCTCTTTAAAGCGGCGTGCATGGCTCGAACTGATTCATCCCGAAGATCGTTTCGCGGTGCGACGGGCTGTAAAGACCCATTTGTCCACCGGCCGCTTCATTGCCGCCGAGTTTCGCCTCCGCAAACGCAATGGCGAGTGGCTTTGGGTCCAAAGCCTCGGTCGGTCCATCGAGCGAGACTCGCGCGGCCGAGCCATGCGGCTCACCGGTGTCGTTCACGACATCAGCAACCAAAAACGCACCGAGGCCGAACTTGCCCGGGCCAAAGACGCCGCCGAAGCCGCCAATCGCGCCAAGAGTCTGTTCCTGGCCAACATGAGCCACGAAATCCGCACTCCGATGACCGCTATCCTCGGCTACATCGATTTGATCGCGGCCGAATGCGGCGGGGTGTGCAGTTTCGCCCAACATCATATCCGCGACTACTTGAGCTCGATCTCGCGCAACGCTGATCACTTGATGCGATTGATCAACGACATCCTCGACTTCTCCAAGATCGAGGCGGGCACCTTGGAACTCGATCGGCGGCCGTGCGATGTCTTCGAGATCGTCGAGGATTCGCTGCAATGGGTCCGTCCTTCCGCCAATCGCAAGGGCATCGCTCTCGATTGCGTTTGGGAGCCGGGGCATCCGGAGCAGATCATTACCGATCCGGTGCGTTTGCGCCAAGTGTTGGTCAATCTCTTGGGCAACGCAGTCAAGTTCACCGATCGGGGCAGCGTGCGACTGCGGGTGACCGCCGCGGACCGTCACGGACGATCGAGCCTGTTGTTCGAGGTCGCCGACACTGGAATCGGAATCACTCAGGACGACGTCAGTAAGCTATTTCAACCTTTCTCTCAAGTAGAGCAGTCGCACAGTCGGCGATTCGAAGGCTCGGGGCTGGGGCTGGCCATCAGCCGACGTTTGACACAACTGCTCGGCGGGGAAATCGAAGTCGAAAGTGTGCCCGGACAAGGAAGCCGCTTTTCGCTTTTCCTGCCGATCGAATTGACTACGGCCGCGTCGTCAGTTGTCCCGTCGCCATCGATCGACGAAAACCGTCCGCCGAATATTCCCACGAAACAACGGGCGGAGAAGATCAAGAACGTCCTGAAAGGCGTCCGCATCTTGCTGGCCGAAGACGGAGTCGACAATCAACGGCTTTTCGCCCGCATTCTCAATCTGGCCGGCGCCGAGGTGGCCATCGCGGAAAACGGCGAAGCGGCAATAGCCAGAGCTCGTGAAGCCGAAGCAGCGGGCGTGCCCTATGATGTCATTCTGATGGACATGCAAATGCCCCTGCTCGACGGCTATGCCGCCACCGAACGGCTGCGAAGCAGCGGCTATCGCCGACCGATCATCGCGCTGACGGCGCATGCCCTCAGCGATGATCGACAGCGTTGCCTGACCGCCGGCTGCGATGACTACATGGCCAAGCCCGTGCAATTCGATCGACTGGTGGAGATCGTCGCCCGATATGCCGGCACTCGAGCCTCATCGCGAGCTGAGAATGATCGCGATTCGGGTGCAACAGGCGAGAATGCAACAGCAAGCAACGAGTCGATGCACTCAGCCGCGATCTGACATTGCCGTCGCCCTTTCGGGTCATTTCTCGACGAAGAACCGATGGATCGTCGTGTGATGATAGGTTTCTCCCGGCCGCAGCAACGTGGACGGGAAACGTGGTTGATTCGGCGAGTCGGGATAGTGCTGCGTTTCTAAACAAACCGCCTTGCGGCGCGCACCGTCGGAATACACTTGAATGCCCGGCTGAGTGGTGAATACCTCCATTACCCGCCCGCTGCCCGGATCCTTTAGGCGAGCTGCCATCGAAAGCCGCTGACCGCGCTCTTTGCGAAGGACGAAGCAATGATCGTAGCCGATTTTCAAGTCGTCGATCCGCGCGCCGATCCGCGTCGGCTTTCGAAAGTCTAGGGGCGTTCCTTCAACAGAAACCGGATCGCCCGAGGGAATCAAAGCGGAATCGGTGGGAAGATACGCATCGGACCACAACGTCAGCTCGTGGTCCAACACGCTTCGGTTCGGTTCCCCCGACAGATTCCAATAAGCGTGGTTTGTCAGGTTCACATGGGTCGGCCGATCGGTCGTCGCACGGTACTCCATGATCAATTCGTCTTTCGGCGTTACGGCATAAATGACCTCCACGTTCAATGTGCCGGGATACCCTTCTTCGCCGTCGATACTGGTGTAGCTCAACCGCACGCCAGATCGGTTCGGATCGCGCAGTACCTCGGCATGCCATTGCTTCCGATGAAATCCCTCGCGACCGCCGTGGATATGGTTCGGCCCGCTGTTCTTGGTCAACTGATACTCTTCGCCGTCGATAGTGAAATGAGCGCCGGCGATCCGATTGGCATATCGGCCGATGACGGTGCCTAACACGGTTCGCTTCTCCCAGTAGTCGTCGAAGGTCGGCAATCGCAAGGTGACATCCGCCCAACGGCCTTCGCGGTCGGGCGTGCGCACGGTGACGATCGTCGCCCCAAAGGGCATTACCAGCAGCTCAAGCTGCGCGCCGTTATGCACCACGTAAAGAGGCGACTCAGTGCCGTTGGGCAAACGTCCGAACGGCCGCACCTCGATCCGAGGTTCTTCCCCCAACGCACAACTCGCCGCGACCAGGACAAATGCCGCATCCAACAGACAGAACAGAACGAACCGAGCAATCGATCGATGTCGCGCCATGACAACGCCTCCGGTAAGCTCTATCGGAAATCACAAGAGCGGCCGCGCAGCGATCACCGCCGAACGGCCCGAACTTCGCCCCATGAATCCGCCCGACCGCGGCTTTGAAAAACGGTTTCGAGCCGTTTCGAGCGTTGCGTTACTCCCTCCGTCAGCCGCAGGGAATGATACCATAGCCCGAATCGGTTCGCACCGGCAAATAAACAAAGAGAACCAACTCTGTTCAGTGACTCCCTGCCTGCGATTGAGCCGGGAAGGGCATGAACACTATTTCGGGCCATTGAGGACTCTGCATTCGCCGACCAGCGCGCGACGGTTTCTCGAAGAACCTTGCGGATGGCACACTCCGCAATGACGCTATTATCGACAGGCGGACAAGATAGGCATACGGGGAGTTGGGGCAGGGCAGGGCAGGGCGGGGCAACGCCGGTTACGACATGGACACAACAACCGCTGCCGACGCGCATCTTGGAGTTCCATAACCGGGGCGTTACGATAGATGCACAGTGCGGCACCAATGCGCGGCATCATTCAGTCGAGCAGTCCCCAGCGACGGCGGTGGCAATCGGCCGCGAGTGATTCGGAAGAAAGCCATATGCCAATGGTCCGCAATCGCGGGAACGTTATCGCTGGCGATCGCGGCCGAAGGCTGCGCGAAGAGATGATCGCGCGGAATCTGGAGAGGCGATATTGATGTCGCTGTTTGATTCGATAGAAAAGGCGAACCGGCTTTCCGCCCTGCCGCTTGCGGCACGAATGAGGCCGCGAACCCTCGACGAGTTTGTCGGTCAACGGCATTTCCTCGGTGAGGGCAAGCTGCTGCGGCGACTGCTGGCGGCCGACCGGCTTGGTTCGGTGGTGTTTTACGGCCCGCCAGGTACCGGCAAGACTACGTTGGCGCGGCTGTTGGCTTCGGCCACGCGCAGCCAATTTCGTCAGGTAAGCGCAGTGGCCGCCGGCGTAAAAGAGTTGCGCGAAGTGCTGACCTCGGCCGCCGACCTGCTGGCGACTGAAGGCCGCCGCACCCTTCTATTCATCGACGAAATCCACCGTTTCAACAAGCCGCAGCAAGATGTGCTGCTCCCCGACGTGGAAGAGGGAGCCGTAATTCTCGTGGGCGCCACCACGGAGAACCCATTCTTCTCGCTCAATAGCGCTCTGGTCAGTCGCAGCCGAGTATTCCAGTTTGAACCGCTCTCGGCGGACGATATCAAGCTGCTCTTGCGACGGGCCCTGGAAGATCGCGATCGCGGTTTCGGGGCGTTGGCGATCGAAATGGACGAGGAGGCCCTCGACTATCTTGCGGAGACAAGCGACGGGGATGCCCGCCGCGCTCTCTCGGCGTTGGAAGTCGGCGTGTTGTCGAGCCGCGAGTTCCCGCTGAAATTCACCAAGTCGCTGGCGGTTGAGTCCGTGCAGCGCAAGGCGATTGTGTACGACAACCGCGGTGACGCTCACTACGATTCGATCAGCGCACTGATCAAGAGTGTGCGCGGCAGCGATCCCGACGCGGGCATCTACTGGTTGGCGCGGATGATCGAGGGCGGCGAAGACGTGCGGTTCCTCGCTCGCCGGCTTGTCATCTTGGCCAGCGAGGACATCGGCAACGCCGACCCGCACGCACTTCCGCTGGCCGTGGCGGCCGCCCAGGCGTGCGACATCGTCGGACTGCCCGAATGCCGTTTGACGTTGGCGCATGCCGTGGCGTATCTCGCGTGTGCGCCGAAATCCAACGCGGCCACCGTGGCGATCGATGAGGCGCAACGCGATGTCCGCGAGTCGCGGCTATTGCCCGTGCCCGTGCATCTCCGTGACAGCCATTACCCCGGCGCGCAACGGTTCGGTCATGGACGCGATTATCAATATGCGCACGACAGCCCGGAAGGAATCGTTGCTCAAGACTATCTCGGCGTGGATCGCGAGTACTACCGACCGACCGACCGCGGATTCGAGCAACAGATCGCGGCACGGCTAGAGACGATCCGCGCTCGGCTGCGCGAGGCGAAAAGCAAATGGTCGGCGGCCGATCATCCCTCGGCGTCTTCCGAGGAGAAGTAATCGGCGTCGAACACTCCGCGCGGCTTGCCGGGCCGTTGCGGCGGCGAGGAACGATCAACAGTTCGGCGTCGCAATCGTCGCCGAGCCTGAGAATCCGTTGAAAGCTCACCCGGCTCTGATTCGCGCGGCGATCGATCGGCATCGGTCATTGCCGAAGCGGACGGTAATTCCGAGGCGGGTGGCGGCTCGGGCGACTTCTCGAGCTGCCCGCGTTCGTTCCCGACGTGTTGTTCTTCGCCTGGCGATTCGCTCGGTAGCTCTGTCGGAACATTCGCCTGCAACTCAGCCGGAGAGACGGCCGATTCCTCAGCCGGCTGCGGCGCATCGATCGGCGACTTGATCTCCGTCTCGTCGTCGGCCACTGCCTCAATGGCATCGGACGGGACTTCGCGCGATGCCGAAACCGGCAGCGATCGGCGACGCCGGGCGGAACCACCCGCCTCCGACCGCTCCCAGCGGGCCAACCGCAACGGCGGAAGCGGTTGTTCCGTATGTCGGGGCAACCGCCCGCACCGCGAATCCCGCCTTGCAAACAACTCGAGCAGCGGTTCGTGGCATGTCAATACAATCACCTGCCGCGCGCTTGAGTATTCGGCCAAGACCTCGGCTGCGGCAGCCAAACGTACGGCGTCGAAATTCACCAAGACATCGTCCAACGTCAACGGCAGATCGATGCCATGCCGAGAAAAATAAGCGGCCAACGCCAGTCGCAATGCAAGAAACAACTGTTCGCGCGTGCCCCGGCTCAACGACTCAATCGACCATGATCGGCCACGGGAATCGTCCACCCGCAGACTTCTTTCTCCCATGGGCGTCCAAACCCGTTCGTATCGGCCTTCGGTCAGGCGCCGAAAGAACTGCGAGGCCTCGATCAATGTTTCCGGCTGCCGTTCCGTCTCGTAAAGTGTGCGAACCTGTTCGAAGGCGCGGCAGACCAGGGCGGCCGTGCGCCATTGCTCTTGGGCCGTTGCCAATTGCTCGTCGAGCGACGCGATCTCCAACCGCAAACGTTCCAGATCGCGGTTCGAGTTCCAATCGCTCAATTGCTTATTCAAATCGCCGCGTTGCTCCATCCGCCGGTTCAGCTCTCTCGCCACGGCCGCGGCTTGCCCCTGGGCGTGCTCTCGCTGATCGGTCCACTGCGCGGGGGTTCCCGACTCCCAAAGCTCGACCAGATTCGCCAAAACGAATCGGCCGCCCAACGCCATCTCGATGGCGCGATCGACCTCGGCCACTTCCGCCCGAATCGCCGCGGCGCGCTGGGCCTGCGCGGCCCGTTGACGCAGCTCGCTGTCGGAACGTACGCCGCAGGCGGCCCACAACGCCCGGCGGCGATGCTTCCATCGCGCGCGCGCCTCGACGAGCTTTCGCACCTGACGCTGCAATACACGACGTCGGCGGCGCCGGGCCAATCGCTCGCTTTCCGATGATTCCGCCTGATCGAGCAACTCGCCCAACTGCCTCAACTGATCGAGCGGCGAACCAGTGACCGTCGCGCCGGCGTCGCGGGCGCACTGGGCAACTCGTTCGGCCAATGAGCGCAGCTCGCGTCCGACCCGCTCTTGCTCTTCCGCCAGTCGCTGTCTGCTCTTGGCCAGCCCCCGAAGACGCCGCAACGCTGGCAAGTGCTGCCGCAATCGGGCCGGCGTCCATGAACCCCGCAAACCGGCGCGGCGCACGGCCGCCTGCCACCGTTCTTCGGCAGCGCGCAGCTCTCGCTCGGCCTGACTCACCCGCTCGGCCGCCGCCTGACCGTCGCGGACTGCCTCTTGGTATTGCGTCTCAAGCGGAAGCAGTGCCTCCCAACGAGCTACTTCCTCTTCCGCCGCCTTCGCGCGAACCGCCGGCGGGCCCGATCCTCGAGGCAGTTGCCGGTCCAAGGTATCGCGTTCTTCTTCGGCCTGCTTCCGCTGAACGTCGAGCAACTCCAACTGGTTTCGCACGCCGTCGAGCCGCTGGGCATGGTACTTCTCGAACATCCACTTGCCCAGCGCCGCTGCGGCGCTGCCCGCCACGCCGATTGCGGCGATTGTCAGCCCCCAGCCGCCGCCCACATAGTGCGGAAACACTAATGCCAACAGAAAGAGCATGACTCCCAATGCGAACACCCCGCCCAGAACGGCCAGCAGCGGCAAGGGAAGCAACTGCTGGGCGGTCAATCGGCGGCGTTCTTCTTCAAGTTCCTCTCGATATCGCCCGAGTTGACCGATCCGCTCATCGACATGCAGCCGCCTTCGCCACTGTGCGGCGACTTGTCCGGCCCGCTCGATGGCGGCTGCGACGCTTTCGGCGTTGCCCTGACGAAGGGCATCTTTCAGCCGTTGCTCTGCCTGACGCCCCCGGCTCTCGCATTCGGCCGCTTGCTCTTCGGCCGCATGAAGCTGTTGCTGAGCCTTTCGCAAGTCGGCCGCAGCTCGGGCCAGCCGAGCCCGTTTCGCCCGATCGATCGTCGGCACAGGCTCTCCCGGGCGCAGCCCGCACTCGGTCGCCATCCGTTGGGCCTCGTGATCGGCATCGGCAACCGCTTGCTCGCAGCGGGCCGTCTGTTCGATCAATTGCGACAAGTAACCTTCTTGTTCGCGAAGCGCCGCAAGTCGCGGCGCGATGCGGAGGACGCCGGCAAGCACAGCGTTCGACGTTCTTTCCTCTGTGAGAGAAGCGAGTTCTTCGCGGACATCCGCCAAACGGCGTTCGACCTCTTGCAATCCGGCCTCGATCGTTCCCAAACGATCGATCGCCTCGTCAGGCAAATCGGCGCCGCTTAGGGTCTTCAGCTCGCCAAGCAGCTCTCCGCGACGAATCCACTGTGATTGCAGAGCGAGGGCCAAATCGTACAGCCGGATTCGATCGTTGATGCGCTGCGTTTCCGCTTCGAATGCGGCGATTTCGGCGTTGAGTTGATCGCGTTGGGCTGCGCAGCGCCAATACGCCTGAGAACGCCGCAGCAAGTCCTCCCAGGCCGCTTCGGCCTTTGCCCGCTGTTCGAGCAAGCGGACAATGTGCGAAGGCCGGCCCGCGCCGTCGTACCAGCGGCGCCGAGCTGCATCGAGCTCTCGGATCAAGCCGACCGGAACACTCGGGTCGATCCCCACGGCAAGCCGATACAGTAGATCGGCCGCCTCGCCGTCGCTCAGTGCCGACAACGCCTGCACCTCGTCGAGCCCGACGGCAAAGACCGTGCGAAAGAGCGACTCCCCCGCCTCGCCGACGAGCGTTCGCAGGTAGTGTTCGCCGAAATGAGTGCCGTCAGCAGCAACGATTTCCACAACCTCGCCACGATCGGTTGACAGGCGACGACGAACTTCGAACAGGCCCTCATCCGATCGAACGGTCAGCGTCCCTCCGTTCAATCCCTCGTCGAAACGATCCGACAAATATCCGGCCCGGGCCCCGCCAAAGCCGTAAAGAACGCCGCGAATGAACTCGAGCAGCGTCGTCTTTCCCGCCTCATTGGGCCCGTACAGCACACTGAGGCCGTCATCGAAACCCTCGATATTCAGGCCGCGCCACACGCCGAATCGTTCGATTCGAACCTGAGTGATTCTCACTTCCGACGCTCCTGGTCGCTAAGCAAATCCACAGCCGTCAACGCGGCGCGGCGCAGCAGCTTGTCCCGCTGTTGGCCGACGGGAAGTTCGGTGGCGGCAAACTCATCGATTCGGGCGCAATCTCGAAGATATCCGGCACAATCCAAGGGAAGATCGCCATTGACCTCCCAATGTCGAAAAAGCCGAAGCACATCGCCGCGGAATGACTGTTCCTCGTACCATTCCGCCGGCAACCCGCCGAACCGCTCGATTTCGATCGACGCCGACCAAATGGCCGGCCGCTGCTGCCCCAATGCGTCGCGCAACCCAGCGAGCAACGACTCGCAACCGCCCGGTTGTCGCAATTGATCGATCAACGCCCCCTTGCCTGCCAAGGTCCAACGAACCAAAAGGTCTAATCCTCCGGCCTCTTCCAACAATCGATTCGCGGTCTGCTCTAATCGTGCCGTGAGTTCTTCCACCGAGGCCAAATCGTCGATTTCGAGGCGAGGCGTCTCCCAACGAACCGCATCGGTGGCAACGAACATCGGCCGAGCCGCTCCGTCATCCACATGCACTAGCGAAA
>CAZVZX010000003.1:0-48028 GCA_964631235.1 uncultured Planctomycetaceae bacterium | reverse complement strand
TGCGCCGGGTTCGTGCGGGCCGCGGCCTTGCGTGCCACCCGCGATATGAACCACCGCCGTTGACATCGGCTCGATCGTCCATTCGTGAGGGCCACCCAACGCCCAGTAATGAAGCTGACGTTGTGCCGCCACTTGACGGTCGAACGTCCCTCGCACCAAGGCGAGAGTGAACAAACCGGTCGGGTCAGGCGAGAACTCGTTGAGTCGCACCCCTCCCGGATCGTCGGCCGCGCACGCAATCAACCGCACTAATGGCTCGCCACGCCGCGAGACAACCCGCTCCTCGACCCGACCGGCGGCAAAGCGATGCACATTGCTCGGCAAGGGTACCGCCTCGGGCCACCAATGCGCCGACTCGATCGAACTGAGGATCCAGAAAACGGGAATCTCCGCCGCTGCCAGCCGTGAAAACTGATCGCGCAAGAAGACGGGGCCTCGCGGGCCGCACCGTTTCAAATCGAGCAAGTCGCCGGCAAGCAGAACAAATTCGACTTCCTCGGCCAACGCCGTCTCGAACGCCTTGGCCGCCGAAGCGTAGGGAGCGTCGATGAGCAGGTCCGTCAAATGCTCGGGAATCTCGGCCAGCCCCGTCATCGGAGATTCAAGATGGAAGTCGCCTGCCTGAAGAAACCGAAACGCCCGATGGCTCATCTACGACCTCCCCTCGAACCACAGTCCTGTCACAGTCTTATCCTGTCGCAGCGTGCCGCCCGGATTAGAACGCTTCGATTCCGACCGGCTTTCACGCGCACCAATTGGCCGACCATCAATCCGCCCTTGCGATTCTCCAGAGATGCCCTTCGATTCACGGAACCGGCGGAAACCGGCGGGATCGCCGCAGGCTGCGCAATCTGGACAAAGTGTACCGGCTGTGAGCCATTATTGACAATAGACTCTTGATGCAAAGGCCGTGCATTCCCCCTGGCCTGGCCCGACTCACGCGCATCTGCCAAATCGAAGCGAGCTGCCGAAATGCCGAGTCGAGAGGCGACACCGCCCGCTTCATTGGCTCGGGAATCGCTGTGGTCTGCGGCCCGAACGAGGGCCGATCAGTCGGCGATAAAGAAGGCGACCGGCAACGAGCGGCCGCGTAAGCGTCAACGGATAGGTCGGAGCAGGGGAGGGCAGGGGGGCCGGGCCGAACGGAGCAGTTTCGAGTGCGGGCGGGCGTGGGTCTCGGGCCCCGGAAGACTTCACAACGGCATGCGATCGAGGCAACCGACCGCCGCCAGATCCACGAGCCGCCCCCCATAATGGCGGGCGCAACCCGCCGAAAACAACGGCAGATCCGCTTGAGAGGATTTCGATCTGATGCAACAATGGTGAATTTGTATCCGGTCCGCAGACTGCCTTCCCGCGCACGCCACTAGCCAAGGACTGACAGATCGGATGCATGTTGGTTCTTCGTGAATTATCGCATCACGTTCCTTTCTCAACGAGGAGTCTTCTTCCGTGTTCGACTCGATTGCGGTCGTCGGGGCTACTGGAGCAGTTGGCACCATCATTCGCACCCTGCTTGAGCAGCGCAAGTTTCCTCACAAGCGGCTGAAGTTCCTTGCTTCAGGGCGTTCGGCAGGGAAGACTCTTCCGTTCGCGGGTCGAGAGATCGTGGTTGAGGAACTTCGGCCTGAGGCATTCGACGGTGTCGATCTGGCGATTGCCAGCACGCCGGATGATGTGGCCCGTGATTTCATCCCCGACGCCGTGCGCCGCGGCTGCATTGTGATCGATGAGAGCGGCTACTGGCGAATGAACCCCGACGTTCCGCTGGTCATTCCCGAAGTGAACCCGCACGCCGTCGCCAAGCACAAGGGAATCATCTCGAGCCCGAACTGCTCGACAACACAGATGGTTCAAGCCCTCAAGCCGCTGCACGACGCCGGACGGGTCCGCCGGGTATTCGTCAGCACCTATCAAGCAGTCAGCGGCGCGGGAGTCGCAGGCACCCGCGATCTGATGGGCGGAACCAAGGCGTTCTTCGAAGGCAAAGACTATCAATACGAGTGTTTCCCTTATCCGATCGCCTTCAACTGCATTCCGCAGATTGGGTCGCCCAAGCACATGGGCTATACGTCGGAAGAGATGAAAATGGTGTACGAGACTCGAAAGATTCTCGAAGACGAATCGATCCAAGTCTGCGCTACGTGCGTTCGCGTGCCCGTGGCCAATTGCCACAGCGAAACGATCGTCGTCGAAACGGAAAAGAAAATCTCGGTCGAACAGGCGCGCGAGCTGTTCGCTGCCACTCCGGGCTTGGTCGTAATCGACGATCTTCCCAACAAAAAGTACCCGATGCCCAAAGACTGCACTGACCGCGACGAGACCTTCATCGGTCGAATCCGCGAGGATTTGTCGCATCCCAATGGCCTCTGCTTCTGGTGCGTCAGCGATAACCTCCGCAAAGGTGCGGCAACCAACGCCGTTCAAATCGCCGAGTTGCTGGTGCGCGGAAAGTAAGAGGCAGTTTGAACACAGGGAGTTGGGCCTCGCCCGCGACTAGCCGATTGTGCTGCGGCGAACCTTTTGTCAGCCGATCGCATGAGTAGTTGTTTTGAGGCTGAGCCAGAGGGGAACCGCGTGCAATACCGATCGTCGGCCACGGGGCGGCCATGCGGGCTGAGGGCTTTCGCACCAACGCTGGGCCACAGCCGACCGCGGCTTGCCTTGCTGACGTTCGGATTTCGGCCCGTGTCAAGAGTGAGTTCGCTGCATCTCTCGGTCGGTTCGGCAGCGGCCGACTGAATCTCGGCAGGAATACCGGGTGACCGTTCGCACGTTCAAACTGACTGTCGCCTACGATGGCTCTGAGTATTTCGGCTGGCAGCGTCAGGGCTGCCGCCGTACGGTGCAGGCGGAACTCGAATCGGCCATTGAACAGGCTACCGGCCACCGTCCGCGCACGCTGGCGAGCAGCCGCACCGATGCCGGCGTTCATGCATGGGGCCAATGTGTCGGTGTTCGCGTGGCCACTCGCTTGAGCCCCGAGGTGCTTCTACGCGCTCTCAACGCCATTCTGCCGCACGATATCGCCGTCCGGGACATTGTGGAAACCGGTCCCGAGTTCCATCCGCTGCGAAGCGTTTCGGGAAAGCTCTACCGATATCTGATTAACGACGGCCCCGTTCGCGATGTTTTCGCCCGTCGCTATTGCTGGCACTTTCGCCAAGGGCCGTTAGACGTGGCGGCGATGCAACGGGCCGCAGAACTGCTGATCGGCACGCATGATTTCCGAAGTTTTTCGACGAGCGGTTCGCCCCGCCGGAGCACGGTTCGGACACTGAGACAGTTGTCGGTGTATCGAGTCGGCGCCCCGCCGTTCGCCGGCGGCGGCCTGCCTTGGCGGAACGATATGTCGCGGACGCCGGAGGTTCCGTTGCCCGGCGCTCCACCGGGGGTTACCGAGTCTCTGATGCCCGCCGATTCTCGCCTCGGCCCCGATCTCGGTCTTGTCGCCGCCGAGGGGCGCGGTTGGATCATTTGCGAAGCAGCCGCCGACGGATTCCTGTATAACATGGTGAGAAATCTCGTGGGCACGCTCGTGGAGGTCGGTCGAGGCGTTCACCCGCCCGAATGGACCGCCGATGTGCTTGCCGCGTGCGATCGGCGTCGGGCCGGACCGACCGCTCCGCCGCACGGGTTGTTTCTCGTGCAGGTAACGTTTTCCCAGTGACCGCGTCCTGCCCGAATTGCTCATCACACATACGGCGCGAGATGACCTTTTTCTGGAGAGTGGCAATTATTTAACAGCGCGAAGACCATTCCATCGAGAGCGGCCCACGGCACAGCCGGGCAACGAACAGGTAAAGTCGTCGAACCGACATCAACAATGCGAATTGTCCACATCATAACGCGAATGGTGTTGGGCGGCGCTCAAGAGAACACTCTCCTGTGCTGCCGCGACCTAAAGCAGGAGTTCGGCGACGAAGTTCTTCTTGTCACCGGTCCGGGCAAAGGTCCCGAGGGCAACTTGCTGGCAACCAACAGGGCAGGGGAGGTGCCCACCCAGATTGTTCCTTCGCTCTGCCGTGCGATTGTGCCGTGGGCCGACCTTGCGAGCTATCTGGCGTTGCGCCGTGTAATTCGCAAATTTCGGCCCGATATCGTTCATACACACAGCGCCAAAGCCGGCATTCTCGGCCGCGCGGCGGCTTGGTCGCTGGGCGTGCCGGTGGTAATCCACACAGTCCACGGCGCGCCCTTTCATCCCTACCAAAACGCGATTTCGCGATGGTTCTTTCGCTGGTGCGAGCGATGGGCGGCAAAACGATGCCACCATCTGATCAGCGTGGCCGACGCCATGACACGATTGCTGACGACTTCGCGCGTCGCCACCGCCGAACGCTTCTCCACAATTTATAGCGGGATGGAGGTCGAGCCGTTCCTGCAAAGCGATCAATTGCGTCCGGCCGCGCGCCAGCAACTATCGCTGACTGATTCGGATTTCGCCCTTGTTGCTATTGGACGACTAGCGCGGCTGAAAGGATACGAGCTGCTGCTGCCCGCCGTTGCCCAAGCCGCCAAAAGGATACCAGATCTTCGAGTGATTATCGTCGGAGACGGCCCGGAGCGACGGCGGTTGATCCGCCAGGCCGAAGGAATGGGAATACGAGCAAACTGGCTGGGACTGACCCCTCCCGGAGAAATCCCCAAGGTGCTAGCGGCCGCCGATTTGGTGGTTCACGCTAGCCTGCGAGAGGGATTGGCCCGAGTTCTGCCCCAAGCTGTTATTTCCGGGAAGCATGTTGTCAGCTTCGATATCGACGGCGCGGCCGAAATCGTTGTCCCTGGCAAAACAGGCTGGCTTGTTCCGCCGGGCGATCGCCAACGACTAAGCGACGCAATCGCCTCTGCTGCGCATGCGATCCGCGAAGGGGTGGTCGCGCCAATCGATCCTCAAATCCGACAGCAGCTTGCCGATCAGTTCGACCACCGAAATACCACTCGCCAGATCCGCGCGATTTACCAAAGCCTTTTGAAACAGAGCAGGAAACGGCAAGGGGGAGAGACGCCGTAAACCTCTATTTCACAACGGGTTGAACTGACAAATGATTTCAAAAAACGCGAGAAACGGAAATCGGTTCCAACGGCGAGCGTACGCAATTGCGCGATTCGCCGCGTCAGCCGCTGCTTCCGCAATTGTTTGGACCTATTTGGCGAGCCAACCGTGGGCTGTGTCTTGGCGTTCGAGCGATTATCTCCCATGCGTCAAAGTCGAGGCGTCTCTTTTGCGGGCGGCATGGGGGCAAACGACCGAATGCTCCTTCTCAAAGAACGCCCCCTGGGCTGCGTCAAAAACGCCGGCGACAAGCAGGGCAGGACGGGAGGGAGACAGGCGGGAAGGGCGGGCTTCGACGTTGCCCAAAACCTTTGTTCCGATTAGACTAATTACATCGGTTCAGACAGCCGATCCGTCCAGGGCAGGGCGGGCGACGAGAGAAGAGAACAGACGAAGTGGCATACACGGCTTTAGGATATCTCGGCCCGTATCGCTTGCTCAACGTCGTCCATACGGGTCATTCCAGCCAGATTTGGCAGGCCTACGACGACGGGCGTCAGCGGATGGTGGGCATTAAGACACTGACCGATCGCAACAAACGCGATCGGGAGCAAATCGCTTTATTGAAATGGGAGTACGAGGTCGGGCGCACACTTTCGCATCCGCGGCTGTTGAATGTATTTGCGTTCGGCGTCGATCGCGGCACGCCGTACATCGCCATGGAATGGTTCGCCGCGCCGAACCTGAAACAACGGTTGCTGCAAGGAGTTGAGTCGTTGGCGCCATCGCTGCCGGCGATCATCGAGGCCGCAGCCGATGCGTTACTTCAATTCCACCGAAAAGGGTGGGTGCATCGAGATATCAAACCCGACAACTTCCTTTGGTCGGACGCCGGAGAACTTAAGCTGATCGATTTCGCGCTCGCTGTGCGGCGGCCACGAGGAATTTGGAAGCTATTCGCCCGAAAATCCAGAGTTCAAGGAACCCGCAGCTACATTTCGCCGGAACAGTTGCGCGGAGAGGTACTCGACGAACGAGCCGACATTTACAGTTTCGGCTGCATGGTGTACGAATTAGTAACCGGCAAACCCCCGTTTACGGGCAGCAACGCTCAGGAGCTACTGAATAAACACCTCAAGGCCGCGCCGCCGACGTTGGAAGCGGGCGATCGAAACGTGACGCCCGAATTCGGCCAACTGGTACGGCGATGCCTTGCCAAGGAACGTAAACTTCGCCCTGCTGACATGGAGGAGTTCCTCCGCGAATTTCGGAGTATTCGGCTCTTCAAGGTCCCGCCCGCCGCGCTGCGTTCGGCCGACAAACGTTAATTCAAGTCAACGTCGGGGCCGATACCCAACGTTCCATCGAACGCGGGCCGAATGAGTTCGTCCTTTGCCGATTCAACATCTGCATCGGCGACAACCTCGGGAAGCAATCTATGCCTGAAAACGAATATCGGCTGTCTTTTGAGCGACCGATTTACGAGCTGCGCGATCGACTCGCGAAACTGGAAAGCAAACTCGACCAGACGCCGGAAGTTCGAAACGAAATCCGCGCGCTGCGCCGCGAGTTGGTCGCCGAAACCAAACGGATTTACGAAAATCTCAGCCCATGGGAAACCGTCGAAGTGGCGCGCCATCCGAATCGCCCGATGACGGTGGACTATCTTCAAACCGTTTTCGACGAATTCGTCGAGCTGCACGGCGACCGTCTTTTCGGCGACGACCGAGCAATACGCACCGGATGGGCGAAACTCGATGCGTTCAAGGTCATGGTCGTCGGTCATCAAAAAGGAAAAACGCTGAAAGAGCGCGGAGAGTGCAACTATGGGTTCGCACACCCGGAAGGGTATCGCAAAGCCATGTTGAAGATGAAACTCGCCGCCAAGTTTCACCTTCCGGTTATTTGCCTGATCGACACCGGCGGGGCGTACCCGGGCATCGGCGCGGAAGAACGCGGACAAGCGATGGCCATCGCCCAGTCGATGTTCGAGATGTCGCGATTGCCGACGCCGATCATCTGTGTGGTGATCGGAGAAGGCGGATCCGGCGGCGCGCTGGGCATCGGCGTCGGCGATCGGGTTGCCATGCTCCAACACGCATACTACTCGGTGATTAGTCCCGAGGGCTGCGCAGGCATTCTCTGGAAAAGCCATACGTTCAAAGAGCGGGCGGCCGTCGCCTTGAAGATGACATCGAAAGACCTTCTACGGTTAGGCATCGTTGACGACGTCATTCCCGAGCCGCTCGGCGGCGCCCACAGCGACCCAAACCTCATGGCGGGCAGATTGAAAACCTATTTGCGCACGAAATTGCGCGAGCTTACCGTCGTCCCCACCGACCGTCTCGTCGCCGAGCGCTATCAGAGGTTTCGCAAGATGGGCGTTTTCTTCGAAGGCGAACCGCCCGAATTCGGCGACCACGCGTTGGCTCCGCACCTTCCACCGGTTGCCGAGAAGCAATCTCAAACAGTATCTTGATTGCCGGGCAGGGGGCTCGGATCGGTAATTACCGATCATTCGTGGGCCAGGGGCGAATCGTTGTGTCGCAGGTACGGCTCCCTCTTGGTTTATGCCGTCTTTCAACTTCTCAACTCGAATCGATGCGCAACATGTCTTCTGATTCGCAAAGCGGCAACCCGATGAACGACGAATCAACCGCTGGTCCAATCGGTACCGCCGCGGAAGAATCCGCCGCGACCGAAAACTCGTCGGCCGACGATTCCCGGCGCAATCGAGCGTCCGAGCCTACCGCCCAGTCGGAGCCGCCCGCGTCGCCGGGCCCCGACACTGGGACGACGGTTGACGCCGAGTCGAGTGTCGAAGCAACAGCAGCAACCGAATCTGCTGCTGACTCGAACGCAATCGCCTCGGTCGGCCCGTCGCCTCGTTCCCGCAGTAGCATGGGAAGACGAATCTACCTGCTGTTGCGTTGCATCTTTCTGGCGGTACTAGTCGGCATATTGCTCGTCGCTGCGTGGGTGAAATTCACTCCCGAAGGTCAAGCCATTTGGAACGACATTGCTCCGGCGTTTCTGCCGACGATTTTCACCCAGGGCGGAGCAACATCGAGCGAGCGAGAACTCGCAATCGGCGCGAACTTGCAAGAGGCCGGCGCACTGGTGGTTTGGATGGGGCAAGGCGACCAAAAACGAATCAGTTCCGTGGACTTCCAGCATTGTCGCCCCGACGCGGAAATGCTCAAACAGTTGGTCGAGCTTCAACACCTTAGCTCCGTGAGCCTGGCCCGTTGCCCGCTCGACACCGACGAACTCATTCAGATTGGGCGACTCGACCAAATCGTATCCTTAGCTCTCGGGGGAACGAAGATCAGCGACGAGGGACTAAAGCATTTCGTTCGGATGCAGCGGTTGACCGCTTTGTTCCTGACGGACACGCCCGTCACCGATGCCGGTCTGCCTGCACTGACGGGCCTGCGGGATTTGCGAATTCTCGATTTGAGCCGCACCCGCGTCACCGACGCCGGCATGGCGATCGTCGCGCGGTGCCCGCGACTCGAACACTTGCTCATTTCGGAGACATCCGTCACCGATTCCGGGCTCGATCACTTGCACCGCGCAAAGTGTCTCCGCCGGGTTACCCTGCTGGGCACGAAGACGACGGCTCAGGGCCGCGAACGATTGAAAGCGGCCTTCACCGATATCATGATGACGATCGACTTCTGATCGCCCCATCGGCGACGCCTGCCCGTCGGCCTCCGCTAAAGAGAGCGATGGCCGTCGCGGAGCAAGAGGCAGCGATTGCCGACGCTACCGGTGCTGCTCAGCTTCGATTGGAACGTTCGATTGGAACGTCGCAGGCCAATAGGCCGTGCGGCCGCTACGGCAGTGGCAGCAGCCGTTTCGAGCCTCCCTCGAACGTCCGATAATGTTTCTTATGTTCGGTTAAAGACCCGGTTTTTCCGCGGTTTTTCGCCCAACGATCTCCGCCCGTCCGTCTTGCGTCACTCTCGAAATGCGAGCTGCTCACTGATCGCCGCTGCTGTCTCTCGGCCGCCCCTGCACCGCCCGCGCATCTCAGACACAATCAACCGCGCGCAGGGTCCGCGAGAATCGTATTGCCCGACCGCAGACAACCAATCTCAAACAACCGCCAGTTGGCTTCTCAAGCAGGGGACCGGCCCAGCGCCGTTTCTACGTACCCATAATCGAATAGGGCGGAACGCAATCAATTGGCCGCGATTTGCACCGGCGGCAGCGCGAGGTCGGCAATCTCTCCCCCCCTGCTCTGCCGCGACATTTCGGCCATCAAAAGCGATGCAAGTGTTACGCCCGGCACGGACGCCCTGCCCCCCAACCGGCAGTCAGTCTCGCCGAAAAAAACGGCGTTTGCAATCTGATCGATTCGAGACGGGCGCCGGCCGAATTCGCTAGGAAGAAAAGAAACGAGATCGCCCTCTTCGATCGCGAGACGCACCGCGCATCAGCGGCCCAAAGGCTGTCCGTGAAACAACGAACCGTTCGGCAGCGACGATGAATTTCCCACCGGGGAAGGAAGCGGTGCGGCCGGATCGAGCCGACGGTTGAATTCGTCGATGTATTCGCCGATCACCGCCTGCACTTCCGGCGGTACGAACGGATAGCCTTTCTGAACCGCCACGGCCATCCAATATCCGGAGCGCGATGCCAGCACGGATTGTCGCAACGGCTCCGACAAGCCCAAGACAAAAAACGTAACGACCATGCAATACAACACACCCTTGAGGGCCCCGAACACTCCGCCCAATTGCCGATCCCAGTCTTTGAGCCGCAGGCGGTCGATCACTCCCGCCACCAAACGAAAGAGCCACCAAATGGCCGCCGAAGCCAACAGAAAGATGACCAAAGCAGCCAAAAACCGGTTCCAGGGCGCATGCTCGCTGAAGTACGGTGCCAGCGGCGAACTGAAATGAATCGCCACCCCTGCGCTCACGATCAGCGAACCGAGCGAAGCCAGTTGCCACGCCATTCCTTTGACCACCCCGAAGATAGTCGTTCCCGCCAAGATCAAGAGCATGATCAAGTCGTACATGTGCAACGGCCATTCCATCGACGCACCTGCTATTCCTCACAAGAGGACAGAAACAGGACAAGGCGGTTCGATTGAGACACCAACGGTCGGGAAAGAACCACGCATCGTCAAGCACTGCCCCGCTCCGGCTGCCTTCCGTCTGCCACGGTTCCCCTTGGGTCGCGCGAAGTATAACCGCTGCCGGGCGGTCCGGGAAAGAGCAGTGCAGGGTGGGGCGGATTTCCGCATCCGCTCATCCCAAGACACGGCGAGGACCACGGGGACGGACCACGACGTACAATGAGCGTTTCCACACCACTTTTAGTGTCAACACCCACGGTGCTATCACAAGATACGGCATCGAATAGGACCGCGAAAAGATGAAAAGGACTTGATGACGCGAGTCGTTTTAGCCGCTGGTCGTGTCAATCCGTTTTCGGCGTCGAGTCGTCGTTGGAGGAACGCGATCTGTCGCGTCCGCCTTCTCAATCTCCGTCGCAACCGTTTCGCCGATTCCCGGCCACGACGGGACGTGGCCTTCCAGGGCTTCGGACGGCGGGTTAGATCGATTTCAGCGAATTCGGCCCGCGAATGTTGAGGAAAACGCACACGGCCTCGAATGCGGAAGCGACTTCTTCAACGGGCCGCTAAACGAAGACGGCGACCAAAAGAACGATCGCCTCATCGCGGCCCATCGATCAATCGGCCTGCACCGGTTTACCGACAGACATAGTGGCGACAGACGCCGGCGTGCTTGTGCGAGAATCCGGCTTCCGCAACAACGCTGCTTCTTCCGGCAATGGCCCGAAAAGGTCGCCCGGCCGAACGCGATACCCTCGCAAGAATTCGGTCACAGGCATCATTCTCTTGCCCGCCGGCTGCACACTGCTCAGAGCAAGCGCCCCTTGGCCGGTCACCACGACCAGTTGTTGACCGTCAGCGATCGCCACCTGCCCGGGCTGCGCCGTTTCGAAACCCGACGGCGTTTCGACAACCGCAGCCGGCCCAAGGATCAACCGAACGGGAGCCCCGGCTTGACGAAACCAATGGGTGTACGATTTCGGCCACGGCTCGAATGCCCGAATCTGATTGCGCAGCGCAGTAGCCGGACGCCGCCAGTCGATAATCCCGTCGGTCTTCTTCAGCCGCGGCGCGCGCGACGCGAGTGCAGGGTCTTGAGGCAGTGCTTCCAAACGCCCGGTGTCGATGGCGTCGATCGTGCGGCGCACCAACCAGCCGCCCAGCTCGGCCAAACGGCGTTCCAGTGCCACCGCATCTTCGTCCGGAGCGATGTCGATGCGCGCCTGAGCGATGCACGGACCGGCGTCCACCTGCGGCGTCATATGGATCACTGTCACGCCGGTCTCCGACTCGCCGTGATACAAGGCCCAGTTGATCGGCGCCGCCCCCCGATATTTCGGCAGCAGCGAGGCGTGAAGGTTGATGCCTCCTAGCCGCGCTTTCGAAAGCGTCTCGGCGGAAAGAATCTGTCCATAGTCGCAAACAACGAACAAATCGGCATCCAGCGCGGCCAGCATCCGCTGCGATTCGGCCGCGTTGACATTCTCAGGCTCCAAGATCGGCAACCGCCGCTCGTGCGCCAAGTCGCGCAGTGGCGTCGCCGGCGCAACATGCTGGCCGACCCTCGGACGCAGCGGTGCCGTCACCAACGCAAGCATCAAGTGATGCGTGTCGAGCAACGCCCGAAACGTCGGTTCCGCGAACGGGCCGGTTGCGATCATCACCAAACGCATGGAACGAAGCCCAGACTCTTGAAACTAGGTCGCCGCGGAAAACAACAAAACTAACAGCTACAACACGGCGACTCAACCGTCCGGCGGTCGCGCAGTGCAAGTCTCTACCCAAGACGATCCGGTGCCGCTTACCGGCGCAACAAACGGGCGACACTATTCGGCGCGCATCATTTCCAGTTCGGCCAGCCGCGCTGCGATCTGTCGGTCGTCGGGCAGCAGCCCTCGCATCCGTTCTCCTTCGAGCTCGCGTTCCAATTCGCTCAACGGCTCTTTGAGCGACATCAACGCGGTGGGCGACAGGCGATCGATGAAGAGAATCCCGTCCAAGTGATCGTTTTCATGCTGAACGGCGCGGGCAAACAGACCGGACAACTCCTGTTGTATCTCCCGGCCCGACAAATCGTATGCCGTCACGGTGCAGCGTTCCGGCCGAGCCACCGGGGCATAGAGATCTGGAAAGCTGAGACACCCTTCTTCGGCCTCCTGGCTCGGGCCGCGTCTTGAAACCACGGGATTGATAAACACGCACTCTTGATCCCGCAAACTCGGATCGCCTGTCACATTGATGACAAAAAGCCGATAGGGCAAATCTACTTGATTGGCCGCCAATCCGATGCCGTTGGTTTCATACATCAGATCGAACATCTTCGCTACAATAGTGCGAAGCTCGCCGTCCACCCGGCGCAACGCCTTCGACTTATGACGCAGCGTCGGATGAGGATATTTGACAATACGCACGCTCGATTCTCCCAATCCCCGAACCGGCCGTCACCTTAGCCAACGACCGGTGTTTTTTGCCTTAGATTGACGGCCGAAGATCAAATGCCATTGTAGGATGACCGGCGATTTGGGCCAACTGCGGCATAGAGATCACAAACCTCTTGGCGGCCCGTTGAAAAACCGGTTCTAATGCCCGCAGCCCACGGTTCTTACGAGAAATCGCACAACCGCGAAGTCGAAAAACCGCTTTTTCAACGGTCTGTAGCCCGATCTTGGGCCCAAGTCGCACCGCAATGCCCCCCGATGGGCATTTCATCCGGCGGCCGCAAGCGGCCGAATCGTCGCGACTGCGGTGCCGTAACGCACTGAATAGTCCCGTTCCGTCCTGAGGCTCCGGTGGGGCAACTTTTCAGCCACCCGTCGCAACGAACATAGAAAACAGGCCCCACCGGCGTCTTGACATTCGCGACGCAGCCCCCTACGATCTTCGCTCACTCGCGACGAGCGCCCAAGGCATTGCTGCCACGGAAGCGATCGCGCAATCTATTACTAGTTTATAACTTACGCAAACAGCCTGTACAAGCGAGCTGACCGCATGGAACGTGAACTACACGACGGCCGAGAAGACGGCCTGGAACCGCTCGAATCGCTCGACGTCCGAGGAAAGGGTGGATTCGCCGAAATGCTCGAGCGAATGAGCAAAACGGCCTTCGGCGGCCGCGCGCTCGGCGAGGCCCAAGAGATCGTCTGCCGAATGGCTCAAGATCCTGATTGTCTGATCGTTCTGACGATTTCCGGAGCGATGACGGTCGCCAAGATGGGCCGAATCGTCTGCGAGATGATCGACAACGGACTCGCTCATATCGTCGTTTGCACCGGCGCGTTGATGGCCCACGGGCTGTCGGAAGCGATCGGATGCACCCATTACAAATACGACCCAAGCGTATCCGACGAGCAACTCTATCAATGGGGTTACAACCGAGTCTATGATACGCTCGAGATGGAAGCGAACCTGTGTCGGGCCCAAGAGGTAGTCAGCCGGGTGCTCGACGAGTTCGACTGGACCCGTCCGACCTGCGCTTCAGAGATCAATCGGGCCATCGGCAAGATGCTCTTCGAGCAAGGGCAAATGCCCAGCGTGCTCGGCTGTGCCTATCAGCGAAATGTGCCCGTATTCGTGCCCGCCTTGACCGACTCGGAACTCGGCCTGGACGTAGCGACGTTCTTCCTCAATCGAGCCAATTCGCAAGCCCACCAACATGATCTCGCCAAGTTCTTCTCGGCGGTACCCAACTACAACCCCTTCTTGGATTTGAACAATTACACCAAGCGAATTCTTCAGGCGAAGACCCTCGGTATCTTCACCATCGGCGGAGGAGTGCCGCGGAACTGGGCGCAGCAGGTCGGCCCGTTCGTAGACATTATCAACATGCGACTCGGAACAGAGTTCTCGGTACCGCGATTTCGCTATGCCGTTCGCATCTGCCCGGAACCGGCTCACTGGGGTGGTTTGAGCGGTTGCACTTACACCGAGGGCGTTTCTTGGGGAAAGTTTCTCAGCCGCGAAGAGGGGGGCATGCATGCCGAAGTGCATTGCGATGCAACCGTCGCTTGGCCAATTCTAATCCGTGGAGTGCTTGAAAAACTAGGCAAGATATAACCCCCTGGCAAGATCGAGAAACAGCAACTCGGTCGAAACATCCAGACTGGCTTGTTCGAGTCGTTGCACCTGCAAAAAGAGCGCATTTTTCCCAAATCTCTTAGCCACTACGGCCGATTGATTCCACCAGCGGGCGTCTCGACGCCAATTCCCTGTGGAAAACGACATTGACCCACCCAGGAGAGATCGGATATTGAGCAGCAAGCCGACGGCCCCGAAATGAAACCGCGAAAGACGGAAAGCGGTTCAAACGGGGATTGCGCAATTGTGTGGAACCATTTTGTTGGCGTTGTGGACTGTTGGTTCCGAATGTCGGCGGTGTGTGAAAAAGTCGCCTATACCTTGCAACGCGCAGCCTGCTCACCGTACCAGCCATGGAAGGCGGATGCGGCCCACGAATGATCGATCGTTCGACGCGTGCGGCAACCCTGCGTTGGATTGCGGCCGCAACGATTCTTTGCGCGCTGCTGGGCTGTTCTTCGCAGGCTGTGCGTTTGCGCTCGGTGCCGCGTAACCCCTTCGAGCAAGAACTGCAACTGGGTGCATGGGGCGGTCCGCAGCCCAGTGCTCGAACGGTGCAGTTGCTCCGGTTCCACAACCTCTCACAAGAGCTCGACGGCGATCCTCGCGCACTGTTGGTCAAGCTTCAAGACTTGGTCGAGCGGGAGCCGACCGCCGACAAAGTGTACGCCCTGGCCGAGGTTGCTTTCATTAGCGGCAAGCGTGTGGAGGAGAGCGACCGCGCGGCTGCGCTTGATCTTTACGGAGCGGCCGTTCTTCATGCCTACCAGTTCCTATTCGACGACCGATTTGCCGCCACCCGAAACGCCTACGATCCGCAGTTCCGCGGGGCCTGCGATCTTTACAATAGCGCACTGGAAAGTGCGCTGCGAATCGTTTGCGCAAAACGGGAATTGATGCCCGGCGCAACCAAAACGATCCACACGGCCGCCGGCTCATGGGACATCACATGCGTTATGCGCGGCGGCCAATGGCGAAACGAGGACTTCGAGCGATTCGAATTCGTTTCCGATTACGAGATCACCGGCCTGAGAAACCATTACCAGGTGCATGGGCTGGGAGTGCCCTTGATCGCCGTGCGCCGCAGCTATTCGTCGCAGCCGGCCGCCGCTCGGTACTACCCGGCCGAGTTGAGCTTCCCGGTGACGGCGCTGCTGCGTCCTGACCTGGGCTCGGCAGGCAGCCCCGTCGGCGGACGACACCAGGGCTATCTTGAGCTGTACGATCCTCTAACGGTCAGCGAAGTAACAATCGGTCCGCAACGGGTTTCGCTAGAGGCCGACTTGAGCACCCCCTTGGCCTATTTCCTCTCGAAGCCGGAATTGAACAGTCTGGCCACGGCCGGGCTTCTTTATCCCGAATCGCTGATGAAGATGCAACCGGGCCGCCAGGCCCCGATTATGGGCCTGTATATGGTCCAACCATACGAACCCGGCAAGATCCCCGTTCTGATGGTTCACGGGCTGTGGTCGAGCCCGATGACCTGGATGGAAATGTTCAACGACCTGCGCAGCCGCCCCGAAATCCGCGATCATTACCAGTTCTGGTTCTACCTCTACCCGACCGGCCAGCCGTTTTGGATTAGTGCCGCCCAACTGCGTCGCGACTTGGCCGAAGCGCGTCAAGTGCTTGATCCGCAGCATCAAGAGCCGGCCTTGGATCACATGGTGCTGATCGGCCATAGCATGGGCGGGCTTGTATCGCGTCTGCAAACGATCGACAGTCGCGATGATCTCTGGAAACTCGTCAGCACTCAACCCTTCGAGCAGATCAAGACTGAAGACGAAATCCGGCAGCGCCTTGCCGAAACATTCTTCTTCCGCCCGAACCCATCCATTCGCCGGGTCATTACCATCGGCACCCCGCATCGCGGCAGCAGCTTCTCGAATCAAACGACTCAATGGCTCTTGGGCAAGCTCATCCACCTGCCCTCGATGTTGGTCAATAGTCAGCAGAAGATCTTTCGTGACAACAAAGACGCATTGCCGCCCAATACCATTCTGAAGATCGAAACGAGCATCGACTCGCTTTCGCCCAATTGCCCGGTGTTCCCCGTTCTGCTCGCCAGCCAACGCTTGCCGACGGTGAAGTATCACAACATCATCGGCGTGATTCCCAACAAGTGGTGGTGGACATCGTTGGTCAAAGACAGCGACGGAGTCGTTTCACGCGAAAGTGCGCGCGTCGGCGACGTGGAGTCGGAATTGGTCGTTCCCGCCGACCACACAACAGTCCACTCCCATCCGGCCGCCGTACTCGAAGTGCGACGAATCTTGCAAGAACATCTTGCCGAGCTCCGCGGCTGGTCGCGCGTTCGGTTCGCCGAAACGCCTGCGGCTGCAGCCACGGTCGAACTGCGATAGAGCCACGAGCTGCGGGCCACGCCATCTCGTCCCGTGATCGTTCCCCGAGCTGTTTCAGCAGATCAGAGGGTTCGCCCTGCCCTCCCCTGCCCTCCCCTGCCCTCCCCTGCCCTCCCCTGCCCGGCACCTGGCGGCACCTGGCGGCAGCTTGAATCGCATTGCCCGTTTTCGACAATCGCTCGCCGCCGCGACGGGCCGATGCTCGGCCGATACCTTTCCTTTTTGCAGCGGTCGATCCATACTGGTGGTCGGACTGGCGCGAATGCTTGCTACGCCCGAAGACGCAGCCCCCTTCACGCGGTAACATCCGACATCGACCAAATACAACCGCGAAGAACGAACGGCAGTTCCAACAGCGACTGCACGCAAGAAGGCCGCTTCGCTGCGCCCGAGGCCGCTTTTGCGATTGTGTGATACGATTTTGGCGTTCCGTCGAGTAACCAATTGCTCGATCATCGCCCTTGCCGCTTCAGCGATCCAGTACGCAACAACTCGACGATTTGGGTTCCGCCCTTGTCCCCGCTCGAAAAGGTGTTCTGATGACAATCGCAGCGTTCTGTCGCAAGCAATGGATCGGGCCGCTCGGCCTAGCCTTAGGTCTTTGGACGTGGACGGTTAGCCAAGCCGCCTCAAACGAGACGGCCGACAGCCCACCCTACCCCGAGTTGGCTACCGCTCAAACTCTCGCAAGTCGGGAAGCATTGGCTCGGCTCGAACGGCCCGGCAAAATCGTTTTCAAAGACGACTTCGAAACCGACGACTGCTGGAAGAACTATTTCGAAGTCCAAGGCCGCAAAGAGGGCCACACGCGATTAACGCAGGAACCTTCGCACGTTCACCGCGGAACAGGCGCCTTGCAGGTAACAGCTCCGAATCGCAGCGGCAAGTCATCAGGGGCCGGTGTGATCGGCTGGCTCGGTCCGCAAGGTTACGACCAACTCTATATGCGACGCTATGTGAAATTCGCCGACGACTACGATCAGGGCAATCTGAACCATACCGGGGGCGGACTGGCTGGCGTTGCCGGCTCCGACAAATGGTTCGGCATGGGCAAGGCGGGAATCCGGCCGAAGGGCGACGACTGGTTTAGCAGCCGCTTCGAGCCTTGGCGCGACTGGGGCCGCTACGAACCGCCCGGCTACATGTTTCTCTACACGTACTGGATGGACATGCGGCGCGATCGCGACGGCAATTTCTGGGGCAATAACCTTGTCCCAGCGGAAAATGATCGAATCGCAATCAAGCGCGGGCGGTGGTATTGCTGGGAGCACATGATCAAAGTGAACACAATCGGCAAGGCCGACGGAGAACTGGCCGCGTGGATCGACGGCAAGCTGTACATTCACTATCGCGGATTCCGCTGGCGAAGCGATGAAGATGTTCGATTGAAGCGATTCGAATTGATGGTTTACATCCACAAGAGTGAACGCGACAACACGGTTTGGTACGACGATCTTGTGATCTCGACCGGCTACGTCGGCCCGCTCCCCGACGAAACGACGAAAAAAGTCGATTGACGCCAAGGGCCAACGCTCCGGAGTACTTTTTCTTCCGGCCCGGCCTCCAACAACCAGCGGAAGCGACGGCACGATTCGAAGGGCGGTCCTGTCGCCCCGCGGCGTCGCAACAGCCGAACGGCTTCAGCGCACTTGCCGGTCGCGCCGCCGAAGAACCACGGCCGGCCGCGTTCGCTTCGATCACGCGCCGGCAACGCCGCGCAGCCGTTCAATCGCCTCGGCGAGCAGGTCTGCCGCTCGGTCGATTTCCTCGGCGGTGTTGAATCGCCCCAGTCCGAAGCGGATACTGCTGCGCACCGCCTCGGCGCCAAGCCCCAGCGCTTGCAGTACATGGCTGGGGTCGGGTTCGGTGGACGAGCAGGCAGCTCCGGAACTAAGGGCCACCTGCGGAACGAGCAGCATCAGCGTTTCGCCATCGACGCGAGAGAACGACAGGTTGAGATTGCCCGGCAGCCGCATTTCGGGCAGTTCAAGTGTTGGACCGTTCAACGCGACGCCGGGAAGGCAATTCAACCGTTCGAAAAGCCGCTGGCGGAGCTGCCCGATGCGCTTCGACTCTTCCGGCATTTCGGCAAGGCAAAGGTCGAGGGCCGCGGCAAAGCCGACAATGCCGGGCACATTGAGCGTCCCGCTCCGCAGATGATTCTCTTGGCCGCCGCCGTGAATCATCGGTTCCAAACGCCGCGGGTTGGCCCCGCCGCGCACATAGAGCATTCCAACGCCTTTCGGGCCGTAGATTTTATGCGCCGAGCCGCTCAGCAGATCCACCCCCAGCGTATCGACATCGACCGGAATCTTACCCAACGCCTGCGTGGCGTCGGTGTGCAACACAATGCCCCGTTGCCGACAGATCGCCGAAAGCTCCGCCAGCGGCTGAATCACGCCGATCTCGTTATTGGCCAGCATGACGGAAACGAGAATCGTATCGGGTCGAATTGCGCGAACAAGAACCTCGGGATCGAGCCTGCCGGCGTCGGGCCGCGGCGCGGATCGCACCGGCAAGAGCGTGATCTCGAATCCCTGTTGCCCCAATTCCCTGAGCGGTCCGAGAACCGAGGAATGTTCGGTTTGCACGCTGATGATATGCCGGCCTTTGCCGGCACGTCGTGCGGCCGTCCCGTGCAGGGCCAAGTTGTTGCTTTCAGTCGCCCCGCTAGTGAAGATGATCTCGCGCGGCGCCGCACCGATCGCCTGCGCGATGCGCCGACGCGCGTCTTCAACGGCGTCTTTTGCCCGATGTCCGTACTGATGATGAACGCTGCCCGCATTCCCGTATTCGTTCAGAAAGAACGGCATCATCGCATCGACGACGCGCGGGTCGCAGCGCGTCGTCGCATGGTTGTCGAGATAAATTGGGCGAAAATCCGCAATCATTACAGAATGAGCCTTGGCACAATGGGCGTAACCGCCGCGCCGAACACATTATTTGAAATCGCTGCTGGCCAAGAGCGCCGACGGCCGCGATGGAGTCCGCCTCTGGCCAGTCGGGGCCGCATTGGCTCACCGGAAATCGTCGCCGAACAACGCTCGCAAACTGATCGCTGACCAAGTTTCGTAATCGGTCAAATCGGCCATAATCTCCCCGATCGGCTGAAACCCACTGTCGAGCAAGTCGGGTTCACGGGCGCGAACCGCCGGCAACTGGCATTCGACAAGATGTACAACCCCTAAATGGACTTGGCCGACCGGAGTGTGATCGTCGTTGATCAAACCGACGCACTGAATTGTATAGGGCGTGTCGATGATCACCTCTTCCTGCATTTCTCGATACAGGCCTTGTTCAAAAGCGTCTTCGGCTTTCTCGCATCCGTCTTCGGCCGAGATATGACCGCCCACGCCGACGCTGTGTTTCCGATGCAAGCGGCCTTCGCCCATGCCGCCGCCTCGCGTGTAACGAAACAGGCGTCGCTCTTCGCCTTGCCCATGGCTGAAAATCAGGTACGGAATGAGCTGTTTGAAACCCGGATCGTGCTCGACGGCGGCCCGGGGCCGAAAACTCATTTGCGCCGGGTCGAGCAGTGTTGGGAGATAGCGATCGACCTGCCGGGCGAACCCCTGAAAATAGCCCAGCCTGCGCAGCAATTCGGAAGGCACCACGAGCACACGTTCGCCAGAAACATCCGCCACGAATTGTTCCTCCTCCCTGGTTCTTACGATGAGGCACCGTCAACAGTCCGTTGAAAAACGCGACTCGAGCAAATTCAGCCCGCGAATTTCGCGGAAAACTTGCACCGCCGCGAATCGAATAACGCCCATTTCGACGGGCCATCAAAACTTCAGCGCCCGACAACTCGCCAGACCAACAGCCCCCAGCGCGATGCAAATGCCCCCCATCCACCGCATGAACACAGCGGCCGGGCGTGGTTCTCCTCGAGCCGTCCTCAAGGCTTGATCGGAAACTCGATACTCTTCCCAAGCTTGTTGAAGCGCCCGATCGCTTTCGGCTGCGTCGCTGGGGCGCGCGGCCGCTTTCTCGGCCTCGGCATGAATCCGCCGATGAGCCAATTGATGGACCGTAGCTGCGTGCTGCGCATGCTGCCGCGCTTTTTCTTCCGTCCACGGGTTCAGGGTTCGAGCGGCATGCGGCCAGAACCACCCGACCGACACGAGCAAAAAACCGACGAAGATCACAACGATCATCCCGCGTTGAAGCGCCATCCGCGCACCTCGATGCAAGCGTCCGTCATCGCAGCGAAGCGTCTGACCGCCGTTTGGTGCGAATCTTTTCGTCGCCTACGGCACATGCCCCGTAACATTGACTGGCTGTCGATCATTGACACTGATCAAGTACGCCATGGCGTACTCGTCCACGTCATCGGGCAAAAACCCTAAACGCCCATCGGCGAACAACACGTTGACCCCGCCCGGATGACGACTCCGCGGCGCAGCCGATTGGAAGAACCACTCACCCTGCGGCTGCCAAGTTCCGCACGGCATTTCATCGAGTTGAGCCGCGGCGATGTTCGGGCAATCGTAAAGCATATCGACGTTCGGGCCGCGACAGTTGGGCGTTTGCGTCACTCCCACGCTGAAGGCCGCCGCCTGATAAGTATCGGACGACAACCACCATTGAGGATGCATGTCGAACGCCAACTGTGTCGTTCCCGTCCACGGCAGCACCCATGCACCGCGAGCGTCACGGGGGTCGTCGCGGACGCGCACCTCGGAAAGCATCAATGTGTTGCTCGCGCCGTCGAAAATCCGCGCCATCGGCTGCCCGGCCGCAGTGATCGCCCCGGGATAACGCAACTGCTCGTCCACATGATAGGGACTGACGAACGCGGCATAGTTGCCCTTGGCGAACCTCTTGCCGCGAGTCAATGTGGGATGTTCGAAGTATCGACCGCGCGACGAGTCGCTCGGGCAAAGCAGGCCCGGCAATTGGATTTGCTGCGGCTCGACGCCATCGGATCCGCGCTGTTGATCGAGCGCGGACTTTCCCAAGTCGAACTGGAGGAAAAGGCTCTGCTGTTCCAAGTGCGGCAAAACGAGAACGAGCCAACTGATCATGACTCCAGAGCGAGCATCGTACCAACGATCGGGCCGCTTCTGAACCAGCCCCGAGGGCGGCAATACGCCCTTTTGTTGCTCGTAGTTGAGAACGGCTAAGCCCAATTGTCGCAGGTTGTTGCCGCACTGCGATCGACGCGCCGACTCGCGCACCATGGACACCGCCGGAAGAAGCAGACTCAACAGAAGGCTGATGATCCCAAGCACGACCAACAACTCCACGAGCGTGAATCCCGCGAAGCTCAGCCGGCAACGTGGCGTGGGGCGTCTCATGACAAAAGCCTTCCGCAACTTGTCAGTGACGAATCTCGGCGTTCGTTGGCACGGCACGCAATCGCCGAAAACAACGAAGCCGCCGCTTTTGCGATCCCCTCGCTGTTCCAAGCGATCGGCAGCGCCCTAAAACCCGCACGAACCGAGTGTGCTGAGACGGTTCGCTCCTTTTTCAACGCATCCGAATCAAGGGCCGAAGCGAGAATCGGACCAAGCGGCGCCGACACGCATGTCGTAGCTTCGCTGCGCGAACGACCGTTTTCCCGGCTATCTGAGCCCATTCAATCATAACAAGCTTGGGAAGTTTAGAGAATCAACATTGCGTCGCCGTAACTGTAAAAACGGTATCGCTCGCTTACGGCTTCTTCGTAAGCGCGCCGCATCAACGCGTCGCCCCCGAACGTCCGCACCAGAACGAGCAGGGTCGAGCGTGGTAGGTGGAAATTGGTCATCAGGGCATCAACGGCATGAAACTCAAACGGCGGCCGAATGAAGAGATCGGTTTCACCGCTGAACGGGCCGAGTTCGCCATCGCGGGCAGCCGATTCAAGAACGCGAATCGACGTGGTTCCCACGGCAATCACGCGTCCCCCCGATTGCCGACAAGCCTTGATCTTTTCGACCGTTTCAGGCCGCAGGCACGCCCATTCCTTGTGCATTACGTGCTGGTCGAGCGATGCCACCTTGATCGGCTGAAACGTGCCCAGCCCGACGTGAAGGGTTACCCGGCAAATCACGATGCCTCGATCAATCAATCGATGGAAGAGCTTTTCGGTGAAGTGAAGCCCCGCCGTCGGCGCGGCCACCGAGCCCGGATGGCGGGCATAAATCGTTTGATACGTTTGCCGGTCTTCGGGACGCATTTCGCCTTTCCGGATGTAGGGCGGCAGAGGCACGCGGCCCAAGCGGTCGAGGATCGTCAATAAGTCTTCATGGCTGCACGGGCGGACGGCCCACGTCTTGTCCGGCAATCGAGCCATGATCTCCAGCTCGATATCGTCTTCACCGACCGTGTTGACGAGAACGATGCGTTCGCCCGCGACAAGCTTGCCCCGCGTCTTTCCAAGAACGCGCCAACACCCCAGCGAATCGCGTTCGACGAACAGGCCTTCCCAACGACCTCCGGTTTGCCGACGATAGCCCAACAACCGTGCGGGAATCACCTTCGAGTCGTTGATCACCAAGCAGTCTCCCGGATTGAGCAGATCCGGCAAATCGGAAACATGACAATGCTCAAGCCGCGCGCTGCTGCGATCGACCACCATCAGCCGTGCCGCGGAGCGATCGGCCAAGGGATACTGCGCGATCAATCCTTCAGGCAAATCGTAGTCGTACTGATCCAGTTCTGACATCGTAGTCGATTTACCGCCCAACGAACCCTCCGGGCGCAAAACGTCATCCGCGCAAATTCCAAAAGAACAAACGCAATGCAGATCGGACCTCCGTCGAAGCTTGGCGATTCCGCCGAGCCTTTACGGCCGTTCGACCGCTACAGAAAATCGCCGCCCTACACTTTCCCGCTCGCAAGCACCGACTCCATGCCGGCAACTCGCAGATACTTGTCCGGGCTTCGGCCACTGCTTGCAAAGCAAGCGCGACGATCAATATACTTGTTTGCACGCCCGTTGACGATTGCCTGCCCGAACAGGTTCACCCCACGAGCAGGGCCTGCCGCAATGCCGCAGATCGGCGACACAGCCTTCCTTACAGGGCGTGATCTGCCGCATGGCCCCTGCGAGTTGGTCTTCGCGCACGAGGCAAGACGACGGCCCGCCGGGCGAGATCGGTCGGTGCAAGTTCGGTTGTCGCTTACGTGCATGCGGCACCAACTGAATCACACCGACAAGAACAATCGCCCCAAACGCGAAATGCCCGAAAAACGGAGATCATTCGCTTCTAACCTTGAATATGCCAGGGGATACAGCACATGACAAAGTCCTGCATGATCTCGGCCTTATCGTTGGCCTTTGCGCTGCATCTATGTCCAAATGGATTCGCCGCGGGACCGGCGGAAGGCCTAACGTGCTCGTGGCCGCTCGTTGGCAAGATCGCTCCCCGCGCGGCAAGCCAAATCAAATCATCGCCTTGGTCAGTGGGCGGAGAGACGCTCGATCGAGATTTCGCCGTTTTTGCACACTACAAGGACTATCTTGGGCCGCTGGGTGCCAAGGGGTTGCGGGTGCAAACCGGCTGGGCGAAAACCGAGCGGCAACCGGGCCAGTATCAATGGCAGTGGCTCGATGAAGTGGTCGATGGCGCCCTGGCTCAAGGGGTTCGGCCCTGGCTCGAACTGTCGTACGGCAACCCGATCTATCCCGGCGGGGGCGGCACCGGACTCGGCGGCGGACTGCCCACGTCGCCCGAAGCGCTCGCCGCCTGGGATCGCTGGGCACGGGCATTAGTACAACGCTATCGCGACCGGGTGAATCAATGGGAGGTGTGGAACGAGCCGGACATCGGCAAGAACAACAAGGCGGAAGACTATGCGAATCTATACATTCGCACGGCCGAAATCATCCGCGACGAACAGCCCGAAGGAAAGATCTATGCCCTTGGCTTGGCAGGCAATGTGAAATTCGCCGAGCAGTTTCTCGATGTGATGAAGCAGCGCGGCAAGATCGACCTGATCGACGCGATCACCGTCCACGGCTACCCGGCCAATCCCGACGATCTTTCGCTGACCGAAAATATGCGGAAGCTGGCCGCCAAGTATTCGCCGCGCATCGAAGTGCTTCAGGGCGAGACGGGCGCGCCGTCAACCTCGAACACCTTCGGAGCACTGCGCAACCGTCCCTGGACCGAGTTGACTCAGGCCAAGTGGAATCTGCGCCGGATGCTGGCCCATCGAGCCGCCGACGTACCGTTCAACCTGTTCACGTTGATGGAACTGGCCTATCGCAGCGGCGACAAAGTAACGATGAACACGAAAGGATTGTTGAAAGCGAACCCAGACCAAACTGTCGCCCATCCGAAGCCCGCCTATTTCGCGGCTCAGCATGTCTTCGCAATTCTTGATGATTCGTGGCAGCGCGTTGCCGTGGCCCCGTTCAAGGCCGAAACGAACCGCAAGGTCGCCCTGACGGTCTATCGACGCGGCGATGGCGGACCGAAGCTCATCGCCTATTGGTTCAGCGCCGAACCGCCGGCGGAGGAGAATAAGGCCTCGGAGATTCAACTCAACTTGCCGGGAGTGAACTTCGAAAATCCCGTTCTCGTCGATTTGCTCAGCGGCCGGGTCTATCAGATTCCCAAGGAGAAGATCATCCGCTCGGAACAGGGAATCGCGTTCACTCAACTGCCGATCTATGACGCACCGCTGATGATCAGCGAACGATCGGCCCTACCGGTTTCGGCCGAATGACTGGAACGAGAGCCGGCCGTTGATGGCGCGTGCCGACAGATGATCTGCTGATCGGCACGCCCGGATCCGATGGGCGAGCACACAGAACGCGCCCGTTGCGCCGCGGCCGAGCAAAAAGCGGCCAACGGGATTTCACTCACCGCCAAACCCGCAGCCGACTGCTCGACGGCCAACGGGTTTCCCGCAGTCCTCTGCGTGCCAAAACAGAGCGACGGCTGCGTTACGGTATAATCGCCGAAGCGCCGACCACAGCACCAGTCTGCAACAGAGCCGCCCGAACGCTCAACGGAATCGGATCAAGTAAATGCGGCGCGCAATTGCCGGGCCGATAATGCCCCAAGGTGTACATACACTCGTTGGGCGGTTCAAGCCCCATCTTGTACGGAAGAATGGGTACGGTCAGGAAGAATTTGGCTCCGGAAACCACCGGCTGGGCCAAGGGATGCACTGTATGACCGTACCGTTCCAATTGCACGTCTTCAAAGTAAAGCGGTTTGTGGCACAGTCCCGACGCCTTCCAATGGAAGTCGGTAGCCGCCCACTGCCGCGGTTGATACGGCTCACGAGCGACCTCGCATTCCTTGGGGAATTCGCCCTCTTTGGCCGAGATGTCGGTCGTCAGGTCTCGAATCGTTTTGAAGAAGTCGGCAAACTCCTTATCGTCGCGCGAGGGGCATTGGCGATGCACCTGGTTCGGACCGGGGCGATGCGGTGCGGGCATCAGTTCACCCGGCCCCGGGCCTCCGGAGCTGGGCGGTGGCGATAACGGCGGATACCCCGGATCGTTCGAGGGCGATGCGGGCCGCTCTTGGCCCGAACGAATCGGTGCGGGAAGCCGAGGTTCCGCCGGCCGCGGCAGGCCCTCGCTCATGGGGGCGGGGTTCATCGAAGGATCCAACGACGGAACCGCCAGCGGCCCGATTCCACTCGGCGGATTCGTTGGGGCGACAGCTTCGCCCGGCACCGCCACGGGTGCCGCAGCCGGACGATCACCGAACGGGTCGGCCATGGCGTTCTCGCTTGGCGCAACCGCCGCTGGCGGCGAGTACCCGCGCAACGGCAAACCGCGATTCGTCGGGATCGGTTCAGCCGCGGCCGTTTGCTTTACGGGATAAGCTTCTGAAGCAACAGGAGCACCCCAACGAAGGGTGCTTCCCTGCTTGCCGCGAGAAACAGCCGACGCAACGCCTTCGTCGGCAGCGATCGGGCAAACCGATACGGCCCCCAATAGACCGAACCCCACGAGGACCACGATCCTCGCTGTTCGAAACGCCAGCCTAAATGCTGTCGTTCGAACCGTATTCCGTGCTGTAGTTGGGCGATTCCTGCGTAATCGTAATGTCATGGGGATGACTCTCCCGCACGCCGGCCGGCGAAACGCGAATGAATCGGGCCGATGTGCGCAAATCTTCGATCGTCCTTGATCCGCAATACCCCATTCCAGCCCTCAGACCGCCGACCAATTGGTACACAAACGGTCCAAGTCGTCCTTTGAAGGGCACGCGGCCCTCTACTCCTTCGGGCACGAGTTTGTCCGGAGTCCGGTTGGCACCTTGGCGATAGCGCTCGCTTGATCCATGCACCATCGCTCCCAGCGATCCCATGCCGCGATAAACCTTGAATGTTCGCCCTTGATACAGGATCAGTTCGCCGGGGCTCTCTTCGAGGCCGGCAAACAACCCGCCGATCATCACCACATGCGCGCCAGCGGCAATCGCTTTGGTAATATCGCCCGAGTATCGAATCCCACCGTCGGCGATCACCGGGATTCCCCTTTCCGCGGCGGCCTGGGCGGCCTCAGACACTGCCGTGATTTGCGGCACCCCCACCCCGGAAATCACCCGGGTCGTACAAATCGACCCCGGACCGATGCCCACCTTGACGGCATCTGCCCCGGCGGCGATCAAGTCGCGGCATCCTTCCGCGGTCGCCACGTTGCCGGCAACGACATCGATATCCCAGTTCTTTTTGACCTCCGCAACCGTCTGAATCACATTTGCCGAATGGCCGTGAGCGCTGTCAACCACCAACACATCAACGCCCCGGTTGATTAGTACCTCCGCACGCTCGAAATCGAATACTCCGATCGCGGCCCCAACCCTCAACCGGCCTTGCCCATCTTTACACGCTTGCGGAAACCTCCGCATCATGTCGATATCTTTGATTGTGATAAGGCCCGTCAGCCTAAAAGATTCGTCAACCAGCAAAAGTTTCTCCACCTTTTTTGCCATCAAAATCTTCTCAGCCTGCTCAAGCGTCACAGTCCCTCGAGCAGTCACCAGGTTCTCGCGAGTCATGACCTGGCCCACCGGAAGACTCCAGTCTTCCAAAAAGCGGAGATCGCGACGGGTGATGATGCCGAGCAGACGCCCACCGGGATCGGTAATCGGCACGCCCGACACATTGTACTGAGTCATCAGTTCGCGCGCTTGACCGACGGTGGCATCCGGCGGCAGCGTGGCGGGATTCGAGATGATGCCGTTGGCGCTGCGTTTCACCTTTTCCACTTCGGCGCCCTGGCGCTCAACCGACATGTTCTTATGCACAACCCCCAAACCGCCCTCTTGAGCCAACGCAATGGCCATCGCGTGCTCTGTGACGGTGTCCATCGGGGCACTCAGCAGGGGGATGTTCAAGGTTATCCTCGCCGTGAGCCGAGTTCGGACATCCGTTTCGGCAGGAACCACTTCGCTATATCGCGGTTCCAGCAAGACATCGTCAAAGGTTAGTCCCACATACTCGGCCACTAACCGATCTCGCATCGCTCGACTCTCCTAATTCGATCAACAAATACCCCGGTCAGAATGGATCACCAACCCACCCGCCCCAAACGGGCTTGCCCGACGGAACATCGGCCCATGACAGGTAAATGACCCAACATTATGGCCGTCTTAGGTCGCTTTGCAAACCACCGCTGAAACCCGCAGCTCCCTTCGCCGGGTCCAACACCGACCAATAATGGCGGTTCCTCTTGCAGCCGGCGTCCGCCGAGCGACGAAAAATCACCCGATTTCAACCGCGTATTCGTCCAACACATTCGCCAAATCACTGGGCAACGACCGGCGAAGGCAATCGGCCAAGAGGGCTATTTCCTCGCGGTGGACCGCCTCGAAGCGGATCGAAATCGCTTCGGTGTAACGCGATGGCTGCAATCGAATTCGCGCCGACTGCGTCTTGACCACCAACCCCCAGCCGACATTGATGCTCACGTTCGGCTGTGTCGGCCATTGCTGTTGGATGCAGGCGAATAGATCGTCGATTGTCATCTTGTTCGGCAAGGGCAGCAACAATTCCGGAGAGACCGTCATCAGCGGGCAATCGTTCCGAATGCTTCCCAATGAGCTGACTTGTTTGCCCGCGAAGGCGATCAAACGGCACGCGGCCAGCAGTGCGTCGTCCTCACCGTCACGCTCACGGAAGAACACCCGTCCATCCAAATCGAATCCCAACAGTGCCCCGCTTTGGCGCATCGTGTCAGCGATTCGGCCCGGATCAGTGCCATGACGAATGGTCTTGCCGCCCCACGATGCGATCGCTCGATCGAGCTGCACCGAGAGCCGATCGTCGAGGACCACCGCCTCGCCCTTCAACTCCCTCTCGCACGCACTTAACAGCAGCCAGGCGATTTCGTCGGGGCTGAACGATATGCCCCGATTATCGACGACTTCCAGTCGATCCAAATGACTGCCCAAGACGAGGCCTAAATCCGCCTGATGACGATAAACGCCATCGGATACATCGTCTGTCAATGACCGGCCCGAGCCTTCCCGCCGGTCCGACCCGATCGATGACCGATCCTCCGCCGTAATCAAGGCCAGCGGAAACACGGCCTGAAGGTAACGGCATGCGATCCGTGTCCACTCTGGTTGTTCGGCGGCAACGACCAACTCGACGGCCGAGTTCATGGCATCGACAAAGGTCAATTGCAAATGGGCAACGTAGTCAAAGCTGATATCCAGCGATCTCGGTTTGCGATCCGCGCCGGCCGTCGCAGGGCCCGTTCGCGCGGCATCTCCCCTGCCCTTCGTCGAAGGCAAGGCGTGATCGCTTGGCGAGCCCGTCGTCGCCAGCAGGTCTTCGAACGTCGGCCTTTCGCCGGCCAGTTGCCACGAAATCCCGAAATAGCCCGGTGGCAGCATCGAGCCCGAAACCAGGGCTGCGCCTTCCGCCCCGATCCTCCGCAGCGCGTGCGAGACCAGCGGGGCGGCGACAGGCCCCAAGTCCACCACGTCGAGCGGCCGCAACAGAAGCCCCTCGGAGAAGGCGGCCTTCAGCTCCGCGGAGCCCTCAGACAGGTCCGAACCAATGACGAACTTCGTCCCCGGAGCCGCGCGCGAGGCGAGCGCGCTGCCTAAGGCGCGAGCCAGGTTCGGCGTCACTTCGTCGGCGATCCGTCCTCGCAGATAACCCGGACCGGAAATTGCCACGGCACAGATCTCCTTTTTTAAGGGTCTTCGTCTTGCAAAGGTCTCGGTTTTCTTTGCGGGGAAAATCGTTCACTTCACAATGGGAGTCATCGCCCCGTCCTTAACGCCGCGAGGGTATGGCATGTCTTCCGCAACGTCGCCGAATTGTCCATTGCCCTTCCCCCACTTTTCGCCGCTCGTCCGTGCGCACCGTTTCGCGGCACGATCAATGGTTCACCTCGGCAACGGCGGAATCACTGCTCGACAACACCGCGATATGCGGGCGCAGTCGTTCGAGCGTAATCGGTCCGATTCCGCGCACGCGCCGCAGATCATCAACGGATCGGAATGGCCCATCTTGCTCACGGCTGGCGACAATTCGTTGCGCCAATACCGGCCCGATCCCGGGCAACACGCTCAATTCGGGCCAGTCGGCCTCGTTGACATTCACCACGAACGAAAGGGGAACCGCCGGAGCGTGATCCACGTCGATCGTTCTGCCCGTCGCGCCGCCCTGCCATATCCACCAAGCAACCACCCCCGTCAACGCGAGGGCGGTCAATACGGCCGCGGCACGCTGTTCGATCGGATTGAGCAGATGTTCATTGCACCATTCTTCCAACGCGCCGCAGCGACTCTTTCGGCTGCTCTCCGCGGAAACCTCGTTCGATGGCGGGCGACCTGAGGCCGCCTTCAACGCCGTTTCCGCCGAGTCACCGTCGCTCTCGATGCAGTGCTCGTGCTTGTCCAACTCGTGCGAAGGCGCGTGGGAAGACTCCGCCGCAGCCGACCGCGGCATCATCAACGGTGGACCGTCCGACTTCGGTCTCGGCTCGTCCGGTGGATTTGCAGAAGGCTCATTCATTGCCGCTCGAAACAGACAACCGTTCCCATTTCCGATTGCACTCGAATCGACGAACCACAAACGCTGCAAATGGAACATATACCGCCTGGGGAAAGCCCCTGGCTTCGGCAGCCGCCTACCAGTTGCCCACGGGCAAACCCGCACGAAGCAAAGCGCGCCGCCAGACCAATCGCGATCGACACAACCGCACCCACGAGGCCACCCTTATCGCCCCGCCGCGAGCCCCTCTCCGGGCGAAAAATACTCTCCGCCCTTTCGTCTCGGCGATTTCCCGATCAACGCGAACGCACCGGTGCCGACAAACGCTCCACGGAGGCCGCCTGTTCGCTGTCGAACGACGCCAGCCCCGGCATGCGATCGACCAGATCTCGGACCGCGGCAACCGCTTGATGAAAACGCGGGTCGTTCGTCGAGCCGAAATCTCGCTGAAAATCAGTCCAACCAATACCCTCAGGCAGCCGCTTCACTTCAGGCACGAATCGGGCAATCTCGAACTCGACACTGAGTCGAGCAACGGCCCCTTTGTCGCGTTGGACGAACTGCGCGAATCGAATGCCGGCAAAATCGGCTGCAAGGTCGGCAAAACTGAAACCACTATCCATGCGAGCGTCGGCGGCCTCTTTGGCGATACCGACGGCTTCGGCCGTATCGGCTCCGAACAGGCCGGCAATCATGGCGCTGATGACGAAGTGTTTCCAAAGATCGGCCCGGCCGCGGATCGTGGGCCCCTCCGCGACGTTTGCGATCGCTGGGCGACCGGCGCGCGGCTCAACTTGGTTGAACACCCCTTCCAGCACGGGCGCAAACCGCGTCCATTCAGCGTCATCCACCGTCGCCCCCAGCCCGAGCAAGAACGCCCGGGCCGACCGTTCGGGCGGAAGCTCTCGGGCGGCCGAGGCCGCGCGTCGCACCAGCAACTCACCCAAAGCGTCGCCCGCGGCACGGCTGTCGATGCCCGGCACTCGGCCCGGCCCGGTCGGCAGTTCCGCGTTGCGACGGGCCGCCTCGGCCACCGCGCGGCGCACCGCGGCCGCGTCGCGGACCCACGCGGACGGCAAGTCGATTTTCGTCGCCCCCGGCCGCCCGCCATCGAGCAGGGCCAAGTAGTGGGTTGCCGTCCGATCCTCGCCCGCCGCTTGCGCCAGCGACTGATACGCAGCACGCAGCCAATATTTGGCGACCGGATCAATGCGATCGAACGACGCCGCCCTGCCCCAGCGCATTTCCTCGCCCAGGATGAACATGCAGAAAGCATTGCCCGGATCGAACTTGATTTCGAATTGCTTCGCATTCGAGCGACGATCACCCAGGTGGGGCCTCATCACCGAGTCGGGTTCGTTCGAATGAACGGCACCGAGGACGTGGCCCAACTCATGCACCAAGATTTCCAGCCGTTCGCGGGCGCTGACGTGCTGCGACCACTCGCGGATCAAAACATGCGAATGCAACGGCCCGCGTGTGCCGCCCAAGTGCGTGTACCCCTGCGGAATGCGGTACTGACTCGTAAAGCCCACCGCGATACGCGCCGGATGCGGATCGACCTTCCGCTCGAACTCCGCGAGCGACTGCTCGAATCGAACCAGCGTGTTGTCGCTCTGCCACGTTCCCACCGCCACGACATCGAAACGAACGCGGGCCGTGTACTCGAAGATCTCCGAAGCCTCGCGCATTCGCTCTCGAAGGCGTTTCTCCCAAAGGGGCCGAGCCGCCGGTTCCTCTTCATCCACCAAGATCATCACCGGGATCACCGCCAGCGCCGCGCGAGAACCGTCCCGCGCGCCGCCGGCCGGCGGAGTCGATGGGAGATCGGCGCCCGCCAGCGCAACTGTTGCAAATAGGATCCTTCCTTCTGATTCGACGAAATAATGAACTGAATACGGCCGCAAAACTACCCGCTGCCACGCCCCGTCGAGATGAACAGCGGCGCCCAGCGGCTCGTCGGCCTGCAACGTGATCGTTTGCCGCGCTTCGAGCGGGACGGTGCGCATCGGGCTGCCGGATCGCCCTGACTCATCAGGAACGGCAAAGAAAACCCGCTGGTTCGTCCGATTGGCGACGACCGCAGGAGCAGCCCAAGCCAGCGATGGAAGCAAAGCTAAGGCGGGAAAAACCCACGACCATGCGTACCCGATTCCACAGACCTTCCGCCTGAGCAACGATGTCTTCCAGCCCAAGCTGCCGCCGAATCGGGACATCCGAGAATCACCCGCTCAACGCCGAGTGCCGTACTCCGCCCATCCGCTCGATGGCCGCCAACACGGAGGACCACTTCCCGCACACCACGGTAACTCACAAACTACGGAAGACGAACGGATTCAGGCCGCCAACTTCCAATTCGGCTGCGGCAAAACCTGCAACCGGCTATCGATTCGCTTGCCGGCTTTCCCGGCGGCGCAATGCCGCATACAGCCCATCGGCCGCGCGGTTGCCTCCGCGCCCCGCGATCAACACATCGGCAACCGGCAGTCGTGCTGCCGTCTCGCCCCGAGCCTCCGCCCTCAACCGCTATTTTACTCACCGCCGGCCCCGAGGCCACCGTCGCTCTTTGACTGACGCGGCCATCCAGCCGTTCGCCCCCAACCGCCCGCTTCAGACACAATCTGATCGCCCCAAAGTCAATCCGATCCTCCCTGATTGAAGCCCAAACCCGGCAACACGAGCACAGCGGTTCCCAACGAACCATTGCGCACGCGGAACATCGTCGGGAATCGATCCTCCCAGCCGCGATTTCCGGCCGGACAGTACTGCCGGGCATTGCCCTCAATCGCAGCCACGGTGGGAATTCGCGCCGACAGGCTCGCCGAGTGCAAGAACGACGCCCCCGGGCAGGTCAGGTCTTGCACGCACAGGAACATGCCGTATTTCTGCGCGGCCGCCGCCATCAGCAGCGCTTCGCTGTGGCCCTTGCACGCCTTCAAGGCCACGCCCGAGTAGCCCATCTCTCGGGCGAGCAACAGGCTCTCGAAATCGACCAACGACTCGTCGATCACTACCGGTTTCAGCTCGGCCGCCCGGTGCATGCGGTTCTCGGGGTGCGCTTTCAGGTTCCGATGCGTCGGCTGCTCGATGTATTGAAGCCGCTCGTAGGCCGCCGGCGCACGCCGCTGAACTTCGGCGAGGAAGTCCAGTACATATTCGACGTTGGGGCACTTCTCGTTGAAGTCGGCCGAGTAGCACCATCGCGAACAGCCGCGGCGTGCTTGGGCCTCCGCGGCAACCCGCTCGACGCCGATCACTCGTTCCACATCCCACTTCAAATCGTCGCCGGCCAGCTTGATCTTCAGGTGGGTCAAACCGTCGGCAACGATCCACTCGGCCAGCGTCTCGGGCAGGCCGTCACCCACCCGGTTGCTCAAATCGACCTCGGAAAGCGGATCGAGCGCGCCGACCAAGTGATAAAGCGGCATCGAAGGCTTCGGCGTTCTCAGCGTGTAGCGATCGAGATACTCGCCGGTGAACTCCGCGGACAAGTAGGCCGACAAGTCTCGGTTGCAATACTCGGCCGACAGAAGATTGTACGAGTTCTCGCCCAGGGCCTGACCGAAGGCATCATGAATCGCTGCTTCCAACGGGCTAGCGGCCACCAACTGCGCGAGCCGAGGCATCGGCTCCTCGGTGCCCAAACGCCCGCAAACGGCAGCCGCTTCCGCGGCATAACGCGACGACCATTCGTGCGTCAGTTCGAGCGGATGGCCCCAAAGCGTACGGTCCGGCGCAACCGCTGCCAGGCGTTGCCCCATATCGACCATCGCCGCCAGCGTTTTTTCGGTACTCACCGCGGCGCTCGGCCACGCCCAAACGTTCCCCATCGTCATCGAACCGCGGCCCACCCCGCGGCGACCGTCGCGGGATTCCACGACCGCTGTAACATTCAGCAAGATGACATCCGTCACCACCCGCCCGCCGAACTTCATCGGTGCGCGGTATTTGATGTACTGCGTGTCGGTCGCCGTTTCGATCAATCGAATGTCGGTCGGCTTGCTCATTTTTTGTCCCTGAAGCGATCGAGCGGCGCCGCCCTGTGTTGGCGGCCGCTCTGCCGAGATTCTTGCTCTTGAGAGTCACTTGCCGGTAGCGAACCACGTCGTCGGCAGTATATCATAGCGACGTGCCGCCGTAGAGCTGGACGATTTCCCTCGCCTAACCGTTTCCCTCGAGTCGGCGACATTAGTCGAACGAGCGAAGTGGAACCAACGCGAGGCAAGAACCGTCGCGAACAAGGCACGCCGCCCAATCAAGTTCAAGCAAACACCAGACCGCGAGTCCCTCCTAGCGGTTCCGTGTTGAATCCCACCTTTCCCGCACGTATCGAGACCTGCCAATGTTCCTTCCGCTTTCCACATCGCGTCCTCAGAACAGATCCGAACCCTTCTCCGGTTCAGCGACGGTCGCAGCCTCGCCCTCAGGTGCGAACGCGCGAATGAAGCGATCGGGGCGATGGCGCGATACAACGACCGTTCAAAACCGACGATGGTTTGAGGTGCCCGTAACGGCCGTTGTGGCATCAATCCTCGTGTTGCTGCCAGTTGCCGCTGTTGCCGCTGCCGCCCCATCGCCGCCGGCGCAGATCGACAACCGGCCGGCTCAGCCGGGCGAATGGGGATATCGGCCTGCAGACGGAGCAACCGTTCGACTCAATCCGCCGTCGCTCACCTGGGTTCACATCGCCGACGCGAAAAGCTACGTCGTCGAATGGGCGGACAATCCCGAGTTTCGCGTCAGCCAGCGAGCCGAAGCGATCCCGTGGCCGACCTACACGCACAACGCCGTGCTTCCGCCGGGCAAGTATTGGTGGCGATACTCGTTCGTCAACAAAAAGGGCGAACGTTCCACGCCGAGCCAAGCGCGGTCGTTCGTCGTGCCGCCCGATGCCGCCGCGTTCCCCATGCCCACGCGCGCCGAGCAGCGGCAGCGCGTGCCGAAAGAACACCCCAGGCTGTTCATGCGCCCCGAAGACCTGCCGCAACTACGCGAATTGGCAAAGACGAGCTTGGCCAAGCAATTTCAGGAGTTGAAAACGGCCGCCGACCGGATCATCGCCGCCGGCCCCACCCCGGAACCCGAACGGCTCGGCTCCGCCCGCGATAAAGAGAATGACGAGCTTGTCAAATACTGGTGGCCCAATCGCGAACAAACCGAAAAGGCCTGCAAAGAGGCCGAGACCATCGCGTTCGTGTACCTCATCAGCCAAGAGAAGAAGTACGGCGAAGCCGCGCGGCGTTGGATCATGCATCTGGCGTCGTGGAACCCCGACGGCCCGACGAACTTCCGCCTAAACTGCGAAGCGGCCAAGCCGATGCTCTTTCGCCCGGCGCGGGCCTACGATTGGGCCTACGACACCCTCAGCGCCGACGACCGCGCGAAGTTCCAAGCCGTAATGCGGCGGCGGATCAACGACTGCTGGGAAAGCGGCGAAGTGCAACTGGGCGTAGGGCATTTGAACCGGCCCTACAATAGCCACGGAAACCGCGTTTGGCACAAGATGGCCGAAAGCGCGATCGCCATGCTCGATGAGGTGCCCGAAGCCGAAACATGGCTCGACTATGCCGTCAACAAGTTTTATGCCTGCTATCCCGTTTGGGCCGACGACGATGGCGGCTGGCACGAAGGCGTCAGCTACTGGGCCGGCTACAACTCCAAAGCCGTTTGGTGGCTTCAGGTGGCCCAATCGGCATTGAAGATCGACGCTTACCAGAAGCCCTTTTATAGCCAAGTGGCCGACTACGCGATGTACGTCGCCCCGCCGGGCTCTCCCAATATGGGCTTCGGCGATTTGTCGGACCGAACGCCCTCGGCCGGTTGGGGCGGATGGCTCGACTACCACCTCCGCGCCGGCGGCAACCGCAGCACCTTCACCCATGCCGGCTATTGGAAATGGTGGGCCGACCAGTGGCGGATGAAACCCGACGCCGGTTGGCTCGGGTTCCTCTACATGGCGAACCTGCCCCCCTCCCCTGCCCCGAAACCGCCGTCCGATCTCCCCTCGTCGAAGGTCTTCCACGGTATCGGGGTTGCGAGTCTGCACACCAACTTGCTCGACAGCCGCAACGACGTGCATCTTTTGTTCAAATCCAGCCCGATGGGCTCGCAAAGCCACGGCCACAACCCGCAGAATAGCTTCTTGCTCAATGCCTACGGTCGCGCACTGCTAACCACCTGCGTGTACCGCGACTTGCACGGCAGCAAATTTCACTACAATTGGGCGCATAGCACGGTCGCCCACAACGCCGTGCTCGTCAACGGCGAAGGCCAGATCAAACACAGCGCGACTTCAACTGGGGCGATTGTGGCCGAGCACTTTTCGCCGCAATGCGATTATGTTGCCGGCGACGCCGTTGCGGCCTACGGCGGACGGCTCAAGCGAGCGATCCGCCATGTCGCTCTGGTGCGGCCGCAGCCCGCCCCAGGCAATTCCGATTCCGCCGCCGGCAGAATCGCGGCCGGGCCGTTTGTGGTCATCTACGACGAACTCGCCGCTGAAAAGCCGGCCACGTTCCAATTCATGCTGCACGGGCTTTCGCAGTTCGACGTTGATCAGGCCGCCCAACAGCTTCGTGTTGAACAACCGGGGGCAGGCTGCATCGTGCAGTATTCGGCTCCGGTCGGCCTCGCATTCCGCCAGTGGGACGGCTACAACCCGCCGCCCAAAAAGCCGTTCCCCAACCAGTTCCATGTGGAAGCGGCAACGGAAAAGCCGCTGGCCGCCATCGACGCCTTCACGGTGATTGTTCCCTATCGCATCGACGAACGCGGAAAGACGGCTTCCGCGCCGCTGCGGCCTCGAACCGTTCAGTGCCGTCGGTCGGCCGGCGGCGGCTGGGCCGCGATCGAGGCGACCATCGACGCGCGGACAACAACCGTGGTCTTTCGTCAACACGGCTCCGATGCGGCCACATACAACGGCCGGAAGATGACGACGCCGGTGATGATCGTTGAACAGGAAACACGCCAAGCTCGATAAATCCGCACGGCGGGGCAAGTGATCGTCGCCGAGCAATCCCCGCCGGCTTTCGTGCCGCCGCGGCCCGGGAGGTCCGCCGCCTTCGCCTTCACCGGTCGCGATGATCGTTCGGCAACGCTTCTCCTTGGTGCAAAGCGGCCTGCATTGCGCAACACTCGCGGGCGAGGTAATCTCGCCCTTGACGAATGGCGATGTGATCCCAGGGGAACCGGGTGTCAGTGGGCCAACGGGTGTGCAGAACCTTGTTCACATCGATGTCTGCCGCAGCAATCGCTTCCCACCAACGCGCGGCCTGAAGCTGCTCCGACCAGGCGTCGAAACGAGCCCCGCCGCGCCAAGCCGTTTCGATGGCGCGAGCCAGGCGGCGGTCGCCCCGAGACAACACCCCTTCGAGCAAGCTGGTTTCGACATCGTGGCACTTGAGCTGGACGGTCCGGTGCCGCAAGCGCGACAAAAGATGCCGCCTTGCAGCCATGAAGTATTCCCGAGTTTGCATCGGCTCCCATTGGAGCGGAGTATGCGGCTTGGGAACGAGATTCGAAACATTGGCCACCACGACGGCGAATCGGCCGGAAACCTCCTTGCCTAATCTCGAAACGTTTTCGGCCATTTCGATGATCCCATCGAGGTCGTCCGGCTGTTCGCCGGGCAGGCCGCACATGAAATACAGCTTCACCCGCGAGAACCCGAACTCGAACGCCTTGCGGCAACCGGAGTAAAGATCGTCGTCGGTGATTCGCTTGCCCAGCCGCTCGCGCATCGCCTCGCGTGCAGCTTCGGGGGCAAGGGTCAAGCCGCCGTGGCGGTCGGTATTGAGCAACTCGGCCGCCGAGCGCAATTGTTCGTTCACGCGAAGGCTCGGCAGCGACACCGCGACATGCAACGGGCGAAACTCGCGTTGCATCCGCTGCATCAATTCGTCGAACCAGCGATAATCGCTGCTCGATAGCGAGAGCAACGATATTTCGTTGTGGCCCGTGTTGCGATACGCGGCCTTGGCGGCCTCGACAATCGATTCCACCGACCGAAATCGCAGCGGCCGCTTGATCGTTGTGCTCTGACAAAAGCGGCAGCGCCACGGACAACCGCGCATGATCTCCAACGCGATGCGGTCTTGCACCGTCTCGACCCACGGCACGATGGGCGCCGTCGGCAGCGGCACGGAATCAAGATACTCAAGCACCGCGGGGACGATTTGGTCGGGCACCTCGCTGGTGTTGCGGCGCACGAAGCCCGGCCCGGCGGCCTCAGACACCGCTTCATAAAATCGCGGCACGTAAACAAACGGAAGACTCGCGGCCAAACGGAGCAATCGCTCGCTGCGCGTCAGGCCGCGCTGCGCCGAATCGATCCAGGCATCGCAAACGGCCGGCAACGCAACTTCACCATCGCCGATGACAAAAGCGTCGATGAACTCCGCCATCGGCTCCGGGTTCCACGCGCACGGTCCGCCGGCAATCACCAGCGGGTCATCGGCCGCGCGCTGCTCCGCACGCACGGGAATGCCGCCCAAATCGAGCATCGTCAACACGTTCGTGTAGCACAGGTCGTGCTGGAGACTAAAACCGACGATGTCGAACTCCCGCAGCGGGGAATACGTTTCCAGACTGAACAGCGGAAGCCTCTCGTCGCGAAGCCGTTGCTCCATGTCGATCCACGGGGCAAACGCCCGCTCGCATGCCCAATCGGGCCGCGCATTGATCAGTGCGTAGAGCACCTGCAAGCCGTAATGGCTCATTCCGATGCTGTACGTGTCGGGAAAACAAAGACAAAGGCGCCCACGGACCGATCCGGCGTCTTTCACCACCGAATTCCATTCGCCGCCGATGTATTGGGCGGGCGTTTGGACTCGGGGCAAGACCCTCAGGGAAACCGCTTCTTTCAAGGCATGGTTGATCATTCGCAACCCTCAGGGCGAGGCACAAGCGACACGCAGCGTTGGGCGTGCGACCGGAAGATCGGGTCCAGGCAGCCGCGGTCTTTCCGCCATCTCGGCGCCAACTGGATGCCTCTGACCGCCCGACAAAGCGTCCTATATGCGGCACGGCTGCCAACCGATCGGCTCTGCATCACCCGGCCAACGTCCCGCCTCCTTCGGCCGCTGGAAGGTTTGTGGCGAGAACAAGAAACCCCGGTCGATGCAGCGGTCGGCTTCCCGTTTGCAGTACGCAGAAACGTTGGCGCCCGCAGCCCGCGATGAGGTATAATTGACCACATAGTCAATCATTGGGGAAGTCCTCATGCGCATTGTCGATGCGGTTGCCCTGAGTTGCTTTTGTTGGGCCGTTGGCGCCCTCGCCCCGCCTTCGGCACCGGCCCAGTCGGCCGCCGCGTTCCAGCAAGCGCGGCAACGGATGGTGGATGAGGAAGTGGCCGGCGCGGGCGTGAAAAACGAGCGGGTCTTGCGATCCATGCGAGAAACGCCGCGCCACGAGTTCGTGCCATTGCCCCACCGAAAGAATGCCTACTTCGACATGGCCTTGCCGATTGGCGAAGGCCAAACCATCTCGTCGCCCTTTATCGTCGCGTACATGACCGAGGCGCTCGATCCGCAGCCGACCGATCGCGTTCTGGAAATCGGCACCGGCAGCGGCTATCAGGCGGCCGTGTTGAGCCCGCTCGTTTCCGAGGTGTACACGATCGAGATCGTCCCGCAATTGGGACAGAATGCCGCACGAACGCTGAAACGGCTGGGCTATCGAAACGTGTTCACTCGCATCGGCGATGGTTTTCTCGGTTGGCCTGAACACGCCCCCTTCGACAAGATCATCGTCACCTGCTCGCCTGAAGACGTGCCGCAGCCGCTTGTCGATCAACTTAAAGAGGGCGGCCGAATGGTGATTCCGGTCGGGCAGCGGTATCAACAAACGCTGTATGTTCTCAAGAAGTCGCAGGGAGTATTGCAGCGCGAGGCATTGCAGCCGACCTTGTTCGTGCCGATGACGGGCGCGGCCGAGGCAAAACGCCAAGTGCAGCCCGATCCGGCCTCACCGAGTCTCGTCAACGGCAATTTCGAGGAGACCTTCGGCGAGCCGCCGATGCCCGCCGGTTGGTACTATCTGCGTCAGGCCCGAGTGGCCGACGAGGATGCCGCCGAAGGAAAACACTGTCTCGTGTTCGAGAACGCTACGCCGGGCCGCGGCAGTCATGCGTTGCAGGGCTTGGCAATCGACGGACGCAAGGTGGCGGCCATCGAGGTGTCGTTTCGTGTACGCGGGCGGAACGTGCTTCCCGAGCCCGGTTCGCGTCAATGGCCGTCACTGGTCATCACGTTTTACGACGAACAGCGAGCCACGCTCGGTCAGGGCGCCGTCGGTCCCTGGCAAGGCACATTCCCCTGGGAACGCAAGACCGCGCGGATTGAGGTTCCGCTGAAAGCCCGGGAAGCGATCATCCGCCTCGGACTATTCGGTTGCACGGGCGAACTGTCGTACGACGATCTTTCGTTGCAGCCGGTCGCCAAGCGATAAGCGAACCGGAGCCCCTCCTGCCCCGAAGATGCAACAGCCTTGCCGAGAAACCGCTTGCCCGCGGCCGCAACGGTTTGAGCATGCTCATAATCAAGAGTCCGGCCGGGCACTGATCGGGCCGGTGATTCTCGATTTCATCGCCGGCGGAGAAACACTTGGGTCCGAATGGCGAAACGGCTCGGGCCCGAACTCGTAGTCTGTTCGTCGCCCAATGCTCAGGATCAACCCGATAGCGATAGCTTGGGTCGCCAGCGCCGACCCCCCATAACTCAGCAAGGGCAGCGGAAGTCCCGTGATCGGCAGCACGCCGGCAGTCATGCCCACGTTGACCGCCGTTTGCACGGCAATGAACGATGTCCAGCCAACGACGAACAAGCGACCGAAGGGATCGCCGCACCTGCGCGCCACGGTCAAACAGCGCCAAGCCAACACGGCGTGCAGCAGCAGCACGATCCCGCCGCCGACAACGCCCCAGCGCTCGACGACCACGCAGAACACGAAATCATTATGCGCCTCGGGAAGACGATAAGCGGCTGGTTCATCCACCGGTTCGCCGGTCACAGCGGTTCCCCAGAAGCCTCCTAGCGACATCACGCGCCTGGCTTGATAGAGCTGGTAATTCTTGTCCGACGGCGGTTTATTCGGGTCGATGCGTTCAAAGACCGCACCGACTCGCGACCGCTGTTCCGCGCTCATTGTCGCCCACAGCAACGGCACACATGCCGCACCAACCGCGATGAAGGCCAACAGCGCACGCACTGGGGCACCGCCGACGAAAAGCATCAATAGCACGACGGGAACAAAAACCGCGGCAGTGCCCAAATCGGGCTCCAAAAGAATCAAACCGACAAACGCGGCCAACATCCCAAGCGGCAAGAGACACGACCGCAACGTTCGATAGCCGCCGCCCTCTGCGGCATGTCGGGCAACCGCACACACAAACGCCCACTTCGCTAATTCAGCGGGTTGGAACCCGATTGGCCCAAGGCGCACCCAGCGGTAGGCGTTGTTGATCGGCGGAAAAAGAAAGACCAAACAGAGCAACACGAGAGACAAAACCAACAGCCCGTATGCCCAGCGCGAGGCCCAACGGTAATCCTTCGAGCTCAATCCCAGCAGCAACGCAAACCCGCCTGCCCCGAAAAGCGCCTGTTGCCGCGCAAACCGGCTGAACCATTCCGGGTTGTCCGAGAACTCGGCCGCCCTCGCAATGGCCGCGCAACCGATCACCGTCAGAAAAACCGCAGGCACAACGACCGACCAGGAAACACTCTGCCCCCAGTCGTAAACGGCCCTGCCGCACTGCCTCAAAATACGGCTAACGATCGTCGACCCTCCCCCAGGGCAATCACCCCCCTTGTCGGCGGCCATGAGCCTCTTCGCGTTTCGCTACACCACCCGGAAATCGCCCGAAAGGGGCAACCAACGGCCTTGCCCAATCGGCACAATCATCAAAAAACGCCCGAACCGCCTAACCTTCTTGATTCTCAAGCTCAACGTGCTATGCTAGCTTAGTGGTTGCCCGTGTGCGGTATCGCAGACGTGTCGCCGCGAGAGACCGTTTCTTGCAAACGGGCCGCAACCAGAAGAGTCGTACAGCATTGTCGTGCTTTCAAGGCCTGAAGAAAAGGGAGCGACGCAGATGTTCTCAATGAAACGCGTGTTGCTTGTGGGGGCGATAGCCGCCCTGTTGGTATCGGCCGCAACGACCGACGCGAATGCTTGTTGGTGGTGGCGCGGATGTGCCCCGGCGTGCTACACGTCGTGTTGCTATTACCCAACATACTACTCGTGCTACACACCGACTTGCTGCGACGGCTATTACGGTAGCGCATGGTACGTTGGGGTTCGGCCCGGCCCGGTGCGCCGTTTATTGCTCGGACCCTACCGCTACTACTGGGCGGGAAATGTGTACTACTACTATGGCGGGTATGCCGGCTACACTTCAAGCTGCTGCGGCGATGGCGTTGTGGTCACGGCGCCCAGCGCTCAGCAACAGCCCACCCCTGCCCAACCGTCGCAGCCGGCGCCGACTGAGCCTTCGCCGACGCCGATGACTCCGACTCCGGCGGACACCCCGGCCGCGCCGAGTCCTCCGACATCTGCGCCCTCGACCGCACCGCTAGCGCCGCCGGCTGGCCTGACACCCACCAATCCGCCGTTGACCCCGCCGGCCGCTCCGACGTCGCCGTTCGCTCCGCCGCTTGGCACCGGTTCGTTCTACAGCCCGGCGCCCAGCCCGGCGGACAGCGGCTTGCTGACGATTTACGTGCCGGCCGACGCGAAGGTGACGGTGAACGGCCATCTCACCAAGAGCACCGGAACGAAGCGGCAATATGTTTCCTACGGCCTCCAGCCCGGCTTGAGCTACAAGTACGAAATCAAAGCCGAGGTCGTCCGCGACGGCCAAGTGTATGACGAAGTGCGGACGGTCGTTCTTACCGCAGGTGCCCGCAACACAGTGGCCTTCTCGTTCCACAACCTGACGACGGGAAGCCTGGCGACGAACTAATCGCCGATCGGCACAAGCAAAGATCCGATCGAGTGATCGGACGGGCGGTCGCCCTCGGCATCAAGCTGGCGGCCCGCAGGCTGCCGAAGTACGTCAATAACGGCTCGCGCTCGGCCAACGCTGAGGCGAGCCGTTTTGTTTTTTGACCTTCAACCTCGATCCGCTCTCTGCCGGCAACCGAAACGTAAGCCGCCCGAAACGCAAAATGTTGAGCCGGCGCGGGTCGCTCAGTCGCGGCCGATCGTCTCAAATCCGTCGGAACGCAGACGACAGCAGAGCGGACCCGCTGAGTATCTGTTACGTTCGCTCGCGCCGCTTTTCGTTTTGCGCAGTTCCATCGGCACCGGCTCAGGTGGGATAGACCCAGGGCGCGCGATACGGCCGCTTCAACAATTCAGCCGCCTGCGGGTCGTTGACGATCGTTTCTTTCTGCCCATCCCAAGTGACGCTGCGACCGATCTTCAGCGCCAGCATGCCCAGAAGGCTCATCGTCGTCGAGCGATGTCCCAGTTCGATATCGCACACCGGGCGTTTTCGCTTTTCGATCGATTCGATCAAATCGGCCCACAGCTCGGCGATATTCTGGCCGTCGGGCTGGTTGAGTCGAGCGTCTTCGTGCAGCGTTGGTTTCGACGCGGACGCCGGGTAGAAGGTCCATCCGTCTTGCCAGCCCAAATGGAGCGTGCCCTCGGTGCCGTAGAAATAGCAACCCACGTTGTGCTTTTCGGCAGAATTGCCGGCGTAGAAGCGATGTTCCCACGACACGGCAAAATCGTCGAACTGGAATGTGGCGATCTGCGTGTCCGGTGCGTCGGTGTTGTCTTCGCGGATGAACCGCCCGCCAACAGAAGCCACCGATTTTGGCGCCGTCGCTTCCATGCACCAGAGAATCTGATCGAGCCAATGGATGCCCCAATCGCCCAATTGCCCGTTGGCGTAGTCGAGAAACTGGCGGAACCCGCGAGGGTGAATCCGCGGATTAAACGGCCGCAGCGGTGCCGGCCCGCACCAAAAATCCCAGTCAAGTCCCGGGGGAGGATCGCTGTCAGGCGTCGGCTTGCCGGCCGAACCGCCGTACAGCACAAACGCGCGCACCATGCCAATCTTTCCGAGCTTGCCGCTTCGAATGAACTCGCGTGCGGAAATATTGTGCGGCGAAACGCGACGATGGGTTCCCACTTGGACAACCCGGTCGGCCGCCCGAGCGGCCCGGACCATGGCAATGCCCTCGTTGATCGTATGGCATACCGGCTTTTCCACATAAACGTGTGCCCCGGCGTTTACGGCGGCAATGGTAATCAGCGCGTGCCAGTGATCGGGCGTGCCGACGATCACGATCTCCGGCTTTTCGCGGTCGAGCAGCTCGCGATAGTCTTTATACTTCTTAGCGGCAGCGCCGGTGGCCTGCTCGACCTTTTCCGCCCGCTGATCCAACTGTCTTTGATCGACATCGCACAACGCCACCACTTCCGATCGTCCCGACTCGATCGCACAGTTCAAGATATTGCCGCCCCACCATCCGCAACCAATCAAAGCCGTTCGATATTTCTTCGCCTTTTCAGCGCCCAATACAGCCGGCGCAGCCCATGCCACGGCAACCGAAGACGATGAGCCCAAGAATCCACGGCGCGAGATCTTCATGGGAAGGCCTCCTAAATGTGTCCGGGAAGAACCAAAAGCGGTTCGCGCATGATCGCCGCACAACGCTTCGCTTTGACCGCGTACGGCATTTTCGCTCGTTGGGGTGAACGAATCCATGACGATCGTGTTCCAGATCGGTGATTCCCACCAACAAACCGCTATTTCGACCACGCGAACGATTGCCGAACGATTGCTGGAGATCGATCGGCGAACATGCCGATTCTACCCGGTAGGCAACAGCCGCTCAACAAATTCACCTGCCAAAGCCACCCGGCAGGCTGCCGCGAAGCCGGCCTTGATCACCGGATTCCCCTGCCCCGTTTCCGCCCGGGGATAAAAATCTCGCGGAATATGGCCCGACAAGGATGATTCCCTCTTGAAAAGCATACAAGTCCAAGGTATAAATCCATTAGAAGTTTGATTCATCGCTCCGATCGATGGTCGCTGTCGGCCGATTCGGCAGCCTTGCGGGTCGGAGAATCGCCGGGCCGATGCTTATTTTGGCGGCCTTCTGCGTTGCGTCTCCAACGGGTTCGGCTCGAAGCATAGGTCGTGCTTTCACGATTCACGCTGTGCGCTCCTGCGGCTGTCCGAGCATGATTCGGACGGGAGATGTTGCACAAGGCCTGAGAGTGACCGCGGTATTTGTCGCGGACGCTGGGTTCGGCGGCCTTTTCCTCGCAGTCGAGGATCGCAGCGACGTTATCCGCCAGAGCTGTGCGCGGTTAAGCCGCATTGCGGCCGGCAACGCGTTTCACTCAATTACTTCGCTGATTTCCGTGATAGGGCAGAGTGCGTCTGGCTGAATTGCCGCGGTATCGGATGCCTGCCGAATCGTGCTGATGCGTCGGAATTGGCTCAGGCGGAAGCGGTAGTTCGCGTATCGAATGCCTCGCGGACGATTGTGTTTTCAATCGGCGCGATCGAAATGGAGTTCGAAACGGTCAACCCATAACGTGGTTCGATCGGCAGTTGTCAAGGAATCAACGTTTGCGCTTTGGGGCGATTGCCCCCCGCGGCGACGTGCGGCTGTAGAACCGCCGAGCGTCAACCCGTGAAGGCAGGCCGTGCGCCCACCCTCGGCGACTGCCGGCGACCTCAGCTCGCTTGGAACGATCGCACCTCGGCGCTATTTGTGTCGGCAGCATGCCTTCCGGGGTTTGGCATGCCGGGCGATGCACGAAGCGGCCGCACAAAGGCGCTGAGGGCTCGGCCTTGTTTTGAGAGCGTGTTGCCCTCGGCCGAACCGGCCGCTCGGCCTCGACGAACGATCGAAACACGCGTAACGGCCGGCGCGGCGACTTAGGTGGTTGCCTGCGTCTCACCGGGAGTTCGATCCCGGCCTGATGTTGCGCGTTCGAGGTAAAGCAAGAGCGTTTCGAACGGAATGTTGCGGACGAGAATGCCTTTTACCCTCAAGCGATAATCGCCTCGTCGCATTTTCGTCTTGAGGAACATCATGCGAGTTTACCGTTGCTGGATCTCGCGTCGGAGCAGAAATCGATGAGCCAGTCGCGAGACAGAAACCAACGACGGACGATAGGCCCGCGCAAGCGCAGGGCATCTGATCAGGGGGTTGAAACCGTGCGAGATATGGGAAAGCGAAAACGGAGCCGCCCGTACGGACGGAATGAAGGTTCTTCGAACCGCAACAGCAGCAATCGGCCGCGGCCGGCGCCGAACCAAGGCGACCAAGCCCGCAACGGGGAAGCCGATTCGGCGGACATCGGTCCGCTGGTGGAAGGCGGCGGCGTGCTCGAGCTTCATCCGAACGGCTACGGGTTTCTGCGCAATCCGAAGAACAACTATATGCGCGAGATGACCGACCCGTTCGTGCCGGGCAGCATGATCGAGAAGTTCGGCCTTCGCGAAGGTGTTTATCTTTCGGGAATGGTGCAACCCGCTCGTCGGAATCAGGGTCCCCGCCTCCGCGAGTTGTTCGATGTCGATGGCATGCCGCCCGAACAATACAAAGAAGTTAAGGCCTTCGATGCCAAGACGCCGATCAACCCCGAGTTCTGGCTGCGATTGGAAACCGGGCCCGAACCGCTCACGACGCGTGTGATGGACCTGCTCACGCCGCTGGGCAAGGGGCAACGTGCCCTGGTCGTCGCTCCGCCGCGAACCGGCAAAACGATCTTGTTGCAACACATCAGTCAGGGGATCTCGACGAACTATCCCGACATCAAGCTGATTGTGCTGCTAATCGACGAGCGGCCGGAAGAGGTGACCGACATGATTCGGGCCGTCAACGGCGAGGTAGTCGCCAGCAGCCTGGATCGCGACATCGAAAGCCATGTGCGGCTCTCCCAACTCGTCGTCGAGCGCTGCAAACGATTGGCGGAAATGGGCAAAGACGTCGTCTTGCTGCTCGATTCGATTACCCGTTTGGCCCGAGCCTTCAACAAATGGGTGGGAAACACCGGCCGCACGATGACGGGCGGGGTGGACATCAAAGCGATGGATATCCCCAAGAAGCTCTTTGCGACCGCGCGACTCTTTGAAGAAGGCGGGTCGCTCACCATCGTAGGCACAGCCCTGATTGATACCGGCAGCCGGATGGATGAGCTGATCTTCCAAGAGTTCAAGGGCACGGGCAACATGGAGTTGGTGCTCGATCGCAAGCTGGCCGACCGTCGCGTTTGGCCGGCGATCGACATCTCGCAGTCGGGCACGCGGCGCGAAGAGAAGCTCTTGCCGCCCGAGTGGCTGCATGCGATTACGATGCTTCGCCGAACCCTGTCGTCGATGAATCCCACCGACGCAATGGAGCAGTTGACCGCCAAACTCGCCAAGTTCAAATCCAATCGCGAGTTCATCGACCTGATCGCTGCGGCCAAAGTATCAGACTATTGATTCTCCCGTCGGCTCCGGTCGGCCGGGCCGGCGGAGATCATGCCCCAAACGTTCTCGGGGCAGCGGCTACGGAAGAAACGGGGTGCGGCTGAAATCCTGTGGCGCGACAGTGGGGGAGTTGGGTAAAAAGGGGT
>CAZVZX010000002.1:32825-194341 GCA_964631235.1 uncultured Planctomycetaceae bacterium | reverse complement strand
CCACCACAGCCTCCCCCTCCATCGCGGGACGGACAACCCGCGTCCATCCCGGCAGCCAACCAGCTCGACAAGCTGGGGGTCGTAGGTTCGAGTCCCACATCGCCCACTGAAGAATGCCCGTTGGCGCCAGTCGTCAACGGGCTTCTTTGTTGATGGCACGCGCGTTTCCGCTGCCGTTCGAGCCTTGGCTACGTTCAAAGCTTCCGCTTGCTTCGGAAACGGCCGACACCGGGGTCGGCGCAATCGGCCATTCTTTCATCCCATTGCCGCCTGGAACAGCCCGTTAACACGACAGCGTTAACGGCCCGTCGAAAAAGTCGGTCGCGCATTCGCGGACGTGTGCTTTTTCCGCAGAATTCGCGGGCGGAATTCTTTGGAATCGTGTTTCTCAACAGGCTGTTGGCGAATCCCCGGCCACGTTCATCGAGCATCTGTCAGGCAGGGCAGCAAGGATGCCACGCTCTCGATGAGCACCGAAGCCGCGTTCATCAAGCGTCTGTCAGGCAGCGGCAGCGGTGGAGGGATCGCCCTCTGAGAATTGCAATTGGTGCAAGCGTCGGTAAACTGCCGAGCGCGCCAGCAGTTCGTTGTGGCGCCCGGTATCGATAATTCGGCCGGCTTGCATCACGACGATTTGATCCGCCAAATTCAGAATCGACAAACGATGCGTAATGATTACAGCGGTTCGCCCTTTGATAAAGCTTTCCAATGCATCGTGAATCGCCTGTTCGCTCTCGAGGTCGATCTGGCTGGTCGCTTCGTCCAAGATAATAATCGCCGGATCGCGGAGGATCGCCCGTGCCAAGGCAATCCGTTGTCGCTGGCCGCCCGACAATCGGCCTCCTAGGGTGCCGACCACGGTATCGTAGCCTTGAGGGAGTTCTTGAGTGATGAACTCATGCGCGTGGGCTTTTTTCGCCGCGGCAATCACTTCTTCTTCGGTGGCGTCGGGACGGCCGTAGAGAATATTGCTATAGATCGTATCGTCGAACAAAAGCGTTTCCTGAGTCACCAATCCGATCTGGCGGCGGAGGTCGCGCAACCGAAGGTCGCCAAGGGGCACTCCATCCAAGAGAATCCGCCCGGCCGTCGGATCATAGAACCGCGGGATCAGATTCGCCAGCGTGCTCTTGCCGCAGCCGTTCGGGCCGACGATCGCCACGGTCTGGCCGTAGGGAATTGTCAGACTCACTTGCCGCAGCACGGGCTGATCGGGGCGATAGGCGAAATCGACGTTCTCGAACTCCAGCCGGTCGTGATGCCGCGAACACGGAACCGGCCGCACCGGATTGCGCACCTGAGGCTCTCGATCGAGGCGATCATAAATGCGGTCGGCGGCAGCCACGGCGCGTTGCAACCGATTGAAGACGTCGGAAAACTTCCGCATCGGATCGGCCGTTCCCATCAGCAAGCCGTAGAAGACCAGCAGCGAGCTGAGCGAAAGCGATCGCGGCGTAATCAAGATGCCGAAAAGGTGGGTTTCGCCCGTCAACAACAAATACGCACCGGCGGCCAGCGCAAAGCAGATGGTGATGATTCCCATCAGCTCCGTCATTGGGTGCGAAAGTGCGTCGTAACGAGCGATCCGCATGGCCTTCCGATAGTAGGCCTTGCTGCCCTGATGGAAGCGGCGCCGTTCGCGGGCCTCTCCGGTAAACGCCTTGACGATTTTGATCGCCCGAAACGTCTCCTCCAGTTTGCGGTAGATCAGGGCCATCTCTTCCATGGCGCGTCGGTTCGCCCGTTTCAGCGATTTCGCCAAGCGATTGACCAGCCAAGCGGCCAACGGTGCGATAATCAATGAAAGCAATAGCAATCGCCAACAAATGACAGCTGCCCCGATTAGGCACGCAATCATTTTCAGCGGTTCGCGAACCAATTTGCCGAAGAGCACACTCACGCCATTGGCCACCGCCTCCATGTCGTAGGTAAACCGACTCATCAAGTCGGATGTGCCTTCATTGCCGAACACGGCCAAATCCATTCGCAGTGTTCGCCGATAGAACGACTTCCGCAGGTCGAGCGTCGCCAGTTGGGCAAGACGTTCCGTCAAAATGCTGTTGGCGATCAAGAATACATCTTTGACCAACGTTCCGACAATCAACGCCAGAGTGATCAGCAGCAACGTCCGAAAGGGATCGTGCGGCACATACTGCTCGATGAAGGGTTGCAGCCAGAGCGTTCGCGCCAGCGCAAGTTCTTCGGCCTGGCGCCGTGCGGTTGACTGCTGAATCGCCAGCCGCAGGCGCCGATCGACGCCGGCGTCTTCAGCGTCGGGCGAATCTGCATGCGATGCCAGTTGCGTTTCGAGCGATGCGATTTCCGCTTCGCACTGAGCGATCACCTGCCGCGAATTCTCGATCGAGCGCTCGGCCCATTGCTGCAACGATTGCCCGCGAAAAACCACCTCGACGAACGGATAGACCGCCGTGATGTTCGCTCCCCAAAACAGAGCCACAACCAAGGCGGAAACTGCCGAGGCGGCCACGGTCCATCGGTACCGCAGCGATAAACGCAATACTCGAACGAAATTGCCCATGAGCGATCACCGTCCTTGGTCGATCCCCTGACCGAGGGCCGCCGCCTGCTGCCGCAAGCATCCAGCTTCGGCCGTCATCTCGCACAACCGTTCGTCGGCGTCCTCTCTTCCGATTGTCCACCGAAAGAATGCCGCCCCGCGGGCCACCCAAGCCACTCACAAATCACCGAGCCGACAGCAGTTGCGGCATCCCTTCATACCAAGTTCCGGCAGTCAAGCCAAGACAAGATAGGCAAGAGGGATCGTTCTGTTGCCCGCCTGCCCGAGACTCAACGCCCACCATCGGCGACCTTCGCATCTCCCAAAAGCCTCCCGGGTAGCGCCGCCGGCACCAGTCGAATTCGATGACGAACGCGATGAAATACGATGCGTCGCGACAGAAAACGTCCGCCGGCCCGTGATTCCCCCGACCGCCGACAAACCGGCCCTACAAAAAGCAGATCGAGAACGGCCCGCGACGATCCGTTCGCCGAGACGAACGGCCCCGCCTTACCCAAAGCTGTAACGTCGCGAGCTCCCCGCACGGCGGCAACGACCGGCCTACCTCCGTCGAAGCGTTACGGAAGTTGAAAAAGCGACTGTGTTTTGACAATCGCATAGTCGTCCGGGAATGTATGAAACGCCTGAACCAGGAATTGGTCGCTTCTTGCTTCGGCGTTGATGAAGCTGAGCGCCCCCAGCGAGATGCGATCGCCCGCCCGAAACTGCTGCAACATGCCTTGCTGCCGACCATCACGTGCCAGTTCGGCCTGAAAGGCCCAAAAGACATCGGGATCAGCCAGCTCCAGTTGAAAGCTCGTCTCGTAGCGAACCTTTCCCGCACATTCGAGGGCGTCGGTGCGATGACCTCGCATGGGGCAATTGATAAGCCGTCGCCGCGTGGGCAGCGGATGCTGCGCCGACGCCGCAACCTCCGTAAGCGTCAAGCCGGCATAATTCCAAGTGATCACATGGCCGGCACTGGTGATATCGATTTTCGCGCGATACTCATTGCGACGAAACGTCTGCGTCTGAAAAACATCGAACAACTCAGGATGCAACGGCCGACCATAAACCTGAAACACCAATTCGGCGACTTTGGGACGAATGGTAAGCACGACGGCGACTCCCCCTTCCGTAACGGTATGTTCCGTCGATCCGAACAAGCTTCAGTCCAAACCGATATTCCGACGCCTCCCCGCGTACCCGCCCTTCCCTCGACAATACCGCGAAACCAGCACCACCGGGCCGAATACGCTCACAATGGTCGACCGGAAGGCTCGCCGTTGCAACACTCGCTTCGCCTTGCCAAGCGAAGGTGCTTTTTCTATCGCCCCGGTCTCCCCACCGCCGCACCGCAGACCGAACTAAGCTCACGTCCGCATTGCGACTAGCGGACTGCATTATTCGCCGCGGCCGTCGAAGCGCGCGGCAGCTTCAGTGGTTCTTCGCACTCTTGCCGAGATTGTTCTCCCAACAATCACCAATAGGGCACAGGCCCAAAACGGGAACAGCACGCACTTAGCCGCTTCGTGATGCACGCAGCGGCTTTCGCAACCGCTTGGAACTCCTTGGTTCGTCTGAATGCGTTCAAACCTGTCGAATCGCGCCACAATTGAACGCCGCAGATGCCCCTCTCTCTTCCAACTCAACACGCTGCAATCGACCGCAACGGAAGATTTGCTGCAACGTCGAACAACAACCTTCCAGCCGATCGTCGTCAACGCATGCTTTCGATGCGAGGCACCTGGATAATTCGATCCGGCGGTGCGATTGGCCTCGGCCAACAACCGCCGACGCCCGCTATTATAGGCGAGATCGCCGAACGCTCAAAGGGTGTTTTCTATTCCGGTCGGCCAATTGGCTCACTATATCATCTCTCGCCATTGCGCTAGCGGCCGTAGGCGCGGCGAAGCGGCCGATTACTTGTTGAGCCCGTTTGAAGCGATTTCCGGTTTCCGCAATTCAATTTAGCCGATCCCTCGCGGACGCGACCGCGGCGCGTCGCCACCTTAAGCTTGCGATCCCGAAGATGCAGCAATCACCCGAAGGTATTATGATCTCCTCGCACTCCAGAGTTGTCGCATTCGATCGATGCGTCTTCAAGAGAAGCGTCAGCGATTTCGCGGCATCCGCCGCCATGTCACATCGTCGCGGCTCCGCAGCAGTCGGCCCCGGCATTTTTGGAATGCAACCGTTCACACCCCAAGGAAGCCTGAAAAACCGGGGGGCATAGATCCCGGGATTTCCAAGTATCCGAACATGAAACGAAAATCGCGAAAATGGGCAACAATCACAAAAGGAAATCACAGCGCCCGCAAAAACCCTGAGAATTACGACCCTGACTCGTTTTTCACCCCCCTGCCTGTCCGCCAAGTCAACGGTTGCTTTAGAACGAGCCGCGCGACGTGTGCGCAACAGCGCGCATTGCAGATTCGTCGGCGAGGCACTTCTTCGTCACTCAACCTCAAGCACTTCAATCTGCAATTTGCCGACCACCTGCAACACGGGAATGACAAGCGACGCCATATCGCCGGCAGCCAAATTGCTGTGGCGCAGCCGCAAACGAGCCGGTCCGGCCGCCCCCAATCCCAATGTGGCATCCAGGGGCACCCATTGACCGTCCACGAAGACCTCGGTCCACATGTGGTAGCCGAACCCGGCAGCCTGTTCCAAATAGACCAGTCCTCCCACTACCCGCGAAGCCATGCCCTGCGATCGCGCCAACGCCGCCAAGAATACGGCATACTCGGTACAATCCCCCAATCGGTTCTTTGCAACCTCGCCGGCTGTTGCAAAGCCTTGCGGGGCTCCGCCGCGCTTCATCGTTCGATGAACATACGCCTCCAATCGACGCACCTTCTCCCAGTCGGACAAGGAGCGGGCTTCGTCGGCAGGCGACTCACGGAGCGCCTCGGCTGCGGCAGCGATCACGCCTGGGTCATCGCTCTGAAGGTAGTTGTTCGGCTGACGGTCGGCCTCGGTCGGGAGATCGTTTGCCGATGGGCTGCCCGAGGGATTCTCAACGCGATCGGCGTCTGTCGAATCGCGCCGCGATTCAGTGGGAACGAGCGACCGCACCAACACCTCGGCCCGGCGATTATCGAGTCGCCGAACCTCTTGCCCCGGGCCTGCCGCAAAAAGAACCGATGGATCGGCATCGTCAAGTGTCACGCGATAGCGGATCGACTTTCGGCGATGAGCATCTTCGATCGGTTGTTTCAGGCGAACAACGATATCCCAGCCCAGGTCGAACTCGGCCTTCGGCAACGGTTTGAGGGCCTCCTCCCGAGTCGATCGCACCATTTCCAAACCCAAGGCGTCGTGATAGACCGTCCGCAGCACCTCTCCGTTGGCATCGCTCCAAGCGGTATAGCGCATTTCACTGTCGCTGAGCCGCAGCACGGCCTCGATGCGCAGCAACTGTTGAGAACCGCCGGGCAACCCGACCGACTCGAGTCCGATCGCCTTCAGCTCGACCTCGCCGACGACATTGGCACCCGGCACCAACACCCGCAACCGCCTCGTTTCCCCCGGAGACAAAGGCTTCTGCAACAAGCTGCCGTCAATCCGGTAAAAGCCGCCGAGATCGGGCGACCACGGCAGATTGACCGGCATCGTCTTCCCCGCCGACATGATCAGCATCTCCAACCGATTGCCGACCGCGCGGCCCACTGTTTTCACCGGCTGCTCGCCTTGCCGAACCGTCGTGCTGAATTCGAGCAGCTCGCCTTGCGGCGTCTCCAAACTCGTTAGCCAAATCTCTTGTTCCAACAACTGATCGAAACGCCGGATCGAATACCGTTGCGATGCCTCGATTCGCAACAGCTCTTTCCCGTTTTTCGTTTCCGGTTCCACCTTGGTCGTGCCGTAGCCCACTCTCTGTCCTTTGAGGAAATACGATTCCCATACCTCGCGCGGAGCAAGGGCTTTCGGCGTTCGCACGCGGGGCTGAGAGCCGGCATCGGAGGTCGCTTTGGCCGCGGGAAGCGATCGGAAATCGTGTGCGTCACCTCCGCATCCTGCCGAGGCGAGGATCACTGCGATCGCCAACATCAGCCACCAAGGCCAATCGCGCCCCGTTTGGTTCGGTCGAATTCCGCGATGCGGCGTCGCAGTGGCGGATGTGCAATCCGTTCGGCAGCGATCGGCCCGCGTTTTGAACCCAAAGGCAGCGATATTGGCCAAACCGCCCGAGCCTCTAACCGCAAAGCCGATGCCCCCGCCGAAACGAGAGCCGGACGATTTTGGCCTGTCGATCCGTTGCATCCTCATTGTTTGCTTCCCAACGCGGCCCACGGCCGCAACAAAAATAGGCAAGGTACTGCACTTAGCGCCTGCGCGGCCCAATAGTCCCCGCACAGTTGCCAAAGCGGCCGCGGGCGCAACGACGCGGCTCTCGTACATGTAATCCCCGTTCGAACCGTCTTCCGTCTTTCGCCGTATAATTTTGCGTCTATCGCAGTTGGATTCTTCGCGAATCCAACCGGGAGCGTTCTCGGCGGCCGGCAAATGACGGACTCTTTCGTCGATCGCCCGCAACCGAACAATCTACTTCAATCCGCCCCGATGAAAAAGCCGAGAGCCGCTCGGCAACGACGACGCCAGAGGCGGCATAGGCAGCCCCCCGAACCGCCGTCGGCGTCGATCAACCTGCACACATCGCGTCCGCAATGCGAAGAGCCGAACGCAGGAGCGGGAACATGCTCCGCAAGCAGAGGGGGCCGACCGCGATCCCGCAATCCGGGCAGCCGGCCGGCAATTCCCCTATCGCCAAGACGTGCTGTGAATGATTCCTGTTCGACCGAATCCCGATTGATCCCGCTTCTGTCCGCAGTGGTATCCGGCGCAGCCGTTACGGCCCGACCGGATTCGCCGCTCTGAACAGTTGACGCATCGCAACAATGTTGCCCACACGCCACACCCTGACGGCGGAAGTCGTTCTCGTACCGCAAAATGCGAGCGGAAAGCCCGCCGCAGCGCCGACACGGTGCTAGAGTATTCTGTCTTCGCGTCGTTGTCGTGATTTCGACACTGCGATGCCCTTGCCCGAATCAGAAAAAACCGCTGACGCACGAGAAAGCCCCCCGGGCCGAACCAGCCCGCAACAGGCCGAATCGCACTGTTCGAGGCCGCTTTCTCGATGACGCGGAACTGTTTAGGCCGACCGCAGCCGATTGTATCGGGTCTGCCGTCGGCAAAAAACCCGCAGGCGAAGAAATTGCCGCCAATGACCGCTAAAGAAACGAATCCATAACCTACGGTTGGATAGAGTGCTCCCCGACTTTCGGCCCTGCCGTCCCTTCTAGCGCAACCGAGTATCACCAAGCGCCGAGTCGAGTACACGATGGGTTTTCTCAAGAAATTCTTCCGAAACGTCTTACGCGAAGGCAACGCACCGGCCGCCGGGAGCAGCTTCGAACAGCTTTCCGAGGAGGAGCTCGAGGCGCACCTCGGTGTCGCACGCTACGGCAGCTTCCTGCTGACCAATGCCGTTCGGCCCTCGTACGATCTTCAAATCGTTCCGGCCGAAGGCTATCGCCACGACAGCTATGTGGACGAGCAAAGCAAAACCCGAGTGCCGGTCCTGATGGCCTCCGTGTCGCGCGAGCACCTCTTCGAAGTCTTTCTCGACCTGGTCGAGCCGTTGGGCGGGGTGGTCGATGTCGTTCTGGAAACGAGCCACACTCAGGGCCGACGCGGGCATAACGATCTCTACCGCGAACACATCGATATGCCCGTGCTCAAGAGCATTCTCTACGATTTCGAAGAGTTGCTCACCCACGACGGATGCACCGGCTTGGCGGTGCTCAATCCGGGCGTACCGCTGGAAGTGCAATTCGACGAGCATAAGCTGCTGATCGTTTACGGCGACGAGCTGGCTCCCTTCGAAGAAGTGCTTCGCATGCACGGCATCCGCCGCGATGAACAGATGAAGTTCATCACCGAGGCCGAACATGTTCATTCGTCGAACGATCAATACGTTCGGCTTTTCGACGAGCTGAAAACCCAGCTCGGCATGGACGCCGGCTACGCCTGGAACGACTATTGATCGTCCGGGACGCTCGATGAAGCCGCAACAGACGAAAAGCGGTTCAAACGGGAATTGGGCACAAGAGAGCCGCTCCACTTCGCCCGCGGCCGCTTCCATGATTGTGTGGAACGATCTCGCCGCGCTTCCAATAGCGCAGGCCGCCGCTCTCTATCGCGATCGCCCTCGCACTCGCCTTCGCCGTCGACGACGCATCGGACGACATCAAACTCGGTTTCCAACGGCCGCGCCGCTTCCCGGCCTTCGCGGTTTCGCCTAGACTGTTACCTATCGGCAGCGGCGTTCTATGGGCCCTGGTTGGTTCTCCGACCAATGCAAGGCGACAGGGTCGTACACCAGACGGTTCTTGCATCGGCAAGAACGCCCATGTGCCGCGGCAATCGTTTTCGGCCGTTCGGTTTCGCTACTCGGGGTGGAAGGTTGTTGCGATGGCGATCGAGTTCCGATGTCGGCAGTGCGGCCGACTGCTTCGCACGCCCGACGATGCCGCAGGCAAGTCGGCACAGTGCCCGGAATGCGGCGGGCTGACAACCGTTCCGCGGATGAGCGAACTGGGATTCGGCGGACCAGCCTCCCTCGGCAACTTCGACCAGCCGCACGATCCCTACGGCCCGACCGGTGGCTCCTATGAACCGGCCGGTAATCGCCGTCCTGAGATCGACCCAGACGCCAACATGGGGCGTTCCGCCGGGTCTCGGCCTGATCCTCACCGCGACCCGCGCAGCGACAACCCGTACGCGGCACCCACGCTTGCCCCCGAGTACTATCCGCCCGACGATCTCCGGGCTGCTCAACGAGCTTCGGCTCCGGCTCTGGCCCTGATAATCACGGCCTCGATCGATTTGGGCCTGAGCGTGCTCGGCGGTCTGCTGATGGTCGTCTTGATGGCGGCCCCCGGCGTAGGGCCAAACGATGTCTTCGGACTCGGCTGGAACGCCGGCGGCGCCGTCGTTTCGATAGCGATCAATATCATCATCATCATCGGCATGATCAATATGCGACGGCTCACCAACTACGGATTGGCAATGACAGCGGCTGTCTTGTCGCTGCTGCCGTGTTTCCACTGCTGCCTAATTAAGCTGCCATTTGCCATTTGGGCCATCGTCGTGCTCAACGAAATCCGTCCGAGTTTCCGTTCGTGAGTTCGGCACCGCAACCGCGATTGGTCCCTCGGTCGCATCAACGCCGGATGCACAAGATTCTGTTGATCGTTGTCATTGGCGCGGCACTCGCCCTGACCGTCGCCATGATCTTCGGCCTGACGCCGATGGGCAACACGGTCTGCCTCTTTCACGCCCTGACCGGCTGGCATTGCCCCGGCTGCGGCGGCACTCGGGCTGTTCGCGCGCTGATCCACGGACGATGGACCGAAGCCCTCCACCAACATGCCTTGTTCGTTCTTCTACTGCCGGCGGCCGCTTATGCATGCCTCTCGTTCGCGTGCCGAAAATCCTTCGGCCGACACCTTCCCGGCGGACAGTGGTTCGAACGCCCGCATCCCTACCTTGGGCTGATCGTTTTGGCCGCGGTGTTCTTCGTTGCGCGCAACCTTCCCTGGCCGCCGTTCGACATGCTTGCTCCGATTCCCGAATGATCGGTAGCGAGCGGCCCACCAAAGCCACCCGCTGCCGGCTTGCTCAGGCCGACAAGCTCAACGTTCTACCGACAACGATGGTAATACGTTGCCGGCGAACGATCACGGCCAAAAGCCACCCCGGCAACAGCGCCGCAACCGCTCGCCGAAAGCAGAAAAAAGCGGGCGACGCAGACTACTTGAGCTCGATCAGATACGGCCCGCCACCCTTGACCACATCGACGGTGATCTCACTGGTCACGTAATTGCTGTACTTCTCCGGGATCAGCGACTTGGCCGAAGGAACTTCTTCATCCGGATTCGCCGGCTTTGCCTGTGGAGCAGTGCAAATCACTTGCACCCGATGTTTGCCGATGACGGCCCCGTCATTATTCTTGAATGTGGAGAGCGAGAACGAGCCGTCGGGGCCGATCTCGCCTTTCGCCGGCGGACCGGCAGACGGCTGGAACAGGATGTTGCCGTGTTTCAGCGGCTGCCCCTTGTACGTGACCTTGCCCGACGCGGGCGCCAACTCCGGGCCGCGACTGCACCCGGCCAAAATAGCGGAAACAATCACCAAAATAGCCGCCATCGCCATCGGGGATTGCGTTCTCGTTCGTCGCATGCTTTCTCCTTCTCTCTCTTTCAGCCGAGCAACGCGGCTTTTCGGCCGGCAATTCGTGCCGATCGCAAAACGGGCAGCGTCGGCAATCCGATCAATTCTCGCCCTTGAGCAACTCGCGGCCGTTGCACGTCGCCAGCGCGCGGTAGTAATCGATATCGATATCGTCCGTCAGGAAGTGGCAGCTCCCGTCGGCACGCATGAAGTTCGCTCCGCCGGGATGGTAACTGCCGAACGGAAGATGATTGAACGGGATCTTGTCCTTTTCGCGATCTAACCGCGCATTGATCGGATACTGAACAACCTTGAAGGAATACGACCCATAGCCGGTCCCGTTGGCGCCGAGAACCCACGCCCGCACATTCCCCGGAAACCCCGAAAACGTGCTCGCCGGATCTCGATCCTGCTGGACAAACTCGCCCATGCACAGGGTGTTGCTCAGGCCGTCGAGCACATCGCTCACCCGTCGCTGCCAACGATAACCGAACATCCCGTTGTCGGGTATGTCGCCGAAATTTCCCTTCAACAATTTCTCGCCGCGATTGACGATTGCCCCGGCAACCCCCTGATAAAGGGACAATGCGCCGAGCATGTACGACTGACTGGCCTGGGTCACCAACAACGGACCGGGATAACTGGGGCAACCATAAACGGGAATGACCGTATTTCGCTGAGACGACGCGCCCGGCGTCTGCTTGAAATCGATCTGCTTGTACACCGCCACTTGTTCGATGTACGGGAGAAGCATGGTGAACAGGCCGTACTTGCCGTCATCAATCACTCCAACTGGAAAATAACCGGACTTTCCCGAGCTATCGATGTTGTTGTGAATTCCGATCCCAATTTGCCGCAGATTATTGGTACAGGTTGAGCGACGTGCCGCCTCGCGCACTTGTTGGATCGCCGGCAGAAGCAGGGCGATCAAGATCGCAATGATCGCAATCACCACCAACAACTCGACGAGCGTAAACCCCTCTTTTCGTGGCTTCAGCATACAGCGCCTCTCGAAAAAGACTTCATCGTGCCCGAAGCGACGCACCTGCTCATTTCGGCACGTACCGAAAACCCGAAAAAGCAGAACAGGACGATTACTAGACGATTCCGGGCGACTCCGCTCCGCCGTCGAACATGCGGAGCATAACTGTAAACCCCTTCCGCTCCGATTTGTCTCGCGCGTCTGCGGGCTCAGTTTCTTCAACAGCCAATCCTCGCAGCCTTCCGCACCCCAAATCTGAGAATCTGACGAGCCTTAGACGCAATTCTAACGGATTTTGGCATATCGTGCTATATTTTTCCTGAGCGCAACGGACCGAACATTGCTGCGTCGCGGGATCCCGAGCGATCGGACGATTTGCACAGCGCACTGAAGACCGCGTCCCGGCGGAGGGGCGGCCCAAAATAGTCCCACACAATTAGGGAAGCGGCCGCCAGCACGGCGAAGCGGCCGATTGCGTAGAGATGCGATTTGAACCGCTTTCTGTTTTCCGCGGTTTTATTCAGTGCCGCCTTCTCGTTGAGCACGGTTCGCAACGCCACGGAACACAAAGGCAAGGCTCCGCTCACGATGCCCGCGTTTCGCAGTAATCGGCAAACTCGTTGAATATCGCCTGCCCCTTCCGCTCCCGCGAAAGGTTTGATAGCCTGACGGCTGCGATCGGTCAACGATTTCAGGTCATTTCGGCCGCCTGCGTACGACCGCAGCCGGCGATCGGCACGGCCGATCCGGCAACAATGGACGCAGCGAACGCTCGCAAGAGAGAGTAGCCGGCAGCAGCGGCACTCACCCGAGCGTGCGGCCCCCGATTGACAAAGGTTTCGGCTGAAATCAACCGTAAACAGTCTGCCTGCAACAGCTTTCACGCAAACAACGATGAAGATCGAAGTCTCCGCCAAGAATCGCGGCCCGGGCGTAAACAGCGCGCGGCGAGCCCTTCGCCAAGCCTCGCCCGAACCGAACGGTCGTCCGCAGTCGTTCATTGCCGGTGATTGGCAACGTGTCGGGCGGAAACGGATCCCCTGCGGCCGCAGCGGCCGTTCCGGTCAAACCGTCGCGACGCGACGTGCCCGCCGGAACATGCCTCTGCGACTACTGCTCGGCGAAGTGTTGCCGCTACTTCGCCTTGCCGTTCGATCGGCCGACGACCTGGAAGGAGTTCGATCAGATGCGGTGGTTCCTGCTGCACGAGCGGGCGGCCGTCTTCGTCGAGAACGGGGACTGGTACGTGCTGGTGTACAATGTTTGTCGGCATCTGCAAGCGGACAATCGCTGCGGCATCTATGAGACTCGCCCGCAGATTTGTCGCGATTACTCGACGCGCAATTGCGAGTACGAAGATTCTTGGGTGTACGACCACTACTGGGAGCTGCCCGAACAGGTCGAGGAATATGCCGAGGCGGTGCTCGGCCCGCGGCGCGGCCGGCCGTTCCGTACGCCCCGCCCCATGGCTTCGAGCCGTCGCAAGTCTTGAATCGACAGAAGGATAGAACATCGTGGGTCTGATCGTTCCTCGCACACTGAAAGGTTTCCGCGACTACCCGCCGACGGCCATGATTCCGCGCGAGCGGTTGATCGACACGGCGCGCCGCGTGTACCGTTCGTACGGTTTCTCTCCCATCGACACTCCGGCCCTGGAATACTTGGAAATCCTCGCCGGCAAAGGCGGCGAAGAAACCGACAAGCAGCTTTACCAATTCGAAGACCACGGCGGCCGGCGGGTGGGGCTCCGCTTCGACCTAACCGTTCCTTTAGCGCGGTTCGCCGCGATGCATATCGCCGATTTGGGAATCCCCTTCAAGCGATACCATATCGCCACCGTGTGGCGCGGCGAGAACACACAGCGTGGGCGTTACCGCGAGTTCATGCAGTGCGATTTCGACACGATCGGAACGCGATCGAACTCGGCCGACATCGAAACAGCCCTGGTTATTCACGACTTGCTTACGGCGATCGGATTTCAGCAATTCCGAATCCACGTGAATAACCGCATGGTGCTCAACGGTCTGCTCGAAACCATGGGGTTGGCCGACCGCTCCGCGGCGATTCTCCGCTCGCTCGACAAGTTGTCGAAGATCGGGCCCGACCGCGTGGTTGCCGAAATGCAGGCCCAGGCGGGGATCTCCGCCGCCGATGCCGCCCGAATTACCGCACTTTCCGAGATCCGCGGCACCACCGACGAGATACTAAAACAACTCGCCGCAATGCTCTCCGGCAGCCCGAACGGGCTTGAGGGAATGGAACGATTGGGCCAGTTGGTCGCCGCCGTCGCCGCCGCCGGCGTGCCTGCCGAACGTTTCTGCATCGATCTGTCGATTGCCCGCGGGCTCGACTACTACACCGGCACCGTCTTCGAGACCTTCCTCACCGCCCTGCCCGCGATCGGCAGCGTATGCTCCGGCGGACGGTACGACAATTTGGCCGCCCTCTACACCAACCAGGAACTGCCGGGCATCGGCGCCTCGCTGGGACTCGACCGGCTGTTGGCGGCCATGGAAGAGCTGGGAATGGTCGAGCAAAAAGCGACTGCGGCCGACGTGTTCATTGCGTTCTTCGACGCCGACCGCTTGCACGACTACCTTCGCATCGCCGGGACGTTGCGGGCGGCAGGCCTAGGCGTCGAGCTCTTTCCAGAAGCGAAAAAACTCGGTCAACAACTGAAATACGCCGACCGGCGTGGCTACCGCGTGGCGATTGTCGCCGGTTCGGATGATTTCGCTGCCGGCGTTTGCCAACTGAAAGACTTGGCCGCGGGAACCCAACAGCCCGTGTCTCTTACGGCAGACTGCGCAGCACTGATCGCTGCGATTCGACCGCTGCTCGCACCGCCGAACGCGCACTGCTGAAACACGATGTGACGACAAAAGACGGCGACGATGCAGAACAAGCATCGCTCGCATCGTCCGATGCGGATGCGGATCGGCTAGAACAACAACCGGCTCAATCCCGTCGCAAACCGGTCAGTTCTGCTTCTCCGCCGAGCTGCCACTTTGCTGACCGCCATTGTCGGCGGACGAAGCCTCGGGGGGCGACGATACCTCAGCGGCTTGCTCCGCCGCAGCCGGCGGTGTCGAAGTCGCCGCCTGAGCCGCCGCATCGGAGGAAGCATCGACATCGAAGGAAGGCTTCACCGGCTTTCGCTTCTTGGCGCGGCCCTCGGCACTGACAAATTCAAGAATCGCCCGAGCCCCTGCATCGCCCAGGCGCGGAGTGGCCAATTTCAAGATGCGGGTATATCCGCCATCGCGATCACGATATCGTGGCGCGATCTCTTCGAACAACAGGCGAACCGCCTTCTTGTTGCCCAACAGCCGCAACACCCGACGCCGAGCGGCCACCACGGGCGCCATCGTTCGATTCCATTCATACCACTGTTCGCTTTCGCGCCAGCGGCGCCAGTCGTCGCTGTAGCGATCGGCGTGCGGCTCCATCCGATCCGCTTTCTCCAACATCGGCAGGGCGCGTCGCGCGATCGTAATGCACTTCTCCACCAGCGGCCGAACTTCTTTGGCCTTGGGAAGAGTCGTAATGATTCGGCCCTTCACTCGCGGCTCGTTGTCGTCAAGCTGCGCGTCTCGCTCGGTCAGAATCAGCGCCGAAGCCAGGTTGCGCAACAACGCGCGCTGATGATTCGGATTTCGGCCGAGTTTCCGTCCCTTATTTCGGTGTCGCATGATCGTCGCACTCTCGTTTGATCGACTGGTATTCAGATCGGTGCCGCCCGACGCGATGTCTTCGCTTGGTTGCGATCGTCGGGCTATTCGCCGTCGGCCGCCCGCCACAGCCTATTCGTGCGAGCCACCCCGCCCCGGCGCCTGGCACCTATCGTCTTGTCTGTTGATCGCTAAATAGTCCCACCCAATTGCGGAAACGGTTGCCGAAGCGGCGAAACCGCCGATTCCGTGCAGTTCCCGTTTGAACTGTGCTCCGTGTTTCGCGCTACTTGTCCGGTGCTCTTCTGCGGAACGAATCGACGAGCCGCCCGGTAGAAAACACGATTTCGGAGAACTCAGCCGGCGGATTTCGCGGAAAACGCACACATCCGCCAATGCCGGAACGACTTTTTCAACAGGCCGCTAAAACACTCCCGCGGGCTGAGGCGGCAGCCGCATCCCCAGCCGGAGGCCCAACTCCGCCAACTTCTCCCGCACCTCGTTGAGGGTTGTTTCGCCGAAATTCCTCACCGACAGCAGTTGATCCTCGGTGCGTTGCACGAGTTCTCGCACCGTCGAAATGCTTTCCGACTCCAAGCAGTTGCTCGCCCGCACCGACAGATTCAACTCGGCAATCGACATTGCCAACTTCGCCTCCAACGCCGGATCGAGCGAACCGGTCGAACCGCCTCGGGCATCGACATGCACCGCCGGCCCCAGTTCGTTGTACTGAACGAACGGATTGAGGTGCTTCCGCAAAATCTTCGCCGATTCGACCAACGCCATTTCCGGAGAAACGGAACCGTTGGTCCAAATTTCCATCGTCAACCGGTCATAATTCGTCTTCTGACCGACGCGAGTCTCTTCCACCTCATAGCGCACGCGGACCACCGGACTGAAGGCCGCATCGACCGGGATGATGCCGATCTCTTGGGCCTGCGGCGTATGCTCGTGCGCCGGGACGTAACCGCGGCCGTTTTCAACAACCATCTCCATCATGAACGGCACGTCATCGGTCAACGTGGCGATCACCAAATCCTTGTTGATCACATCGACCTGATCGTCCGTGAGAACATCGGCCCCGGTTACAACGCCGCGGGTGTTCTTCTCGATGCGAAGCACTCGGGTTTGATCGGTGTGCTTCTTCACCACCAACGACTTGATGTTCAACACGATGTCGGTCACGTCCTCGACCACGCCGGGCAGCGTGGCGAACTCGTGCAAGGCCCCGTGCAACCGCACCTGCGTGACCGCGCTGCCTTCCAGACTCGAAAGCAGTACCCGCCGCAGGCTGTTGCCGATCGTGGTGCCGAACCCTCGCTCGAACGGCTCGGCGACGAACTTCCCGTAAGTCGGCGTTAGCGTGGCACGATCACAGACGACACGGCTGGGCAGTTCAAGTCCGCGCCAACGAATTCGCATGGCGTTACTCCAAACATGAAACGAGCGGCAGGAACAGCCGCGGTTTCGTTCAGACGCTGCCTTCCGGCAACGCCCGAAAACCGCGGCATCGATCGACTCTCGGTATCAAGCTGCAAGCGCCCGCCGCCGATCGACCCGTCCCTGGGCCTCCTGCCCCGTCTTCCGCGAACACGCTCGAAAACGAAGCACGAATCCCTCGGACGGCAAGCAAACGGAATACCTCTACTTCGACAGCAACTCGACAATCAGATTGGTTTGCACCGGCACGCCCGCATCCGCTGCTTCGGGCAACCGAACGACTCGGCCCTCGGGAACGTCGCCGTCAACCCGGTTCAAATAGTCGGGAACGTCGCGCGACACGCTCTCCAAACTGGCCTTCGCCAACTGAAGGCTTTTCGAGCGGCCCTTAACGCGAACGACGTCGCCGGGCCGAAGCAGCATGCTGGGGATGTCGGCTCGCCGGCCGTTGACCGTGATATGCCCGTGCGTCACCATCATCCGCGCCTGGGCCCGCGATTGTCCGAACCCCAAGCGGAAAACGATATTATCAAGCCGGCGTTCCAGCAGAACCAACAACATTTCGCCGGTGTTGCCTTTGCTGCGCTCCGCTTCGCGAAAGATGCGCCGGAACTGACGTTCCAGAACACCGTACCACTGCTTCACCTTCTGCTTTTCCCGAAGGTGCAGCCCGTAGTCGGTTTGCTTCCCTTTGCGACCACCGGCCATACCGGGGGCGGCATCGCGGCGCTCGAACGCGCACTTGGGCGTATCGCACCGAGTTCCCTTGAGAAACAGCTTTTGCCCGGCACGGCGGCACAAGCGGCACACGGGCGAACTGATTCGTGCCATACCTGATTACTCTCTCGCTCAATCGACTCGTTCGATGACCTCAATTCACTCGCGGCGGGCAAACTCACTCCGCCTCGGGCAATTACACGCGACGGCGCTTTTTCGGACGGCAGCCATTGTGAGGCAGCGGGGTGATGTCTTCGATCGACTTGATCTTCAAGCCGGCCGACTGCAATGCCGTGATCGCGCTTTCGCGGCCGCTGCCGGGGCCCTTCACCTTTACGTCCACCTCGCGCATCCCGAACTTCATTGCCTTTTCCGCCGCTTGCTGAGCCGCCAGTTGTCCGGCGAACGGCGTGCTCTTACGGCTCCCCTTGAAGCCGCTCGTTCCCGCGCTGGCCCAACAAATCGTCTCGCCCTTCGTGTCGGTAATCGTCACCAGCGTGTTATTGAACGTCGCTTTGATAAAAGCGATGCCCACCGATACGTTGCGACGAACCTTCTTGCGCTTTGCCTTCGCCACGCTGAAAACTCCAAAATGGCCTTGCCTTGTTCCAACCTCGCAGCTTACGCGGCCCGCGTGCCCATCACCCGGCACGTCGCCTTCCGGCAACCGGGAGAAAGAGTTCCTCGGCCGCCGCTACCGGAGATCCTTGACCCCCTTCTTGCCGGCCACCGTCTTCTTCGGCCCCTTGCGCGTCCGCGCATTGGTCCGCGTGCGCTGCCCCCGAACCGGCAGTCCGCGACGATGACGGATCCCTCGATAACACGCGATATCCTTCAACCGCGCAATATTCTGATTCACCTGACGGCGCAACTGCCCCTCGACAACATAGTCTTTGTCGAGCAGTGCCGCCAAGCGCGCCAATTCGTCTTCGCGCAACTCGCGCGCCCGCTGCTGCGGATTGACGCCGGCCTTGTGGCACAGCTCGCGGGCAATGCGCGGCCCGACCCCGTACAAATAGGTGAGCGAGATGACCGTCGGCCGATCGCCCGGAATATCAACACCCAAAAGACGCGGCATCTTCCTGCAACTCCTCGCTTCGCGTGCTAGCCCTGGCGCTGCTTGTGGCGCGGATTCGTGCAGACCACGAACACCACGCCGCGACGACGCACGATCTTGCAATGTTCGCAAATTCGCTTCACGCTTGCTCGAACCTTCATCGCTCTCTCTCCGGTCTCACCGCGTCAACCGACGCGCCGCGACGGACCCGCAGGCTCAGCGCACCGGGCGCCTCACCCGCTTTCCAACTATCCCCGGCGCCGGCATATCGCCGCATCGGCGTTGCCTCTCCGCCTGCACTTTCCAGGCGGCAACCGATCGGCCGAGGTGTAGAACACTACAGTATAAGGCGTTGCCTCCCAGCATCGCAAGGGGCGGTTAAGCCTTTTTATCCCTCAATCGACTCGTTTCACACCTTCGCCTCGATCGGCCCGTTCTACCGAGAACAGCTCGACCGAAAACGCCTCGGGCTCGTCAGCGAAACGCGATCTCGGCTCGCCGCTTCGGCCCGAATAACATCACCACGTTTCACCGTTCGGTCCGCCGGTCAACAGCACCGGCCCATCGTCCGTCAACGCGATCGTGTGTTCGAAATGGGCACTTGGCTTTCCGTCGCAGGTCGCCACCGTCCACGTATCCGCCAACCGTTGAACGCGAGCGCTGCCCATGTTCACCATCGGTTCGACGGCGATCACCAACCCGGGCGACAGGCGGAACCCGCCAGTCAATCGCGTCTTGCGATCGCAAAAATTCGGCACCTGCGGGTCTTCGTGCATCTCGCGGCCGATTCCGTGTCCAACGTACTTCACGACACTGGAAAATCCCGCCCGTTTGACATACGCCTCCATTTCGGTTGCGACATCGCGCCACCACGAACACCGGCCCATCAGTTCAACAGCCAGGGCAAGCACGCCTCGCGTTGTATCAATCAGTTGACGAATTTCCGGAGAAACCTTGCCCACGGCATAGGTTGCCGCCGCATCGCCGCACCAGCCGTGGTAGCGGCACCCGGTGTCCACTTTGACGATGTCGCCTTCTTTCAACTTGCGCGGCCCGGGAATGCCATGCACGACTTGCTCGTTGATCGAAATACAACAAGCCGCGGGAAACGGCGGGCCATCCCCATCGGGATTCGGGTAGTTCTTGAACAGCGTCTCCGCCCCCTGACGCGCGAAAAACTCTTCCACCGCGGCGTTCAGCTCCGCAGTCGTCACACCGGGCCGGATCATCGCGCCCACCAACTGATGCGCCTGCCAAACCAACAACCCGGCCTTGCGCATCTCGGCGATTTCACGGCGCGATTTGAGGGTTTCCACTCCTCCAGCTCCCCTGCAACCTACCGAACCGTCGCCAAGGCGGCCTCGATGCGTTCGAAAATCTCCTCTACCGTCCCCAAACCATCGACGGATTTCAAAAGCCCCTTGTTGCGATAATAATCGAGCAATGGGGCCGTCTGATTGCGATATGCCACCAACCGCTGACGAATGACCTCGGGATTGTCGTCCGCACGTCCCCGCCCCGCCAAACGACGGAACAGTTCCTCTTCGGGCACCGCCAGCTCCAAAACGACATCCAACGGCGTACCCGCGGCGGCCAACATGGCATCGAGCGCCTCGGCCTGGGCAATCGTCCGCGGAAAACCGTCGAGCAGGTATCCACCGCGACAGTCAGGCTGCTTGAGCCGCTCGGAAATCAAATCGATGATAATCGCGTCGGGAACCAGGGCCCCGGCCGACATGTACTCGTCGGCCTTCAGGCCCAGAGGGGTCTTCGCGTCGCGTGCGGCCCTCAACATGTCGCCAGTGGAAAGGTGCGCCAGCTTATGGGCGGCAATCAGCCGTTCGGCCTGCGTGCCCTTGCCAGCCCCCGGCGGACCAATAAAAACCATCCGCATCGCTCAGCTCCCCATGCTCGCAAAACGCTCTTTTTTTGCTATCCAACCGCGACGAAGGGCGTTGCTGCTGCCGCCACCGGACGATCGTGCGCCCCTCGGCCTCACCGGCGCCTTTCGCCGGCATTGCGCAACCTAGCCCGATGATCGACTCAACGTCATCGCTGCATTGTCGCGCACGTCGCCGGAAGGCCCCGCCGACCACCGCCGGCAACGACCAAATCACCCCTTTTCCAGCAATCCGCGATAATTTCGCATCACTAGGTGACTGTCGATCTTCTGCACCAAATCGAACGCGACGCTCACGGCGATCAGCAAGCTGGTGCCGCCATAGAACGAAGCCACATTGTAGTCCACCCCCGACCACGCCCCGATCAACGTCGGCACGATCGCCACCACGGCCAAAAAACCGGCACCGACGTAGGTAATCCGCACCATCACCTTTTCCAAGTAATCAGCGGTGCGCCGGCCGGGGCGATAACCGGGAATGAACGTGCCGTAGTTTTTCAAATTCTCGGCCATATCCTTCGGGTTGAAGGTAATGGCCGTCCAGAAGTAACAGAAAAAGTAGATCAGCGCCACATAGAGCACGTTGTACGAGTACGACGTGCCGCGATGAAAGCTCTGTTCCAGCGACCGCCAAAAGCCGCCGTAATGGTTGGCCAACCATTGAAAAACGAACGCCGGGAAGAGCAACAGACTGCTGGCGAAGATGATCGGCATCACGCCGGCCTGATTCACCCGCAGCGGAAGGTACTGTCGCGTGCCGCCATAGACTCGCCGCCCGCGCACATGCTTGGCACTTTGAGTCGGAATTCGGCGCTGCCCCTGGTACATGAACACCACGCCGGCCACCACGGCCACGAAAAGCAGCACCAATACCAAGATCGTTTCCACGCCCATCTGGCCGCGGCCGCCGCCCAGTTGGAACCCGCCCTCGGCCACCTTGCCGAGCAAATCCTTGGCAGCTTCGGGCATACGGGCCAAGATGCCCGCCATGATCAGCAGACTGATCCCGTTGCCGATCCCGTACTCGTCAATTTGTTCGCCGAGCCACATCAAAAACACGGTACCGGCGGTCATTGTCAATACGCCGGTCAACTGCCACATAAAGCCGGTGTACTCCGGATAGACCAACCCGGACTGGTTCAGCCAGCCCATATACAGCCAGCTTTGCCCCAAGCAAATCACAACCGTCGCGTAACGTGTGTACTCGTTGATCTTCTTCCGGCCGCTTTCGCCCTCCTTTTGCAGCTTTTCCAACGGGGGATAAACGCTGGCAAGCAACTGGAAGATGATCGATGCCGAGATATACGGCATGATGCCCAGGCCGAAAATCGTCGCTTGGCTCAACTGGCTGGCGCTGAACGTCGCCACCGCGTTGAGAATGTCCATCAAGCCGCCGCCTTCGGCGAAGGCCGCGGTCATCTGCTTATAGTCGATCATGGGCAACGGGATCGTGTACCCAATGCGGTAGATCGCCAGGAAGAGCAGCGTCAACAAAATCTTCTGACGCAATTCCTGGATCGTAAACACGACCCGAATCTTTTCCCACATGGCTCGCTCCGTCCGTCTTCAAATGGACAGCCGGCGCGGCAACGGTCCGTATAACGCCCCGGCAAATCGCTTTCGCCGAGCGCTTTCGGCCGGCCGCTGGCTACGATCCCTGTTTGGCGGCCTTCATTTTGTTCCTGGGCACGGGCTTCTTGCCTGGCAGCACGATCGCCTCGCCCCCAGCCTGCTGAATCTTCTCCAATGCCGTTTTGCTAAACCGGTGGGCGGCCACTTTGAGCCGTTTCGTCAACTGGCCTTCACCGAGGATCTTCAATTCATCGAACCTTCCCTTGGCCAAATTGCAGCTTCGCAAGGTGTCCAAATTGACCTCTTGCCCGTCCGAAAAATGGCGTTCGAGCTGCGCCAAATTGACGACCGCCACCGTCGGCGCAAAGGGATTGTTGAAACCGCGTTTCGGAATCCGGCGCGCCAGCGGCATTTGTCCGCCCTCGAACAGCTTCGACAACGAAGCGCCGCTGCGAGACCATTGGCCCTTACTGCCGCGACCGGCCGTCTTACCCTGCCCCGAACCGGGACCGCGACCCAAACGCTTCCGCGCTTTGTGTTTGACGACCCCTCGATGAACATCATTCAAATTCATGACAGCGATACTCCCCGCAGCCGTTCGACCTCGCTCTGCCCGCGCAAGCTCTGCAAAGCCAAAATCGTCGCCCGGACCAAGTTGGTCGGATTGTTCGAGCCGAAACTCTTCGTCAAGATGTCGCTGATGCCCGCACACTCGCACACGGCCCGAACTGCATCGCCCGCGATCACGCCTGTCCCCGGATTGGCCGGCATCAACCGCACGTGAGCCGCCCCATACCGCGCTTCGACCGGATGGGCGATCGACGTGCCTTCGATGGGAATCGGCACCATGTTGCGCATGGCGTCTTTTTGCGCCTTTTCCACGGCCGGCGGCACTTCATTCGCTTTGCCGTATCCGCAGCCGACACGGCCGTGGCCATCGCCGACGACCACCAACGCCGTGAAACTGAAACGGCGGCCACCCTTGACCACCGCAGCACAGCGACGGACCTTAATGGTCTTTTCTCGCAGTTCGCCTCGAGTTGATTCTGTCACCATACGCGTTGACCGCTTGCTTTTCGTCTGTCGAGTCGTCTTCGCCCTCAAGACGCCCTCGGCGCCCCGAGTCGTTGCCTAATCACACACCACGGTTCATTCCGAACGAGCCGTCTCAAAAGCGGACTAAGCTTCGTTCGGCCCTCATCGAATCCACAGCCCCGCGCCGCAGTTGCTCTTCGTCCCGATCCAGCACGCCACCGACAAGGTCACAGGCTCATCCGCCGGACGCCAGGGGCGAACTCCTCGCCCAACTTCATTCACCGCTCGACGGACAACGCCTCCGTCGCGGACCAAGCTCGTTTCCGCCCATGCAAAGGAGCCATCGAGCCGAAATCACCCCTCATTTCCCGCCAAAGGTCAACCCCGTCGCCAACTGTCGCGCGTGCGAGCTTTAGAACACCAAGCCCGCCTCGCGAGCCGCTTGCGCCAGTGCCGCCACTCGCCCATGATACTTGTACTCGCGCCGGTCGAACACCACTTCCTTTACCCCAGCGGCCAAGGCCCGCTCGGCAATCGCCTTGCCGACGATCGCTGCCGCTTTCTTATTCCCGCCATAGGGAACCTCGGCCTTGATCGCCTTTTCCAAAGTGCTTGCCGCGACCAACGTGCGGCCATGGACATCGTCGATGACCTGTACGGCAATATGCTTGTGGCTGCGATGGACGCACAACCGCGGTCGAACCGCGTGCTTCTTCAACTTATTGCGCACTCGAAAGCCGCGACGCTTTCGTTGACGATAGATTTGCTTGCCGTGTTGCACCGCTGATCCCTTCCGCTACTCGCTCCGCCCGACGATTGCCATCCGCCGGACAATTCAAAAACCAGTCCTAATCGTGGACCAAGAGGCCGCGGGCACGACCAAACGGGCGATCGAGGAAATCGCCCGTCCTAATCGCAATCCCCTCTTCCGAATGTTCTTCTCACCGTTCTTTGCGGGCCGTTGCGAACCTATCGCGGCAAAGCGATCCGGCCCCTTCCGCACTCCAACCCCGCCGCTATTCACCGTCTTGCCACTTGCGGAAGACGCCGCGGCAAGGATCTTCCATCGGCCGGCTCGCCCTATTCGACCATCGCCGCCTACTTGACCATCGCCTTGCCCTGTTTCCGCCGAACGGCCTCGCCCATGTACCGAATCCCTTTGCCCTTATAGGGCTCGGGCTTCCGCAATGCGCGAACATCCGCCGCAAACTGACCGACCAGTTGTTTGTCCACTCCCGTAATAACGATGTGCTGCTGATCCGGCACGGCTACTTTGATCCCCTCGGGAATCGGCACCTGTAGCTCGTTGGCATAGCCCACGCGCAACTGCAAAACGTTGCCGAGCACCGCGGCCAAATATCCGACGCCTTGGATTTCCAATCGGCGTTCGTACCCTTCGCGAACGCCCCGCACCATGTTCGCCAGTATCGCGCGGGTTAAACCGTGCAGCGATTTACTCAACCGATCGTCGTTCTTGCGGCCGACGAGCAGGCTTTTCGTTTCGGCATCATACGCTACCGAAACCTCAGGCCGATGCTCCCAAGACAACTTGCCCTTGGGTCCCTCGACCGTCACGACCGAACCGTTAATTTGCACCTTGACACCGTCGGGGACGGCGACGGGTTTCTTTCCTAGTCGAGACATGATCTATCACTGCCTTTCATCGCCCTATTGCGCCGACAACCGACCGTCGCACGCACCCCTTGATCGTCGGTCCGTCGCTTGATCCCGTTACTCCGGCTCGATTGGCTAATTGTTTCCACCCGTCGGCGGCCAACACGGCCGCAGCGGAAGACTACCATACCTCGCACAGCACTTCACCGCCGAGCCGCCGCTGCCGCGCCTCGCGGTCGCTGACCACGCCCCGACTGGTGCTCAGGATGCGAATTCCCAGTCCGCCCAGCACGGGCTTCAGATCCGCGGCCCCGCTGTACACTCTGCGGCCCGGCGTGCTCACGCGACGAATGCGGCGGATCACCCGTTCGCCATTGGGACCGTATTTCAGGTACAAACGAAGGATGTTCACCGGACTGCCGGCGACTTCCTCCCAGTCCCAAATATAGCCCTCTCGCTTCAGAACTTCCGCCAGACCGCGTTTGACCTTGCTGAGCGGCAATTCGACGTGCGGCCGTTCGACGCGGACCGCGTTGCGAATGCGGGTCAACATGTCGGCGATGGGGTCGGTCATCATGGTTCGTCAGATCCCTTTATCCGTCCTCGGTTTGCCGCGGTTGCCCGGCTACTCTGCCGGAAAAACCGCCCTTCGGTCGATCGGCGCTACTATTCACTACTCCGAGGTTCAACATCACCCGCCAACGGCATACGCCGCGAGAATCGCACGGCCCGCCGGAAAACGGCACGAGCCGCCTGCGGGCCGTTTACCAACTCGACTTTTTCACTCCGGGAATCATCCCGTCATCAGCCAGCTTCCGAAAGCAGATGCGGCAAATTCCAAACTTTCGGTACACGGCGCGCGGACGCCCGCAAAGCCGACAACGACGCACGAGCCGCGTGCTGAACTTCGGAGGACGCTGCGCCTTGATAATCTTCGATTTGCTTGCCATCGTTCTATATTTCCCAGTCTAAACCGGCCCGCAATGGGCCATCGGCTTCGCTCGCCACCACACTCTTCGCGGCGGTCTCCGGAGCGCCGCACCCCTGGTCACCCAAAACAGGTTGCACCACCGAAACTCGCTAACCGCCCCCCGGCGTCGAGCGTCGCCGCACCAACTACGTCGCCGCCCGCATCGGAACGCCTAACCGCTTGAGCATTTCGCGCGCTTCGTCGTCGTTGCCGCAGTTGGTCACCAGCGTGACGTTCATTCCTTGTGCCCGCGTGTACTTGTCGGGATTGATTTCCGGAAAGACGGATTGCTCGGTCAGCCCGATGCTGTAATTCCCGTTTCCGTCGAATGCGTTCGGGTTCAACCCGCGAAAGTCGCGAACCCGAGGCAAGGCCAGCGTAACCAGCCGATCGAGGAACTCCCACATCCGCCTGCCGCGCAACGTCACTTTGCAGCCGATCGCCTGCCCTTCGCGCAGGTGGAAACCGGCAATCGACTTCCGACCGCGAGTAATCACCGGCTTCTGACCGGCAATGACTTTCAGTGCATCGACGGCTTCTTCCAGGTATTTCTTTTCGGTGATCGCCTTCCCCACGCCCATGTTGACGACGATCTTCTCCAATCGGGGAAGCGACATCCGGTTCGGACGCCCAAACTGCTTCGCCAGCGCCGGCAGCACTTCGTCTTGGTACCGCTGCCAGAGCCGCGGCGGCGGAGCCGGGACGTTCTCGACGGCCTGATCTTCGCCTTTTTTTCCCTTGGCTTGCTTCGCGCACATATTCGCTTTTCCCAACGATTCGCTGTAGGCCTATTGCGCCCGCGAGCGCGGCGGAGAAACGATTCCGTTGCTCGCCCCGCACTTCCGGCAATACCGCTCTTTCGCCCCGGCCGCCGTCATTCGCAGCCCCAGACGCGTTTTCTTCCCGCAACTCGCGCACACGAACTGCACGTTGCTGACATCCACCGGCATCTCGCGCGACAACCGGCCGCCTTGCGGGTTCTTCTGACTCCGCCGCACGTGCTTGTAAACGCGATTGACGCCCTCGACCACCACACGTCCGCCGCGCCGATCGACGCGAACCACTTTGGCGCGCGTGCCGCGGTCGTCGCCCGCGATCACTTCCACTAAGTCGTTAGTACGAATCAGCATCAGACCACCTCACTGGCGAGGCTGACAATCTTCATGAAGTTCCGCTCGCGCAACTCGCGCGCCACCGCTCCGAAAATACGTGTGCCGCGAGGGTTCTTATCATTGTCGATAATCACCGCGGCGTTGCTGTCGAAACGAACGTAGCTGCCGTCGTCCCGCCGCGTCGGCTGTTTGCAGCGAACGATGACCGCGCGAACGACCGCACCCTTCTTGAAATCACTTCCGGCCAAAACGCTCTTCACGCTACAGACAACGATGTCGCCGACCCGGGCCCACCGGCGACGGCTGCCGCCGAGAACCTTCACGCACATCAGCTCCTTCGCGCCGGTGTTGTCGGCGACTGTCAGACGTGTTTGCATTTGTATCATGGTTGTCTTCTCCTTGCCGCACCGGGCCGAAACTCAGGCTTCTCGTCATCGCCCCGTCAACCAGCGACCCGACGCCCGCCTCGGGCCATCGGATGCTTGCCCGACGCTTTCACTCCGACTCCGTCGCCCGTGCCCGCGACGCCGCACGCATCGCCGCCAAATCGGCCATCTTCGCCCGTTCGACAACGCGAACCAGCGCCCACCGCTTCAACCGCGACATCGGCCGGCTCTCGATGATCTCCACGACATCGCCGGCGTGCGACTCGTTATTCTCGTCATGCACGTGGCAGATCGTCCGCCGCCGCAGATACTTGCCGTATTTCGGATGCTTCACCAGCCGGGGAATCTCCACGCGCCGCGTCTTCGCGGCCTTGTCGCTCACCACCACTCCGATCTCTTTCCGCTTAGGCATGGTTCGGCTCCTTCGCCGCGGATGCCGCACCGGCCGCCATCCGCTCTCGTTGAATCGTCAGAATGCGGGCGATTAGCCGCCGCTGCTTCCGCAGCTCGCTCGGCGCATCCAACCGCTCCGATTGCGCCTGCAATCGCAAGCGAAACAAGTGTTCTGTCGTCTCCTTGAGCGTCAACGCCAGTTGTTCGTCGCTCATTTCGCGGAGTTCTTTAGCTTTCGCCATGCGTCGATCCCTTCACCCTCGACCGACATTCGGCCGGCCCGCGACAACGCTCGCAATACCCAGTTGCTTTACGCCTTCCAAAACAATTCCCACCAACATCGAAACAAGCCGCCTACCTGGCCCGCCCCATTACATGGCCCGTCGCCGAATAAAGCGAACCTTCACGGGCATCTTGTGCGCCAAGCGGGTGAAGCATAGCCGCGCGGCCTCTTCCGAAATGCCGGAGACCTCGAACAACACGGCACCCGCTCGGATCGAGGCGGCCCAATACTCCGGCTCGCCCTTCCCTTTGCCCATTCGCGTTTCCAACGGGATCGAGGTGATCGGCTTGTGCGGGAATATGCGCACATAGAGCCGTCCTTCGTTGCGCAGGTACTGCTGCGCTGCGATACGGCCGGCCTCGATCGTCGCGGCGCTGATCCAACCGCCTTGCGTTGCCTGCAAGCCGAAATCGCCGAAGACGACGCGGTTTCCGCGCGTTGCCTCACCTTTTATACGTCCTCTTTGGCTTTTTCGATGCTTGACCCGTTTTGGCATCATCGCCATCGTTATCGCCCTCGCTATACATGCCCTGGTTGACCCAAACCTGGATGCCGATGTGCCCTTGCGGAATCAACGCCTCGGCAAACCCGTAATCGATCTTCGCACGCAGCGTCGATAACGGCATCGAACCGGCAATCGCCTTCTCGCGCCGCGACATCTCCGCTCCGCCCAACCGGCCGGCCAATTGGATCTTGATTCCCTTGGCCCCGGCCGCCATGGTTTGCTCGATCGCCTTTTTCATCGTGCGCCGGAAACTGGCCCGCTTTTCCAACTGCTCGGCGATATCTTCGGCGATCAGTTGAGCGACCAACTCCGGCTTGTTGATTTCTTCAACCTTGATATTGATCCGCCGCCCGGTTTTTTCCTGAAGCATGCGCTGCAATTCTTCAACGCGCTCGCCCTTGCGGCCGATCAGAATACCCGCCCGCGAGGAATGCAGGACCACCTTGACCTCGTCCCGGGTCCGCTCGATTTCAATCTTCGCAATGCCCGGATAGACCGGCTTGCCTTCCCGAGTCTTGCTTTTCTTGATGAACTCGCGAATCTTGAAATCTTCCACGAGCAGGTCGGCAAATTCCTGCTTCGGGGCGTACCAGCGGCTGTTCCAGCCGACCATCACCCCAGTGCGAAACCCGGTCGGTTTGACTTTTTGACCCATTTGCGTGACACCTATTCGGGCAGTGGCTCGTTTATTCCAAGTCGATCGAGATGTGGGATGTCCGCCGCTTGAGGATCGACGCCATTCCCCGCGAATGCGGCTTCATCCGCTTATAAAACGGCCCCTCGTCGATGCGGCAGTCCACTACGCGAAGCCGCTTGATGTTCGTCGCACGCAGGTCTTCTGCGTTGGCCAACGCGCTCTTGAGCACCTTCTCCAGCATTCGGGCGCCGCGATGGGGCTGGAACCGCAATACCCGCAACGCCTCGTCCGCCGAAAGCCCGCGGATCAAATCGGCCAAGGGACGGACCTTTCGCGGCCCGATCCGCGCAAAGCGATGCACTGCTCTGTACGCCATTTCACTTCCCTCCCTTTCCGCCGTGTCCGCGGAAGGTTCTCGTGGGGGCGAACTCGCCGAGCCGATGGCCTACCATCTCCTCGGTCACGAACACCTTCACATGAACCTTTCCGTTGTGAACCAGGAACGTATGGCCGACGAACTCGGGCACAATCGTGCATGCCCTCGCCCAAGTCTTGATCGGATCCTTCGTTCCCGCTTCGTTCTGTTTCTGAACCTTGAGAAACAGCTTCGGATTGACGAACGGGCCTTTTTTCAGTGATCGTCCCATAGTGCTCCGTCCCAGCGTCGGCGCCGACAGGCCGACTCACCATTCAACCCCAACGCACTACTTCAATTTCAACTGGCCGTAGCGGCGCGACTTCCGGCGGCGGACAATGGCTTTGTTCGAGGCCTTCTTCCGTTTCCGCGTCGCCCCGCCCTTTGCCGACTTGCCCCAAGGGCTAACCGGATGACGGCCGCCCTTGGTCCGGCCTTCACCGCCGCCGTGCGGGTGATCAATCGGATTCATGGCCGTGCCGCGAACATGCGGACGCCAGCCCATCCACCGCGTTCGTCCCGCCTTGCCGAGCACCACGCCCATGTGTTCGCTGTTGCCCAGCACGCCGATCGTCGCTCGGCACGTTGCCGGAACACGGCGCACTTCGCCGCTGGGCAAGTTGAGCTGCGCCCACCCCGCATCGCGGGCGGCCAAGGTCGCACGAGTGCCCGCCGACCGACAAAGCGCCCCGCCCCGCCCGGGCTGCATCTCGATGTTGTGGACCTCCATCCCCAGCGGAATGTGCGACAACGGCAAGCAGTTGCCCACCGCCGCGGGGGCATCGGCTCCGCTAAGAACCTCGGCACCGACCTTCAAACCCTCCGGCGCCAAAATGAACCGCTTTTCGCCGTCTTTATAATGCAGCAGGGCGATTCGAGCGCTGCGATTCGGATCGTACTGGATCGAATGCACAACCGCCGGCACACCGTCTTTGTCGCGACGGAAATCGATGATCCGATAGCATCGCTTATGCCCGCCGCCCCGATGCCGCGCGGTGATCACGCCCTGATTATTGCGTCCGCCTTTGCGCCGTTTCGGCCGCAAAAGGGACTTCGGCGCCGAAGCGCCGGGCGTCAACTCGGCGAAGTCGCTCACCGTCGCGCCGCGACGGCCCGGCGAGGTCGGTTTGTATCGTCTCAGTCCCATGGTTCGCTCTTCGCTAAATAGGTTCACGCACTCGGGAAGGCGACGGGCTACTCAGCAACACTGCCCGTAGCCGGCGTCGCCACTCGCACCGATTTCCGCTTTCCCACTAAAGGGTCTAGAAGAAATCGAGGCGGTGTTCGGAATCCAGCGTGACGATCGCCTTCTTCCAGGCTTTCGTCTGCCCCTGCCTGAATCGACTGCGCCGCGGCTTGCCCTTGCGGTTTTGGGTTCGAACCTCGACCACCTTTACGTTGAACAACTCCTCGACCGCTCGGCGGATATCTTCTTTGCCGGCCAGTCGGTTCACCTCGAAGGCGTAAGCATGATACCGATTGGCTTTGTGCATCCCCTTTTCCGTCAACAGCGGACGCAGAATGATCTGCTGCGGAGTCAGTTCCAAGTTCGTTTTGGTTACGTCTCGCGCCATGATTGTTTATCCTCGCTGGCGATTGCCGTATTGCACTCGGCCCGCGTGCCGAAATCTCGTACAACGATCCTCGCCGGCTCACTGGGCCGCAGCCGTCGCCTTCCGCTTGCCGCCCGTTGCGGCCGATTTCGCGCGGAACGCATCCAACGCCGCTGTGGTCATTACCAGTCGCTTCGGCCGAAGCACGCACAGCGCATTCAGCTCGCCCACCGGCAACACGGCCACATTGGGGATATTCCGCAGACTCTTGTACACGTTCACGTCGTACGAAGGCACTGCGACCAGCACCGTTTGGCCATCCAACTTGAGCGCCCGCAACATCTTCGCCATTTCCGAGGTCTTCGGCTCGGATGCCGTCAGCTCGTTGAGCAAGGTCACTTCGTTTTCGGCCAGCCGCGAAGCCAACGCCATCCGCGTGGCCAACTGGACGGCCTTGCGCGGCAAGCGGTACGAATAGTCGCGCGGCGAAAGATTATGGATGTGTCCGCCGCCCCGACGTACACCGCTCCGCCGCGAACCGGCACGCGCGTTGCCCGTGCCCTTTTGGCGATACATCTTTTTCGTACTGCCGGAAACGTCCGATCGGCCTTTCGTTCGCACCGTCCCCAGGCGGCGATTCGCCTGATACATTACCACAACATCATGAATCAGTTGCTTGTTGACCGTCGGGGCAATCTCAGCCGGGTCGATCTCGTACTGACCGACCTCCGCGCCAGCCCTATCGTAAACTGGTAACGTCGCCATATCGCTTGCTTTCCTTTGCCCTGCCGCGGCCGGGCCAAACTCACGTCAGCCGCACGCCCCCGAACCATTGCCCGACAGCGTATCACAGCAACATTGCCCGCCGACAACAACGCGAACCCGCTGCCGCACGCTTCTGTTGCTTGCCGAGCTTTCCCCGGGCCGGCAACCAACCCCAACTAATCCCATCGCTCATCGCGACCGCCCCGCTTTCTGATTACCGAAGCGTGGCCGCAACATATTTGCTTGCTCAACACCTAAACCGACCCATGTCGCGCATGGGCGTCGGAAATTACAGTTTGTTTGTCTGCCGCACAATCACAAGCCCGCCGTTCGGCCCGGGAACCGCGCCGCGAACCACCAGCAGGTTGCTGGCAGGATCCACCTTGACTACCCGCAGGTTCCGCACGGTGCGACGGACGTTGCCCATGTGGCCGGCCATCCGCCGCCCCTTGACGACGCGACCCGGCGATGTGTTGCAACCGGTCGATCCGGGGTGCCGATGAACCTTTTTGACGCCGTGCGATGCCCGCTGCCCGGAATATCCGTGCCGCTTCATCACACCTTGGAAACCGCGGCCCTTGGTCACGCCGGAGACATCGACGGCTGCCACGTCCGAGAAGATATCGACCTTCAATTCCTGGCCGACTTGGAAACCCGCGGTCGAAGAACGAAACTCGCGGATAAATCGCTTGGGCTCACAGCCCGCCTTAGCCGGCGATTCCACGCCGGCCGCCGCAAGCTTCTTTTGACGCTTGCTATCGAGCCGGGCGACATGGCCGCGAGCAGCACGCGAAGCAAGACGACGGGGACGATCAACGAATCCGAGCTGCACCGCCTCATACCCGTCACGATCCTTCGTGCGAATCTGAAGGACGTGACACGGGCCGGCCTCGATGATCGTTACAGGCACAACCTCACCGGTCGGGGCGAAAATCTGCGTCATCCCGACCTTGCGGCCGAGTAGTCCAACTGCCATCGCTCTTGCCCTAGTGCTGCTTCGCCTACGGAACCGTCCCAGCCTGCTTCTACGCGATCAGGCCGGCGTTATCCGCCCGGCTTCCGTTGCATAATCTGTTACACCAACCCAAGGCCCATCGCATCCGACGTCGGGCCGAGGGTCACCAAAACCGCTCAGCCGAAACGCCGACGCAACACACCCGCCGCCCCCCGCCGAAAAAACCAAACGCCTCTTCGGGGAAGCCGGCTCGACCATCGCTCCGCCTTACCGCCGGCTGGTCGTTCTGATCTTTACGTCCACCCCCGCCGGCAAACTGAGCTTATTCAACGCCTCGATCGTTCGCGCGGAGGCCCGCTCGATATCGATCAGCCGTTTGTGCGTCCTGATTTCGAACTGCTGACGCGCCTTCTTGTCCACATGCGGACTGGAAAGCACCGTATAGCGTTCGATGCGCGTTGGCAAAGGAATCGGGCCGTGAGCAATCGCGTCCGTCCGCTTGACCGAGGCCACAATCTCTTCCGCGCACTGGTCGAGGACGGCGTGATCGTAGGCCTCCATCCGAATTCGAATAATCTCTTTCGTCTGTCCAGCCACCGAGGCTCTCCTATTCGCTACCGATTCCGCGTTGCCAAAGAATGCCACCCATCACGGGCGGGAAACCTCAGATCGTAGCATGATCGGCAAGAATGGTCAACGGGCTTAGAACGAAAATTTTCGGTTCCCCGGCGGACACCAACCGCTGCCCACGATTCCAGTTGCCGCAAAATCGTCAGCCGCCCGCCAAAGTTTGCCCCGTCCCCCTATGCCGCCGTTCATCAGGCTCTTTATCCCGTCACCGACGCGCTCACCGGCCGAGTCCCTCGGGGGATTCTTTCCAACGCCAACCGGCCGCGGTTTGGCAACCGTCCGCCTACCGATCGCCATCGCCGGGACGGCCAAAGAATCGCAATCCGCGGAGGAGCCACCGAACCGCCCCCCAAATCGCCTTTCCCGGAGACCAACCGCCTTTCACTGAGAAAAGAGGCCGGGAGCGTGCCTTCCATGCCGCTGAAAGCCCCCCAAGAGTAAGCGAAAAACCGCCGCGCGGGCGAGTGTGGGAAAAGAAGAACGCGGCTCGCCGCGGAACAGGCAAGCCCCGAAGGTACCAAAGCCCGGCCGGTGCGGGCCGATCGGTCAATCGGCCGCCATGGTCACAGTCGCCGACGGTTCGGCGGCAGCCAACTGCCAAGATAGTATCAGCCAGCCGCCCGTCGCTCGGGCATCGACCGCCTTCATACGACCGACAACCCGGCCTTCGGCTTCTAGGTCGAAATCCAACGGACGTTCCGACTTGAACGCTCGTTCCAGATGGGTCTTCAAAGCGTTGCGAACGAGAACTACCTCGGCTGAGAGGGGCTTCCCTTCCTCCGGCTTGAATCCAGTGGGCAACACCTGAACGTCGCCCTGTCGCACCAGTTTCAGGCCCCCGTTCTCGCGACGGATTTGATATCGCGCGGTAATGTCAACGCTCTTGAGTTTTCGCGAAATCAGCTCGTCATTCTTGTAGATGCGTTCCCCGCGAATGAGAATGACGATCTCGTCTCGATCAAACTCGGCCGCCACCGGCGCCATTGACGCGGGAAACGCCACCGCCACCGGCTCGCTGTCGGCGGGCGGGGGCTCCAATTTGAACTTCATCCGTTCGGTGGCCCAGGTTCGCAGGCTTTCCTCGCGCATCGTCATCCCGGAGAGCAACTGGTGAGCGATGTTGTTCACCAAGCTTTCGTGAACCTGCACGACCAAGTCGCCTTCGGCCGGCGCCGGCGGATCCGCAGCAGCCGACAACTGATACCGATCGGCCATTAGCGCGGTAATCCGCATCGCCTCGGGATCCGTGGCGAACTTGAGCAATTCGGGCAGCATGCCGTAGTCGCGCAACGGGCGACGAAACCGCCCTTCAAATCCGTCTTGCAGCTTGGCAATCGCCTCGGCGCCCTCGCTTTCCACCCGACCTTTCAGCTTCTGTTCCGCCAAACGGGCGGCCACATACTCGGCTGACGCTTTTTGTTTGTACGCCTTTTTCCACGCGATTCGTTCGAGTATCCGCGGGGCGCACATGCCGGTAAACGTGGTGTCTGTCTGCGCACACGCCTCGGCCGGGGCTGCTTCAACTCCCGATTCGCTCAAGTAAATCCGTTTTCGGGCGGACAATTGCGTTACACCGTCGGTGAAAACCGCCACCGGCCCCTGATATGCCGTCGTTTGCGAGCGCGTCGTGCCCTGGAAGATCGTTTCGATCACGGCACGGTCCTCGTCGGCGATCAGCGTGAGGAGCTTCCGGCCGTTGGTTACCCCCTGCCCGATCACCGTGGACTTCAAGATGCAATCGTGAACCGGCATGACATCGTTAACCACATCGCCTTCGACGTTTCGGGCGATCAGCCTCCGAGTAACCGCGATCCGCACATTGGGACGATGAAACTGCCCTCGCGCGGCCTCGATCAGTTCCGGGGCCTGCCCCAAATCTTGCAACAATCGCAGCGTCAATGCGATTTGCCACGCAAGCTCGGCATCGGGCCGAACCGAATATTCGCCCAGCCGCCCGCCCAACTGGTCGAGAACCTGCTCGTAACTTCGCTTGAAGTCGGCACCTGCCAAGCTGCCGGAGGTTTGCAGATAGCGCAGCAGGCTTTGGCGGACGTCGGCAAAACACACCAGCCACAGGCCGTCATATCCGGATGTCAAACGTTGATACACCTGCCCCAACACCGCCGGCGAGGGCTTGGGCAGCTTCAATTCGTCTTGCAACTGCTGGAGTTTCAAGTAGCGACGCCAACGAGCTCCATTCTCGCCATCTTGCTGAAGCCGAGTCTCGAGTCGGCCGATCGCCGCCACCAATTCTCCCCGGCGGGCAGCCAAGTCCGTATCGGCCAACGGACGATACGACGCCTTCGCCTTGGCGATCAGTTCGGCCCAATTCACCGTCGCCGTCTCAGCCGCGCCGACAGCCGAAACCGCCAACGCCGCGCCAAGAACAGCCCACCACCGCGAGAAACGCATTCCGACAGAAATAGTTGTCATTATCTTCCTCGCATTTCCTCGCAGGCGGCCCGCAATAACCGCAAATCCCTAAAAGGTTGCGCAGCCCGTTGAGTTTCCCCAAGCTCCCTAGTAATATCGCATTCGACTAACTTATCGGCGAAATGCCGGGGTTGTCAATTCGAATTTGTCATCCAATCGTGCGATCGGGCCCGGCAAAGGGCTCGTTCGAGCCGTCGGTACGATCGAGGCTGGCGTACCTTTCGCCTTCCCAGCGACGACGGCCGCGCAATGGGTCATCGGACGGCCCCGGGCAGACTTGCCCACCGGAACAGTGTGCCGTACCAGTGGTCCCCCGATTCTCGAGGTTCGCATCATGCGCATACCCAGACGCGGTGATTCGAGGATTTCGCAGCTCGAACCGAGTGACATCGTTCTCCGATCTTGGCGCAACGGTCTTGTGTCATGTCGGCTTTCGATCAACGATCGAGTCACACGTATCAGAAGCGGTCGAACCGACGCGAAACGATGGTTGCCAAGGGGCGGCCACTTTGGTTGGGGCACAGGCTTGCTCCTGCTCTTTCAAACATTTCTTCCAAATAGAGCCGCCAAAGACGGAAATTGGTCCAGCCGGGGATTTCTCGCATTCGGCCGCGTTGTTGCGGCTGCGGCCGCGGTGGCAATGGTTTGGAACTACCTGGCCGTCATGGCAGCTTCGATCGGATTCGTCGGACTCGCTCCTAACGTTCTGCTGGCCGGAAATGCCGAGCCGGCCGATCTTTGGACGCACAATGACTACGCGACGGCCTTCCGACAAGCCCGCGACGAGAAGAGACTGCTTTTGATCTTTTTCGACGACGATTCGATCTCCTGTCGCCAATTTCAAGCGCGCGCCAGCGACCCGGCGGTTGCGGGCCGTCTGAAGGAAATCGTGCGTGTCCGAGTGCCGCTTGACGCCTCGGTTAGCGCTCGAGGAGAGCGAGTCATGTTGCTCGATCAAAAGGGTTTTCTCGCTTTGGAGCACGGCCCGGGCTTGGCGATCGTGGATTTGAAGCATCGCGAGGCGGCTTGCTATGGATGGGTGGTCAGTGTTTGGAAGTTCAGCGGCGAGGAATCGATTTCAACCGCCGATTTGACTGCCTTGCTCGATTTGCCGCCGGGGAATCGCCAAGAACGCGAGGCCGCATGGGCGGCCCGAACGTCGCGGCCCGTCGAGGGTCGGGAGACGAAGGCCGCGGATGCGGGGGATCCGACCGCCAGCTCGCAGTCGGCCGGCGTCACCGCCCGCCGAGACAAACCCGAACAACCGACTGCGTCTGATGGCCAGTCCGCCGAGACCGCACCGTCCAGCGCCGACGCGAGCCAACCTGCGGCGGAAGCCGATCCCTCGACAAGCTCGCCCGATTCATCGGTTCGGCCCGGCCGCCCGCGACAGTCAGATCCGAAGCCGTCGCCTCTGCCGACAATCGAAGGCATCGAGGCTAAGCCGCAGAAGGCCGTCGCTGACGCTCCGCCGTCAGACGCACCTGTTTGGCACGCCGACTACTCACAGGCCGTCGCTCAGGCCAAGCGCGACGGGAAGATGCTGCTGATTCACTTCGTCGATGAGAACAACCCGCGAAGCCGTAACTTGGAATCGATTGCTTTGCAGGATGCCGATGTCGGCCGCTTGCTGCGGCGTTATGAGTTGCTTCGAGTGCCGCACGATGCAACCGTTGCGATCGACGAACAAGAAGTGGTGCTGCTCAAGCACGAGGCGTTTTCCGAGATGCTCGGACAGCCCGGGTTGGCGATCGTTGACTATGCCAATCGGAACACCGCGCATTACGAAACGGTGGTCAGTCAGTTTCCACTGACCGAAACATTGTCGTATTCCGCTCGCCAGTTGGCCGTGATGCTAGATTTGCCGCCGGGCACACTCACGCAGCGGACATTGATTTACGCCGTTCGCACGCATCCCGAGCAGCCGGCCAGTGCCGACGGCGAGTTGCTGCCCGAGCTTCAGCGCGAGGCTGAGCGTCATTCGGCCTATCAAGCCCGCATTCTTCGGCAGGGGCATCACCAGTGGGAGACACGGTTTCACCGGCTCAACGCCTTATTGCCGCGCGGCTTGATGGCCCGCGAAGTATGCGCCGAAAGCTGGCCGGGCCAGAACCTCGTCGAGGCCGCAATCGAATGTGTGCGGTGCTGGCGTCTTTCATCAGGGCATTGGAGCGCGGTCCGCGCACGTCAGGCAGCCTTCGGCTACGATATGAAGCGGGGGCGAAACGGGGTGTGGTACGCCACCGGGGTGTTCGGCGGGCGATAAGTCGGCTCGCGGCTCTCTTCCTTCCGCCTTGCCCGAGAGCCTCGCTGGCAACGACGCGGAGCGTGTTCTACCATAGTCCGTCATGAAGACTGAAGCACCTTGTTTCGCCGATTTTGTCGCGTGCGTCCGCCGACTCGACCACTCGCTGGGACGGCTTGAACGAGATCTCAATGCGCTGGGCATTGCACCGCCGCGCGGCGAGTGGCGCGCCCAGCTCGAGCGCAAGCTTCTGCCGCAACTTGATTTGCCCGAGGTTATCGTCGTCGCCGTTGCCGGGGGGACGAACATCGGCAAGTCGGCCGTCTTCAACACACTGGCCGGTTGCGAAGTGAGCAAGGTCTCTCCGCTGGCCTCGGGCACAAAGCATCCGGTTTGCCTGGTGCCGCCGAAGTGGGACGATGGCGAATTGCTGGGACGGTTGTTTGAATCATTCGAAGTCCGTCCATGCGGCTCGCCCGAGGACCCGCTGAAGGAATCGCCGCGGAATCAACTGTTCTATCTTCGCCAAGACAGCTTGCCGCCGCGGTTGATGCTGCTCGACACCCCCGACGTGGACTCTGACGCCGAGGTGAACTGGGAGCGGGCTTGGGCGATTCTCCATTCGGCCGATGTGCTGCTGGCCGTCTTGACGCAGCAGAAGTACAACGATGCGGCCGTCCGCCGCTTCTTTCAAAGAGCAGTCGAGGCGGACAAGCCGCTGATTGTGCTGTTCAATCAAGTAGATTTGCAGGCCGACCACGAGGCTTGGCCGCTGTGGCTCGAACAGTTTCGCAAGACGACCGGCGCGGCCCCCGAGGCGGTCTATGTCATCCCCTTCGACCGCAAGGCGTCGCAATCGGCGACATTGACGTTCAACGCGGTCGATCCGGCAAACGGCCGCGGTCGGCCAACGCCAACCGACGTGCGCCGCGAATTGATCGACGGGCGATTCGACCAGATCAAGCTGCGCACGTTCCGCGGCGCGTGGCGGCGGATTTGCGATCCGCGCGAGGGCCTGCCCGCCTACCTCAACCAGTTGCGCGGCGCGGCCGCCGAGTATCGCGAGGCCCTGCGAGTTTTGGCGGCCAAGTCGCAGCCGAAGATCGCGTGGCCGCTGCCCAAGAAAGTCTTCCAACAAGAGTTTCAACAGTGGTGGCACGAGTCGCGGCCGACCTGGGCCCGCTTTATTCACGGCGGTTACCGTTGGGTGTTCGGCAGCCCCATCATCGCAGCGAAAAAGGTCGCCCGTTTGTTCCGAGAACAAAAAGCCCCTGCTGTCCCCGACCAAAGCGATGACTACCAGCGCCGCGAATGGGAGACGATCAGCAAGGCAGTTGACGACCTTTTTGTCCAATTGGAACACACCGCTGCCACCGGCAATGCGTTGATTCGCCCGTTGCTCGAACGCTTGTTGGCCGGCAAGAGCCGAGGCGAGCTGCTCAACCGACTCAAAGCGGCGCACTCCGCGTTGCCGGCGGTGGACGACGACTTCCGCCGCTTCCTTCGCGACGAATTGGAAACCCTCTATCGCGCACACCCGAAGGCGATTTGGTGGATGCGGGCGGCCGACAACCTCTTGGCGTTGGCTCGCCCGGCGATCACTGTCACCCTGTTCTGGACGGGAATCCATGTTGCCGGCGAGATCGCCGCCCAACTCGCTACCGAAGCGGCGATTACCGGTGGAGTCACTGTTGCCGGCGAGGCGGCCGTAGCAGGTGCCGGCGAGGGCGTGCGCGCCGCGGCTGCGCGCACCTTTCGCCACCTCGAACAGCGTTACGCCGACATTCGGTGCCAATGGCTGACGGACTTGCTGCACAAGGAACTGCTGGGCGAAACGCTCGATCATTTGCAACGCGGCGCCTCCGTGCCGGAGCTGCCTGCCGTGTTGGAGATCGAACGTTGTTTGAACTTCCCGATCGATGCGGCTCTGACGCCCGCAACGGGCGAATCGGGTTCTACAGCAGCGGGCTGAGCAGTTTGGCCATGTTGTCGATCAATCGCGACAGCCACGCGCGGCGCCGCCAGTCATCCCGCGTCAGCTCGCGCGATTGGGCAATGTAGCCATCTTGCAGCCGCACCAAGTCGCCCACGGCCGTCGGTGCGTGGAGCAGCAGATTCAGCTCGAAATTGAGCATGAACGAACGAATGTCGTAGTTCGCCGAGCCGAACATCGCCACGTCGTCATCGACGGTCATCGCTTTCGAGTGAAGCATCCCTTTCTCGAAAACGTGGACATGCACCCCTGCGCGGCATAGCAGCTCGAGATAGAAGCGGCCCGCGGCGTCCACAATCGGGTGCTCGGTTTTCTGCGGCACAACGACATCGACCCGTACGCCGCGTCGGACGGCCAACCGCAAGGCCAACGTCATCGCCTCGCCCGGCACGAAGTAGGGCGAGGTGATCACGATCCGCCGCCGCGCCAAAAAGAGCATCTTGATAACCAAGTCTTGAAAGTCGGCCGTCGGCAGGTCGGGCCCCGTGGGCACCAATTGCACCGGCGTGCTACCCGAAGGCGGGCATTCGGGCGTCAACGCGGGCGATTCCAACCGCTGCTGGGTTTCGTGATACCAATCTTCGACGAACACGTCTTGAAACTGCGGCACGACCGGCCCGGTAATCCGCGCCATGATCTCGTGCCAAGCGCCGAGCCGTTCGTGACTGTGGAAGGTCGCCTCGCAGATGTTCTGCGATCCGGTGAAAACGATCCGACCGTCGATCACCGCCAGCTTGCGATGATTGCGCAGGTCGATCCGCTTGAAGATGATTTGGAAGAAGTTCACCGGCATCACCGGCACCACTTCGACCCCGTGCCTACGCAACAGCGGAGCAAGCCGGCGGAACATCGCTCGCGAGCCGACATGATCGGCCAATACGCGGCAGGCAACGCCGCGCTGCACCGCGCGGATCAGCGCCTCGCCGACGCGCCGCCCGACCGCATCATCGGCGAAAATGTAGAACAACAAGTGAACGTGGTGTTCGGCGGCTTCGATGTCGTCGATCAAGCGATCGATTGCCGTATCGTAATCGTTGAGATACTCGATCCGATTGCCGCTGACCACCGGCAATCCTCCCACCTCTTCGGCCAGGTGGATTACGATGTTGTGCTCGCCCTGCCGCTCCGGATCGACCACGTAGCTCGGGTCGACCGCCGGAGCAACGCCCGCGGCGTACTCCTCATGCCGCCGGCGGCGTCGTTTCATTCGCCGCCGCACCAGGCGGCTTTCGCCGATCAGCAGGTAGAGAACCAAGCCGATGATCGGCTCGAAGAAGATCACCGCCAGCCAGGCCAGCGCCGCCGTCGGCTGCTCCTTGCGCAGCACAATGACCGGCAGCATGACCAATCGAACAAGCCATTCGAACCCGACCAGCAGTTGCGTCCAAGAAAGGTCGCTCATCGGGCCCATCCGTCTTCAGACACCGCCGGCCTTCTCGTCCGCCGGCGATTGCGGCGAATTCAATTCGCCGGTTTGCTCGGGCCGACAATCTCCGGCGGCGGCGGCTCGGTTTCGATCTGAATATCGAGCGGAAGTTGAAAATCGGCAGGCCAACCATGGGCCGGATAGCGGCGCGGAGCCGGCTCGGGCAGCACCCGACCGTCGGGCAACATGGTCGGCGCAGGCAGGCTCGGCGGCGGATTCGACTCGTTCGAGCCGCCGCACCCGCCCATAACGGCCAAACACAGAAATGCTCGCCACCAAGAGGTTTTCATCGCAGCAATTCCCCAGGTTCCTTCAAATTATCAATCACGCTCCCGGCCCATTCAAGTTGCAACATGAGCAATTCGCATCCTTTTTGCCCTGCATCGTGCCGCAATTGGTGCATTCGTTCGGATTAGGGTAAGATGATCGCTGTTGCAACGGCCGTCGCGCGATTCGGCTGCTGAGTATGCCTTCGGGCGCGATTGCGGAATCACCGCCCGCACGCCGCATCTTCGGCACAATCGTTGCATCCGGGGCGCCGTCGCTACCCGAACGTGCCGGATGCCTCGGCATGGGCCTGCGATCATCCGCCGTCAACGGCAGTGCAACGCCGGCTTCATTCCGAACAAACGGCTGTGCTTCGTGGCCCCCCGACGCGGCACGATCCGGCCTCCGACCCACTGAACCATGTCCGAGAATCCCAAGCACACTGTCTGCCCTTTTTGCAGCCTTGGTTGCGGTCTGCTGGTCGAGGCGCGCGGCGCCGACGTGCAAGTGGCCGGCGATCCCGCGCACCCAATCAATCGGGGTGCTCTTTGCGCCCGTGGTGCCTTGCTGGCCCGTTCGCGCACTAGTCCGCTGCGTGCCACGGCCGTTCGCTATCGCCCGGCGAGAGCCAGTTCGTGGGAACCGCGTTCGTGGGATTGGGCGCTCGATCGTATTGCCGACTGGCTCGCCGCCGGCCGAACGCTTCCCGACCATCGGCGGCCAATCGTGCTGGGCGGCGCGGCGATCGACTGCGAAGACGTTCTCGCTCTTGCTCGACTTGCCGACGCTTGGAATCTTCCGCACGGGCTCGGGGTGGCAAGTACCTCGGCGGCCGCCGACGCCGTGCAGCGGACCTACGGGTGCCCGACATTCGACCTTGGGCCCGACGATCTCCTGCGAAGCCACACCGTCATCGCGTGGGGAGCGAATCCGGCAGAAAGCCATCCGATCGCGATGCGGTGGGTGCTGGCGGCGCGCGATCGGAGGACGCGGTTCATTGTGGTCGATCCGCGGTTGACACGAACGGCCGCCGCAGCCGATCTGCACGTACCGCCCTGCCCCGGCAGCGATCTGGCCCTGATCGAGGCCCTGCTGGCCGAAACGATTTCTCGCGGTGCAATCGACCGCGACTTCCTGGCCGCGCGGTCAGATGCCCGCCGGCAACTGCCTCAGAAGGATGAGTCCGAAGATGCGACGCCTCGGCCCGGGGCGGCGCTCGCGCCGGAAAATACCCGATCGCTCGACGATCCCCGCAGCGTCTGGCATCGCCTTGTCGCGGCTATTCGCCGATCTCCCGCGGCCGGCGACCCCGCCGAGTTCGCCCATCGCCATTGCGGCATATCGAAGGATCGATTTGCGGCCTTATGTGATGCGCTGTTTGGTGCCGAGCGTCAGCCCGTCGCGCTGATCGTCGGCAATGGGCTCGCGCAACAACGGTTGGGACTTGAGACGACCAGGGCCCTGGCCGTACTCCATGCCCTGGGCGGCCATGCGGCAAAGCCCGGTGGAGGAATCTATGTTCTCGGAGGCGATGCCAACGTGCATGGGGTTCGGCGAATGTTCTGCGATGCGGCCGCCGACGCCCGCCCCGGGGCGACTGACCTTGCCGGTCGAGAAGGTGCGATCTTCGTCGGCGAGAATCCCGCCGTTTGCACCGCGGGAACGAGCCGCTTGTTCGATGCGCTCGACCAATTGCGCTGGTGCGTCGTGGCCGATCGGTGGGAGAACGAAACGGCTGCGTTTTGGCGCCGTCCCGGCGCCGACGCCGCGAAGATTTCAACCGAGGTTCTATTGCTGCCGCTGACCCATCCGCTCGAATGCTCGGGCACGGTAGTCAACGCCGCAGGAATGAAACAGCGTCGAGAAGCGGTTTTCCCGCCGCTTGGCGATGCCCGGTCGGTGCGCGACGTGACGAGCCGGCTGACCTACGCGGTTTCCGCCGATTCTGCCGGCGGACCGATCGGCGCAAGCAAGCCGACGCTTCAACAAGCAGCCCGGCCGGTAAAGCCGGTTGAAGCCCGTTCCTCGGCTCTAGATGCGGATGGCTTTGATCTGCCGCCCTCCCCTGCCCCCGAACGCTTACCCGCTGTTTCGTTTCGCTCGCACGATGGCAGCGACATTTGGCTGCCGCTCTGGTCGTCGCTTGCGGCCGAAGAGCGAACGGCACTGGTTGAACCACCGCCGGCGTTGCCCACAGATCGGCCAATCGTTGCCGTATTGGCCGGCGTGGTCCGCCTGGGCGAGCACTCGCTGCCAAGCGTCTTCACCCGGGCGATGCCGTGGCTGATCGAAATGGCGCCGGGCCCGTTCGTCGAACTCAGCTCGGCCGTTGCCGCGCAACTGGGGGTGAGGCAGGGCGAGATGGTTCGGGTGTTCTCTGCAAACGGTCATCTCGATCTGCCGGCGATGGTTACTCGGCGATTGCCTGCGTTTCAAATCGGCCAACGCACTATTGAACAGATTGCCGTGATCGGTTTGTTCGGCCACTGCGGTCTGGCAACGGGTCCGACGGCCTCGTCGCTGGCCCCACCGTCCGATCCGTCCCGCCGTTGCGATGTTCAAAAGGCCTTTGCCGCCTGGGTCTGCCGCAGCGACGTTCGGCGACCGCCCAATCCGCTGCCATAGTCGGCCGTTTGGTGCGCATGCTGCTTGTCCGCCCCGCTCCACCGAAAGGCACTCTTTGTGGTATGGTAGCGTGACAACAAGACGGCCGATCGGTGGCCCATTCTCAGTGATTGACGAACCGCGGCACGGCGCCCTGTGCCGATCGCTTCTTCACACAACGGAAGACACATCATGAAGATCGTGGTCGTTGACGGACATGCACTCAACCCCGGCGACTTAAGCTGGCAGCCGCTCGAAGAGCTCGGCGACTGCACCGTCTATCCGCGCACGCCGACCGAGGCGATCGTCGAGCGATGCCGCTCGGCTGACGCGGTAATTACCAACAAGGTGCCCTTCGATGCCGATCGCCTAGCGCAGCTCCCGCGGCTGCGCTATCTCGGAGTGACGGCCACCGGATACAACATCGTCGATGTCGTTGCCGCCCGAAGGCGAAACATCGTCGTGACGAACGTACCGGCATACAGCACAAACTCGGTGGCGCAAGCTGTTTTTGCTCATTTGTTCAATCTCACCCTGAACACTGAGTATCACGCACAAACGGTTTCGGCCGGTCGGTGGTCGCAGTGCCCCGACTTCTGCTATTGGGATCGGCCGCTGATCGAAGTGGCGGGGCTGACGATGGGAATCATCGGTCTGGGACGAATCGGTCGGGCCGTCGCTCGTGCCGCTTCGGCCTTCGGCATGAATGTCTTGGCGCACAATCGTTCGCCCGTGCCTGAACCGCCCGCGGGAACACGAATGGCTTCGCTCGATGAATTGCTTGCAGCGGCCGACGTCGTCACGCTGCATTGCCCGCTGACGCCCGAAACCAAGAATCTGATCGACTCGCGACGATTGGGCCTGATGAAACCGACCGCCTATCTGATCAACGTCAGCCGGGGCGGGCTGGTGGACGAAAGCGCGCTGGCCGAGGCACTCAACTCTGGGCGTTTGGCCGGCGCCGGGCTCGACGTTCTCTCCGTCGAACCGCCCCCGCCCGACCACCCGCTGCTTTCCGCCCCGCGTTGCCGAATTACGCCTCATATCGCATGGTGTACAGTCGCCGCCCGACAGCGACTCCTCGATCAAACCGTGGAGAACCTGCGGGCGTTCCTGGCGGGCCGGCCGATCAATGTCGTTTCGTAACGGGCAATCGGCCTCAAGCGATCACAAGCGGTTCGCGCGGCCGACGGAGAAGCACGTTCCTGGGAACCGCCGCGAACAATTCGCAACCATCCGATTGCACGCGGTTGCCGACGGAATTACGATTGTGATCGCCGAAATCGGATCATTGAAGTCATCCCAAGGATAGTCAGTCCGTGAACCAAAACGGAGAGCTTTTGCCCAGGCAAGCGACCATCGCTTCGTTCTCGTGAGGCCGACTGTTGTGCCCGCGATCGCCTTCGGCCCCCACCTACTTCTGCAAGAGGAGGAGTTCCGCCATGTCCGTTCGATTAATGATTGGCGTCGTGTGTCTCGTCATGGCCGCTGCCCATGCATCTGCGGCAGCCATCGCGGCCGAAACGGCGGCCCCCGCTAAACCGAACATCATTTTCATCCTCGCCGACGACTTGGGCTACGGCGATCTCGGTTGCTATGGGCAGCAAGTGATCCGCACGCCTCACCTCGATCGCATGGCGACCGAAGGGTTGCGATTCACCCAGTGCTATGCCGGCAGCACGGTCTGCGCGCCGTCGCGGTGCGCGTTGATGCTCGGTCAGCACACCGGCCACTGTACTATCCGCGGCAACGACCGCGTGCCGTTGCGGCCGGAAGACGTTACCGTGGCCGAAGTGCTCAAGACGGCTGGCTACACGACGGCCTTGATCGGCAAATGGGGGTTGGGCGAACCCGAAACAACCGGACATCCGCTGCAACAGGGCTTCGACTATTTCTTCGGCTACACCGATCAACGCCACGCCCACAATTACTATCCCGAGTTCCTGTGGCGGAACACCGATCGAGTCGTCTTGAAGAACGAAGTCGCCCCTCAGTGGCAAGGGCAGTTGCCGGGCGTCGCGGTGCGCCGCGTCGAATACTCGCATGACCTCTTCGTTGCCGACGCATTGCGCTTCGTTGAACAAAATCGCGAAAAGCCGTTTTTCCTCTATCTGGCCCTGACGATTCCTCACGCCAATAACGAGGCCGGCAAAGAGGGAATGGAAGTCCCGGAGCTGGGCGAATACGCCGATAAGGATTGGCCGGCCCCCGAGAAGGGCAAAGCGGCAATGATCGCGCGAATGGATCGCGACATCGGCAGGCTGCTGGCAAAGCTCAAGCAACTGGGGATTGACGAGCGGACTGTCGTTTTCTTCACCAGCGACAACGGGCCGCACCGCGAAGGCGGGGCCGATCCGACCTTCTTCCGCTCGTCTGGAGCACTGCGCGGAATCAAACGCGACCTGTACGAAGGCGGCATTCGCGTGCCGATGATTGTGCGTTGGCCGGGAAAGATCGCTCCGGGCACGAGCGACCAAGTTTGGGCGTTCTGGGACTTCCTGCCAACGGCGGCCGAGTTGGCCGGCGCGGCAGCTCCATCGGGGATCGACGGCCTATCCGTAGCACCGACGCTCTTGGGCCGGCCCGGGCAAAAGCAGCACGAGTTCCTCTATTGGGAGTTCCATGAAGGCGGATCGAAACAAGCCGTCCGCATGGGCGACTGGAAGGCCGTCCGCCTCAGTCCCGACGCTCCCCTTCAGTTGTATCAACTGAGCAAGGATTTGGCGGAACAGAACGACATCGCCTCAGACCATCCGCAAGTGGTGGCCAAGATCGAAGCCTACCTGAAAACGGCACGGACCGAGTCGGAACACTGGCCGATTCGGGCCAAGGCGACGAATCCCAAGAAACAGAAGCCGACTGCAAAACCTAATCCGCAATAACGATGGGCGACGGTCGCACAACCGGGCCAACGGAAAACTCATTGGGGGCACCCCCGCCCCACCGGCCCACCGTGCAAGCAAATTAATCCGTAGAAATGCGGGATCGGCGACGACTGCCAGCGGAACCCGGGCTGGTCGCTGGTGTTTGATCTATTGACCCCGTAAAGGTCAGCGATCCCGATCTGCACAGAGTCGCTCCGTTTTTCTCCCCCGCCAGACGGAGCGGCCGGGCACCATCGGGATCGTCTTTTTTTCTTGTTTTCTCTGACTCATTTTTTGAAAAAACGCCTGCTCTTCCCTCCAAAAGGCGACCGTCGGCGAGGCGTGGCCGCCGATTGTGCCGCCTGCCCATTCTGCCCGATTGCCGCCTTTTGACGCTTGGTCGTGAGAGTGCGGTTGGGGCAGGGTCGAAGCGGCCCCAGCTCCAACCACGCGACCGCATCGGCACCCATCCGGCGGTCAAACTTGGCAATTGCGTCTGTCATAAGTCGCATTTTCGGATGTTCTTACAGCAGCGGCACGTTTCATCCCCCTCACGTTCATTCTGAACCGACCGCCACGCCCTGTCACTAGGCCAAGCCATCGGCGACGCCAAATCGTGCCGGTTCAATTGCGCGCAGCGCCCTCAGCCGTGTGGAGAACGACAATCCGCCCGCAATACCTGCCCGATTGGCAAAGTTTGCGCAAAGCTCAAGATCGACACTCGGAGGGTCGATACTGACTCCGGGGCACCCTTGAACTATCTCAACCCCTGTGCGGGGAAAGTGGGAAACAAAGAGCACAGAGCAGCGGGGGCGACCGTGCAACGCCAAAGAGCAACGTCCACTGCCGCTCATCCACCCCATCGCACGAGTTGATTCGCTCAACCCAATAATCGAGCCCAAACACGAATCCATGGCTATCGCAGGCGCACCGATCACGGTCGAACTGTCTGCCGCAACCTCGGAAGCTCAGCCGAAGTTGGTGCTGGCTGATTTGCCGGATGCCACTCCGCCGGTCAATGGATTGCCTATCCTCGCTCGATTGCCTGATTACGGAATGCGACCGCCGGTCCGAAATCCGAAAACGGTATCATTCGAAACGGCGGTGCGGCGCTGGTTCAGCCAACGTGTTGCACTCGCAATCCTGCTTGCCGGCGGGGTCTTGATGACCGCGATGGCCGTCGCGCCCTTTGTCGGTCGGTCTCCAAAGGCGGAGCCGGCTGCGCCCCAGCCCACCTGGGAACCCATTACCGACCAATCAACTCGTCACTCGCCCGCTGTCCCGGGGTTCCAGACGAATGTCGCCGTCCCCACACCGACGGCAGGAGTCGGGCCAACGGCTCCCCAAGCGGCCAACGACCGCCCTTTGCCGCAACTCGAACCCCAACCGTCCCTGGGAAAAACGGTCTCACCGCACCCGGATCGATTCAGCGCACCTTTGAATAAAAACGACGGGCTGACTCGTCTGCCTCCGATCGAAAAACCGCAAACGCCGAATGAACACCCGGAAGTCCGCCGGCCCATTAGCGTAGAACAGTTGTTCGCAGCGTCGGCCGATCGATCAGTCTCCAGCGTTCCAATTGCTCAGGGGAATGCCGGCGGTGCGTCTGTCACGGCCGATGCCGCCAGATCCGCCGCCAACACCGAAACCGCAGCGCCAATTGATTCGCGCTTAGCCCAATTCACCGACTCTGCGGCGAGCGATGGCAACCGAGGCGGTTTCAAGGCCCCGCTGATCGATCGTCGCCTGTCTCCGCCGGCGGATCAGCCGCCCCGGTCGTTCGACGAACAAGTGGCAAGCACGGCCGACGCCGACGGGCCCGGCACCGCTCAGCTCGAAGGCGTTATCGAAACGCCGTCGCTGCGGGCAAATTACGACCCGACGCATTCCCAACGGTACTGAAACCACTGCAAGCAATGCGATAGGCAGTTCGCCGTCTTATTGGACAACGACATCTCTGATCGCCTCAGCGAATCGCCCAACAAGAAACGATTGAGAACGCGATGAGCCCGATCGACCAAGCATTCCTGAAGGCCTTTGCCAGCGTCGGCCGACCGTCCGTCGCGGCCGCTTCGAGTACTTCGGAAGCTGCGAATCCTCCTGCCGATCGGTTGCCGCCATCTGAGCCGCGCGCTCTCTCCGGCCCACACTCGCGATCTGCTCCATCTTCTCAACGCCCCATCAACGCACCAATTGCCAACGCGCCGAAGCCGACGACCTCCCCGGCCAGCCGCCAGTGCCAAGCCGGGCCGGCCGCAGCCCCCGCCGCGCGCCAAGCATCGAATACGCCGGCTGTCTCTTCGCCGCGAATCACGCTGAGCGAGGCCATTGCCCTGCGTCAAGCGCAGCGCGCTGCGGTCGAACCCAAGCCGCAGGGCGAGCCGATCGCACCGCCCATCGGGTATGAAGCGGAAGCGGTAGAACATCACCCGACCGCAGTAGAACCGCCGATTGCCTATCGCACGCCGTCGATGCCTGCTGCGATGGCAACAGCCACAGCGATCGACACATCGCCGACAGAAACCGCGGCAATCGAAGAGGCGACGACGATCGCCATCGAATCTGCGTCAGATGATCGAACCTTGGCGTCTCGTGCTGGCGGCGAATCAGTGGCCGAGGCGACTGCCGCCCGCTTGGCTCAATTGACGGCCCGTTGGGAAGCAACCGTCGCCGAAAGCGAAGCCGGCGTTGCCGACCCGCCGGCGACCGAATCGTCAATTCCAGTGCAAGACGCCGAGCGTCACACACGCTGCGAGCCGGTCGTCGAGGGGCAATGTCCATCCGAATCGGCTATCACCGAGTCTTTGGAAGAAGCCGCGGGCGCGGACGAGGAATCAGCCCGTGCGGCAAACGCCATTGCCGGCGACAGCCCAGCCGCTGGTGCGGCACAGGCCGTCTCACGCGACGATGCGACCGAGGCCGCCCCGATTCTGCGGCTGCTGCGACCGGCGATTCAACTCGAACGGTTTGCGTGGCCCTCGCTTGTCTCACGATGGATGCGCGGCTGCGGCGAGCAGCTCGACGGCGTCGTCGATGCCCTGCTTCGTGCAGCGCGCAAAGAGCAGAGAATCATCGGTTTCTCGTCGTACCGGCCGGGCGAAGGCGTTAGTTCCGTGGTGCTGGCCGCTGCGCGGCGACTCAGCCAACGCCGTTGTCGTTTCGTCGTGCTCGAAGCAAATTGGAACGCCCCGCAGCTCGCCCGCCGTTTAGCCCTGCTGAGCACCGATGGATGGGAAGCGGCGATCGAGGGGCGACGCGACTTGGCGGACGTGATGGTCGGGGCCGATGAAGGCCGTGCCGCCGTTGTGCCCGCGATGCGTGCCCCTGACGGCAAAGCCGATCCTCCGCGGATCGCCGAAACCTACGACTTGCTCCGTCAGAACTACGAAATCATTCTGGTCGATTTGCCTCCGCGCGGATGCGGGCTGCCGTGTTTGGGCACACTTTGCGATGCCGTCGTACTGGTTCAGCATCCGCGACAAACCCGCTCCCGCGAGCTGCAACAGTATGCCGAGCAATGGTCATCGGAGGGCGTCGGCGTTTTGGGGGTAGTGCAAAACGGATTGAATTGAACAGGGCCGCTCGGTCCACCGGAGGCCGCCGTCGCCGCCGGCCGGCCGATGGCGAACCCTTGGGACGAGCGTTCGGCCCGCGGTCTTCAACATCATGGTCCGAAGCAACAGCCGCAATCGCGAACAGCGCATAACGGTTTGAACGAGTAAGTCCGCCATGTACGAAGTCTATTGGCACCTGAGCGAGAAGCCGTTTGAACAAACGGCCGACCCGCGATTCTTCTTTGCTGCCGAGTCGCATCAAGCGGCCTTGCTCAAACTGCGCTATGCAACAGAGAATCGCCGCGGCGGCGCTCTGCTCACCGGGCCGGCCGGTGTCGGAAAAACCCAGGTGATCGAAACCTTGCACCGAACGGCCCCCGATTGGCTTCGGCCCTTCATTCACATCGTCTTTCCGCACATGAGCGCCGCGGAACTGCTGGCCTATGTCGCCGATGAATTGATCGGCAGCCGATCGGCCGAAACCAATGCTCACGCCAACGTGCAACGCATTGCTCACTTCCTTGAAGAAAATACCCGCCGCGGCCGGCACGCCGTTGTCGCCATCGACGAAGCGCACTTGCTCGATTCTCCCGAATCATTGGAGACATTGCGTCTGTTGATGAATTTTCAGGCCGACGGTCGTCAGGGGCTGAGCCTCGTATTGGTTGGGCAAACGGCGTTGCTCCCGCTGCTGCGACGCACACCGCAGCTCGATGATCGCTTGGCCGTGAAGTGCATGCTCCGACCGCTGACCCCCGCGGAGACGAAAGCGTATGCCCAACACCGCCTCAGCGCGGCCGGGGCATCTTCGGATCTGATCGCTCCTGATGCCTTCGACGCCCTGCATGAACTGTCGCACGGTCTGCCCCGGCAAATCAATCGCCTCTGCGATTTGGCCCTGCTGATCGGTTTTGCCGACCAGCGCGAGCAACTTACTGCGGATCTGTTCGAAGCCGTTGCCGAAGAGCTCGTTGCGGTCGTGCCGGAGTAGGCGCAATCGCTCGGCCCGCGATGCTCAGCCCTCGAATCGCGAGCGATGATAAACTCTCCCCAATTCCTACGCCCTTCCCCAGCCGAAAAGCCTACCAATTCACGCTCTCTTCACACGAGCGATCTTCACAATCGCTGTGCATCGGGAGAAACATTCGCCGCATAGTCCAACCGATTCTCGCCAGGCGGAGTCCTAAGAACTCACCAGCCGAAGAGCGTTCAATGAAGGTTGGATTGCGCAGTGGGTTCGGACTGTGCCGGTTCTGCGGGCTATCGACTGCGACTACAACCGTCACGAGCGGCATTTGCTTAGCGCAGGCGCAATAACCGGCCGAAACCTCAAAAAGGTCAAATGACGATCCTCTGCGACAGACGTTCCCCTGCTCGAAACAGTCCTTCACGATGACGAAAGCGGCCGCCGGCGTAGCGAAGCGGCCGATTGCGTGGTGTCCCCGTTTGAAGCGTCTTCCGTGTTTTGCGGCTTGCTTTCGTGGTTTTCGGAGAACGGCGAACCATCGCAGACACGACCGTTCCATGCCTTTGTCATTACGCCCCCAGCCCATGGCGCACGCCCCCCTGCCCCCGCCGACTGATCGTACGCCAACCGATCCGCGATTTGCATTGCGGGATCGAGGCTTCCTGCCGGTGTTTCCGCAGGCCGCTATTTGGGTTGCCGAAGTCATGGTGGTGCTGCTGCCGTTCCTCATCGGAATGAGCGTCTCCGCCGGCGAGACCGCTCCCGGCATGTCCCCAGTCGAACCGTATTCTCGGACCGAGATTCTCGAACGCGCCGCTCTCGAAGCCGATATCCGCTCTCGCAACGGCTTCGAGCTCGCCGGTCGTCAAGCCCCGTTCGCAGCGCGGTCCGAGTTCATCGGGGCGCTTCGCCTGGTGGCCCAAGGGCTCGATGCGCAAGATCGCTCTCAAAATCACAGCCGCGCGCTTCGAGACGCATTACAGGCGATTCGCGAAGCCGATGACTTCATCCCCCGGGGCAACAAGATCGAGGCCGACCTCGATCTGCCCGCCCTGATCGCCGGGCACTCGACAACTGTGCTGAAGCAAGCGCCGTCGGGCGAATTGACTGCGATGCACTGTGTCCGCAGCTACCTCGGCTACGCCCAAGAGAAGCTCGCCGAAGCCGTTGAACACGAAACCGCCGGGGCAATGGCGCTCTACGGCCTGGGGAAGCTCCATGCGGCATGGGCCCGCACTCAAGCTCCGCCCCTTGCGGCCAGCGACGCCAAAGCCGTTGTGTTTCTTCAAGCGGCCCTGGTGGTTCAGCCCGAACATGCGCTGGCGGCGAACGAGCTGGGCGTCGTGTTCGCGCGTGCCGGCCGTTGGCCCGAGGCGCGACCGTGGATCGAGCTCAGTGCCGCGATTCAGCCCGACTCAACGAGATTGCGCAATCTGGCGGCCGTCTATCGGCAACTCGGCCTCGATCGCGAAATGCAATCCGCCCTGCGATTAGCAGCGCTGCGGCAGGCCGATGCGGCACGAAGCCACGAAGAATCCTCGCAGCACGTCGTTTGGCTCGATCCGAAGAACTTCGCCGAACCGTCAACGAGGCCGATTTCGTCAGAGCCCCCCTCGCGGGAAATCACTGCGCAACGAGCGGCAGTTCCACCGGGCACACTAGCTCCTGCGTCAGGCGCATCGCCGCACCCGAAGACCCTGCTCCCGCCTCCCTCGCCGGCCCAAGCACCTGCCGCCGGATCGCGGCCCGCCTTGCTCGAAGCGATGCGATCACCGGCGCGGCCGGTTCCCAGCGCATCACGGCCAACAAAGCCGAGCGTGTTTCCCGCGCCGAGTCCGCAAGCACCGAGAAGTGCTCCGACTGGTGTTCCATCGCAGCCTGCCCCGTCCCCCTCGTGGCGTGCGTTGGGAGCGACGTTCGAAGCGCAGCCCACCCCCGCCGGAGAAGCCGCCAACGGCCTGCTCGTTGTGCGGGAAACACCGTTTGCCAGTCAATCGCTTTCTGCGAATGACGAAGTGCGGGCCGCAGAGGCGCTGATTCCCGTCTCGTCCGCCCCGACAACGGATGGTGCTGCACAGGCACTCGAACGTCGTCGCGGTACGGCGGCATTTGCGCGCGACACATTGTGGGCGTGTGACGGCGCGGCCCAGGCAATTGACACGGTTGACTCTGCGGTGTTGTCCGGCGCCCTGGCCGCCGACCGCCGCGAACGCATCATGCGCCGGCTGCGCAGCTACGCTCCGGAACACATGTCTCAAATCCTCCTCTGCCAAGCACTCGGACCGGCCGCTCCCTGCGACATCTGCGCCGTCGATTGCAGTTGTTGCGGCGGGCGGTGCCGCGGCTGGTGCTGGGAGCGGGCACGGAGGGCGCAATGGCAGGCCTACGCCCAGGGCGAATACGTGGGCGCCGCCCGGCTTGAGCACGTTCCCGAGTATCGCCTGCGCGTGGACGACCAACTCGACATGATCTATCGCGTTACGCGAGAGGAGAATTCGCAGCCGTACAAGCTCAACGTCGGCGACGAGATCAGCGTCGAGTCGTTCACCGATCCCGAGTTGAATCGCAATTTGATCATCCAGCCCGACGGAACCGTAACGCTCCGGCTGCTCGGGCAAGTCAAGGCGACCGGACAGACCGTTCCGCAGCTTCGTGATCTGATCGAAGAGAAGTACAAGCAATTCTACAAATCGCCTGCGATCACCGTTACTCCGTTGCGCGTGAACACGAAGCTGGAAGACCTTCGGGCGACCGTCGATCGGCGACAGGGCGTCGGCGGTCAGAGCCAACTGGTGCGAATCACGCCCGAGGGAACGATTTCGCTGCCGGCGATCGGCTCGGTTCGCGCCCAGGGCCTTTCTCTCCGCGAACTTCAAGTGGAACTCAACGAGCGCTATCGCCAAGAGGTCGAGGGAATCGAAGTGGTGCCGGTGCTTGCCCAGCGCGCCCCTCGCTATATCTATGTTCTCGGCGAAGTACGCACCCCCGGCCGCTTCGAGCTCACCGGCCCGACCACGGCCATCCAAGCCATCGCCATGGCCGGCAGTTGGAACGTGGGAGCGCACTTGCGGCAAGTCGTCGTCTTCCGCCGCGGCGAGGACTGGCGCCTGTTGGCCACGATGATCGACCTTGAGCAGGCCCTTTGCGGAAACCAGCCCTGCCCGGCCGGAGAAATCTGGCTGGCCGATTCCGACGTGGTGATCGTGCCCAAGAGCCCGATCCTCAAAGCCGCCGACTTCATCGACCTGGTGTTCACCCGCGGCATCTATGGGGTGTTCCCGCTAACGGCGAACATCAACTTCATCAAGGCCAGCAGCATCTGATCGGCGTAGCCGACCTCCGCACATCGTTGGGCTACGCCGCCGGCTTTTCGAGCACGACGAGCAATCGCATCGCGGTCAACCATCGGGCCGTCGGGAGGGTGATCGCCGATTCGATCGCATGCAACACCGGCAGCACCGCGCCGGGCACAAAGCCGCGGTAACTAAAGCCGCCTGTGGCCGGATAGACGACGAAATCGCTGTGCTCGACGCGTTCGATCTTCAACTCGGGAACACAGGCTTCGAACCGATCGCGCCCCAAAAGAAACAACAACGTGGCCGTCGCCATGTTGCTGTAGGTGAAATTGGCGTTTTCTGGTTCCGGCTTTCCGACCGTGGCGAACAAATCCGCCGACAGGTCGCACGGCTCGTGATGGAACCGGCGCCAAACGAATCGCGCCCAGGGCGTAGCCGCCGGCTCGAACAAAACGACCCGTCCCCCCGGCCGCAAGCAACGGGCAGCGCCGCGCAAAAAGTCGATCGGTCGCGGCAAGTGATGCAGACAATCGATCATCACCACATTGCCGATCGAGTTCTCGGCAAACGGCAACCGCCTTGCATCCACCCGCATGTCGATCCACGGGCCGCACGGAAACACATCGGTCGCCAATGCCTCGGGAAAAAACGACTTGAAATTGCCGCAGCCCGAGCCGAGTTCGACGACCGGACGCTGCGGTGACAATGCGGCAACAATGCGGGCGTACCAGCGGCGGTACAGCGCCCGCAAGTTCGCTTTGCGCTGCCAAGCGTCGCGCTGCGATTGCAACTCGTCGAAGTAGTTGGCAAACGTTTCCTTCGGCATCTTGTTCTCGCTGTCCGTGCGGCTTTCGGCGATCGCGCCGGATCGTTCCGCGAAGACGTTGCCGCAAGTAATCACTCAAGTTTTGCCGGCTCGGCGGATTTCAGCCGAAAGTGCAAGGGCGATTCCGTGTCCATCAATCGCAGTCGAACAAATCCTGTCGGCGACAGGACCGCCTCGGGCGCGCAGATCAACAGTTGCGATTGTGTTCGCACGAAGGCCGACACGTTTATGATGACAAACGGCGTCGGGGGCAGCGGCCGGAGCACATGAATCTTTTCATGGATCCCGCGATCGATCAGCCGTTCGAGCTGCTCAACACTGACGGCGGGCATTCCCGGCGGAACGGGGTCGCCCGGGCGAACCACCGCCACGGCCACCGTGCGCGGCCAAGCGAACGTCAACCAATAGCCGTCGCGTGCAGCCGATTCGATCATCCCGGCCGTCGGCTTGGCGGTCAACGCATGGCTGATTCGCGGCCCAATCAGGCCCGCAACGGTCAAAACCGCAATCAGGGCGAAACTAGTTCGTTCCAGCGGCGTAGCAAATCGCCAAAGTGATCGAATCGCTATCATCCAACGACAAAACTGGCACGACGCCTGCTCGCCCGACTCGCTTGGCAACGTCGCCGATTCCACCGCCGATGCTACCGGCAGTTTCGGACGCGCCGCTGAAGCGAAAGCGATCGCCCAACAAAGAATAAACAAGGGCCAACTGGCGGCGAACACGCGAAAGCCGCCGTCGAGGTAAAGAAACGGGGCCGAGGCACCCGTCGCCAACACAACGATCAACAGAAGCCGCCAGTCGCCGCCGCGTCGCCATCGCCACAGCGTCAACGGCAGCGCCGCGAGCATCGCCGTCCACAACCAATGATTGGTGCGGGCGATTTTGCGGACGATCGAACGATCGGGCGGCAGAGGCAGACTCGTCAATCCGGCGATCCAAGGCCGCAAGTCGCGAGCAAACTGTCTCTCGCTGCGGGCCGCCGTGGCAAGGAAAACGCTGGGATCAGCCCGAATTCCCTCCCACGCTTTTCGATAGAGGAAGGCCGCTTGTTCTTTTTCGTTCGCCGAGTCGAGCTGCTTGCGGTACTTCTCATAAACGTCGCTCCAACTTGTCCCTTCTGCCATGCCGCAGAACGTCAGAGCGAAATTCGATCCGGCCACATTCTCGCCTGTGCCGTAGCATCGCAACGCCAGCGTGTTCACCGCAAAGGCTGCGCCGATTCCTCCTACCATGGCCAGCGAAGCCGCAAGACGCCTTCGCCAGCCGGGTCCGAACTGCCAGGCGGCCCAAACCACCAACCCCGGCAACAAGAATAGCGCGCCGGCGCGTACCGCCATCGCCAGCCCCATCGCGAAGCCCCCAAGCGAGGCCTGAGCGATCAGACCCCGCGTTTGGGCCTGCAACAGCAGCGCGGCGGCAATCGCCCCGACGGTCAACCCCAACGTTTCCGACAGGGTGGTTGCCACGTAAAGGCGACCATAGCTCCAGGTAATGGCAAAGGCGGCCAAGGCGGCCCAAGGTCCGTAGCGATTCGCTACAGCCGCGGCGAACAAATAGAGTGCCACCGCCAAGAGAACGGCCTGAACCAACAGGGCGCAGTGCAGATTCTCGCCGCAAAGCCACAGTCGCACGGCAAGCAGCAGCGCGTTGAGCGGCCGCCGCTGATTCCAAATATCAAGCTCACCAAATGTATTGAAATACTGCGCCCCTTCGTAATAGCCGCTGGCATCGCTCCAGGGGATGTGGCCGAGCAGCGCTGCGTAGGGCGAGTAATCGAACTGGTCCGCAGGTCGGTCCACGTTCGACCAGACAACGGCCAGCCGCAAGCAAACCACCGCACAGGCCAACGGCAGCCCCCAACGCGCCAGTATTCGACGCAAACGCAATTCATCGACGCTATAGCACCGGCCGACCGGATCGGCTCCTTCGCCCGTGCCCTTGCGAGAACCTTCGACCTGCGGCACCGTGCGACGGCCAGCGACAAACGTCGCAGCCCGCCACCCGCGAACAAACCAGCCGATGGCGCAACCGACGGCCGCCCAAACCAAGATCATCCACGGCAAGAGCAGTTCGGCAATGACGGCCGGATTCGGTTCGCCCGGCCAAATCCGCACGAACTCAGCCAACGCAACACTCTCTCCCCTGCTCCAGCTCCACACAGTTACCGACAAGAAGGCGACTGTGCCGGCCAAGCCCACGAGCAACGGAAGGTAGAACGCGATCCGAAACATCGCCCTCCAGACGTGGAGCGATATCGTCGCGTTCGACGGGCGTACAACGCCGGGGCGATTGTCGGCAATCTTCAGCTCGGCGTTCATCGCATTCGCAGTTTCCAGAGGGCCACCCCGCACATCTTCAAGAGCATCAAACCGTGGCGGAAGCGGCTGATCTGCGTTTCGCCGAACGTGCGCGCCCGATAGCGGATCGGGTAGTCGGTAATCCGCAGCCCGAGCTTGGCCGCGCCGAAAAGCAAGTCGAAATCGCCGAACGGGTCGAACTCGCCGAAATACGATCGCCCGGCGACTAATCGCTCGTAGTCCGTTCGCAGCAGCACTTTGGTCCCGCAAAGCGTGTCTTTGATCGGTTGTCCGAGCAAGAAGCTGAACGCTTTGGCGAAGAATCGATTACCGAGCAGATTCAAGAACCGCATCGCCCGATTCTGCATCGGATAAACCAGCCGCGAGCCGTTGACGAACTCGCTTTTGCCTTCCAGCAGCACCTCAACGAAGCCCGGCAAGTCTTCCGGGGCGACGGTCATGTCGGCATCGAGAATCAGAACAACCTCATACTTCGCCTTCGAGAACCCCAAGCGAACCGCATCGCCCTTGCCTTTGCCGGTTTGGCGATAAACCGAGATATCGAGGTGCGGGTTCTGCTCGGCCGCCCGGCAACAGACCTCGTAGGTGTCGTCTTGCGAATTCCCCTCGACAAAGATCAACTCGGCCGGTCCCTGGAACTTCGGGAATCGCCGCACGATCTCGGCGATGTTGCCCGACTCGTTGCGGCAGGCGCAAACCACCGAAACACCCAACTCGGCCGGCAAGGGCTTCGGTTGTCGAGCGACGATCCAATTCGTCAAACACATCCACCGCAGCCCGGGAAGCGCCGCCAACACACGGTTGAGCAACGGCCCCACCCAGGGAATACGCGCCGGGCAAAGGATGCGGCGATCGTGCGAAACGACCTCGAACCCCGCAAGCTGAAGCAGGTTTTTCACGTCCTCGGGCGTAAGCCAATTGGTCAGCGGCTGCGGGTACTTTAGCCGAAGGATCTCCAACAACCCCAACAGCGGCTGCCAAAGACGCGAATAGAAGTTGCAAATGATCCGCGTCCGCGCGTGGCAGTACGGCCGCAAGGCCCGAAACAGACCGAGCACGTCGTTGGCGAAGCTCAGCGTGTCGGAAAGGATGATGTAATCGAACGGTTCCTCATCCAAATCGAGCTGCTCGCCCGCCTGACACAGAAATCGGAGATTTGCTTGGGGATGTCTTTTTTGCGCCTCTTCCGTCATTCGCGCGCTTAGGTCAATCCCCACACCGTGTGAAGGCTCCAATGCCGCCAGCAATTCTCCCGTGCCGGAGCCGATCTCCAACACCCTCGCCCCCGGCGGAACATGGTATCGATAATAATTCGTAACCAGTTCGTGATAGCCGCGTGGCCGCCAGCGATGGCGAATCGGCGCAAATCGATCGAAGAACTCGCGCATCGCCTCTTGAAACGGCGACAGTTCCGGCGGCGGATCCGACCAGAAACGGCGAAGCAATCGGCGCGAGACGGGCGTCTGTCGAACATCCATGTTTCAAGACTCCCCCAAAGAGGATCGTCGGCGGCTTGCTCATTCGCACGGTGCCTCCCGCCCCGCGCGGCGCAATCGAGTCGGCAAACCGCGAGCGCGTGTTCGCCGGTCCCCGGCTTGTCAGAGCGGAACCACTTATACTCCTCCTAAGGGGGCTGAATCAAGACGAAAAGAGACGAACGGCCGGCCAGATCGCCAGATCAGCCGATCGACGGATCGACGGAGTTGCAAACGCGCGATGGTCAGCGCCTTGGATCAACACCAGCGCACCGAAACGGGGCGCCAACACCGGCTCGCGTTGGCGGCGCGCGAAAGATCAGTAGTTCCTCGGGCTAGAGTCGCCCCGGCAAGACAGGTCTCTGGCGATCTGAATCTTATGAACGATCGACGGGTAACGACAGTGCGCAATCGTACAGAGTTTCGTCCACCGCCCCCAAAATACTCGCCTTTCGCAAACAACCCACATCACCCAGTCCGCCAGACATTGAGACATCCAAATATCGTTCGCTCGTTCCCAACACTCGGCCCGGCGATTCGGGATCGACGCCTTCGACCAGCACCTCCACGATCTTGCCCACCTGTTGCCGACAGAACTCCTGGCGCAAGCGTCGGCCGACGGCCTCCAATTCCGCAGCCCGCTGGTGCTTGATGTGCGGCTCGACCGCGTTGGGCAACAACGCCGCCTCGGTCCCCTCGCGCGGACTAAACCGGAAGACATGCAACTTGCTGAACCCGGCGGCAATCACGGCCTCGCAGGTGGCGGCAAAATCTTCATCCGATTCCCCTGGGAACCCAACAATGACATCAGTGGTCAAGGCCGGATCGCCCAATGCCTGCTTCGCAGCCCGACACCGTTCGAGAACCCGCTGCACCGGCCATGGGCGACGCATCGCGCGGAGAACGCGGTTCGAACCGCTTTGCAGCGCCAAGTGAAGGTGCGGGCAAAACCGATTCGGCCACTGCCGCAACAGATCGAGCAGGTCGTCGCCGGCCTCGGTCGCTTCCAGGCTCGACAGCCGCACGCGGAACTCTCCGGGCAACTCGGCGAGACGATGCAGCAAACGAACCAAACTCGGACGATCCTTCGTAGCTGCCGCCGCAGCCGCCGCACCTTCTGACAACGCCAGCCGATCATCAAGTCCGTAGTGCCCCAAGTGGATGCCAGTCAACACGATCTCGCGATGGCCGCGGCCGACCAATCCGCGGATCTCGTCAACCACTTCTTCGATCGGCCTGCTTTCCAAGTACGGCCGCACATGGGGGATGATGCAGTAGCTGCACTTCATGCGGCAGCCGTCTTGCACCTTGACGAAGGCGCGATGCCGCGAGGCGAAGTCCGTCAGCCCCCGCGGCGGAAGATGGAGGCCGAGCCGCGCCAGCCAATCGGGCAACTCGCGTTTGTCGGCAATCACTTCACTGACGCCGGGAAGCCTGGCAACCTCGGCAGCCGCATGCGCCGCGAAGCATCCGATCACGACGATTTCCGCCCGGGGATTCTCGCGATGCAACCGGCGAATGAGCTTGCGGCTTTTGGCCTCGGCCTCGCCCGTCACCACACAGGTGTTCACCACGCACAGGTCGGCCGACTCGCCGGGCCGCGCACTGCTGTAGCCCAGTCGAAACAGACCCTCGCGCACCCATTGCGACTCGTATTGATTCACCTTACAGCCGAGCGTAACGATCCGCACTGCCGGCATCGTTTGATCATCCGAGTTGTTGCGAAGCATGCCAATCGATCTTCGCAAATCATGTTGACGTAGATCAGACAAATCGTGGGGGGCGAACGCGTCACTCGGTTTGGCGAAACCCAATGCGATCAGCCGCGGCGATCGTCACGCGGGCCGAAAAATTCGCACACCTTTCGGCAAAAACCGAAACGTCCGGCGACCGGGCGGGATGCGATCGAATGCCGCAAAAGAGAATCAACCGTCATACCAACGACCGCTCGGCCACGCGATTCGTTGTTGCCGCGATTCTGATTGCCCTTGAAACCAGTTCGACTGACGATTGCCCCTCCTCTCGGGCGAACATGAGCCGACCGCCGAGCCGTGCCTACGGCGAGAATCGACCGCCATCCGTGCTCGATGGCCCGCCGTTGATCTGCAATGGCCTCACTCTTCGCCCGGTGCCGGCTCGATCGTGGCCGTCATCGAGCCCTTGCAGCCGCGAATCAATTCGTCTTTTCCGTAGGCGTGAATCTGATCTCGCTTCAGTTCGGCATGCTCTTTGGTCGTTGTCAACACAACCACACGCCCAACCGTATCGACCTCGCACGCCATCTGGAATCCTTTTTCGATGGGATGGCCGAACAAGTCTCGCAACATCCGTACGACGTACTCGTACGTGTGATCGTCGTCGTTCCAAAGGATCACGTTGTAGCGCGGCTGCCGCTTGGGGCGGGCAGCGTCCGCTTCTCGAACTTCTTCTTGGCCGACAACCGCAGTGCGCTGATCACTCATAAACACACACCTCTCGACGTTCCGACTCAGCCCGAGCAACTGCCCTTCGCTCGGCCGCTCGCTGCGGCGACCGATCGCTGTGAGACGAGCGGGGCAAGAAGTTGCAGCGTCAGAGACGGACTCTACCGCCGCCTCGCGGCTCCGAAATCGGGACGCAAAAACACGCGCCCCATTATATGCCTGCTGCAACCAGCGGAAAAGCAACACCTGACGCGGCGCAGCACACCGCTTGCACGTGGCGATAGTGTCGCCAAGCAACCAGTGCCTTCACCTCGACGCACTGAGCACGTCGGCCGGCATGGGGCGGCATCGCGGGCCGTCGCGGTGTCGGCACTGCCGGAATCGGAAACCCGCCGCGGCGGGCGAGGACTCTACTGGCCCGGCAGAGCTTCAGAGAACCGCCTATTCCGCCGTATTCTCGCCGGTTTTTCCGAAAATCTCCCGGTTCGGATCAAAAGAAAAAAAAGTGGCGTTGACTCGTTCAAAGCGAATCAGTACGATCGCAGCCACTTGATTCATGCGGGTGAGCAATCACGCGGGCGAGCCGCCCCAGTTGATTCGTTCGCCCGAGGCTTTTCGGCAGCAACAGCCCGTCGCTTCTGAGAAGTCCGGCCATGTTCGGTCTCCGCCGCAGTGCGACGAAGAATCGAACCAAATCCGACCAATGAATCCACGTGGATGGGTCCGCACGGGAGACGGCACAAGCGGCCGTTTCTGCGGACCGCGAAGCGATCGCCCAAGCATGGATGCGACCGGCGCGCTTCGGATACATGGTGTTGACGAACTCTATCGCGAAGAACACGAGCATTGACGTTCGGCCGCCCCGCGCGCAACCTCCGCAGCCGCCGGTCTCAACGGTTCAGCCCGCGTCTTCCCAGCCGATAGAGGGCGTTTGCCGGGAGACAGTTCCCGGCGGTGTCGCGATGATTCGTCGCGACAGAGTCGTTCAGCAACGTGCGACATGAAGGCCGTCGCTTGGCGGCCCTAGCGCGTCCAATCGCTCCCGGAAGCGTCGGCTGTCCTCCGCCCCCCTGGGACACGGCCTTTCCGGGGGCCTTTTTTTTTTGCGCGCACTCCCGGCAAGGCAGCCGCGGAAGTCTTCAATCGCCATGCCGCCGGCCCTGCCGGTTCCGCCGAGCGAACTCGGTCCGCTTTGCAAGCACCAATCGACGGCGCGGACAGTGGGAATCGTTCCTTCCTCGCGCCACGGGTTGCAATCCCGAGCCGGCGCCATCAGAATAGCTCGCCATGAGAATCGTTCTTTGCTATCCGGTTGAAGAGAAACATATCGCGCAAATCGCGGCTGCCGCGCCGCTGGGGGCCGAAATCGTCGATGCAGGCCAGGAACGCATCGCCGAGGAACTGCCCGAGGCCGACATCTTCTGCGGTCACGCCAAAGTGCCCGTCGATTGGGATGCGACGGTCCGCCGCGGCCGGCTGAAATGGATTCAGTCGTCGGCGGCCGGAATGGACCATTGTTTGGTGCCCTCGGTGATCGAATCGTCGATTGCGGTGACCAGCGCCTCGGGCGTGTTGTCCGATCAGGTCGGAGAACACGCCATCGCATTGCTTACCGCTTGGACCCGTTCGCTGCCCGTCTTCTTCCGCGCGCAACAGAAAAAAGAGTTCGTGCGCCGGCCGACCCGCGATTTGACTCGGGCGACAGTGGGCATCATCGGTTTCGGCGGCAACGGGCGACGGTTGGCCGAACTGCTCGCCCCGTTCCACTGCCGACTGCTGGCCACCGATATGTTCCCGGTCGATTGCCCGGAATATGTCGCCGAGCTGTTGCCGGCCGAGGCCCTCGAAGAGGTCGTGGAGCAATGCGATTTCGTCGTGCTCAACCTGCCGCTAAATAGCCAAACCAGCGGCCTCTTCAGTCAACGGCTGATCGAGCGAATGAAGCCGGGCAGCGTGCTGGCCAACATGGCACGCGGGGCGATTGTCGATCACGGCGCGCTGGCCGAGGCGTTGCGGACCGGACATCTGGCTGGCGCCGTCATGGACGTGACCGAACCTGAACCGTTGCCCCCGGAAAGCCCTCTTTGGGAAATGCCGCAAGTGATCATCACCCCCCACGTCGGCGGACAGGCGGCCTGGCGCATCGATCGCATGACGGACCTGTTTTGCGCCAACCTGCAACGGTGGATCAAAGGCGAACCGTTAATCAACTTCCTGACCGACAAGAGTCTGGGGTTTCCAGTTCGCGGCCGAGGATTCCCGACATTCCACGAAGTATTCGCGTGACCGCCCAGGCCGCAGCCCTTCGTTGGCGACAAGCGATCGACGACCGAATCGGTTGCAGAGCGCCCCAAGCCGGGAAGCCTTGTTCCGCTGTCGCTCGGACCAATCGCTCCGAGGTCAGACGCCCTTGCTCAGGGGCCGTTTGATACGACTGTTTGGACAGTCACAAATATTCTCGAAGCCGCCTCCTGACAGGCCGCGGAGCGACATCGGCAAAGCCAGGGATCGACAGAACGGACGCCACCCCGATTGATTATTTACTTTGTCGCTTTTATGATATTTCTAAGACTGGGAATTGATCTCGCGGGATGTCGTTTCCGATCGAAGACACAAACCTCGTTGAAACACAGCGTCGTGCGGTTGGCGGCAGCAATGCCCGCCAAGAACGACCCAACGAGCACGCGAACGCATGATCGCCCCAGGGGCCGATCGCAGTACGGAAATCTAAATCATGGCGTCAGAACCCCAAGAGCATCAGCACGGTTGGTCAACGCGAGCGATCCACGCGGGCGAGGCGCGGCAGAAGCCCGGCGATGCCGTTACCGACGCGATCTACTGTACTTCGACCTACACATTCGAGAACCTGGCCGCCGCGCGCGAGTTCTACGTCCACAAGAAGCCGCGAGAAGAGTACGGACGCTACGGAAACCCGAGCGAAAAGGTACTCGAACGCAAGCTGGCAGCCCTTGAGGGCGGTGAGGCGACGGTGCTGCTCGGCTCGGGCATGTCGGCGCTTGCCGCGTTGATGTTGGCCAAATTGGCGGCCGGCGACCATGTCGTGCTGATGGATCAGTGCTACCATCGCACACGGGAGCTCTGCACCGGCTATCTCAGCCGCTACCAAGTTCGCGCGAGTTTGACGCCCGCCTGCGACTACGACGCCATCGAATCGGCCATCACTCCGCAAACCAAGCTTCTGCTGGCGGAATGCCCGACCAACCCGCATCTGAGCGTGATTGATCTGGCGCGATTCGCCGAGATCGGCCGCCGTCACGGCGTGGAAACGGCAATTGATGCGACGCTGGCCACGCCGTTCAACGTGCGTCCGTTGGAGTACGGCATCGATTATGTGGTTCATTCGTGTACGAAGTACTTGGCCGGCCACAACGACCTGCTGGCAGGGGCGGTCATCGGCAGCGAAGAAAAGCTGCAAAGCGTTCGCCATCTTCGCGGCCTGCTGGGTATGATCAACGAGCCGCACAACATCTATCTCATGCTTCGCGGCTTGAAGACCTTCGAACTTCGGATGCAGCGGCACAACGAAAACGGCTCTCGCTTGGCCGAATTCCTCGCCCGACATCCACGAGTGGAAAAGGTGTTCTATCCGTCGCTGCCCGACCATCCGCAGCACGAATTGGCGCGGAGGCAAATGCGAGGCTTCGGCGGAATCGTTACTTTCCTCGTACGAAACGGTGACGCGGAGGCCACGGCGCGCGTCGTCGATCGGGTGCGGATTCCGCGAATCGGACCGAGCTTGGGCGGCCCGGAGTCGTTGATCGACTTTCCGCTGCTGATGAGCTACCACGATTTTTCCGCCGAGCAGCGCGCCGCGTGGGGCATCCCCGACAACATGATCCGCGTCGCCTGCGGGCTGGAGAACCCCGACGACCTGATTGCCGATTTCGCCCAGGCGCTGGCGGCCGATTGATCGATCCGCCTCTTGGTCGTCGGACGAGGCGCTGCGGCTGTCCGACCGGTTGTCAACTCGACGGGTTGATGCCGTCGCGGTTTGTTTTTGCGGCGGATGGCCCGATCAGGGAATCGACAGGCCGAAGAATCGGGCGACGCGATGGCGGCACGGTGCGGGTTGCGCCGCCCCTCAGCCCATACAACGTCTTCCACGCCGCGACTTGGGCCTCGCGCAGTGCCTCGGGCCGCCCGCGACAGCGCATTCTCCGGTGTCAGGAATTCGCCGATCTGTTTTTCGCAAACATCGCAGCGAAATCCCTCCGCAACGGCGGCCGACATGGTACAATTACCGTTCGGTTCGGTAAACCGTGGGGGGAAGGGAACGCAATCATGGCCTCCGAAAGTGCCGGCAGCCGCAAGACCGTAGGACGGCCGATGGAAGTCCTTTTGATCGAGGACAATCTTGAGGACGCGCGCAACACGATCAAGTCGTTGCACGACGGCAGCGTCCCCTGCCGGGTAACGCTTTGCGTGGACGGCGAAGAAGCCCTGCGATTCCTGCGACGCGAGGCGGAATTCCGCCAAGCCCCGCGGCCCGACCTGATCTTGCTCGATATCGAACTGCCCAAGTGCGACGGAATTGAGATTCTCGACCGCATCCGCAGCGATCACGAGTTGGCCAACTTGCCCGTGGTTGTGCTGACCGCCTCGCGCACGCATCAGGCCGTCTTTGTCGCGCGGCAGTTGCGAGTGGACGAATACATGACCAAGCCCGTCAGCGTGGAACAATTCCTTCGTGTTGTCCGCGCGTTGCGGCACAAGTTGCTGCGCGGAGAGCTCGATATTCAGGCGTTGGAGTGACGGCGGCATCGGTCGGCCGTTCGCGGCGGCATACGACCGCCGCGGGCGGGAATTCCGATGGCAGGTTGTTGCACATGCACTGAGCATCCGCTCGCGTGCCGTTGACCGTTCATGAAAAGTGACGCTCGGCAGCCGGCATGACCGCACCGGGCACGCAGGCTCGGTCGCTGGCCGGAAAGACACGCAGTCTGTGTCGGCTGCGTTTGACCCATTATGTTGGTGCTATCGACAACGAGGAAACGACAATGAAGAAGCTGGGACCGGGAATTGGTGCCGCCTGGACGATTCTCCTTTGCGGCGTCTGCCTTTCGGCCGGCGAGGCCAAACTGCCTGATCCGCATTACGACTTCGAACCGAACGATCCGGCCTGGCTGAAACAGGCGGTGCAATTCCACGGTCATTTGGGGCCGTGGGCTGCCGCCGGCGTACGGCTGGGAATGGCCGCACGCGATGCGGCCGGCACGAAAGGCTATTTCGACCTCGAAGTAATCGTGGAAGGCCCATTCGCCCAACCGCCGAAAAGCTGCTTCCTCGACGGCGTCCAAGTGGCGACCGGCGCCACCTGGGGCAAACGCAACATCGAATGGAAGCCGGCCGACGAGATCGTCGTTCGCGTGCGAAATCTGCGAACCGGCTTGGTCGCCGAAGCCCGACCGAGCGACGAATTGATCAAGCTGGCCACCTCGTTCAAGCCGAAGCCGAAGGTTTCGGGCAAGGCTGAGTCGTCGGCTGAAGAAGAACGCCACGACGAGGAACTGGAAGCCCTGGCCCGAAAGATCGCCCATTTGCCCGCCGACTCGCTCGGCACGGTCACGCTGCTTAGGCCGCGCGAGGCGTCGAAGAGCTCCGGCGAAAGCGCCCACTGAATAGTCCCGCTCGACTGCGGAATCGGCCGCCGGCGTCTGGATGCGGCTCTCTTGCGTGCGGTCGCTGTTTGAACCGTTTTCGTTTTTCGCGATTCTTGTTCCGTCCCTTCGCCATGATGCCCGTCCGCGCCGAGTTCTTGATGACGACGTGCCAAACGGCGGCGGCCCCGGTGGTCAAGGCCGAGGTTGCCGCTCGCTGGCCCGACTTCCGTTTCGCCTACTCGCGGCCGGGGTTCCTCACCTTTCGCTTGCCGAAGGATCATCGGCTTCGCGCCGATTTCGAACTGGGCTGCGCGTTCGTTCGCAGTCATGCGTTTTCGCTGGGACGCATTGCCGGCGACGACGACCGGCAGCGGGCGGCCGCCGCGTGGGAATTGGTCAAAGGCCTTCCGATCGATCGGGTTCATGTTTGGTCGCGGGACCGCTGCGAACCGGGCTATCGCGGATTCGAGCCGAGAATCACCGACGAAGACCGCCGAATCTACCAACTGCTGATCGATTCATGCCCGACACGCAGACTCTCCGCAGGGCCGGAACAGCTCGATCAGCCGGCCCAACCGGGCGAGTTGGTGTTCGACTGCGTGGTGGTCGATCCGGGCGTTTGGTACGCGGGGTTTCACCGGGTGCGGACGGGGCCGAGCCAATACCCCGGCGGTTTGTGGCCGCTGGTGCTGCCGGAGAATGCCGTGTCGCGTGCATGGCTGAAGATGGAAGAAGCCCTGCGATGGTCGCAGTTGCCCATCGGGCCGGGCGCGCGGGTGGCCGAGATCGGCAGCGCCCCCGGCGGAGCGAGCCAAGCCTTGCTGGCCCGCGGCTGCCATGTGCTTGGGATCGATCCGGCGGAGATGGACGCCGCGGTGGTGGCCCACCCCAACTTCACCCATCTGCGAAAACGAAGCACCCATGTCCGCCGCCGCGAGTTTCGTAAGATTCGCTGGCTCGTGGCCGACATGAACGTTGCGCCCAACTACACGCTCTCGGCCGTCGAAGGAATCGTCACTCATTCCGAGGTGAGCGTGCGCGGACTGATCCTGACCCTGAAACTGATCGAGTGGGAGATGGCGTACCGGGTCGAGGAATATCTCGATCGCGTTCGCGGCTGGGGCTACAACATCGTTCGCGCCCGCCAGTTGCAGTTCAACCGTCGCGAGCTTTGCGTGGCGGCCCTTCAGAAGCCGTTTCTGCGCAAGTCGTGAGCCGCAGTGCCCGCTCTCGCCATGTTCAACCGTTTTCAACACCGCTTGAACCGCGATGCCTTTTCTGCGGGCTTGTTCCGCTACTGCAGCCCGGGTTGCTGCCAACGCGCACGATCGATTTCAGGAATCGGCTTTTCATACTCGCGCGGACGCACCCCCGTCAGCGCCGGCCCGCCGTTGTCTTGCGGGTAGGGATCGAATCGCACGGCCCGCTGCTGCTGACGGTCGGAGGGACCGGGACCGAAAAGCCGAGGCCATCCGAAATCGGGGCGATCTTGGGCGCAGCCGCACGCAGCCCCCATCAACACGCAGACCCAAATCACTCTGCGCCAACGATCGATCAAGAGTGTCCCTCCCCCAAAAAACCGCGATGGCACCCTGTAAAACCGCCTAGCCTTAAGGCGCATCGAAAGACTGCCGCAACGCGATTCACCACGACCGGCTCCCCGGCTGTTCGCGTACTCGGCAGTTCAGGCCGAATCGCTGCATCCACGGGCCGCGTGCAGCGTGCAAATATACGCGGACAACGCGGCCGACCGAAAGATCAAAATAACCGTATTGTCCACAAAGATTGCGTGCCGGGGTCGTTGGCAAGCGATTGCCGGGGTGCAATTACTTACTTTTTTACGCGATTGGATCACCTCCCGGCCCCGGAAAACCGCTACAACCGTCAAATTTTGCCAATCTTTACCGTACAGTTCGCCGATTAATACCCCGGAGCGCCTGCAATGTCTCTTGGAAGGTCGATGCGCAACGCCGCAACGATTTCCAACGAGTTCGAGCGGCGCTTCCTGCTTCTCGGAACGACGAAGCGACTTGAGACACCAATTGGGTAAGGAACCGACCCCGCCCGAATTCTTGCAAGTTGCATCGCCGTTCTGATGGCCCGCGGCAAACACCGCCAGTAGAGCCGGGCCGATGGGATCGGAAGCCTTGCCGATCCCGCACTTGGAGCAGACTGCGTCAGGCATTGCCAGTATCGTTGGCCAACAACAAAGGGCCGAAACCAATGTGCGTTCGTTCGTGGCGCGGCGTTTGGGCAGGCGTAATCATTGCGTTGGCAGTGTCGGGGGCGAAGGCCGATCCGCTTGGTCCAGCTTGGCTGGCATCGGCTGAGGCCGCCCGCCAACAATCCCTCGCCACGGGCAAGCCCATTTTGATCTATTTTTACGGCGAACGTTGCCCTGCATGCAAAGTGATGCAGCGCGACGTGCTCAGTCGGCCCGATGTTCTCGACGCCCTTCGGGCCCAGTACGTGCTGATGCAGGCCAACGCAGATCAGGTTCCCGCCTTGGCCAAGCAATACGGAATTGTCGCGCTGCCTACCACCGTCGCGATTACGGCCGAAGGCCAACCGCTCGACAAAATCCAAGGCCGACTCGACGCCGCCAACTACTTGGCCAGACTGAACCAAACGGCCGCTGCCGCTCGGCGCGTTCCAGCCGCCGCCGCGCCGCAAGTTGCCGCCGCCCCGCAGGTCAGCAACGCACCGCGAGTCGCCGGCGCACCGGCGAGTGGTCCGGCAGGTTTGCCGCGGATGGGCGATTACGCTCCGCCGATGCCCGGCAGCTACCTGCCTGCGCCCGGAGCCGCCCCAGCCGTTAGTGCCCCGTCGCCGGCCACCTCCGCGGTACCCTACGCTCCGCCACCGGCATCGTCAGCCATGCCGCCAATGGGCGCGAACGCTTATCTGCCGGCCGCGCAGACGGTTCCACCGTCAGCAACGACGCAACCGCCGGAGTATGCCGCTGCTCAAGCCGGGCAAGCGTTTCCCCAAGCAACACAGCGGCCGCCCATTGCGTCGCCCAACGTGCCTGTTGCCGTGCCTGCTGCCGCACCTGCTGCAGGCATGCCGCCCACAGCGGTTCCGGCAGCAATGGCACCTGCGACGGTTGATCGCGGCTATCAGCCGGCGCCGGGCACAGCAATGCCCGCCGGCATTTCACCGCAGCCTGCCGCACCCGTGGCCCCGTCAGCGCAACAGAACGTGGAAACCGCGGGCAGCCCTGTCGCCGCAATCAACCCGCCGCTCGCGCTGGACGGCTTTTGCCCGGTGGATTTGTGCGAGCGTCAGCGTTGGACTCCCGGCGATCCTCGCTACGGCTTGGTTCATCGCGGCCGGACCTACCTGTTCGCCGGCCCGGAACAACGCGACCGATTCAATGCCGATCCCGACCGATATGCTCCGATCCTTTCCGGCATCGACATCGTCTTGGCGATCGAGCGGGGACAGCAAAACGAAGGAAATCGCCGACACGGCGTCTTCTACAACGGTCGCGTTTATCTCTTCTCGAGCGAAGAAAGCTTGCAACGATTCGCCGAGCGGCCCGATTTCTACGCCGATCAGGCACTGCAAGCAATGCGCGCGGGCGCCGTACCGGTTTATTATCGGTAACCACAACGGGCAGCCGGCCGTCTCCGTCTCTGTTGAACCGCCAATTTGCGTTGCTCGTTCTCTCGGCAAGAGTGCCAGCGACCAACGGAAGCGGGTTCTCGGCTGCGTGCGGAAGCACCGATTGGCCGAAGGCCTTGCCGCCACTTTCCGAGTCGTTCGCGCGTTGCTTGACGCCGCCTAGCGCCGCATGATTCAATGTCGAAGCCCGTCGCGAAGGCCGCGGCTCGACCGGGCATGCCGCGCACTGGCCCTCGACCCGCACGTCGTTGCCGACCGCCGGCTTCCGCCTTGCCGTCGTCCGGTTCGTTCTCACCCGGCTCGAGCAAGCCACCAGCTCCGTCACGATCGGCCTGTCTTGACTCAGCGCAACACGCGTCGATCACCCGTTATGGCCACAGTTGGAAGCATCCGATGAACCGAGCAATGCTGTTCTTTGGGCAAACAGTCCTCCTGAATAAAACCGCGAAAAATGAAACACGGTTCCACCGGGGACGAAACGCAATCGGCCGCCTCGTTGCGGCTGCGGCCGCTTTCGCAATTTTGTGGAGCTATTTGGCAACCATTGCGGCTGTGCCCTTGAGTGCGTGGGCGGCGGAGTCCGCGCCGCGTGCGATGGAACACTTCATCACGCGGCGCGGGGCCATGTTGTACGAGGGCGACCGCCCTTGGCGATTTGTCGGGGCGAACATGCCCGGCCTGGTGCTGCCCTACGACTTTACCCTGCGCATGCCCGAGCGAATGGTTTGGCCCAACGCCTGGGAGCAAGAAGACGGTTTTCGCACGCTCGATCAGATGAACTTGCGCTGCGTGCGAACTTGGAATCTGCCGATTGCCGCGCCGAACGAGCCGGAGCCCGTACGCGCATATGTCTTGGCGCCGGGCCGCTTCAACGAAGAGGCATTCGTCGTGATGGACCGCGCGATTGCCTTGGCCGAGAAGTATTCCGTGCGGATGATGATCCCGCTGACGGCCGAGGCGGGCGGTTATCTCGGCGGCATCCAAACTTACGCCGCCCACCGCGGCAAGCCGCGAGGCGACTTCTATACCGACCCGCAAATCCGCGAGGATTTCAAGGCGACAATCCGCTATGTGCTCACCCGAAGGAACACGCTAACCGGCCGCGAGTATCGCGAAGAGAAGTCGGTGCTCGGTTGGCAATTCGGCAACGAGTTGCGAACGGCGCCTCCCGCTTGGCAAGCAGAGATGGCGGCCGTCATTAAAGAGCTTGCCCCACGCCAACTGGTGATCGACGGACGCGATGACCGAATTCCCGACGAACCCGATCCGAACATCGACGTTTACGTGCGCCACTATTACGGCGGCGACTGGCTGAAGAACTTGGAAGTGGATGGAAAGAAGCTGGCCGGCAAACGGCCGCTGGTCATCGGCGAGTTCGGCCTGAGCAGCGACGTGCCGATGATCGGCCGTTTCCTCGACGCCGTGCGGCAAAGCGAAGTCAGCGGCGCAATGATTTGGAGCATGTACTTTCATCATCGCGACGGAGGGTTCTACTGGCATCAGATCTTCACGCATCCCAGCCTGATGTCGTACCATTGGCCGGGCTTCGCTTCGGGCGAGGCGCACCGCGAGCGGGCCATCCTTCACCTGCTGCGGCAGAAGGCCTTCGAAATCCGCAACGAACCCGTCGTGCCGCTGCCCGTCCCGGCGGCGCCGGAGTTGTTGCCATTCGACACTCAGGCGATGTTCTCTTGGCGTGGTTCCACCGGAGCCGACTCTTATCGCATCGAACGATCGGCCGCTAAAGAGGGCCCCTGGGAAGTGGTTGCCGACGGGGTGTCGGACGCTGCAACCGCCTATCGGCCGCTTTTCGTCGACGAGTCGGCCAGGCCCGGTCAATCGTGGTGCTACCGCGTGATCGCCAAGAACGCCAGCGGGGAGTCGCCGCCGTCGAACGTCGTCGGCCCGGTTTCCATTCGTTACGGCTGCCTGGTTGATGAGTTGGAGTCGCTCCGCAAGGCGCACGAGCACTCCCCGGGGCTGAAGCTCGACAACAGCTTCAACGGAATCTTCGGCGAATACCTTTATCGAGCCAGCGGCCAACCAGATGACGCGATCGTTTACCGGTCGCCGGGACCGATCAAACACGTCCGCCTGTTCGCATGGTCGGGGCCGGGCGATTCTGCGCCGCTTACTCTCGAAGTCTCCGCCGACGGAACGCAATTTCGCGAGATCGTATCTTTGTCGCAACGGCGCGGGTTCGAGCATTTGAAGGATCGTGCGCCTGAGCAGCTACGCAAACGAGGGCTCGGAGCACAATGGCAGATCGAAGCCGAGCCGCCCGCCGATGTGCAATTCGTGCGGCTGCGATGGCGCGTCCCCTGTGCGGTCGATCGAGTCGAGCTATACTACTGAGCCGGCCTGTCCGACGGCTGCGATCGGCCGCTGCGATTGCCGGACGGCGCGACGGATCGAGTGACACGACGCTTCCGCAACGAACATTCCCCTTGCCGAAAAGTGTTTGGCGTGACGGAAGAAATCCGCATTCGCACGTTCTCGAATGGGCTGACGCTCATTGCTCAACAGATGCCCTGGGCGAACACGGCAGCGTTCACGCTGCTCGTGCCGGCCGGCTGCGCTTACGAGCCCGCCGACCGTGCCGGGCTGGCCGCCCTGACCGGCGAAATGATGATGCGCGGTGCAGGTCCGCGCGACAGCCGGCAGTTGATCATCGACCTCGACCTGCTGGGGATCGACCACGGCGGCTCGGTAAGCCAAGGGTTGTCTCAGTTCCACGCGGCAATGCGAAGCAACGCGTTCGAAGCGGCCATGGAAATCTTCGCCGACATTGTGCGTCGGCCTCATTTGCCCGAAGACGAACTGGAGGCCGCCCGTCTCGGGGCTCTTCAGGAAGTGCGGGCGATCGAAGACAATCCGCACCAAAAGACGAAACAAGAGCTGCGGCAGCGAACGCTCGGCGAGCCTTGGAACCGTCCGGCCAACGGCACGGAGCAGGGGCTTGATGCGGTGAGCATCGACGACATTCGACGTTTTCACAATCGCTGCTATAGTCCGCATGGTGCGATCATCGCCGCGGCCGGTCCGCAAACCGCCTCCGAGGTCGAGGCGATCGTCGAGCAGTTCTGGGGCAACTGGAGCGGTGTTCCGCCCGAGACACTGGCTCCGCAAGAGTTTCACTCCGGCGGGATGACGCACATCGAGCATGCTTCGGAACAAACCCATTTGGCCCTCGCATGGCCAAACGTGTCGTATTCTCATGAACAGTGTGCCGCCGCTTTGGCGGCCATCGACATTTTGGGCGGAGGGCTGAGTTCTCGTCTGTTCACCGAGGTCCGGGAACGGCAAGGGCTGTGCTATTCGGTTTATGCCGCGCTGCTGCCGATGAGGCAGTGCGGCCTGGCCCTTTGCTACGCCGCAACCACCGCAGAGCGTGCCCAAGTGACCCTCGACACGATCGCGCGCGAGCTGCCCCGCCTTTCTCAGGGAGTAACTGCCGACGAATTGGCCCGCGCGAAGGCTCGGGCGAAAACAGCGCTGGTAACGCAGCGCGAGTCGTGCCTGGCGCTGAGCAGCCAATTGGCGCACCAATGGCACTTGCAAGGCCGCATTCAAACACTTGCGGAATTGCAAGAAGAGGTTGAACGATTGGACGAGCGGGCGATCCAGCGACATCTGCATGACTTTCCGCCGCGGCCCGCCACGATCGTTACGCTCGGCCCCTGTGCGTTGGAGATGCCCGATGGAGTTTCTTAGTGCCGTTTTGCCCAACGGGCTGGAAGTCGTCGCCGAGTGCAACCGGCAGGCGGTGTCGGCGGCATTCGGGTTCTTTGTGCGGACCGGCGCCCGCGACGAAACCGCGGCCGAGTCGGGCGTGAGCCATTTTTTGGAGCACATGGCCTTCAAGGGGCGCGGCGACGTGCGTTCGGACGAGATCAATCGCCGCTTCGACGCGATGGGCGCCACGTGCAACGCTTTCACGAGCGAAGAAAGCACCGGCTACTTCGCCGCCGTGCTGCCCGAGTTTCAAACCGCAGCCGTTCGCTTGCTGGCCGACTTGTTGCGCCCCGACCTGCGCCCCGACGATTTCGAAATGGAACGGCAGGTGATCCTCGAAGAAATCAACATGTACGAGGATCAGCCCCCGTTCGGGGCTGACGATCAACTGCGTGCCGCATTCTTCGGCAGCCATCCGCTTTCGCACAGCGTGCTCGGCACGCGGCAAAGCATTTCGGAAATGACCCGCGAGCTGATGATCGACTACCACCGGCGCCGCTACGCACCGGCCAACGTGGTGTTGGCGGCCGCGGGCAACGTGGACTTCGGCCGATTGGTCGAAGAGGCTCGGGCGGCGACGGCCGAATGGAGCGGACCGCCCGCCGTCGTCGATCGGCAAGATCCGACCCATCGAACGGCGCGGCTGCTTTTGCACAAACCCTCCGCCGCGATGGAGTACATCGTGCGCCTCAGCCCCGCCCCGCCGGCCGTACACCCGCTCCGCGCGGCGGCATCGGTTCTGGCGACCGTTGTCGGCGACGAAGTGGGAAGCCGGCTTTTCTGGGAACTGGTTGATCCCGGCCGAGCGGAATCAGCGGGGATGTCATTCCACGACTACTTCGATGCGGGATTCTTTGCCGCCGATCTCGTCTGCAATCCGGAGGATGTGCGCGAAAACTACGCCGTCTTCCAACGCATCTTTCACTCTGTGCAAACCGCGGGGGTGCATCGCAAAGAGATCGATCAAGCGAAGAACAAAATCATTTCGCGCGTCGTGCTCGGACAAGAGCGACCGAGCCACCGACTTTTTGCCGTGGCCGGCGACTGGCTCTACGACCGCAGGTACCGACCATTGCCGACAGTGATCGAGGAATTCGCCGCGGTTACCGCGAACGAGATCGGACAACTACTCGAACTCTTTCCCTTGACCGCGTGTGCGGTCGCGGCGGTCGGCCCGCTTGACCAGTTCCCTCACGATGACGGCTGAGCTTTGGGGCACTATCGGCCGACGCTGCTTTCGGCCGCCGCGTTGTCTGGCAATGCCTTTTTCGGCCGACGCCTTTTCCGCTCGCAACGGGAAGGGGACGATCCCCGCCTTCAAACGAAGGGCGTTGCCGCGCCTCATGGGCGGCCTATCGGGTGGCGGTCGTTTGACGGACGCTGGCGTTTAGCCTATCGCCATGGTCAGCCCCCGCCGGCGCCGGGGCCCGTCGGCAAGCCGATCAGTCGATCGCGCAGGCCCGCCAACTGACTCGAATAGGAGCGGAGCCGATGCGGGAGTTGGGCCGAATCGTACCACTGCATTTCTAGGAATAGCCGTGCCGGATCGCGCAACTGGTGCGCGGCCGCGACGCGCCACAACAGCCAGCTTTCCCGCCACGAAAGCCGATGCTCGCGACAGAGCGCAACGAACAACCCCAACGGGCTGTTGCTCCGTCGGCCCGAAAGCCGTTGAGAAAGGTGAAAAAGGATCGCAAAGACCGCCGACGCGATCGTCAGCACGATCAGCGCACGGACCACCGGCTCCAAGTCCACCGGCTTATCGGTGAAATCGGAATAGAATGAGAACCAGCGGTTCTCGGCGGCGAATACAACAATGCGATTCACGATCGTCAACCTGCTCAGAAGTCAATTTCGCTACGAAGCCGGTCCGGTCCCGGCGACGGGCAACGAAGCCGTGGCCGCGGCCGACGCTGCCGTTGAAGGAGACTGCGTTTCAGACACCGTCGGCAAACCCGCTCGGGCGACCACCGCCTGCCACCGATCAAGCGCTTCGCGCTTCCGCAGCGCTTCGCGGGCGGCCTCCTGGACGCTCGGGCTATGATCGCTCAATGCGTTTTTCAGGGCCTGCAAGCTGGCGTCGCAGTCGAGCATGGCGGCAGCCGAGGCGGCTTCCGCCCGCAACAAATAGTCTTCGTCATCAAGCATTCGCAAGATGATATCGCGGTACGGTTCGACCAATCCCATCGCCCGCGCCATCGCCACCCCGCGCAAACGCCGGTTTCGCGCCGGCGATTCGAGTTCGTACCGCAGGAGTTCCGCCGCTTGCGGATCGAGTTTGCGGACCATCTCTCCGGTGCTGCGACGAACGTCTTCGTCGAGCATGTCGAACGCGCCCAGGTAACGAGCGAAGGTGAATTCGCTAAGGCTGTCGTACGCCGCTTGGCGAACCACGGCATACGGGCTATCGACCATCTCCACCACGCGCGCCAGCGCGCCGGGAATGCCGCGGGCGCGAAGCTGACGAACGACAATTGCTTGCACCTGCGGATCCGGATCATCGAGGGCCGCCAGCGCCAGCGTGTTGGCCTCAGCTCCGGCAAACTCGGCCAGGGCGGCCGCTGCAGCGCGTCGCCCCGCCGGTTTCCCTCGCAACAACACATGACGAATCACGGCCAACGCCGACGGCCGCGAGATCGCAGACTGCACGGCAAGCCGCACGACGCCGGGCTGGGCGGCGTCTTCAAGCTGTTCGAGAATCTTCAGGTCGCCGCGAAACCAATTGACTGCCTCGATCCGCTTCAAGTTCTGTGTAATCTGCGGCGACGTCGAGCGGGCCAAGCGCCGCAGGAAGTGCCGAAGGAATCGCAAATCGCTGCGGTTGGCAGCCGCAGACAAGGCCGCCGAGGGCGCCTTCGGATCTTCGAGAAAACTGAGCAACAGCCGGATCACCCCTCCGTGCCCGCTGCGGTGGAGCAGATCGTTCACACAGAGAAAAGCCGGATGCAACGGCGATTGCAAAATGCTCTTCAGCAATGCGTTCTCACGATTCACCAAGAGCAAGAAGGCCTCGACTAGCAACGCGTTCTTGTGTTTGCCGAATCGCTGCACCGCCAGCTCCAACGCCCCGATCACATGCCGACGAGTCAACTGCGGATCGCGGCGATCCGAGGGCGGCGGCGGCGAGGCGAGTTCCTGATAAAGGCATTGCACCAGGCTCATCAGTGTGTCGCACGCCTGGCGAAAATGGGGATGGTCGGGCATCTCGGCCACCGCCGTTAACGTGGGCACCAAGTCGTACTCGCGCAGCCAAAGCGCCGCGCGACAACACAGCGTGCACATCTCCGGATCGTTGCCCAACAATGCGTTTCGAAATGCGCCCACTAGGCGACCCGGATGCTCCTCGACAATTTGCCGCGATCGTTCGTCGAATCGTTCCAAGCGGCGAATGATCGTTTCCGAGGCGAGCGGCTCGCGACGACGCAGCAGCGCGGTCAACGCACCATGACGCACATCGAGATGCGGCGAGTCGAGCGCGGGCAGAAGAACGGCCAAGGCCGATTCATTCGCCGTCCGGCTCAGAAGGTTCAATGTTGTCTGTAGGCCGCCCATGCCGACTCAATCAGCGTTTGTCGTGAAATGGCATTCTGCCCGGCGCGCCCGCTCTGGCGTAAGTCGCCGCGCGGAGCAAGGCCGCGTCCCTCCCCCCGAAGGCGAAACGGTGCATCGGAGGGCGCGCAATTAACCGCTATGATGAATATGGCATTTATTGCGGTGCGCGGCAGGAAAAATGGCGATTTGTAAGAGCTTGCCTCGCCGAACCCCGAACTGTGGACAATACGTGGCGACCGTTCGCTTCGGGGCTTCGAATCGTTGGCAACGAGGGCCCATTTCTCCCTGGCCCTTCCGACCGCCGCGCAGGAACGAGCAGCATTGTTGCCCCAAACGATACATCCAGCATCATCGCGCAGAGGATTTCCAGCGGCGGAGCATGACGAAAAATGCCGGAAAGCGCCCCGTCCGTCTTTTTCGCCATAACCGCTGCGGCTGTTGAGCGCGTCGGGAATCGGAGTAAACTCTAGTTATGCCACCGGCGCGCTGGAATGAATCGTTCCCATTCCGAAAAACGCTCGCTCTCAATCGCGAGAAGCCTGTGGATTCGCGGGTTGCCTTGGCGGCGGACGCGGCGGCACGGTTTTCCTGACGCTGCGATTATCAATAGTCGGATTGGTCAAAGAGGTGAATTCATGGCGGAACCAACCGCAACAGGGAGCATGCTCGACCGCGAGTTCCTCAACATCCGGTGCCGGCTGCTCGATTTGGCAGCAGCGCTCGACCGCGTGGAACGCGCCGACGGCCCGAGCGATACGCCTCAGCGCAGGCTCATCGGCGAGGCGATTTCGTTGCTCGCCGGCAGTGGCAGCGATCGGGCGGAGAAGGTGCAGATGCTCTTTTCGCTGCCCTACGATCCCCAATGGCGGACGAAGTAGCCGCAGGAAGTTCCCCCCCGGCGGTCCCGCGAGAGATCGCTATTCGCTGTCCGCTCCGCATGCTCGTCGGGCGAATGCACGAGATGACGGCACGATTGCTTTTTGAACGACTGCGGCAGAGAGAATTGGCCCATACCAGCGGAAAGACAAGCGTCAGCCCGGCAAAGCGGCTGATTCCGAAATACGCGACCGCTGGGCCTGTGCTTCGCCTTCCGCTACTTCATTTCGCTTTTTCGGAGAACTGCTAATCATGTTCTTTCTTGATCCGCATATTCATATCGCATCACGCACTACCGATGATCTGGCCGCGCTGGCTCGCTGCGGTTGTCTTGTAGTGGGCGAACCTTCGTTCTGGGCCGGATTCGACCGCAGCGGGCCCGAATCGTTCCGCGATTACTATCGGCAACTGACCGAATGGGAGCCGAAGCGGTGCGCCGCGTGGGGGTTGAAGCACTACACTTGGCTGGGAGTCAATGCCAAGGAAGCTGAGAACGTGCCGCTGGCCCGCGAGGTCATCGCCATTTTGCCCGAGTTCCTTGATCGGCCCAACGTACTGGGGATCGGCGAGATCGGGCTCAACAAGAATACCAAGAATGAAGTCGCCACGTTGTTGGAACTGATCGAGTTGGGCGTTCGCCGCGACGAGCAACTCCTTTTCCACACGCCGCACTTGGCCGACAAGTACCAGGGCACGCGGATGATTCTCGACATTCTGCGCGACTTCGCGCAAATCGACCATGCGCGCGTGTGCATCGACCATTGCGAAGAGCACACGATCGGCTTGGCGTTGGACGAAGGCTATTGGGCTGGCATCACCCTCTATCCGACGACGAAGGCCACCCCGGAACGCGCCGTCGATATGATCGAGCGATTCGGGCCCGACCGCGTTTTGGTCAACTCGTCGGCCGACTGGGGCCCCTCCGACCCTTTGGCCGTGCCCGCCTTCATCCAGGCGATGCGCAAACGAGGCCGGCCGGAATCGGAAATCCGAAGGGTCGTGTACGACAATCCCTTGCAGTTCTTCAATCAAAGCGTGAACTTCAAGTTCACCCCGGCCGCTTGAGGGCGAACGGCGATCATCAATCTACCGCAAATCAAGCCGCCGATTCGCACCCAGATCCAGGGCCTCCTGGTCTCGCTGCCGCTGGCAAAGATCAGCAAATCCGGCGGGCCGGCACCATCGCAATGGTCGAACGAGATGCCCAGCGAAGACGGCGACGGTGCGTTCCAACTCGCTGGTGGTCGGGCAGTGCGATGACTCTCAGGCTCATTCCGTCTTAAGGCCGAAATGCCGTAGAACAATACCGAACACATCGGTATCGGCCAATGCTTTGTCCGGAAACAACCCGGGCTGCGAGGCCAACAAGACGGTCTTTTGCATCCGATCGACCGCCGGCGCGCCGTGCGATCCTTTAATCAGTCCGGCCGCCAACGGAATCCGCTTCGTCTGCGGATCGAAGCAGAGTTCCACCGGGTCGTAGCCCGGCTTGCGATGGATATCGACCGTCGCGGCGAACCAGGGCGCGTCGGCGTCGTCGAGCCACCAGTAGTAGGCCTGCCAGGCGTCAGGCTTCGACACCGCCACCAGCTCGCCGCTCCGCGGGTGATCGAGTCCGTATTTGCACAGCTCCGCGGCGCCGAGCACGGCGGCAATGTGCGGATCGGCGGACAACACTTCTGCCGCACGGGCAACGTCGTCGCGGTCTCGAACGAACACATGCGACAATTGATGGTCCGCCAGCGCGAATGCCCTGCTTGCCGCAAAATCGATCATTTCGCCCCGATCCGATTTCACTACCGCCAGCAAACCGGCCTCGCGCAAAAGACGGTTCGGATAGCTCACATGCTTGACGGGCGTAATCGCGTACTCGCCGGCGACTATCCAAAGCAAACCGTCTCCGTAGGCCGCCCGCATTTTCTCGGCCCATCGGCCCAGCAATTCATCAAGCTCGGCAACGGCCGTGTCGGCCGCCGCGCTTTCCGGACCGCTGCGCTGCGCCGCGTAGTCGAGGTGCGGCAAATAGACGTAGAAAAAGTCGGGCTTCCAGCGTCGGGCCGCTTCCGCCGCCGAATTGGCGATCCATCGCGTCGATTCGATGTTGGCCAGCGGCCCCCAAAAATGTTTCAGCGGAAAATGCCCCAAGGCGTCGCGCAACTCGCCGTACAGCTCGACCGGCCGCGTATAGCACCACAGCGACTCGGAGCCGTCGGGATTGTGAATCGGCGCAGGCGTGCAAACGAAATCCGCTTCGCACCCTTTGCTGTGCAGCGGGAACCATACAGCCGACCTCGGCCCGCCGGGCGCATGGGTCAACAAGTCCCAAATCTGCGGCCGATCGATGCACTCGTTCGGCGAGGTCCACATCTCTACCTCGCCGCGGTCTCGCCAATAGAAGCCGTTGGCCACCACTCCGTGCTCCCGCGGCAACCGGCCGGTGGTCATGTTCGCCTGCACCGGGCAGGTAACGCACGGGAACGTGGGCGTCAACTCGGCGATCTCTCCGCCGGCCATCAGGCTGCGCAGATGACGCATCACCGCCACGTCCTTCTCGCGCAATCCGGGGATGGAAAGCAACACCAAGGGCGATGCATGTTCGCTGCTGCTCATCGATCGGTTCCTTTTCCGTTACCGAGTCACAATTCGAGATGGCTCCCAAGCGAAAACGCCCAAATGCCGGCCCAGTGCCGTTCCCTTCGACCGCGACGCTCCCTTGCCCGGCGGCCGACGACGCCGGCGAGCAAAATGTCGTTCTCGAAGGACGCTTCGGCCGGCGATTGCGCTTCACTGAGCCGATCGCCCAGCGGCAGGGCTTGCGTTGCCCTTTCCGACCTCGGCCGAGTCGAGCGCCGCAACAAGTTCGGCAACAAAATCGCCGATCTGCCGCAACACGCGACTCCGATCGCCCGAGACCGCTTCCGCCATTCGGCGGACGATTGCCGAGCCGACGATCAAGCCGTCGGCCGCCGGCGCCAATCGCCGCACATGTTCGGCGCGACTGATGCCGAACCCGATGCACACCGGCAAAGGCGTATGGTCGCGCAAGCGCGCGACGTTGTCGGCCAACTCGGGCGGCAGTTCCGTCCGTTCGCCCGTGATGCCCGTCACCGAAACATAATAGATGAACCCCGTCGAGGCCTCGGCAATCCGCCTTGCCCGATCCCATGAGGTGGTCGGCGTAATCAGGTGGGTCAAGCTCACATCGTTTCGCCGGCAAATCGCAGCCAACGGCCCCGACTCTTCCACGGGCAGATCGGGCACGATCAATCCGGCAACCCCCGCTTGCCGCGCCTCTGCGACGAATTGTTCCAAGCCACGCCGAAAAACAATCGCATAGCTGACCATCGTCACCAACGGCGCCGCCAGGTTCGGGGCGACATCCCTAAGGCAGCGTAGCACGTCGGTCGAAGTCACCTTGCGGTTCAACGCCCGCGTGTACGATTCTTGTATCACCGGGCCATCGGCGATCGGATCGCTGTAGGGCACGCCCACTTCGCACAGCGACGCCCCGCGCGCCACCACTTCGCGGAGCAACTCGGCCGTAAACGCCAAGTCGGGATCGCCCGCGGTAATAAAGGGCATGAGCGCCTTGCGGCCCGACTTGCGCAACTGAGCGAAGAGGAGATCGACGGCAGACATCGAAGAAGCCACCCCAGCGGACTGAAACAACCTTGCTGAAAGAAACAGACGGTGTCGGAGACGCGGCACAAACGAGGAGAACGAACCGGATCAATACTGTTCGCCGCGAAGCCGCGCAACCTCGTGGGCGTCTTTGTCGCCGCGCCCCGAAAGACAAACCACCACAATCTTGTCGGCCGGCAATTGAGGGGCCAACTCCACGGCGTGGGCCACGGCGTGCGAACTCTCCAGCGCCGGCAAGATGCCCTCGGTGCGCGCGAGCAGATCGAACGCTTCGAGGGCCTGACGATCGCTGCACGCGGTGTAAACGGCCCGGCCCGAGTCCTTCCAATAGCTGTGTTCCGGCCCGACCCCGGGATAGTCTAGCCCGGCCGACACGCTATGCACATCGCTCGTTTGGCCGTCGTCGTCTTGCAACACGTAGGTGTACATGCCGTGCAGCACTCCCGGCCGGCCGCGCGACAACGTAGCCGCGTGCTCGCCCGGCGTCAACGAGCGTCCGCCGGCCTCGACGCCGATCAGTTGCACCTGAGGATCGTCGATAAACGGATAGAACATGCCCGCCGCATTGCTGCCGCCGCCGACACAGGCGACGACCACGTCGGGAAGCCGCCCGAACCGTTCGAGCGACTGACGCCGTGTTTCGCGGCCGATGACCGCTTGAAAATCGCGGACCATCATGGGAAACGGGTGCGGGCCCATAACGGAGCCCAGGCAGTAGTGCGTCGTCGCCACCGAGCTCATCCAGTCGCGGAAGGCCTCATTCACCGCATCGCGCAAGGTGCGCGAACCGCTCTTCACCGGGCGAACCTCGGCTCCGAGCAGCTTCATGCTATACACATTGGGCCGTTGCCGGCGAATGTCTTCCTCGCCCATGTACACCACGCATTGCAGCCCGAATCGGGCGCAGGCCGTCGCCGTGGCCACCCCGTGCTGCCCTGCCCCGGTTTCGGCGATCACCCGCTGCTTCCCCATCCGCAGCGTCAGCAGCGCCTGACCGAGCGTGTTGTTGATCTTGTGCGCCCCGGTGTGGTTCAGGTCTTCGCGCTTCAGGTAGATCTGCGCGCCGCCCAGCCGCCGACTGAGCCGCTCGGCATGGTAGAGAGGCGAAGGACGGCCGACGTAATCGGCCAAAAGACGATCGAGCTCGAACTGAAACGAGGCGTCGGCCTTGGCGGCTTCGTACTCGGCGCGCAATTGGTCGAGCGCAAACGCAAGCGTTTCGGGAACGTATCTCCCGCCGAAGGATCCAAATCGGCCCGAAGCGTCGGGCACCCGCGATGTGGCAGAACTCATATTAGCTCGCAAAACGGCCCAATTCGCTCGGACATCGAAGCACGATCGCCATTGAACGCCCCAACGCGGCGCTCGCTCCGGAAGTCGTCTCGTACTATCGGCCTCCGGCACGGCCTCCGCACGTTACGACATTCGCCATGCTTCGCATTCGCAGCGCCACGCCCCACCGACGAAGCCGCTGGCCGAAAGATTACGGCCCAAGTTAGGTATCATTGATTGTGTCGCCAACAGCACTAGCTGAAGACGAGGCGGGACTCGCCGAAACAGCGGCAAGCTAAGTCATTAGCCTATTGTCGGCCCCCAACGCGGTGCGGTCAAGGGAAGCGAACGCTTTGCGACAATTGCGGGCATCATGAAACGCGGCGAACACGACCGGCGGGCTCACGATTTCAGCCGCATTCGCTGCGGCAATGTCGCCCGCCATTGGCCTTCCTCGACCGAACCCAAGTTTGGCTCTTACGACAGAGCCCGGGCTCGGCCCTCAGCGACCGAAACAGAGGAACCAATCGAGAGAAAGCCCCAACGCCGCGTGACCAACCAGCCCCGGCAACAGGCTTCGGGTGCGCAGGGCGGCCACGCCCCAAAGTATGCCCCCGGCAAAACCACCGAACGCCTCGCCGGCCGGGTCTCCGATGTGCAGCATCGCCGACATGATCGCTTGAATGAGCACGGCATTGGCCGCGCCCAGTTCCTTCTCTAACCCGAAAAGCAAGAACCCGCGGAAGAAAAACTCCCAGCCTACATAGAAGAGCAAATACGTCGCAGCATGAGCGACAAAGGCGGCCATTGACATGCTCGCCAGCGGATTGATCGGATAAACGCGGCGCAGCTCGGGCATGGTGGCGCTAAATGCCCCCAACGCAATGAAGGCCGGCAAAGAAATGGCCACCCACAAGGCCGTCCGCCGGCGGCGTCCCAGCGTAACGCCCCACTGCCCCAGCGGCCTGCGAAAAACGACGACTCCCACAACGGCCGGCACCACTCCGAAGAGCACGAGGCACGAAAGAAATCGATAGGCCGCTGCCTGCCCTTCCCCGGTGACGAAGCCCGGCCACGATGCCGGCAGGATGTTCCAATGGCGCAATTGAGCAAGATAGAACTGCTGCGACCCGAAAAACTTCCAAATCAACGCGGCAAGGCCGGCCAGCAGAAGAATCGTCGGCCCCGGCGACAATGACGAGATCAACGATCCGCGAGTTGCCGACGACTGCTGCGATGCCATTTCGGCCATCCTTCCCAAGGTCGCGTTGCGTTCCGATTGAAACAACGGTGGCATGGGCCGCCAAGCCGCCGGCCCGTCGGCACCATCGTTCAGTCGCCGCGGCCATCTAACGATCAGGCTCGAGGTTTGGCCTGGGCCATCATCGACAACCACCGCAAGGTACGGTCGATCCCCTCGTGCAAGGGCGTAATCCGATAGCCTAATTCGGCGACGGCCTTCTCGCAAGAATAGGGCCAATCGTGGCAGAACGTCCGCACCCAGCCGGGGGTAATCGGCGGATACATCCCGAAAACTCGAGCACGCATCGCCAACAGCCAGGCAGAAAGCATCGGGATCAGGAAAAGAAGGGGAACCTTCAAGCGACGGCGCCCGCTGACCCGATCGATCGTCTGAAACAATTCGCGCAGCGTGGCATTTTCGCCGCCGAGAAGATAACTCTCGCCGCACCTGCCCCGCTCCATTGCCAAGACGTGTCCTTCGGCCACATCGGAAACATACGCCCAATTGCCCACATTGCGTCCGAAGTTCAGCAAGAAAGGCATCCGCCCGCGGCTGTAATCGCCGATCAGCCGCGAAGCCGAATTGCCCTCGGTCATGCGGCCCGGCCCGTAAACGCGCGTCGGCCTAACAATCACCACGGGCAAACCGGCGGCCGCTCGCTCGAACGCCTCGCGCTCGGCGATCGTCTTAGTTCGCTCGTACTCGGTAAAGAACCGCGGCGTGGAACGTGGCGTGTTCTCGTCGATCAACCGCCCGTCGAACGACGGCCCGCTCGTTACGCACGTCGATGTCCAGACGATCTTTTCGACCCCGGCTGCCGCCGCGGCGTCGAACACATTGTGCATGCCGACCACGTTCAGTTGATAGAAGATGTTCGGGTCGGCCGCCCAGTTCTTGGCATACGCCGCGACATGATAAACGTGCGCGCATCCGCGCACGGCGCCGGCCAGTGCGTCGCGGTCTAGAATGTCGCCGCGGACAAACTCGCAATCGGGATGGCGCAGCGGGTCGGCCACCTCCGTATCCAATCCGGGAGGCGGGGGCGGCGGCTCGTTTCGACTAAGCGCCCGCACGCGATAACCGCGCGAAAGCAGCCTGTCCACCAGCAGCGTTCCGATGAAGCCCGACGCCCCGGTTACTAAGACTGTTGTGTTGTTTGCCGCAGCCGTCATCTGACCGAACCTTCGGGTTGAGTCTGCCCTGATTCGTCGGCTATTGCATGCCGCGATTCCCCGAGTGGTAAAGGAGCCATCCGCCGACCGATGGGTTCGACCTCTCCGCATCACCCGTTTCTATTTTTCGACGCCAAACCGGCACCTGCAAAAAGGATAGTGGCTCGTCCGGCTGCCGCAGCCCGAGCGATTCGACTGGTTGTATCGGTCGTGACGCCAAGGCACGGCGGCGAGCCTTCCCTGAAGCGACATCGCCAAAATTCCCTGTCGCAATTCTCTTCGCCGTCGGCGATAAGCATCGATTTCGACACCGAGCAGATGATGCGCGGGCTCTTTTCCGGGGGCTTGGGCCAGCGCGGGTCGCTTCTCCGGTTCACCGTTGCGATTTCAAGCGATCCAAGTCGATGCGAGCAAACGCCTTGCTTGAGCGCGTCCGACGAACTGGGGTTGTCGCGAAACCGGCACGCGAAGACAATACTCAGGATCGGACCGGTCGGCTGCCCTTGGGCCGCGGCATCCGCACGCGGAGTTGATGCGACGGCAAGCCGATCGTCTATCGAGTCCGGGGAATGAGGTCATGACTCGGGTTTTCGTAACAGGCGGCAGCGGTTTCATCGGACGGTTTCTCGTTCGGGATTTAGCGGCGCGCGGCTGCGAAGTGACGGCGTTGGTCCGTCGCAATCCTCAAGCCGACGGGCCCTGGCCCGCGACAGCTCGTCCGGTTTACGGAGACATCTTGGAGCCCGACGTTTACCGTCGCGAAATCCAAGAGGCCGACTACGTGTTCCATTTGGCCGGTTGCCTGCGCTCGCCGCGGCGGGAAGATTTTTGGCGCGTCAACGTCGGCGGCCTGGAATCGCTACTGAAGTGCTGTGCGGATGCGACAGAGCCGCCGCGAACCGTCATCGTTTCTTCTCTCGCGGCCGTCGGGCCGAGTCGGAAGCGGCCGAGAATCGAGGCCGACCCGCCGCAGCCGGTTTCCGACTACGGCCGCAGCAAACTCGACGCCGAACGACTGGCCGCCGGCTTTGCCGATCGCGTGCCGATCACGATCGTGCGTCCGCCCATCGTGCTCGGCGAAGGCGATATGATGGGCTTGAAGATGTTTACGTCGATCGCGCGGTGGGGCCTTCATCTGCATCCCACGCTCCGACGAACGGAGTACTCCGTCATCCATGTGGCCGACTTAGCCGATTTGCTTTGGCGCGCGGCCTTGTCCGATCGGATCGTTGACGCAGATTGCTTCCGTCGGTGGGATCGATCGGCGCGAAGCGCAAACACCGGCGACGCGCACAACCGAGCCCAGCCGCCGTTGTCCCCGGCCGGCGATGCGGATCGGTACGACGGCCCATCGCGATGGGATTCCGATTGCCCCCCACTGGCTGCACGCAGCGAAGCGGCAGGCTCAGTGGGAGTGCTGGCACCCAAGGCAGCCGCGGTCGACCCGGCCGGCGTATTCTTCGCCGCTGCCGAAGCACTGACTTACGCGGACCTGGGCCGACAGATCGCCGCGGCTCTCGGTCGCCGACGAGTGCTGGTGTTGCCGGTGGCGGGCGCAATCATCCGCTGCGCCGGCGCCGCCGGCGGGTGGATCGGCCGAATCTGCCGTCGGCCCGTCTATCTCAATGGCGACAAAGCGAGAGAGATCGTTGCCGGCTCGTGGGTTTGCTCGGCAGACAAGGCACGGCGCCAACTAGGGTTTTCACCCCAACCATTGACCGTGCGATTGCGGGAAACGGTCGAAAGCTACCGCAAAGCGGGCTTGGTGCGGTGAATCGCCCTCGGTCGAATCGCCATCGACCGTGTTGCGCTATCGTCAGTCGCCGCGTCCTGTCTGCCGCCGCCGACGTTTCCGTTTCGAACCGTTTGGCCGCCGGCGTCTTCGCTGCCGCGCGTTGAAGGCCGCCGGCATCACGCCGTCACCCCGACGATCGTGCCGCAATCTCCTTGACGAAAATCACCTTGTCGTCGCCAACCGCATAGAAGTCGCGGAGCACGGCCGCAATGCGGTAACCGCAACGCACGTAGAAGCCCCGAGTCGGTTCATAGACATCACGGCCGGAGGTTTCGATATACACTTGGCGTCCCCCGGCGGCAGCCATTAGTCGCTCGCTTTCGTCGAGCAACTGCCGCCCCAATCCGCACCCCTGGCGATCCTTCTCCACGGCAATCCAATACAGGTCGAAGCTCCCTTGCGTCAGGGCGATCGGGCCGAAGCAGACGTATCCGACGGTCCTTCCATCGTCGTCCGCGAAGACGAACTCGTATCCGCTGCTCGCCCCGCGCAACAGCCGTTCGTCAACCAATTCCACAGCCACATCGATCTCGAACGGATAGAATACGCCCGTCGACTCGGTCAACCGGCGAACCGCGTCGCGATCGGCCGGCAGTACGTCATAACGCCACCGCAGCGCGGTCGTGTGTTTTGCCATCGTTGCTCCAATATCACTCCGCTAGGTGGCTGCCGGGGGGCGATCACGCGGTTCGCTCGGCCGGCCGACTCTATCGCCCCGCCTCGTCCGGAATTCGGCCGAACGCTCGGCGAACCGACGAATGGCGAGTTCCCCCGCAACGGCCGCTTGCCGTTTCTGACGAGCTTCGTCGGCATCTCCCGGCCGCAGCAAGAGAAACCGCCCCGCCACGATTCAGGGGCAACGACGCGAGTATATTCCGATCGCCTGTATCGCGCGCACATGCCGTGCCGCAACTCGCCTTTGCGGCTTTCTCCGCTTGCCCGACGCCGCCGGCCGCGCCGGCGCACATCAACCGAAGCCGAACCAGGTTCCGCGTAATTGCGAAAGCGGCCGCGGGCGCAGCATCCCAGCCCTCTTGCGTGTCGTCCCCGATTGGACCGTTTTCCGTTTTCGCGGTCCAACTTAGAACTCCAGTGCGCCTTCGCCTCCCGTATTCGCGGGCGTAGTCGTCGTCGGGCCACCCGTCTCGGTCGTCTTCTTGAGTTCCTCCGTGCGACGTTCGAACTCGGGTTTTCCGTCGATGTCGCAATACACCTGAAGCCGGCCGACCGAGTCGAGCACCAGAATATCGCCGGCCTCGACTACCGGCGATCGCCCGAAGGTCAGTTTTTCCGCGCCGCGCATATCGAGCGTCAAGGCACCGGTGCTGTAATTGACCTTGACTTGCTGAATGACAGCCTCGGGCTGAGTGCCATAGGCCGCCTCCGCTTCGTACTCATCGGGTACGGCGGTCGTCGGACGCCGTCCGGGTCGCGCGCCGCCTTCCGTCGCCGGCTTTGTCGGACGGGTGGGCCGGGGCGCTTTCGCCTTGATCGGGCCGGTCGGCGGGAAAAGAGCCTCGGGGAAATTGAGCATCGCGCCGCGCCACGTCGAGAAGTCTTTGTGCGCTTCGAGCCCGGATTCTTCGATCCATTTCACCACGGCCACCTTGGCCGACGACTCGGCCGTGCCGCGAGGAGGATTCACTTCCACGGCCAAGAGATGCACATCCTGAGGAATGACTACCGCAGCAGTCGATTCGGAAAGCGGGCTCTCGATCAGTTGCTGCTTCGCTTCTTTCGGCTCGAGCAACTGATGCTCCGGACGACCGTAGTTCGGATTGCGCAACACCAGCTTGACGCGATACCGGTACGCATAGCCCGGCTTCACATTCAAATCGATGAACCGAAACAGCGTCATCTCGGGCAATTGACGCCCGTCGGCCATTGCCGCGCCCGACTCCTCCTGCGGGTAGTTGCGCGGCGGTTGACGCATGTATCCGCCACCTGCGGCTCCCTCGCCCCCACCGGCAACGGTGGCGGCTCTCCCTAAACCGCTCAAGGGATCGAGAGGATCGGTCGGTGTTACCTCGATGGGTTTTCCCGAAATGCTCGGATCATACTTCAACAAAGGGACCTCGACCCGCTGACTGGTGCGGGTCGCTTCGTCGCGCAGCGAAATCATGTCGGATCCAACGACCACCGCCTCAACAGCCGACTGCTGAATCAACTGCTTGGCAGCCTCTACCGAGGGATAATCGACGGCAAAGTACTCGGGTGCCGTGTCGCGGGCCGCGCCGAACGGGCGGCGGACATACACCACTCGCGCGCGATTCTGCTCTTGGCTGCCGCCCTCGCAATGCCACACTACCCGCTGCCCTTTGTATTTTGCCGGATTGCGTTGGACGTCTTCGAACCGCGGCCCGGTGAGAACCAACGGATATGCCCGGTCGCCCCACGGCTTGTCGAGCCGAGAGGGCAACGGCAGCGCCAAACGAGCGATGGAAGCCCACTCGGGATAGATGTCCGGCTGGATCACGAAATCGTTGATCTCTTGAATCACGCTTTTCAGCTTCTGCACGTCGAACGGTTGATACTCGGCATCCTCGATCGACCGCCCCGGCGGCGCCTCGGCGCGCTCGACGATAAAATACAGCCATTCCGGAACATCCGTTGACTGATTGTAGTAGGCCGATCCGGCAAATGCATCGCGATAAGCCTGGTACTGCTCGCGCACCGGCACAACGCCGGTCAGCAGAACCCAACGGCGGCCCACCGCGCGGGTGCCGGCACCGGCCACGTCGCTGCGCGCGAGGGCCAAGGTGCCGCGGTCTCCAAAGGCTTCAAGCGAACGAACCGCCAACAGCGGCGGCGACCCGCGGCGGACATCCTTTTTGCCCACCGGCTGATCCCAGGGACGGGTATGGGCGTAGTACTTCTCTTCTACGGGAATGCGGCTCCGACGGGCGACCGCCGGATAGTCTTCTACGCGCAGTTTGATGTCTTTCTTCAGCTCCTCGGTACGATCCTTCTCGACATGCGCCTCGGCGTTTTGGGCGGTAGCGACAAGCTCCGAGGGCTTCTTGTCGAACCCCGACGCGCCCATCGCCCGATAAATGATCAGCAGCGAGACAACGACAAAAACGCCCAGAACCAGTTTCTCGACATGAGTAATCAAGAAGTCCTGGACGGTTTGTTTGTCGAAGCGAACCTTCAGTTTCATGGCTCAGTCAGTCCTTCCAACGCGAACCTGTGCCAAACGCCTTTGTCGCGCAGCCGTTGCCGATGTTCGTGCCCGCCCTCATCGCATCGCCCTGGCCGCGGGCATTCCGGTAATCATCCCCACCGGAGCTCGCCCGCTAGGGCAGCCAAGCAACAGCGATCAAAAAACACCGGCAAACCCATTCCCTTTCGTTTGACTCATTCTCGTTTCATCACCTACCGTCATTGCGATCCCTCAGACGCATTCAGCCGATCTCAGCCGCCCCCCGAACCCTACGCGCCGCGCTAGGCGAAGGCGGCGTTGCGGGCGGAGCGACCGGCGCTGCCCCCGGCCCGGCCGCACCCGGCGGGCTTCCGTTGCTCGGCGCCGCGGGAGCAGCGGGCGGCGTCGGAACCGCTGGAGGCTGCGCGGGCGGAACGGCCGGCGGCGGTTCAGGCGGAGTCGACGTTCCGCCCGGTGCAGGCGGTGCAGGCGCTTCCGACTTGTCGCCCGAAGGCTCCTGCTCTCGACCGGCAGAGCCCGTGCCCAGCTTCGTCTTGTCCGGCGGATTGTAAATGTAAATTATTCCTTTCAACTCGATCGGAATGTCCCAGTACACGGTCGGATCAGTCGGATCAGTCGTCGTGCTGGCCGTTCCCCCGCCCTCCTCGCCGAAGCGCGATCCCGCGCCAAAGCCGCCGAACATGCCGCCGCCCCCGCCATGCCCGGGCAGAGCAACTGCCCCTTCGCCTCCCGCGACCCCCGGCGCTGCCGACGTGTCGCCGGCGGCCGCTCCGAGATTCAGCGGCTTGCCCTCGCCTGGCCGCATGCGCACCGAGAGCACCTGAATCGGCATGCTCGAATTGGCGCACTCGACCAACAGCCGCGCGATCTTTCGTTGATCGACGACCAATTCCATTTGGATCGGCATCATTTTGAATTCCGCGTACGGCGGCTCGGCATCGGCAGCCAACGGCACGCCTTTGTCGTCCACGTAGCGATAGTTGAGCAGCGATGCCTCGAGCGAGGTCGCGTCGGCCGCCCCACCCGCCGTGCCCGTCGGTGTCGCCATCGTGCCGCCGGGAGTAGCCACCGGTCCGGCCAACTCTCCGCCAGGGGTGGCCACAATCGACGGCGACCCCGCCGCCTCGGTTCCCCCGCTTCCGCCGGTTGCGGCCGCCAAAAACGCCGCGGCCGCATCGCGCCCGATGTTCAGGTTGACAATCCGCTTGACGGCCGCCTGATGCTGATCGGTGACTCCCTCGTTGGTTCGTGCGATCACGCGGAGCAGCGCCTCGTACACCCAAAGGTCTTCTTGCGCAAGCACCACCTGTTGAGTCGTTGGACGAACCGACCAATTGAAATGGGCCAGAATTCGCTCCCAACTGGCGGGATCCCAATCGACCACGCCGACCATTTCTACCGTTTCCACATTGCCGCCCGCCTCGCCCGTCGGCCGACCGAACGGCGATGGCGGTTTGGCCGTCGTCGTCTTGCCGCCCGCCCCCGCGTTGCCGGCGGCCGATTCATCTTTCGGATGGCGCCAACGGACCATGTCGCGCAAGGTGGGAAGATGCCGGTCGATAAAGCTCTGATACAGTTCCAGGAACTCGGCGGGCAGTTCCTTTTTGTTCGGGCCGAGCGATTCAAACTCGCTTTTGAACCCCTCGCCCAGCGTGCCGGGAAGCTGGTTCTTCTCCTTTTGCTCGCGATACAGAAGCTCCCACGCGATGAACACTTTTCCCTTGAGCGTTTCCGGCAGGTCCGACGAGCCTAACAGGCCGCGCACGTAAGCGATCGTCTTGTCGTTCGGGTGTTGGCTATTGCTGACGATTGATTGCAGCTCGTCAAATCGCTTCTTGATCGCCTCTTGGCGGGCGGCAAAGCGGCTGCGAAGATCGGCAGTGGCCAAAAACCAAACCACCACTGGGACCACGAGCACCACGCCGATAAGCACCCAAAAATAGTGCTTCTTCAGTTGCGCGAGTATTTCTTTGACCTTGTCCATTGATTTCAACCTTTGCCGCGAGCCATTCCGTTCGAAAGGCAAAGCCGTCTCGACCGCTTCGCGTCTTCGCCCCTTGTACTAACTCGCAATAATCCGTCTCGCTCGCCGGAATCGATCACGCGATTGGTTCCACCGATCGCAACGTTTGCCGCAGCGACACCCGGTTGGGAACCTTCACACAAGCCCTTGACTTCCGTCATCCCTTTTCCGCCCGACCGACAGGCAGCGGTAGTTCGGCCGCCCCGGCAGCGCCAATTCGCTCTATTGACCGCCGGCCGGAGGCGCGGCTTCGGCGGCGGCCTGCGCGGCCTCGAGCCGCTTTAAGTAACGCTCCGTCGGCGGAGTCTTCCGCCAGCACATCTCGATCCGAAAGTTGAACTGCATGACATCAATGGTCTTCGATCCGCCGCCGGTCGCGGTGTCTCCCGCAACTGCGCTCGCTGCCCCCGGAGGCAACTTCGGATCGGGAATCGACACCTTCTCGATCTTTCGCGGATCGATCAGGGTGATATATTCGAAGCCCAATTCCTTGGCCGAAACCTCTTCGATGACGATTTCGCCTTTATCGTCCATTCGCGGCAGCTTGAATTTGCCCGTTTGCAGCTTCGAGATGAACTCGTTCCGAACATACTCGGGCCCGATGCCGCGAGAACCGAACTTATTCAGATCATTGTGGTGGTGATAGCCGACCAATTGGATCACCCAGCCAGGGCCGGAAGGTCCTTCGGCGGGGGCAGCGGCCGCGTCGCCGGTTCCCCCATCCGCACCCGCCGCCGGCGCAGACTCGCCGGCCGCCGCCACCGGGGCGCCGTTCGCCCCCGGTGCCGCGGGCTTCGCCTCGTCGGGCGACGGCTGATACCACTGCTTCACCCCCGCAAACCACGCCGCCAAGTCGGGCACGTAATGGCAATCGATTGCTCGAATGTGCAGCTCGCGGCGATGCTCGACGTTCTCGGGTCGCTCATCGGTCAGCTCGCGGGGAAGCGCTTCATTGAGCACTTTCATCGCTTCCAACCAGATCACGCGGCCCTCGACGCCGCCAACCAAGTGTTTGCCGATCTGATTGATTGTTTCGAATTCGCCGCGAACAGTTTGGTCCTCGCTTCGCAGGCTGCTCGCGCGTTGAACCAAGCTGTCCGATTTGCTCTCGGCTTCCGACCAGGCAACGCCGTCGATCCGCCGCGCCGCATCGACACTATTCAGCGCGACCGAATACTTGACGAAGCTCAGGGTGCATGCCAGCAGCAGCGCCGCCGCGGCCGCCACCGCCCACGGCTTCTTTGCGCGGATCAGGCGGTCTTTGACGATCTCTCGCGGCAGCAGGTTCGTCTTCAGCCTCCCCCGATCGAGCGCCTGCACCGCCAAGCCGTAACACACACTGAACGCCAATGCGTTGTCTTTGAAGGCCGGCGCAGCAAGCACCGAAGGGCCGATCAGGTGATTGAACTCGTCAATCCGCTCGATTTCGAACCCGAGGTTCTGCGACAAGTAGCGACGAAGTCCCGGCAGCTTCATCGCATTGCCGATGGCCACCACGCGGCCGATTTTCGCGTTGCGGTCGAGGCTGCTGAAATAGCCGATCGATCGCTGCAATTCGGTCAGCAGATCGTTGAACACCGGCCGCATCGCTTGAAAAACGGCCTTTGTGTCTTGGGCAGTGGCCGCGTTTCGTTTCAGATGCTCGGCTTTGGCGAAGGTGAGCTTCAGTTCTTTCGTCAGCGCCTTGGTAAAGTGGCCGCCGCCGATCGGAACGCTGCGCTGCCATACGCGAAATCCATTGGTAATCACCAAATCCGTGGAGTCGGTGCCCATCGAGATGACGACGATCGACTCGGGCGGATCGTCCGGATCGTACTCGTCCGGGGGCGGCAGTTCCGTCAACTGGTCGAACAGAACGAAGTTGTAAATCGCCAACGGCGCGAGCTGCAAAAGATCGACTTCGATTCCCACCCGCTCAAACGGCTCGATCGACCGCGCCGCGACATCGCGTTTCATGGCGAACAAGCCGACTTCGGTTTCCAGCGCGAATCCTTCGTCCGAACCGCCACTGAGCTTTTGGTAATCCCAAACCACGTCGTTCAGATCGAACGGAATCTGCTGCTTCGCTTCGTAGCGGACGATGTCGGGAATCTTTCGCGCCTCGACCGGAGGCAGCTTGATGAAGCGGGCCAGCCCCGCCTGCCCCGACACGGAAATCGCCACGCGATCGTCTTGCACCGAGTTGCGCGACAGGAATTGCCGCAGCGCTTCGAGAATCAACTCGGTCGGCTCCGCGCCCGGCTGCGTGAGAATCTTCGGGTACTCGATGTAGTCGAAGGCCTCGGCCACGACCATCGATTCCGACTCGTGCGCCCGACACTTCAACGCCTTCAACGCGCAATTGCCGACATCAATTGCCCAAACCGCGCCGGATGTGGCCATGTTTTCTTCCTTCGGATGGTCGGTGCGTGTCAACGCACAGAGCCGCACGCCGCTGTTCCGGAAACCGCATTGCGGCCCTGGAGCGGATACAAGACAAGCCCAAATGATACCGCGGACGCCGGAAAGCAGCCCGGCTCCGATGCGGAAGCCGGCAGTCGATTCGCTTCGGCCCTGCCCGTTTTTCCGTCTTCCCGTTCCTTGGCCCCATTTGGCGATCGAATCGGTTCGCACCGTCGCCCGAACAGCGCCCCGCGGGGGGCGCGATCACCCCAGCCGATCTTTTCGCATTTTCGCGATTAGACTTAGACCGTTCGATCGAACCGCTCCATCATTCTTCAATGTATCCTCCTTTGCCGCCAAGTGTCAACGAAACCCCACGAACGGCACACCGGCCGAGCCCGCCGCCCGGCGGTCCCGCAACCGATCCCGCGGCGGATGAATCGTGCCGGGATCACCTCGACGGCACAAGGACGACACAAGACGCGCCCCTCGCCCGCAGACAGCGTCCAAGCACAATTGCCAGCCACCCGCCGACGGCCGCCGCTGGTGGTCGGCCGCCATCCCCGCTCGGTTCCGATTGATCGGCCGTTAGGCATTGGAAGCAACCGGAAGAGCACCGCATCGAGAACGCGCACCGACTCGACTTCGCCTGCCGACACGGGTATCGTAAGCAGTTATGACTATCAAACAACTGGTTTACCTGCTTCCCGCTCGGACCATCGAAGACCTCTCGCTGGATCGCGACAACGACGACTCGGAGGGGATTCTCGCGGCCTGGACCGGGCTGTTTCATCCCGCGCTGCTCGCCCGGGCTGATGCCGTCCCCCACTTTTTGCCCGCGGAAGACCCGCCCGAAGAGCCGCACGAGAGCTTGATCGTCATCCCGCCCTGCTGCGAAAGCCAATTGCCGGCCGATTGGCTTCATCGGGCGGAAACGGCCGGTGCCCGACTGATTCGCGGGTTGAAAGACCGGCCGGCGATCGTGGCCGCCGCGCTGCAAGCGGCCGAGGTCGATCTTGCGGCCGCATGGCCTCTGGCGCCGGACTTCCACGCCCTGGGTTATTGCTACTTCCTCGTGGAAATGCTCACGCGGCAGTTGCGTTACATGACGAATCTCGACGAGGTGTCGTTTCGCATTGCCGCCCTTGCGGCGGCTCATGCGGCGGCCAAAGGCGAAACAGCCGAGGCGGAAAAGGAGATCGCCCAGGCGTTCACGCTGTTGCAACAAGCAAGGGAGTATTTCTATCCGGTCGAATCGCACTTGCTCGACCTGACCGTTGTCGCGCCGACGACGATCGGACACGAGTTGACCGAATCGCTGCGGTCGGATTTGCCGCTCAATCTATTGATCAACGGCCGAACGCTGCAACTTTTGGCCGAAGAGAACCCGGAGGCGTTGGACTTGATCCGCCGGCGTTGGGAGGCGGGCACGTTGGGCATCGTCGGCGGCGAAGAAGACGAGCCCGCCGTGCCGCTGATGCCTCTTGAAAGCATCGCCGACGAGCTGGAGCGGGGAATGGCGATCTACGAGCGATTGCTCGGACGCCGCCCCAGCGTGTTCGGCCGGCGACGATTCGGCCTTTCGCCTTTGATGCCGCAGGTGCTGCTCCACAGCGGACTCACCGGGGCATTGCACGCCACTTTGGATGACGGTCGGTTTCCCACGGGCAACCAAAGCCGCATTCGCTGGGAAGGGCTCGACGGCAGCGGCATCGAGGCGATTGCCCGCGTGCCGATCGATGTCGCCCAAAGCTCGGGCTTCTTCCGCCTGCCCGAAAAGCTCAGCAGTTCAATGGATATCGACCACATCGCCACGGTTGTTTTCGCGCATTGGCCCGGCCAGTCGTGCTGCTGGTACGAAGACCTCCAGCGAATCGCGAAACACACAACCGTGATCGGCGAGTTCTGCACGATCGAAACGTACTTCACGCGAACGGGCATGGCCGGCCAAAGCGTCAAGCACAAGCCCGACGCTTATCGTGCGCCCTATCTGACGCAGGCAGTGGCCGCTCGCCAGCCCGACCCCATTTCGCGTTGGACGCGGCACTACGCCGCGCGAGGCGCCCTGGCTGCTTTGCGTTCACTGCGGGCAATCAACCTTGCCGCCGGAGGCCAAGACCTGCCCGAAGCCCGGTCAATTGCCGAATGGACCCGCCAAATCGACCGCTCGGCCGACGGCGAACCATCGCCCGGCGGTATCGCGCCGACCGAGGCCGAAATCCGTCGCACCGTTCAGTTGGCAGCGGCCCGGCTTTGTGAAACATTGACTGATTCTTCCGGAAAGGCGACAGTCTCACGTTCGGGAACCGGCGAGGCGGGACCCGGCCTGCTCGTCGTCAACCCCAACGCCTCCTCGACGGTGATCCGCATCGACGCCTCGCCGTTGGGACGGCTGCCTGCCACAGCTTCGCCGGTTGTCTGTGCCGGAACCGACGATCGCGGTGCCGATATCGTTGTCGAGGTTCCGGGCATGGGCTTTGCTTGGGTGCCGCCCGGCAATGCCGACGCCCCGGCAACGTCGCCGCAACGCGGCTGGTTCTTTCGTCGGCGCGCGACGACATCCCGCCCCGTCGCGTCGGAGAACATCTTGGAGAATGAGTTCTTTCAAGTCGTCGTCGATCGGCGCTTCGGCGGGATTCGCGCCGTCCTCGATCCGCTTTCGCGAGGCCCGCGGCTGGCTCAACAAATCGCTCTTCGTTGGCCGGAAGGCGATCCGAACGACCCGGGCCATGAATCGCACTACACGATACCGGCGGCCGACGAGTTGCGCATCCTCCGCGCCGGTCCCGTTGTCGGCGAAATTCTGACCAGCGGCCGCATGGTCGACCCGCAAGGAAGATTGCGCGGACGATTCGTCCAGCGGACGCGCGTCGTTCGAGGAAGTCGCTTGATCGAATTAGATATCGAGCTCGACATCAACGAACCGCTGCCGAACCAGCCCTGGCAATCGTATTACGCCGCCCGTTTCGCTTGGAGCGACGAAACCGCAACACTCCGCCGCAGCGTTCAAGGCGCGAGCGTTCCGACCGACCTCGCTCAGTTCGAGGCCCCGGAGTTCTGGGAGATTCAAACCGCGAAAACGCGAACAACGGTGTTGACGGGCGGCTTGCCCTACCATCGAAAGGTCGGATTCCGCCGACTCGACACCCTGCTGGTCGTTGCCGGCGAGACCCAACGGCGGTTCCGCCTGGCCATCGGCGTAGAGTGTCCGTCGCCGGCGGCGGCGTCGCTCGAGTGGCTGTCCCCCGCAATCGTGATCCCCAGCGCGGCCCCGCCGGCGAACCTCGGCTGGCTCTTTCATGTCGAAAGCCGCAGTGTCGTCGCCACCGGCTGGACGCCCTTGTTCGTGCTGCCTCCCCTCGATGCCGCCGACGTTGATACATCGGCCGTCGAGCATCCCACGCCGGGCACTGCCGTCGAACCCCAGCAGGCGAACGATGTCGCGGGTTCTTCGCTCCATCGGCGTTCCGCCGATTCGGCACACGATCGGCTTCGAGGCGTTCGCGTCCGATTACAAGAAACCGAAGGACGCGGAGTTCGCTTCGGCTTGCGGGCCCCGCGGCCTCTCGCCCTGGCACGGCGGCGCTATGCGGGTCAGTGGAAAACGCTCGCGATCGAGGGCGATCGAGCCGAAATCGAACTGCCCGCTTATGCCTGGTGCGAAATCGAATTGAGATTCGCGTGACCGGGAGAAGAACGCACGGCCCCGAATGGGAAACCGCTCCGGCGCCGCAACCGCCGCTGCAACGGCGCGCGGCCGAAGGAATGAACTGTCGCCGCAACGCCGGCCGAACGGTTCAGCCGAAGCATCGTCCGCAGCCGCCCAAAGCCGATTCGCCCCGGACGAGGCGGTTGACCAAGCTCGTTTCTTCGAACCGATCACTGCTCGCGCTGCCAAGTGCGTGAGGCCGCCATCTGCCGCCTTTGGGCCGTTTCAGCAAGTCGCTCAGGCCGAATCGATTGATTCGCTTCGTTACAGAACAATGGACTGCAACCCGGAGACGCCAATGACCGCAATCATCACCATCGATGGACCGGCCGGCGCCGGCAAGAGTACAGTCGCCAGACGCCTGGCCGAGCGACTCGGCTTCGAATTCCTCGATACCGGCGCAATGTATCGAGCCGTTGCGCTGGCGGGCCTGCGCCGCGGAATCGACTTGCGCGATGAAACCGCGTTGGCCGAACTGGCCGGCGCCATCGATCTGCGGTTCGATTGCGGACGACTCATGCTCGACGGCGAAGACGTGAGCGAGGCCATCCGTACGCCCGAGGTCACGGCCGCGACGAAGCATGCCGCCGACAACGTCGAGGTCCGGCGCAGGCTGATTCGAGTTCAGCGCGCGGCTGCTCAAGGACGCAATATCGTGACCGAGGGACGCGATCAAGGCACGCTGGTTTTCCCCGATGCTCAATTAAAAGTGTTTCTCACCGCCAGTGCCGAAGAACGGGCGAGGCGCCGCGTGCAGCAGTTGCTGGCGTCGGGGATCGAGGCCGACTTCGCCCGGGTGCTGGCGGCGCAACAGCAGCGCGATGCCGAGGATCAGTCGCGCCCCTTCGGCGCGCTGGTTGCCGCCCCCGACGCTTTCGTGTTGAATACCGACGGGCTTTCGGTCGAAGAAGTGGTCGAGCAAATTGCCGCCCAATGGCAGCGCCGGGCGACGTAGAACCGGCCGACAACCGCCGGCAATCCGCTGCCCTGCGAAAAGCCATCGGCCACCGTCACGCAAAGCGAACATGCGCAAATCAGCCGCCGAAAAACGCAAGAGCAGAATGCCCCGGCGCTGAACGACATTGTTGACGAAACTTCGGCCTAACGGTCATGAGCTGACGGTCATGGGATTGTGGCCGAGGCACTTTTCACGGCAATTTAGCCGGACTTTTCCGATTCTAGCGACGCGCCGTTCGGTTTATAGCGGCTTTCAGCCGAAAAAGCCTCAAGAAATGCTCAGGTGACGAAGGCTTCGTTCTTCAAACTCGGCGACGATCCGTTTACACTCGATGGAAGTAGCCGGTGGCTTCGGCCCTCGATTCGGCCTTCGACAAAAAACGGCGACGAAAAACGCGGGCGGCGCGCAATCGACAACCGCCCTCGATTCGCCGGGCGACACGAACCGACGGGCTGAACCTTGCACAACCGAGATTCGCCGTGATCCAAGATTCTTTTCGAGCAACGAGGTAGCAGCCGATGGGCGCCGGGCGTTTTTCGAGAACCGATGAAGTCGATCAATTGCTTCGCAATGCCGAGCTGCGCGATGAACTCGAGCGCTATTTCGACGAGTCGATCAGCCGAGTCAACATCCATAAACTGACGCTTCAAGCGGAAAACGAGTTTCTCGCCAGCATGTTGGCCTGGGAACAGGCGCCGGTATTGCCGATCTACCGCTGGTTCGAGCCCGAACTTCGGCCGCCGCGGCCCGAGGCGCTCGACGATCGCGACCTGCACGACATCTTGATGGAGCTGATCGACAAGCTGTACGAAAAGCGGATCGTTCTCGACTTTACCGATCATCTCTCGGATCGGGAACTCTATTGCCTGATCGTGCGCGACATTCTTCCCGCGCGCGAAAAGAAGCTTGATTGGCCGAAAAACTACTTGCACTGGGACTGCACCGGTCCGAGCGGCGATGCCGAAGTCTGGTTGCGCTACTACGCCACGCCGGAAGAACGCGAGGAATGGGCGGAGACATACCGCCAACCGTTGCCGCCCCTGGAGCTGCCCCCGTATCCGCGACACTTGCCGCGCGAGCCGGAGTAGTGTTTCTCGACAAAACCGCGATCGATGGAAAGCGGTTCCAACGGGGATGGGACGCAATCGGCCACGTCGTCGCAATCGCAGCCGCTTTCGCAAATGTTTGGGACTAATCAGGAGCAAGGCCGCAACGGCTCGGAGAGCGCCAGTGGGCACGGCTGCCAACTAATCGGCGCCGCATCTTGCCCAAAGGCCGCTCTTGTTGGTCGCTGACCTTTCTTTGCCGCGAGAGCGACGAATCAGGGATTGATGGTGCATCGTATGGCTCGTCGATCGATCGATCAATGCCGCTTTTTGGTGACCGGAGCGTCGAGCGGAATCGGGCGATCGCTCGTTGTGCAGCTTTATAAGCGCGGCGCGCGCGTGCTGGCTCTGGCGCGACGGGCCGATCGGCTGGCCGACCTCGGCCGTCAGTTGGAGACCGGATCGCAGGTGCTTCTCGCTCCGACCGAGCGTTGCGGCGGCAACGCTGACGCCCAAGCGTTCCAGCCCGGAAGCGGCGAGCCTCCCGCGGCCCAACCGCCCGGGTCGGACGACAGCCGCAGCGGTCGCCTCGCGCTGCTGGCAGGCGACGTTACCGATCCGCTCGTCCGCGATGAGGCCCTGGCGACCATGCAGCGGCGCTTCGGCGGCCTCGACGTATTGGTGAACAATGCGGGAATCGGAGCGATGGGCCTATTTGAGCAGGCCGACGCCGCAAGACTCCGGCGAATCATGGAGGTCAATTTCTTCGCCGCGGTGGAAATGATTCGCGCGGCGCTGCCGCTGCTGAAGAAGTCGCCCAACGGCATGATCGTCAACGTCGGCTCGATCCTCGGGCACCGCGGTGTGCCGCACAACAGCGAATACTCGGCCAGCAAGTTCGCATTGCACGGGTTCAGCGAGTCGTTGCGCGCCGAACTGAGCCGCGAGGGGATCGACGTACTCGTTGTGGCCCCCGGAACGACCGAAACGGAGTTCTTCGATCAAGTGATCCAGCGCACCAGTGCGCCCCGTTGGCCCGAACACAAACCCGTCTCGGCCGACTATGTTGCCAAACAAACGATTGCCGCCATCGAGCGGGGCCGAGCCGAGATCGTTCCGTATTTCTGGGGCAAGCTGCTCGTGCTGCTTAATCGGATGTCGCCGCGGTTGGTGGATCGCATCATGCGGCGTTACGTGTGAGCCTCCGCCCCGCACGATGCGAGAGCTGAAATCAGGTTGCATTCAACTTGTCTCTGAGCCGGCTCGGCCGGCAAGCCGGCACCCGGTTCACCCCCCGCCGACCGAATCCTTCCGCAGCGCCCAGCGGCTGAGCACTTCTTCGGGCGATAGTTCCACCTCGGCGCTGCGAAAACCGCCGACGCCGGCCGGGAACCCGTTGTTTAGCAATCCGTCTTTGTTCTCGTCGGCGAATCCGCGCACGCTGCCGTCGGCAAAGAGGATGTTGCAGGTTCCTTTATGAACCGGGGCGAAGTAGCGGTAGTCTTGCAGCGTAAGGTTCGTCCATTCGGTCCACCAGCCCGGATAGACAGGATTGGCCGGAAACGTGCTCACATCGATCGACGCTGTGGCGATCACCACCGGCCCGGCCGTCATCGGGTGGACCGCCATCTGGCCGGCCCCGAGCGATCCGACCTCTTGCGACATCGCGTAGGGGCCGATCGCCCCGTCGCCGATCACCGGGATGAAGCTGCTGGGCACCCCCGCGGTGTCGGCCATCGAACGCTGCAACGGTCCGACCGTCGAGTTGCGCGACATCGTTGACCGACCGCACCCGGCAACCCGTTCCTTGAGCCGCCCGTTGGAGTCGAGCCACACTCCGCTACGCACCAACCACCAGCTTGCCGTGTAGTTGCTGTTGTAGAACTTTTCAAGAAGCTTGTTCGCATAAGGAACTCGGGCCGCGCCGGGAGCAATGCCCCCGTGGATGATTTCGTAGCATGGAGCCGCGGTGATCACCGTGGTTCCGTCGGGTCCCAATTCGGGTGGCGGCCCAAGACGATCGACGCAGTTGTTCGCAGTCAATTCCGCCACGGTGGCATCGAGCACTTGCGTCAGAGCCCGCGATGCCTGCGCCGGATTCGACGGGCAGAGCATTTTCCCAACCGGAATCTCAGCATTGACCAAATCGGCCACCCAGCCGTATTTCGTCAATGCCCCGTCTTCGATCCAGTCGAACGAGCCCGAACAGAATCGCGTTCGCGGGTCGCGGTCGGCGTGGGCCAACAGCCCGAGGCCAAACTGCCTCAGGTTGTTGCTGCACGCCGATTTTCGCCCTGATTCGCGGGCACTTTGCACGGCCGGCAACAGAATGGCCATCAACAGCGAGATGATTGCCACAACGGTCAGCAGTTCGACAAGCGTTACGCCCGGCCGACAAGCACCTGGCCTCCGGCCATCAGATCGACCGTCCGTTCCCATGCTTCGTTCCTTTCCTTTTCGCTCGGTCCGCAATGCGCCCGGCTGATTGCTTCAGCAGACGGTGAGCGTTGACCGTCGCTTTGCCCCGATGCAGGTATTGCATCGCCCTTGTTCCGGCAGCGACCCCGGCAGCGACCGAAGTGTGCGCCCCGTTCACACGTGGGGTCATTTTCACACCCTCCGATAAGGACTTGATTGCCGACGCTTAAGGCTTCGGTGAGCAATTCGTTTGAGTGTTTTACTGCCTGCCGCGGCTGTCCGAATTGCGCACACCCTACCCGTCCGCGCTATAGTCGCCAGAAAGCTGTACCATTCCGCGGGCGATTCGCCGACAACGATCGAGCAACAGGCCGTCGCTCGGCGGGTGGGCGCGCAAGGCAGGTGGCCGAATCGTCCAGCGGCAGCAATGCGTTGACGCGCGCCGCCGACCTGCTAAACTAAGGGGCTTTGCCGGCCTGCCGGTGCGCCGGTTTCCGATCCCCTTTGCCCTGTTCGAGTTGCGACCATGACCGAAAAGAACGCCGCTGCCGCCTGCTGCCCTCAGCGCGATCACGCAATCGATCCGCACGTCGCCTTGGCCATCAACACGATCCGCACGTTGTCGATCGACGGGGTTGAGGCCGCCAAAAGCGGGCATCCGGGCACGCCGATGGCACTGGCGCCGGCAGCCTATGTCTTATACAACGAGGTGTTGAAGTTCGACCCGGCTCACCCCGAGTGGCTCAACCGCGATCGGTTCGTTCTCTCCTGCGGTCATGCCTCAATGCTCCTCTATTCGATGCTGCACCTCTGCGGCGTGCGTCAACTGGGGCCGAACGGGCCGACCGACCAGCCGGCCGTCTCTCTCGACGATTTGCGCCGGTTCCGCCAGCTCGACAGTCGATGCCCAGGCCATCCGGAGTACGGCCACACCAGCGGCGTCGAGACGACCACCGGACCGCTCGGCCAGGGACTGGGCAACAGTGTGGGCATGGCCATCGCGTCGCGTTGGTTGGCCGCGCGGTATAATCGGCCCGGGTACGATCTGTTCGACTACCGCGTCTATGCCCTTTGCGGCGACGGCGACATCATGGAAGGCGTCAGCGCCGAAGCCGCTTCACTGGCCGGCCATCTGAAGCTCGCGAATCTCTGCTGGATCTACGACGACAACGGAATCACCATCGAGGGGCACACCGATCTCGCCTTCAGCGAAGATGTGGCCGCGCGATTCGCCGGCTACGGCTGGAATGTGCTGAAGGTGTCCGACGTGAACGACCTGCCTGCGCTGCGCGGGGCACTGGCCGAGGCGGCTCGATACACCGCCGGCCCGACGCTGATTATCGTCCGCAGCGTCATCGGGTTTGGGGCACCCAACAAGGCGAACACGCACGACGCCCACGGCGCCCCGCTGGGTCCGGAAGAAACAAAGCTCGCCAAGAAGACCTACGGGTGGCCGGAAGACGCACAGTTCCTCGTGCCCGATGAGGTCCGATTGTTGTTCAACGAAGGCATTGGCGGCCGTGGAAACCGGCAATGGTCGGCATGGACCGAACTGCTGGGCCGATACCGCCGAGAGTATCCCGAGCTGGCGACCGAGCTCGATTTGATTGCGGCCGGCCGATTGCCCGATGGCTGGGATGCCGAGATTCCGACGTTTCCCGCCGATCCAAAGGGGGTGGCCAGCCGGGCGTCTTCGGGAAAAGTGCTCAACGCGGTGGCCAAACGAATCCCGTGGATGCTCGGTGGTTCGGCCGACTTGGCACCGTCGAACAATACCCGGCTGAACTTCGCCGATGTGGGCGATCTTTCCGCCGATAACCCCGGCGGACGCAATCTCCATTTCGGCATTCGCGAGCATGCCATGGCCGCCGCCTGCAATGGCATGGCGCTTTGCGGCCTGCGGGCGTTCGGGGCCACGTTCTTCGTGTTCACCGACTACATGCGGCCCTCGATGCGATTGGCCGCACTGATGAGGCTGCCGGTGCTCTACATCCTCACCCACGATTCGATCGGTGTGGGCGAAGACGGCCCCACGCACCAGCCGGTCGAGCATTTGGCCGCGCTCCGCGCCATTCCCAACATGCTGGTGATTCGTCCGGCTGACGCGAACGAAGTGGCTGCGGCCTATCGCGCGGCCCTGATGTGCAACAACCGCCCGACGGCGCTGGTGCTCACTCGGCAGAACTTGCCCACGATCGATCGTCAGAAGTTCGCTTCGGCCGACGGGCTGGCTCGGGGCGCTTATGTATTGGCCGAGGCAACGAACAAACGGCCCGACGTTATCTTGATCGGCACGGGCAGCGAAGTAGCCGTGTGCCTCGACGCACGATCAATGCTCGAAGCCGAGGGCATCGCCGCTCGTGTGGTGAGCATGCCCTCGTGGGAGTTGTTCGAATCGCAGCCGGCCGACTACCAACAATCGGTCTTGCCGCCGGGGGTAGCTCGCGTCGCGGTCGAGGCCGGTATCGGGCTCGGTTGGCACAAATACCTTGGCGAGAAGGGATGCTTCGTGGGCATGTCCGGGTTCGGTGCCTCAGCGCCGGCCGGCGTGCTGATGAAGCACTTCGGCCTGACCGCAGAAAACGTGGCCGCCAAGGCGAAGGAGCTTCTCGGGCGATAAAGCCGCGAACGTTTATGCTTGTCGCGCGATGAAACGATCGCTTTTCTCCGACAAGAATAGAAGTCGTTTCGCGCCGTGCAAGTTTAGAAGCCTGTTGACCAAGGTCGTTAACGAACAACGCCCGATGCACCGAAGCGCACCGGGCGTTTGCCCTTTGAGTCTTATCGAGTAGCGGGCGCGATCAGCGGCCGCCCTCGGAACGCATTATTTGCGTTCGTGCTTCTCGGGCTTGGCCGGCTTCTCGTGTTTCTCGGGCTTTTCATGATCGGCCGGCTTCGGCCCCCGATCATCGCCGTGCGGCGGTTTCGCCTTCGGCGCCGGCTTTTCCGGTTTCTCCTTGTCTTTCGGCGGCGGCTGCTTCGAGAGCTTTGCCTCGATCACCTTCAACTCGTGCTGCAATTGCTTTACTCTCTCTTGCAATTGTTTCACCTGACCATCATGGGCAACAGGAGATGGCTTGCCGCCACGGGCCGGCGACTGCTTCGCTTGCGGTAGCCCCACCGGGCCGCGACCCATCGGACCTCGCCATGCGCCAAACGCTGGCCCCTTGCCTTGCATCGGACCGCGCCCAGGACCGAACGCCGGACCGACCGGACCACGATGCGGACCTCGCCACGCCCCGAACGCCGGGCCCTTGCCTTGCATCGGACCTCGCCAAGGGCCGAACGCCGGACCGACCGGTCCACGCTGCGGACCGCGCCCCGCCCACTGCGGGCCTACCGGGCCGCGTTGCGGACCGCGAACGGGAGGACCAAATGCCGGGCCGCGCTGCGGGCCACGAACGGCCCACGGATGCATCGCCGCCGGGCCGCGATCTCTCGAACCACGGTCGCGAGCCTCGGGGCGATACGGCGGTCGATCAGAAGTGCCTCGGTCGCCGCGGCGATCTGCCTCGGGCTTGCGCTGCCCCTCCCGCACAGGAGGGCCGTCCGCTCTGCCGCGAGCGTCGCGATCGCCCGGCCGTTGCGGACCGAGCATCGGCGGGCCGGCCCGCATGGCTGCGGCAAACTCATCCTTGGAAATCTTCTTGTCGTCGTTCCGATCCGCCCGTCTGAGGAACTGCTTGATCGGTTCCGGCGCTCCGTCCGGCACTTCGGACGCCTCGATCGTTCCGTCGCTGTTCCGATCGAGACGCTCAAACATCACCATCGGCCCAGGGCCGGGCCGTTCGGGGCGAGGCCCCTGCTGTTCGGCCGCCATCGCTCCGTGCGAAACAGCGGCCGCGGCGATTGTCGCCGCGATCATCCAACACCATCGCATGAGACACCTCCTGAAAGGGGAAAGAAATTCACCCCCCGCTGTCCAATTAGATAAACCGAGGCTGGGGCCGAGAGTTCCGAAACATCTCGACTTTTCGATCACCGCTGACCACTCAACCACCGGCCAGAACGCGCAACGGGGCAACGAACCAGGCAGGTTGAGGCCCATTCGGCGAGAAGATGCGCACCTTGGGGGAATTGACCACGGTGGGGGCCCGCGTCGACACGCCGACGCGCAAAACCGATCGGCAGTGGTTTCCACGTAGCCTTTGCGACGAAGCCCGAATCTCGATCGGTGCTCCCGGCCGCCAGCCGCGTGCGACCCAAGGGCGAAAAAAGCCAAGAAAGGCAACGCGAAGCAGTTGCTCGCCGGGCGATTGCCCGGGCGCATGTCGGCCACACAGACTCAAATTGCCCTGCCGAAAGAAAGGCTGCGATTTTCAACGGCGAGCGGGCGAATCGGCTCGATCGCAAAAGAGTGCCGCCCGATGCAGTCAACCGACGAAATTCGAATCAGACCGTGGAAAACGGCTGAAACGGGGGACTGCACGCAAGAGAGCCGCTTCCGTAGTTACCGGAACGGTTCAGTGGCTGCGAACAAAACCCATCGGCTCGGCGCGATGCCGTTCTCTCGCGCGGAGTGCCGAGAGGCGTTTCGTTCGAGTTCCTTAGTGATCTCGATCGAGAATCACCGGCGGAGTGCCGCTGGGAACAATCACCGAGTCGCCGCTGTGCAATCCGGCAGCTACCCAACCGGCGTCGTTGCTGAAGATGTCGTCGTCGCACCAATGCGATTCTGACACCAGTTGCACATGGCCATCCTCGAACAGCACATTGCGCCCGCGACCGGCATGAACATCGAACTGGCTGCCGGGCAGCGCGGCGGGCGGCGCATCGGCCATGAGCGCAAAGTTCGGACGAGACTGATTGCGAACGTCGAAATAGCGGCCCCGAGAGTAATGACCCAAGGTGTAGCCGTAGCTGCCGCCGAGGGCGGGCATCCAGCGGGCCAACTCGGCGTCGGGCATCTTCTGCAACTGATCGAGCGTGGGCATATCCTCGGCAGCAGGCACGCGCGAAGCATCCACCGTGATCGCCGGACAGATGACCTTTCGTGTTTCGTGCAGCAAACCGCTTTGCGCCAAGGTGGGCGCATAGACGCCGGCAAAGGCCAACCGCCCGGTCGTGGGAACTCGCGGGAAAAACCCGTTGTTCATTTCGCTGTAGCGAACCAAGCTAATGCCCAGGTCGCGTAAATTGCTTTGACAGAGGTTGATTTGCGCGTTGATCCGCCCCGCCTGGACCGCAGGCCAAACCAACAAGAACAGCGCGGCGGCGACGCAGGCCGCCGTAACCGCATCGAACCAGCGCCAGCGGCTTCGTCCGACCGGCCCGGGTGCCTCGGGCGAGAGCAGAACCGCGTCGGTCGCCGCCGCAAACACGCGACGACAGGTGCGGTCGGCCAAACCGCGCGGAGGATCGGCCCAGGGCAAAGCGGCGTGCAGCGATTCGAGCCGCTCCTGCAAAAGATCTAACTGGCGCTGCCACTGAGGCTCGTCGGCCAGACGCGATTCCACTTCGCCGCGTTGCGGCTCGTCGAGTGTTCCCAACAGATACCCGAGCAGCAACTCATCCATCGCCGCGATTACTCCGAAACCCCGGCCATCTGAAGCATACGGCTCAGCTTCAACAAACCCGCGTGCAACTGGCTCTTCACCGATCCCATAGGGATCCCCAGAATCTCGCTGACCTCGCGGTATTTCAATCCCTGAAAGTACACCAACATCACGATCTGTCGAGTGGTCTCGGGCAGTCTTTCGATTGCCTCGCGAATCAACCGACTCGTATCGCCTGTTTCGGCCGCCTCGGCCGGATCGTTCTGGCCGGTCACGATCGGCGTCATTTCGTCCTTGTTCGCCCCAACCAAACGATCAAGGCTGGGCAGCCAGTGCCGACGATCGCGACGGAAATAGTCGATCGCCTGATGGATGGCCAACGAGTAGAGCCACGGCCGCACCGGACGCCCCGACTCGTATTGCCCCACTTTCTGATGCACCAACATGAACGTCTGTTGGAACACGTCTTCGGCGGCCAACGAGTTGCCCATATAGCGGCGCAGATACGTGTACAGCTCGCGCTCGTACCGACGAACCAACGCCGCAAACGCCGCCCGATCGCCGAAATCTCGGTAGCGATCGAGCAGTTGCTCGTCGGTTGCCGTCTCCAGCGAACCGGCCGACGCTTTGCCCTGGCAACGTTCCACAACGATGGCATCCATTGGTGATACGAATCCTTGGGCGATTCGGTTCGTTCGAAGGGCCGAGAAAAATCCCGGCAATCCCTCAACGGACCGAAAAACCCTACATGGCCCCACATTCTAAGGGCAACCGACGCGATTGACCACCAATCGCATTGTTGCCAAACCCACTTCTAACCGTACTGAAAATCCCGCCCGAATATCCGAAATAACCGTCACAGCAACTCTCGCGCCAAAGACAGGTCGCCCGCCGCACCCCAAAGAATGAACTTTTGTATATCAATACAAAACTAGTTGCCGCATGACCATTTGCGACTCGGCGTTTTTTTGTACGGTTCATCGCCGCCCCGCGGTGCCGAAGGCCGCAAATCTGGAAAAAGCTGCAAAACAATACAATCAGACGCATCGTATTGACACAAACAGAGTGTCATATTGATTACACGCCGCGCCGCGACAATGATTCACCGTTGCCTCTTGCTCGAAAAGAAAGGCCCCTTGTCGCTCAAACGCCGTCTCTGCGACCCTCCAATTGTCTGAGTCGATTGTGCGCATCCACGCTCCTGCCGCCGGCTGACATGGCTCCTCGCAGACTGCTGTCTTCATGCTTCTCCGGCATAGGCCCCGCAACCAACAGTAGAGTCCCCACACCGACCCCGGCAAACCACGCCTTCGGCCACCACGGCCTGCCGCCGGTACCGCAGCAGCCCACCCGGTCGCTGTTCTGACAACAACCTCGACGGGCCGGCTGCCAACGCAGTGACCGAGTCTTTTCCCCGCGGGCGGGAAATCTCGTGTCGGGAAGAGATCCGTTTTGGCAAGTACACCTCACGAGAGCCGAACCGGCCGAACCCCGACCGTACGACAGCGAACAGCCAACGCACGAGCTCTCGCGGAATCTCGGGCGACTGTTTAGTGGACATTCGTGCGGATTGGACATGAACTGACCCAGCACTCGGCTAACCTTTGGTGTGTTGGGCCGCGAGAGGCGATGGACCAATCGCATGGGAACGACATTGAGTTGCGACGAAACGAAATCCGTCTCGCAGTTGCAGAGTCCGAAACGGTTGCGCCTCGGCCGCCGGCGTCTGACTTCCGTCCGATAGCCCGAAGCCCTCGTTGAGGCTGCGAACAACGAAACGCGAACCAAACCGAAAAGACACGTGATCGGCCGCGCCGCTGCGATTGTGGCCAATGGTGTAGTGGTGTGGAGCCATGTCGAGGAGAGAAAAGATGAACCGACCCCGCCGTCCGCAATTGCGTAACCTGGTTGGTGAGTTCAGCACCGTGATTGAGGAGCTTGATCACGACGCCGACCGCCGACTCGATGGCATGCCGTTGTCGCTTCTGCGAGAGCCAAATAGCAGAGGCACTGTATCGGTCGTCAGTGTTCGCCGAGCCGATGGTCAAATGATCGGCCAGCTGCCGCGCGACGTTGCCCATTGGCTGGCGCCGTTGCTCGGTTCCGGTGTGATCGCGGCGGAAGCTGTTACCGCAAACCAAACACAGGACGCGGAGGACGGCCGTCTTCCGATACGAATCGCCGTTTACGCCCCGCGTGGCGTCGACAAGATCCTTTCACCGGCAGGCGGCCGAGGTCGGGCAAAACTAGTGCATTCCATTGTCAAACAGTTCTATCGCAAAGCCCAACGAGAAACGGACCCTGCGGTCGTGGCGGAGACGACGGCCGCCGTCGAGCTGTTGGCCCGGCAAGACCTCCTGCCGGAAACCCGCCTGTTGCTGGAGCTGCTTCGGGGGCTCGATCGAGAGATCCGCATGGTGCGAGCCGTCCAGGCGCAATCGCAATTCGTGAAGGTCCTCGCCCGGGTCGAAGTGCTCGAAGCCGTCTCTCTGGCCGGGCTCGATCTGTTCCCGTTGCGTTGGCTCCAACCGCAAGGAGTTCAACTTCTCCCCCTGCGCACCGCGATTGACGCCGGCGATGCCGTGATCAGCGAGGTTTCGACCGACGGCAAAGTGCCCGAGGTGATGCTCACGAACCGTGCGAAGCTGCCGATCCTTGTGCCGGAAGGCGAAGTGATTGTCGGCCTGAAACAGAACCGCGTTGTGAATCTGTCGCTGATTGCCCCGCCGAATAAGCAGACGGTCGTTCCCGTCAGTTGCGTCGAGCGCGGCCGGTGGGATGCCGGCCATCATCGGCCGGTCGAGTTCACTGTGGCACCGCTGGCAGTCCGCTCGGTGAAGCTCCGTTCCGTAAGAGATCGGCGTCGAGCGGTCAGCAGTTTTGAAAGCGACCAATCGGCGGTTTGGGAGAGTGTGGGCCTTCTGGAAGCGGAAACGGGGACCAGCTCCGACACGCAGTCGCTGGCCGACATCCGTCCCAACGGAGATCTGAGCCGGGCGATCGAGTCGATCCGCCTCCCCGATGAAGCAGCCGGGCTTTGCGTCGTCGCAGATGGGCAGGTGCTTTCGGTTGATCTTCTCGCATCGCCGGAGCATCTTCGTCCCCGCCTCGGCTCGCTCTTGCAATCGTTTGCCGTGGATGCCATGCGGCGGAAGCCCAACGGCTGGTCGCGGCGTAGCACTTCAGCCGATGCGGTCCGCCGATTTCTGCAATCGCTTGCCGGAGCGGCGCGCATCGCCCCGTCCACCGTCGCCCTTGGAGACGAACTCGAGTTTCCCGCCGATTCCATCTCGGGCGGCGTGCTGATGTACGAAGGAGCCGTCGCGCACCTTTGGGCAGTGAGCCGCGACGCCGAGTAAGGCCAAGCCCCGGTCGAGCCGCGGGCGAATACAGCCGTCATTCGCGCGGCATGCGATGGAGTCGTTCGCGCAAGACAAAAACCGCTCATTTCCGCACGTGAACGGCAGAGAATCGAAAGGATAGACTCGACAAAGCAACGACACGCCCGCGGCCGAGCGTTCGGGCCTCGGGCGATTTCGATCAGAGGCAGTCGGGCCGCCTCGAAAAGCACCGTCCGCCGAGCAATCACATCCGATCATAGGCGGGCAAAGGCTTTGCAGAGTAATCCGATCGCACGATAGAATGGCGGAAATGACGCATCTGGGGACTTGCGCTTTGTCTGCCTGCGGGAAGATGAATGCCGCTCGGCCTGTTCCGGTCAAATGTGGGCGACGCTTCTCGAAAAACAGCAAGGTAGCGAGAGAAAGCCACGATGACCGGAGAGATGCGACGACCGCATCGAGCCGGTCGCCGAAACACGGCAGCCCAGCGATTTCGCACCACGTAACCGTACTGAGTATCATCTGAAGCCCATGCCCGACCAAACGCCCCTGCTGCGACAATGGCTGCTGATGCAAATGCTCGCCCGCCGACACTTCGGCGCGACGGTCAAGGAGCTGGCACGCGAGCTTTCGGTGAGCGAAAAGACGATCCGCCGCGATCTCGAACGGTTGCAGTATTCGGGAATCCCGTTGCGAAGGATCGAAGAGGCCTACGGCCGCATCAGTTGGAAACTGGAGCGGCCCGAGGGGGCCCCGCCGGTATCGTTCACGTTCGACGAGGCCGCCGCGCTGCACCTGGCGAGGCGCTTCATGGAGCCGTTGGCGGGCACCTATCTTTGGCAGGCGGCGCAGCGGGCATTTCAGAAATTGCGATCGCTCCTCGGTAACGACACCTTGCGCTATCTGGAGAAGTTCGCCGCCTTTTTTCATCAAACGCAATTCGGCGCGGTCGATTATTCTCAACAAGCGGAACTCATTGACCATCTAATGATCGGGGCGGAAGAAAGGCGGGTCGTTCGCATTCGCTACCAGTCGCTCAAAGCCACCGAGCCAGTCAGCTACGAGGTGCATCCGTACGGCCTGACCTATCATCGCGGTGCGCTCTACTTGGTGGGCATGGCGCCGCGTCATAAGCAGATTCGGCATTGGAAGGTTCGCCGCATCGCCGCGGCCGATCTTTCCGATCGATCGTTTCGCATGCCTGCCGACTTCGATATCCATCAGCACTTCGCCAAATCGTTCGGGGTATATCATGGCGATGGCGACGTGACCGTGCGCATCCGCTTCGCCGCACCGGTCGCCCGCTATGTGAGCGAAGCACAATGGCACGAAAGCCAAAAACTTACCCGCCAACGCGATGGCAGCCTGATCGCCGAGTTCCAGCTTGATGGGTTTGAAGAAATCAAGCGGTGGATTCTCAGCTTCGGGCGATTCGCGCAGGTGATCGAGCCGGAGGCCCTTCGAAACGAGCTCGCCGAAGAACTCCAACAAATGATCGCTATCTACTCTCCTCAGAGCGAGCCGGCTCTCGGGCAAAAGATTCCCACTCGCAGCCGCAGCGGCCTGCTGGCGGAAATGAACTGACGGCAACAACGAATCGAAGACCATTCGGCAGCACGCCCCGGCCGCGGCCATCTCACCAGAACGGCGGCCAAGCGGCACGCAGTCATTCTTCTTCGACCTTCGCCCGCCTACCTCAGCCGACACGGCGGCACATTACCGCACTGCATCGTATGACGGGTGATCCCGCTGCCGCGAGACACCTTGAGCACCATCGGGGAACCGCACTTCGGGCAGTATTCGGCCGGGGCCGGATCGTCGCCCGCCTCGATCCTCTGCTGGCAACCGACGCAACGGGTGGCCTCGGGCAAGGCGGCCAAACGCTCGGGCGGAATCGGCCGGCCGCACTCTTGGCACGCTTTTGCTTCGGGCCAGTCCTCCGCTTCGTCGTGCGGCAAGCCGACGAACACGCTTCGTCCACCGCACTTCCGGCAGAAAAGTTCGTCGGCGATTCCGCGAAACACTTCGAAGATGACTTCGGGCTCCCATGCCTGTTGACTGCGAACCCGCCCCAACGACCGCAGCCATTGCAGCGCCCCGGCGGCATCCAACAAACGATGATCGCCGCAATCATCACAGCGGACATCTACGACCAAGCCCATTGACCTCTCCTTCCATGCCGCAAGTCATGGTAACGGCAAATGACGCGCCCGGCCAAGGGCAGTTCGCCCCCCCGATTCACCGATTCCCGTGTCTTCCCGCGTCGAAGCCGCCCGCTGGACCTACCGACTCGACGCTTCCCGACTCGCCGACCCGAGAGGACCGCAGCGACAAAGCACTTCTCCCGGACCAGTCCCGCCATGCAGCCCGACACTTGGGCCACACCCTTTCGTTTTCTGTTTCTCCCACCTTCAGGCATTTCGGCCTCCCCGCTTTCCGCCCGTTCTCGCCGCTGGGGAATTGCATCTTCTGCCGGAACCGACGAAAATACGCGGCTCATCGGTTCACGTTTTGGCCGCAGAAGACGAAATGCGGGGCGGGGCACGTCCTATGGCATCGAGCCATTGTGCAACATCGCCCGGCTCGTGCGAAAACGGAGACGATCTCCCAGACGCGGTGTTGCAACAATTCCGCACAGTGGCGCAATCGGTTGCTGACGCGGCGGAGCGGCCGGCTGCGCGCGGTCACCGATTGAACCGCTGTCCATTCTTCGCGGCTGTATCTAGGGCTGTTTCATGGTGTTGCAGTTTCGCTACGACCGAGTTTGTGTCGAGGCATGGGCCTATACCTTGCCGGAGGAAATCGTCTCCACAGAGCAAATCGAGGCGCGGCTCAGCCCACTCTACAACCGACTGAAACTGCCGTTCGGGCGACTCGAGTTGATGACCGGCATTCGGGAACGGCGGTTCTTTCCGATCGACGAGCGCCCGAGCCGCATTAGTGCGATCACCGGACAAAAGGCAATCGCTGCGGCATCGATCGCACCGGCGACGATCGGCGCCTTGATCCACGGCTCCGTCTGCCGCGATTGCCTGGAACCGGCAACAGCCTGTGCCGTTCACCGGCAGCTCGGTCTGCCGCCGACCTGCGCTGTGTACGATGTTTCAAATGCCTGCCTGGGACTGCTCAACGGAATCGTTCAGGCGGCCAATATGATCGAGCTTGGCCACATCAAGGCCGCCTTGGTTGTGGGGACGGAAAACGGCCGCCAACTCGTCGAAAGCACCATCGCCGCCCTGAATGCCGACCTGTCGCTCGATCGCAAACAGATCAAAACCGCCTTCGCCTCGCTGACAATCGGCGCGGGCAGTGCCGCGGTGGTCCTGGTCGATCGCAGCCTCAGCCGACACGGGCACCGCTTGCTCGGCGGGGCATTGCTAGCGCGCACCGACCACTGCGAGCTTTGCCGCGGCGATCATGTCGCCGGTTCGCCGGAAAAGTCGCTGCTGATGGAAACCGACTCCGAGGCGTTGCTCCGCGAGGGGATTGCCGCGGCAACCAGCGCGTTCGACGGATTCCTCGATGCCCTCCATTGGCGCCGTGAGCAAATCAACCGCACGTTTTGCCATCAGGTTGGCAAGGCCCATCATCGCCTTCTCTTCGATTCGCTCGGGCTCGACGCGGCGATCGACTTCGCCACCTATCCGACGCTCGGCAACACCGGCGCGGTCGCTCTGCCGATGACCGTTGCCCGAGGTATCGAACAAGCCCCTCCCCGCCAAGGCGACCGAGTGGCCCTGCTGGGCATCGGCTCGGGTATCAACGTCGTTATGCTCGGCCTGGATTGGGGAACCAGCCAGTAAGCTGGGTGCGATGTCCTTCCTCCAAAAGAGACATCGACGGCCTCACCCCCCCCAAAGCGAAGGTCGCCGGATCGTACATTCTACCAAGCCATTGAACCGATCGGCCGAGGCCCAGCTGGGGGCGCGGCTGCTCGTCGGGTCTTCCCGCGCAGAGAACTCCCCTCTCTCGACCGTGCGGTGTACACGCGAACCGCCACAACCGACGCAAAAGAATTCGATCCATAAGTTATTTCAAATAAAATAGTTGCAATTCATTTCCGCTGTTCCCTCCCCGAAATCAAAACAAAAAAGAATTGACATACGTACACTACTATAGATAATAACACACATGGTATTCCGATCAGTAGTCAGGGTTAGGCGGGGTGGGGTCGAAATGGCGACGAAGCCAGTGATCGGCCGCAAGCACCCCGACATCCCTGAATCGTGAATTTTTTGGGGGGAGAAACACCGATGCGAAACCGTTTTTCATACTCTTTCGAAAAATGCAACAGGATCACCGGCTTGGGCGAAGGTCGCGGACTAGGAGGGCGCGAGTTATGTGGCGGGGCGGCCGCAAACGTCGGCGATAACGGCGACGCGGAACCGCTGGGCTCGATCATCGAGCAATTGCTCGACGCTTACTCTCGGCGTTTTCCGCAACTGAGCATACAAATCGTTGAAACGCCCGCGGGATGCCTGCATTGAATGACAAAATTCAACTGTCGGCTGGTCAGTCCGGCCGAATTGGGGTTCGCGGCCGCGATGATCCAAAGTGGCGAAGAAAGACTCAATCAGGGCAGAACTTGAGCAACATTCTTCTTCGGATGATGCCTTTGCTTCGGACAATTTGAGAACTTTGCCGGGATACGCCGCGTAATAGATGCGGGGAGCAGTGGTGACAACGTTGGGCTGGCGGACACCGACCGCCGGAAAAGAGGAACTGAAGGCCGCGCAAACCGTGGCGTCTGCGGTCGTTCAGACGAGTAACTCGATCTGGCGAGAAGACGGCGCGGGAGGTTTTTTCGGGAGACCGTCGCTACTGGAAGTTGGCGAAAAAGGGCGAATCGGGCCAGTTCGCGGGGCCCACGGAGTCGCCGTCTCGGAATTGGTTGTTGGTTGGTGCGATTGAGCGTTTGTCACGGAGGACCGAGAAATGTTGGTGCTTTCAAGAAAGCTGCAAGAAGGGATCGTCATCGATCAGAACATTCGCGTTACCGTGCTCGAAGTACGCGGCAATCGCATCCGTTTGGGAATCGAGGCCCCTACGGCCGTCACCGTGCGGCGTTCCGAGCTTCCGATGATTGACAGCCGGGGGGACTCAATCGATAGCGTCCCCCCGATCGCCTCGCTGCCGCGATAAGGGGCTGAAACCACGCATCGGGAAACCGGCCGATCGGTGCCGTTGTGCGATCGGATTTCGCCCCCATCCGCCCGCCGACAACCATTTGCAATTCCATTTGCAATTCGCCGTTCGCAATCGGCTCAACTCGGGGCCGCGCCCGGGCGAATTCGGCGTTGCACGTCGGTTTCGATCACCCCGAACAGCGTTTCGTGATGCTGAATCGTGGCGTGCAGCGCCTGGAGCAGTCGTTTAGCCGTGTAATAATTCAAAACAATCCGCTGATTGATCACCAGCGGCTTCGTCGGAATGCCGATCGGTTGGGCATTGAGCCCGAAATCCATGATCAATTCTTCGTGCGTGCCGTTGACGCGACAGAAATTGGAATAGAGGGCAACGGCCCGCGACTCGTCGATTTCGATGGCAACCCGTTGCGGCTGACGCGATGCCTCGCCGGCAGGCTGTTCGGCGTCTGATGAAGGTTTGTTCTGCGATGGTTCGTTGGACGGAAGCATTCGGTTGATTCTCCTGTCGAAGTCCGATCAGTCGGTTCCGCTGAGGCGGTCGCACCCTTTCATAAGCCTGTCAGGCCGGCAAGCGCCCTCAAAAGACCTCTCGCCTTGGCACGCTGCCGAAACATGAGGCGAGCGATAGACCCGCGCGCTCGATGGTACGGCCTGTGAGCATACTGGTTGTCTTTGTTGCGGTCAATGACCGCTGCCTTTCGGTAGTGTGTCGGTCGCAATGCCCGGCAGTTCTTGCTCGTGCTCGGCCGGCTGCCCGCTGACGTGCCGACCTGTCGGCGGACGAGCCGAGCGATCATCGGTCCCGCCCCTGTCGCCATGCTATTCACGCCGTCCGATCTACCGCCGTCGTTCGCGTGGCGAGCCAAACAATGGCCGCTCCTCCGGCAACAATCAACGGTCCTTCCGCTGCGACCCACGGCCACGGCATGCCCGCGACCAAATCAATGGCCAGCATCAACACCCCGAACGCAACGGCAAGCCATCCCAGGCATTTCACCACCGGCAAATGGCGGCGGACGTTGGTGGCAATGTAGATCAACAGCCCTCCGTGAACGGCATAGAGAAGAGAAAGCGACCGCGTGAGATAATCGGTGATCGGCAGATGCGGCAGCTCACCCAATTGCAGTTCGCGATGGATATGCTGCATCCACGCAAACGGCATGAAGGTCGGCACCAATGCGGAGAGCAACAGAATCCCCATCGCCCACAGCAGCGCGGCGAGCCAGCGTTCGGGCCTTTTCATTGCAGCCTCCTCGGCAAGGAGCAAGACTCCCCAATTGGTGCCGACGATACTGATCCTTCGTTACAAAACACACATACCGCAACGCGAACGAGTTGGCGCAATACCGATGCTCATCGGCAAAAGCACGCGCCTTCGGTTCGTTTTCCACCATGCAGTGGGACGTGACAATTGAAGAACACCGCCAAAAAAGAAAAAGCCTCGATCGGCCGCGAACTCGAGCAAGGTGCGGCCAACCGAGGCAATGGAGGCGGCGGGGATCGAACCCGCGTCCCGCGACATTTCCACGCCAGCATCTACGTGTGTATTCGGTTGATTGGTTCTCGTCGCCGCCCGGCTCAACCGACACGGCCTGGCAACGACCAGTCAGGAACAGGTTCTAACCGCGGGCGTACCCGACAATGACCCGCGGCGAGCCGAATTTGCAGCCGGCAGTCAGACCTCTTCGGCAAAGGTCTTCAGCCGGGGCCACTTTTACTAAGCGGCCATTGCGAGCCGAGGCTCGGCATTTAATTGGTGGTCGGCTTTTTACGTGGCCTGCTGACCAACCACGACACGCCGCCAACGCTTCAAGCTGCCCGGTCGAATCCAATTCGCCCCCGATTCGGCAACACTCACGCACGGCTCCCCCGGATTTCTTGTTCTCCCGTTCTCCCGACAGATACGCGAGCGACCAAGAAAACCCATTTTTCGGTTGAATGCGACAGCACCGTTTATTTTGCGGCGCTGCCGCCCCGCGCGGACCGGCCCGGTATTCGGGACGCGCCGTTGCCAGCAGAGAGGCTCTGATTCGTTCCGATCAATGAATTGATCGCGTTGGAATCATCTTCTATCTATAGATACGGTCGGCCGAGCCGCCTGTCAACAATACCTTTCTCCCGATTCGGCAGATTCGACGACGCACGAACCCGGTCCGCAACATCAGATTCGAGTGCGGCAGAAAACCGCGGCCCACTGCCGAAGCGTCTCTGCCGCGACGCCGTGCCGCATCAATGCACGGCCGCAGGCAGTGCGGCGGTCGTTGCCACTGGCTCCGCCGACCGATCGCGAAGCAGCGGCACGATCCATTGGCGGACGAACCAGGGATTTGTCCAACCGTAGTGCCCGCCAAGATGACCGGCCGCGAGCATCCGCGAGTCGTAGCCCACTTGAATCAGCCGGCGCCGGTACGCCTCTTGTTCGACCGCATCAAGATGCGCCGGCGGCACGAACCCGGCAGCGCCGGCCGCCCTGCCCTTGTATCCATCCATGTTGCCCATCAGCGTGGTGCAGAGCATCAGCGCGCCGAAGTCGAGCGACGAGTAGAAGCAATAAATCGGCCCGCGACAGCCCGCCATCGCGCGCGAAAGGTCGTAGTCTGGGGCGACAACCGGAGCGAGCATGATCGCCGAGTCCACGGCGTGTTCCGGCGGCAGCGCTTCGAGCACGAAGGCTACCATGGCCGCCCCGCCCGAGTAGCCCAGCAAATGCACCGGCCTGCCGGGATTGAGCCGCTGGTAAGTGACGATTCGCTCGGCGATTCGTTGCGCCTGCACGCGGTGTTCTTCGTACGATTGAAGATTGCTCCGTCGCCCGCCCTGCAAGTCGGTCCAGTCGTACACCAGAACGCCCAAATCGAGATCGGCCCGCTTCAATGCCTCGACCAAAAAGCGATCGGTCCCGCATTCGCCGGCCACGCCGGTCAAATAGAACACGCAGCCCCGCGACAATCGCTCGGGAAAGACCAACCCGATTCGGTCGGCTTCGCCGCGGGGGCTTTCGTGGAAGAAGTGGGCGCAACCAGTCAACGTGCCCGCCACCAGGGCAATAACGACGACAGAAACGCTTTTGAGCGCAAAGCAACTCGTCGGCACCGGGCGGCCTCCCTGACCAGTTGCTTCGGCCAGCAGGCCGACCGCCCTACAGGAGTTTTCGTTGCGACCGACACACCTTTCCTAACTCGCCTATTTTTACGTGCATTCGAACGCCGACAGCCGCCAAGCCGCGGCTTATCTCGCCCGCTACTCGAAGTCGGACATATCGATGGCCTTACCGTCGTTCTGCTCGAACAGTGCCTTGAGGACCTCGGGATCGATCGCCAGCGAAATCATCCGCACCGAGCCGTCGGCAAACCCGGCGATCACTCCGTTCGGCCGCATGCCGAACAACCCCTTGGCCGGATTCTCCGGATCGAACTCGAAATCGTCGGGCTTCGTCCAGGGCACAGCAGCGCTGTCGGGTGCCTCGACCAGAACGACCGTATTTGACGTGCCATCGACGACGTCTCGCAACTTGCCGCCCTTAGCGCCGGAAAATACGGTGTTCTTCCCACGGATCGTCAGGTAGTTCGTTTTGCCCGGCTCGGCCGTGGAGTTCGGGCTGCGGTAGATCGCGGGCATTTTTTCGATCAGCTTCTTGTTATGTTCGCTATCCCACGGTTCATCGAGGTGAAACTGCTTGTACAGTTCTTCCTCATCGATATAAGGCAAAATGTGGACGCGCCAGCTCAGAAGCGGCTTGCCCTCCTTGTCGGCACTGTACGCCGCTGGAAAGGCCCCCAGTGCATCGTGATAATTGTGCATCGCCAGCAGGATCTGCATCATGTTGTTCGACGACTGCGTCCGCCGAGCGGCCTCGCGGGCCGACGGCACCGCTGGCAGCAGCAAGGCCACCATTACCGAAGGCGAGGAGAACCCGCCCGCCGGCACCCGCTGGCGCGAGAAGCCTTCGATACCGCTCTGGGTGCGTGCAACCGTGGAGACCATCGGGCCCAAGTGTGGGATGATCGCGCGGGCAGAGGGAAAAGTGGCGGCGTCGAATTCAACGCCGGTGTTCCTCTTGACTTCGTTCGCCGCTGCTTGGGCCATGATCGGGACCATCGGATAGATCATTTCCGCCCAGCGCCGTTGATCGAGATAGGTTAGTCCGATCACCCCCGGCCGAACCGCAGACGCTACTTCGGGCAGTTCGGCTAGCGACCTCTGCGGTGGCCCCGCCAAGAACGCCTTGATCGACTGCGGAAACAGACCGATGACCAAGTGCTTGTCGGTAATGCACCAACAGGGACGGAACGGAACTTCGTCGTCGAAGACGATCGAAAAGAGGGTTTGCCCGGAGAATTCCGTTTCGACGATGCGGAACCCGGCGTGCCCATCGTCGGGGATGGCCTCGCGCAGATTGCGAACAAAGCGTTTGTTGGTAGCCGCCAGCGCCTTGGCGTCGGCCGGAACACCGACAAGCGCGATCCCCAAGCCCAGCCCGCCTCCCGTGGGTGAATCGAACAACGTCCAGGTGTCGCCCATCGGACGGAGAAAATCATCCACCAAGCGGAGATCGAAGAATTGCTCGAACTGTCCCTCGATCATCTCGAAGCCCTGCTCGGCCATCGGATTGACTTTCGCGGCGATCTGCCGCAACTCAGCCCAGGCCTTGCTCAAATCGAATCGCATGGCACCGGCGAACGTCGCGTCGGCCGGGATGTGGCGGAGGTCATCGGCCGTGAGCGATCGTTGCTCGAACAAGCGCAACAGTCCCTGAGGCGGGCCGTCGAACGCCACCAACGACCGAAAAACTACATCTTCTTTATCCAACCCGCCCACATACGACAGCGACTGAACCTGAGTGAGTCCCAGCGCCGCGATCACCGCAGCGGCCTCGGGCGGGGTGATCGGAAGCGCTTGCTCCAGCACCGGGCGAATGTCGAGATAGATCACACTGGCCCGACGCTGCACCGGCAGCTTGCGACCGATCTCGGTGAGCCAAGCCGGCGGCGCACCGTTTTTCGCTCGTGCCGCCATCGACGCCATTTCGTCTTTGCCCATGCTCGCCAGCAGATACCGGCCGCGGACCCCAACGGTGATCGGCGGACCGTCGGGCAACCGAATCAACGAAACCGATTGGCCGTCGATCTCCGCCTGTTCAATCTGGACGCCGCCGCCTGCCGCACCGATCAGATCGAGCAACGACTTCTCGAACTGCTTCGCCTGATCGCCTAGTTCGATGGCCGCCCCGCCGCGGATCTCGGGCGGCCCGTCCGGCCGAACGACCACCTCCGAAACGTAAATCACCATCGGACGAGTCGCGATGGCCTTGAGCCACTTGAGAAGTACCTGCTCTTTGCTCGGTGCGCCCGGTTTCGCTCCTTTGGCCGCCTGTCGTGTGATCGACCGATCGATTTCCGCAAGGAATTGCCGCACTTCCGGCTCGGCCAAAAAACGCTCGACCGCGCTATCGCCATCGGCCTTCGCCTCGGCCGCCCCGGCATTCGACGCAAAGAATACTACCCTTTCAGGCGCCAATCGCATCAACACGGCATCTTCGGGCAACGGCGGCAAGCCCACCGGCCCCGCCCCGCCCGTAGAAATCAACAACACCATCAACGGCAACATGCCGGCAACCATAGTCGCTTCCATTGGATTACCTTTCCGAAAAAGGCCGCGAACGCGACAATTCGATCTCGCACAAACCTTACCGCCCCAGCGAATTGGGAATGACGGAAAACCGGAACCGGCTCAATCGCACAACCGATTTCCTCGGCCGACGCGATCGCCGACGCCCTGCCCCTTGTATCACTCGATTGTGTCGCTTGTTCTGATCAGTACCGCGAAAAGCAGCGCGCGAAACGGCCGCGTCATCCGCATCTGCCAACCCTCGTTTGCCCCTGCGACCGCCCCCTGCATCGGAGCCCCGTTTAGCCCGTCACCGCCAACAAAAAGAGAAGCGTTCGAACACGAGACGACGGCCAAGCCATCGGAGGTCGTGTCGGCCCGTGGACAGATACCTCCCCGGGACAAGCCGCAGGCCGACTGCGGATAGTATCGTCCCAAACCACCGCCGATGCAACACAGCGCCACGGATTTCCTTTCGAGGCGACAGAACGAATCGAGCGGCCACAGGCCGCCTGGGCCCACCGCCGTCCAACCGGCTCGCGATGCGTACCTCGCGGCCGACAGATTGAGCGATGGCTTCTCATCGTTTTCCGCAATTTGGCCTGTTGATGATGACGGCACGAGGCGTATATCAGCGTTTGCCGGGGCCCATTCCGCCCGCGTTCGAAAAACACTGGAAGTCGCGGGCCGAACGAACAGATCGTCGCTCGGCACACGCAGCCGTCGAGCGGCCAAATAGGCTCCCACAACCGGGGGAAAGCAGCCGCCAATAGAGCAACGCTGCCGATTGCGTGATCCGTCCGTGGAAACCGCTTTCCGGTCTATTCGGCCTCGATTATGATCGCTTTGGTCGAGTTCCGCCCCAGACCGGCCGTTTCGAGGCAAGGAGACAAGAAATCAAGAAAAGCGGCTCGATCATCGTTTTCGACGCTGCCGGCCCCGATGCTTTGCTCTCGGGCGTTCGGCTGAGTGCGTGGACCGGCTTCAATACCAATCAGCGGATCGAGCGACGTGTTTTCCGTTTCTTTGACAACAACCCGCGGGCACGCTGAGGACCTCATTCGATGGAACCGGTGGGCAACCTGTTGAGGAATCTTCCCGACGCTCGAGCGGCCGAGGTCTTTCAACCCCTTGCCGCGGGCCGACGCGTTCGAATCGAACGGATCGTTTCGTTCGGCCAGGCAAGCCCGTCGGGCTTCTGGTACGATCAACCGCAACACGAATTCGTTGTGCTGATTTCGGGCGAGGCCGAACTGCGGTTTGAAGACGAGAAACAATCGCACCGGCTCCGGCCGGGCGACTATGTTCTGATCGCTGCCCATCGGCGGCATCGCGTCGAATCGACGAGCACAACCGAACCGACCGTCTGGCTCGCCGTTCACTACGACTGAACTCGGGCGGCGCCGCAGCGGCTCGGCCGCAATGTCGTTTTTGTCTGACGAAACCCGCATCGCCCAAAGCTCCAGCGCCTTGTCGTTGAATTATGCAACCCCTCGCAGATAGTAACACTTCAGATGGACTCTAATTATCTTGCCAATTCGGCGTCGGCTGTGATATGATCCCGGAGTGATCGACATCAACAAGGGTCGTCTGTCTTCAAGCCGATCGAAAGGTCGCAGCCAATCGTTCCGCGAGGGCAAACCATGGCCATCGAGTTCTCCTGCCGGTGTGGTAGAACGCTCCGGGTGAAGGACGAACATGCCGGGCGGCGCGTCAAGTGCCCGGGCTGCGGCAGTGTGGCTCAGGTTCCCGCCGCGACGAAGAAAGACGACCGAGCGTCGTTGCAGCCGTTGGCGAAGAGCGGCAGGGCCCCCAGCCAACCGGCGCTGCCGCACCGATCCGAAAACCCGACCCTGTCGGTCGCCGGAATGTCTTCCGAGAAGACGGGAAATCCGGGGGTAGCAGCACGGAACAACCTTGAGGATTGGTTCTCCGAAGAGCTCTCGCGCCCGACGCCCACGCCGGCCACCCCGTCGATGGCCGACCGCAGCACGGCGGCAAGGTCGCCCTCGCGGCCGAGATGCGATGAGTCTTATGACCGCCCGCGACTGCGCCCACGCGCAAAGCGGCGAAAGCCGTGGACCGATTGGCTGTGGTCGATCGGACGGCTGATCTTAATCGTCTTGGCCATCGTTTCCTTGCGGCCGAGCCTGCTTGGTTTCGCCTTGGCCCGTTCGAATCAAGATCAAGACGAGCCGAAGGACTCTCCGGCAGCATCCTTCGCGCTGTTGTTCCTAAAGGTCCTTCTGTTCGTTGTGCTCATCATCTTAGCGCTGCCTTTTATCGTTTTTGCGATCGCGTGGATTAGATACTAGTGGAGAGTGGGGCCACCAAGAGTCGCCGCGCAATCAGTCGGTTTGTTGGTTGGTCGGTTGGAGTGACGGTCGGACGACTTTTCCGGTTCAATAGATCTCGGATTCAACGAAGACAATCGTTCACGCCGGTTGGCCGGGGGCAGTTCGTTCGAGCAACAGCCCAAGGTAGCTCCGCCGCTCGACTTTGCTGAGGCCCAGCAAGCCGGCCAAGCTGATAATCACCGTTTGGGCTTGCGCAAGATCGTCGGCAGCGACGACCACTTCCAACTCGGCAAAGGTCCCCAGCCCGACGACATCGTCTAGAGAAATCTCAACGACCCGGTCGGCGTGCGGAATCCGCCCTTTTTCGCGCCGCTTGCGGACCTCGGCTACCGGTCGAAATCCCAACGTTTCCAGCAGTCCCCGCCATTGAAGGGCAACGGGTTCACCCTCGCCCAGCGGCAACTCGATTTCGTGTCGGGTCTTGGTCGGCAGGTCGAGTTTCGGCCCCTTATATGTCAAGAACACCTTGCCCTGCTTGTTTCGGATGCGCAACGCCTCGTCTGTTTCGGCAAAATTGCGGGCCGGATGAGCGAAATAGCGGTCGCTCTCTTCCAGCGGAGGATCGAGCACGACGCCGCGTTCGACCAATTGCCGCCGAAGCAGCGCAAGATCATCGACCCAGAACTTCTGTTCCACTTCAAACCGCTTCACGGGATATTCCTCGGCAAACTCGGCCCATTGCACCACAGCGGCGTTCATCAACAACAAAGACAACACCCAATATAGAAGCCTCGCCAAGCGCGAACAACGCGGCCGCAGCCGGGCTTTTTCGGGGGGCAGCACCGAGTGTGTCTGCCCTGCAACTCCGACTGAGGCAAGCAGCTCTCCACCACTTCGGCCCGATTCTCAACGCTGCCGGCGGATTGAAACAGCTTTCGCCAAAGCCTTGGCAGCCCATTGAAAAAACACGAATCCCACAGATTCGGCCTGCAAATTCTGCGGAAATTGCACACGGCCGCAAATCCGAGGGCGACTTTTTCACCGGGCCGTTAGCTGCGATATCGCTCGATCGCGGCACCGTCGCCTTTCGTCGCAAATCATTTCAAGTTATGATGTTCTCTATCGATCGACCGTTGCGAGTTGTTTTGGGGCCAATGACTCGGCTCGGTTATCGCCGATAGAACAGGAAAAGTCCGCAACGACCGATGCCCACCAACCCGCAAGGCCCGGGGACGCTGCCAACGGCACGCACGGCTAGTAACCGCCCGGACCTATGCCCTACTGATCAAATCAAATAAATGCCTATCCCTTTGCGCGTTCGACATGAAGCACGACGACCATCCGAGACATTCCGGGCGTGGAGTCTTTTTCGATTTCTGTGGCCGGCGCCGCTGGCGATTGTCGGTCTTCTGCTGCTCAGATCATATGCGGCCGTTGACGGCGATCGCGCCGATGCCCCCGCGCCGCAACGAACCCTCTCGTCAGTTTTGCTGCGCCCTATTTCCCATAACGGCCCAATCGTTACGTCGAAGGATCTTCAAGGCAGCGTTTGTCTGATGCTCTTGTGGCGTCCCGGAAGCGATTCCGTGTTGCAGGGGGTTTCGTTGCTGGCCGAGGCCGAGCGACGCTACGGCGGCCGCACACAATTGCGAACTTTTTGTGTGGCCCTTCCCGATAATGGCTCGGCGGGAAGCGTCAGCGCGGCGCATTACGAATCGGCCGTGTTGCTGCGCCCGCTCCAATTGGAGCGCATCGGCTTTGTCGATCAGAACGGCGTCACAGGCCGCGCGGCCGCCGAGGCCACCGCGAACGCATCGCCCCCGCTGATGTTGTTGATCGACGCGCGCGGACAATTGCTCGATTATTGGACAGGGCCGCCGGTCGTTTGGGGGAATCGCCCGCTGGCGAGGCTTTCCGCTGCGCTGTCGGCATATTGACGAAGTGTCGTGTCGCGGAGTCATTGCCGACCGGACGCGACCAACCACTTTGTTGTTTCAAAAAACCCCTTGCTATCGCAATGCGAGGCTGTCATGGCCGATCTTTCGAGCTACTCGAACATGCCGTTTGACCCGCCTAAGGCTCAATCGTCCGGGGGCTGCGTTACGGTGCTTGCGGTGCTTGTCGGGTTGTTGGTAGCCGTTGTCGTTTTGGCATTGGTTGTGGGAATGGTGCTTTGGCCCCTGATGCAACAGCAAGCCGAACCCACCCGAAGCCAAGCCGTGGGCCGCGCGCTGCCCCGCCTCGAACTCGTCCAACTAACCGGCGGCGACGCGCGCATCACGTTGGCCGACTTGGCCGGCAAGGTCGCACTGGTTAATTTTTGGGGCGCGTGGTGCCCGCCGTGCCGCGAAGAACTGCCGCACATCGCCGAATTGCATCGGCACTACGCGCAGCGAAACGATGTGGCAATCTTGGCCGTTTCCTGCCCGCGCGGGCTCAATGAAGAGTTGGAATCGCTTCGCAAAGAGACGGAGCGGCATTTGCGGGCAAGCCGGCTCGATCTGCCGACGTATGCCGATCCCAATCAAGTCACCCGTCTTGCCTTCGACGAACTCGAACAGTTCGCCGGCTACCCGACAACAATCCTGATCGACCGCCAGGGAATCATTCGCGCCGTGTGGGTGGGCTATCGCCCCGGCGTAGAACGCGACATGCAGCAGCAGATCGAGCGACTATTGGCCCAATAGTCGCCGCTCTTGCAACGGCCCAGGGCCATCTATCGCGACAGCCGAACGAAACGGCCGCGTACTCTGTTCGCCCGCGCAAAGCAGCCCGCGTGCCGATCCTCGTTCGCACGTTGCCAACGCAACTAAAGGGTCAGCGCGAACGGCGAATCTGTTTGATGACGACCGGTTGCGTCGGCGTCGAATCGAGTTGAGGGGTGTCGTGCACCGGCAGCTCGGCGATCTTGTCGAGCACCTCCATGCCGGAAATCACCTCGCCGAATACGCAGTAACCGTAGCCCTCGGGCGTGCGATCGCGGTGATCGAGGGCGTCGTTGTCGGCGAGATTGAAGAAGAACTGGCTGCGGGCGCTATCGACGGCATCGGCACTCCGCACCATGGCCAAGGTGCCGCGCCGGTTTTTCAGCCCGTTGTGTGCTTCGTTACGAATAGGAATACGGGTCGGCTTTTCGACCAAGTCGATCCCATAACCGCCGGCCATGATCCCCTGCCCTTTGAATATCTGATGAATGATCGTCTGATTGTAGAAGCCGCTATCGACGTAGCTAAGGAAGTTGTCCACCGTCAGGGGGGCCTTCTCGGCATCGAGCCGCACCGTGATCGCGCCGAGATTGGTCTCGATGAGCACCACCGGATGCAGCGGGTCGGCGGTTTGGCCGGGCGCCGGCCCCGGAATCGAGGCCGCAGCGTTGGTCGGTGGCGTCGTCGGGTCGGCCTGGCTCGTGTCCGTCTTCGAACAGCCGGCAGACCAAACGATTGCCAACCCTAACAGAAAAACAACAGTCCTGCGGAGCGAAATCATCGGCGGCCTCCGTGCTTCCGTAGATCGCGTTATTAACCCAAGCGAAACAGCGTTTCCGATTTCCACTCGGCCCCCTGGCCGATCGGGCACTTCACCCGATCAACGATGGGCTGATGATGTCGTTCGGCCATTGACAGTGGACCGAAGGCCCGTTCTGCGCGGCACCGTTTTCCGAAGATCTCGCGTCGAGACGCAAACAGCGACCGTTCGCGCCTCCGGCGCCTCCTCGGAACACGACAATGGAAAGAACGGCACTGAAGCGGTATCATCTACATAAAGGCCGTCGGATGCAATGTCGAAACCGGGGAATCCGCCGGTCGGCTGGAGTCCAGTGGGGCCAAAATCAGTGCGACACGGCAACGGCGAGGCCGTTGGGCGACGGCCACGGCAATCCGGAGAACGAAGCGAAAATAGGCAACCCTCAAGCCCGCAAGCCGCGCCTTCGGCCCAAGCCGGTTCTCGGGCTATCGGAGCGTAATTGCAGCACCGCAAGCGATCGGTTCGGGCGCGGCGGCTGTTGAATGGTTCGGAGCATGTTTCCCGCAGGTGGCGTCGATGTTGTCGAGTCGTTGGTATAACGTCAGCGTCGTGTTGCTTTGGCTGGCGACCATGGGCTGGTTGATCGTCGCCAAAGTGCTTCCCGACTGGCTGATCGGCACCCCGCCCGACTATCAACGGATTGTCGAAGCTCAGCGGACTGAACCGACGGTTGGCTGGGTGCTAGCGTGCGAAGGCAAGCCCCTCGGCTGGGCGCTCAGCGAAACGCATCCATCCCGCGAAGGGCCGGTGGAAATCGAAAGCTGTGTGCGGCTCGACGCCGCCGCGCTCTTTAACGGCAGGCCAGGGGCGATGGGTGAGCTGCTGCGCACTGTGATCCCGCAGCATCTGTATTTGGACACCCAAAGCGTCGTTCGCATCGACGGATTGGGCAACCTGATGGAGTTCGATTCCAGCCTCTACTATCAGCGAGAGCGGTGGGTCCGGCTCCGAGGAATTGTCGAAGGCTCGCAGGTGCAATTGACCGTTACCGGTTCGCGACTGCCGCAGCCGATCGAGCGCGTTGTGGCCTTGCCGCCAAAGGCCGTGATGGGCGACATTCTTTCGCCGCAAACTCATTTGCCCGGTCTCCGCGAGGGACAAACTTGGACGGTGCCGGTGTATAATCCGTTGCAGCCTCATCAGGCGATGGAAATCCTTCATGCGGTGGTGGATCGGCGCGAGCCGATCAGTTGGGGCGGACAGAACCTGCTGGCATGGGTCGTCGAGTATCGCGCCGATGACGGTTTGGGAACGGGCCGCGAACGAGCCCGAGGACGATTATGGGTGCGCGACGATGGTGCGGTGCTGCAACAGGAAATGAGGCTGTTCGATATGGCCCTGACCTTCCGGCGGATGGACGCCGATGAAACCAGGGAATGCCTGCAACGAAAACTGGAGCTTGGATTGCCGCGGCGATGATCGAGTTCTGCAATGTCACGAGGCGCTACGGCAGCAAAGTCGCCGTTCGCGGGCTGAACTTGTCGGTACAGCCGGGCGAGGTGTTCGCGCTGTTAGGGCGCAACGGCGCTGGAAAGACGACCTCCATCAAGATGCTCGTCGGGCTGCTGCGGCCCGACGAAGGTTCGATCCGTGTCTGCGGCCATGATGTCGTCGATCGCGTCCGAGAGGCCGTGGGCTGTTTGGGCTACATTCCCGACTCCGTCTTCCTCTACGAGAAGTTGACCGGCCGCGAGTTTCTCGAGTTCGCCGCTTCGTTGCGCGGGCTCTCCCGCGAAGAGTCGGAAGAACGCATTCTCCGCGAGTCGCAACGTTTTCAACTCACAGAATTCCTCGACACGCTCACCGAGACCTATTCGCACGGGATGAAACAGCGATTGGTCTTCGCTTCGGCATTGCTGCACGATCCGCGGGTGCTGGTGATCGACGAGCCGATGGTCGGCCTCGACCCGCCCAGCGTCCGCATGGTGAAAGACCTGCTGCGCGCGTTGGCCGCCTCGGGCGTGGCCGTGTTCCTTTCGACGCACATCCTCGACATCGCCGAGCAAATCGCCGATCGGATCGGCATCGTCGATCGCGGCGAATTGCGTTACCTGGGCACACTGGCCGAACTGCAAGCCGAGCTGTCGCTTCCGCATTCGTCGCTGGAACAGATGTTCTTGGAGTTGACGGAATCGAACGGGCGTCCAGCGCGTATTGAACAATGGAGAATTCTCGACAGGGAACGCGATTCCGGTTGCAAGAGCGAGGGAATATCGAAATCCTGACAACTGCCGTGGCCACTGCGACTCCCGCTGACGAACTGCTGCCCGCCGAATCGGAATTGCGCGCGTTCCGCGTGCTTCGCTGGCGCATTGTCCGCAGCATCGTGCGCCAAGTGATGGCCGAGGCCCGCCTCCGCGCCGCCCTCATCGTCGCGCTGAGCGCGTTGCTCTGGCTGGGATTGTTCCTGATGTTTGTCGACGGGCTGCGGTTTCTCGGCTCGGTCAATCTGTCGCCCGATCTCTATCTGCAAACCGTCAGCGCCATTATCAGCATGTTCTTTGCGGCGCTGTTGCTGATGCTTTTCTTCTCGTCGGGGATCATCCTTTACAGCTCGCTGTTTCGTTCGCGTGAAACCCTCTTTTTGTTGACCTTTCCGGCGCGCATCGAACGCGTGTTTCTGCATAAGTTTCACGATGCCGTCTTGTTCAGCAGTTGGGGCTTCATCTTGCTTGGCAGCCCGGTGCTCGCCGCCTACGGCGTGTCGGCCGACGCACCTTGGTACTACTATGCGCTCACGGTGCCCTTCATCTTGGCATTCATTTATGTGCCGGCTGCGTGGGGCGGGGCATGCTGCCTGCTGATTATGGACCGTTTTCCGGGCAGCAGGCGCAAGTTGCTTGCCGGCGGAGCGTTCGTCGCAGCGGTTGTTGCCGCGTGGGCGATCTGGAGCACCTTCGCCGCCACATCGCACGACTTCCTCACGGTCGGTTGGTTCCAAGAGATGCTCGGCCGTCTCCAGATTTCGCAGGGCAAGCTCCTGCCCAGTTGGTGGCTGACGGCCGGGCTGCTGGCTGCCGCGGAAGACCTGTGGGCCGAAAGCGTCAAGTTCTTGGTGTTGCTGATCGCCAATGCATTGTTTTTCCGCCAAACGGCCGTTTGGATCGCCGAAAAGACATTGCGACGTGCGATCAGCGCGATGAGTTCCGCCCCCGAATCGCATCGGATCGTTCGCTCGGTGCGCCGTTGGCAGTGGGTCGATCGTTTCCTGGTCGGATTCCCGATGCCGGTCCGGCTATTCTTGACAAAAGACCTTCGCATTTTCTGCCGCGACCCACTGCAATGGTCGCAGTTTCTCATCTTTTTCGGGCTGCTCGGCCTGTATTTTCTCAATATCCGCCGCTTCAGCTACAACATGCAGTATGCCGCATGGGTCAACATGCTGAGCTTCCTCAATCTCACGGTGGTGGGTTTGCTGATGTCCACATTCACCACCCGATTCGTTTACCCGATGATCAGCATCGAAGGGCAACGATTTTGGTTGCTCGGTCTATTGCCGATCCGCCGCGATCTGATTCTTTGGAGCAAGTTCACCTTCGCCGTGCTGGGCACCCTGCCTCCTAGTTGCTTGCTGGTGTTTCTCAGCGATGTCATGCTGGATGTGGATACGATGATCCTCGTCGGGCATCAAGTCACGTGCGTGCTGCTGTGCTTCGGCTTGGCCGGCATTGCCGTCGGGCTGGGGGCTCGGCTGCCCAACCTGCGGGAAGAGTCGCCGTCGCGAATCGCCGCGGGCTTCGGCGGCACATTGAATCTTGTGGTCAGCACTCTCTACATTGCAGCCGTCGTGGTTCTCACCGCGGTGCCCGCCCATTGCTATCTAAGCGGCGACTTTCCCATGCTGTTTCAATTCCTCAGCGATCGCTCGACTGCCCAATGGTGGCTCAGGGCGATGTTCATCGGCGGAATGTTGATCAGCATTGTTTTGGCGGCGGTCGCTACGATCGTGCCCATGGCGATCGGTTTGCGCGCTTTCCGCCGGCTCGATTTCTAAACGGGCGACAATGTTCATTCCGCTCCGGCGGCGCGATTCGTTCTCGTCCAGCGACAAGCTCGATCTCGCGAGTCGATCGAATGCGTCGCAAGACGCGCCGCCCCGCACCGAAGACGAAAACCGATCACGGCGGATCGTAGCCGCCCGGATTCCACGGATGGCAGCGGAGAATGCGCCGAATGCCTCGCCAGAGGCCGACCACCGGACCATACTTCCGCACCGCCTCGATGAAATAGACGCTGCATGTCGGTTCGAATCGGCAGTGCCGGCCGAGCAACGGGCTGATCAACCATTGGTACAATCGCACTACGCCGATAAGGAACCAGCTAAGAACGATCGAGGCCCAACGAATCGGCCGCCACACGGCGCAACGATCATCGGCGACCGACGAACCACTTTGTTGTCTGCCGTCTTCTGGCTTCATGCCGGACATCGATTCGCTCGTTTGCCTCAAGACACACAACCGACCCTCGCCCGCCATCAGCCGAAACAAAGCGGCCGACTCGTCCGGCCGAAATCAATGCCGTTGGCGGACGGAACCGACTCGTTCCCGTTTTAGCCAGGGCATGTTCTCGATTGATCGAGGGATTCCACGATCAATGAGATGACTACCGGCCGGGCGGCGGTGGCGGCGGAGTTGGACTTCCGGGTGGAACCGCCCTGGCTGGGGCAACCGGCGCAACCGACTGCCCCGGCGGAAACGCTTGAACCTGAGGTGCCGCCGGCCCCGGAGGCACCGCCACACCGGGCGGCACCGGCGCGCCGGGAAGCGGCGAACCACTGCCCATTGGCGGCGGAGACGCAGGCTGCGGAGTTGCCGCGGGCGGACGCGGCGGCTGCACGGCCGGCGGAACGGCCGAAGGCGTGCCATGCCCTGCTGCCGCCGGACCGACAGGCGTCGCCGAAACCGGCGGCATGGGCGGTTGCGGTACGCCGGGCGACGCACTGGATGCCGCCGGCAGACCGGATGCCGCCGGCGGAGTATGCGTCGCCGGAGCAACAGGCGTCGCAAGCGGAGAAGGTGCCGCAGGCGCCGGTGTTTGAACGGCCGCGGAGGCGGGCTTGCCAGCGGCCGGAGGCGCCGCCGCGCCTGGCGACGCCGTTGCCGACGGTACGGCTGGTGACGGTGCGGCCGCCGGCGATTTCGCCCGCTCGGTGCGGGGCTTGGCCGCCGGCACCGTCTCGCCGTAGGTCGGTTCCGGAACCGTGTGCAAGATCTTCTCGATCACTTGTTCGACATCCACACCCTCGGCATCAGCGTTGAAGTTCGTAAAAATGCGATGCCGCAGCACCGGGAACGCCATCGCGCGGATGTCTTCGGCGCTGACGGCAAACTTGCCGTGCAAAATAGCCCGCGCCTTGGCTGCCAAAATGATGTTTTGAGCTGCGCGCGGCCCGGCGCCCCACGCTAACCAGTTCTTCACAAAGTCCGGACTCGGAGGCTCCTTCGGACGGGTCGCTCGCACCAAGTCCACCGCATAATCCACCATGTGCTGGCTGGTCGGAACCGACCGCACCAACTGTTGAATCCAAATGATGTCTGACCCCTGAAGCACCGGCCGAATCTCGTGCTTGCTGCTCTGCGTGGTGGCCATGACGATGTCGCGTTCCTCCTGACGCGTCGGATAGCCGATGCTGATCGACAGCATGAAGCGGTCGAGCTGGGCTTCGGGCAGCGGATAGGTGCCTTCCTGCTCGATCGGGTTCTGCGTGGCCATCACGAAGAATGGCTGCTCCAATTTGTATGTCTGCCCCGCCACGGTTACTTCGTGCTCTTGCATCGCCTGAAGCAGGGCGGCTTGGGTCTTCGGCGGAGTACGGTTGATTTCATCGGCCAAAACGATGTTGGCGAACACCGGACCGCGGACAAAGCGGAACGACCGCTTGCCGGTCGCTTGGTCTTGGTCGATGATCTCGGTGCCCGTAATATCCGAAGGCATCAGGTCGGGAGTGAATTGAATGCGAGAAAACTTCAGATGCAGCGCCTGTGCCAACGTCGAAACGGTCAACGTTTTCGCCAGCCCAGGCACGCCGATCGTCAAACAATGCCCGCGAGCGAAGATGCAGATCATCATCTGCTCGATCATCTCGTCTTGGCCGATGATCACCTTGTGAACTTCGTTCACCAGGGCTTCGCGGGCCTGTGCCACACGACGAACCGCTTCCTCGGGACTGAGTTGCGGGGCTGTTGCCGACATGCCGATCTCTCCTCTGACGACTTCCGAAAATCGCATGGTTCATCGAAACCGCGAAAGACGGAAAGCGGTTCCCACGGGGATTGCACGCAATCGGCCGCGTCGTTGCAACCGCAGCCGCTTTCGCAATCGTGCGGAACTATTTAGACTAATTGATACCGATAGGGCACGCAACCGATCGGTGATCGAGAGAGGAGGAAGGAATCATGCGCGTCTTCGATCGCGCCCTGCCGACTGCCGCGTTTGCCGTAGTGCTGGCGCTGGTCGGATCGGCGACAGGCCCCGCAAAGGCGCAGAGTTTTCGTCGCGGTCAAGCGGAATTCAGCTCGCTGCGAACCGTGCAAGTGCCCTCGGGCTCGCATTCGGTAGCTGTCGTCGAGTTCTTCCATCACGGCGAGTTGGCCGACGACGGCCGCAATCTCGCCGTTTCGACGCGCAGCGAACGGCTTGTGCCGTCGCGTGTGCTCCAAGTCGGGCCGGGCGACTTCTGCCGGGCAGCCTTCCAACTGACTGCGGGCCAAACCGACTATGAATTGCTCTATGGCGGCGAAATCCCCAAAGGTGCGGAACTAAGTCCGCCGTGGACGGCAAAAGAAGGCCTATTGTTGGAAACCCGCCAATGGCGCGATTGCAATTTGAACGACCTCGATTCGATTCGCTCGGCCTTTGCCGCCGCAAAGCGGATCGGCGCCGATTATGTCGACGGCGTCAATCATTCCGACAACCCGTTCCTGCGCGAGCCCGGTCCGTTTCTCAGCAAGTACGAAGGTTGGCTGCATATCGACAAAGCGGCCAAGTACGGATTTCTCACCTCCAGCCAAGATGCCAGTTTCCTGTTGATTGACGGCAAGGTGATCGTTTCGGCGCCGGGGCGGCACGGCCCAATGCGGCATGCCCAGCGAGGCAGCCGGCAAGACATCGACCTGCGGCCCGGACAGTACAAGTTCGAGTATTATCACGCCGCCGCCGGCAGAGAAGCCGTGATGGTTGCGGCCTGGGAGATCGACCCGCCCGACATCAAGCCTTTGCCCAAGGCGATTCCGCCCGACGTGTTCAAAGTTCAGGCGGTCGCGCGGGCGACCGTCGGGCCGCTGACGATGCGGACAATGAAACTTGCTCCCGATTTCCTGATCAAAATCGACGGAGACGCGCCGCTGCCCGACAACGATCAACCGTTGATCAAAGTGTCTTTCAAGGACATTTCGCCGCGGGCGCTTTCCGGCGGGGCGAAGATCGAGTGGAGCTTCGGCGACGGCCAAACCAGCGACAAGCCCGCGCCCGAGCATGTTTATCTCAAACCCGGCATCTATCCGGTGAAATTGTCGTTCAAACGCGGCGCGTCTCGGCCGGTCGAGATTACCAATCGAATTTCCGTCGAACGACCGCGATGGCTCATTCGCAACCGCGACAAAGAAAAAGCAGACCTCCCAACGCTCGACGACTTTTTGCCGATTCTGGAGACCTACGACCCGAAAACGCTCGATGCCGGTAGTCTCCGTCAATTGGTTGCGGCGTTCGAGGCAAAGGCGGACGAGCTTCGAGCGAAATACGACGAGAAGCTCTCGGCCGAGAAAGCGGCAGCCGACGAAGCCGCCCAAGCCGAACCGAGCGACAAACCCGAGCGTCCGGCCCCGCCGCGCGCCCCGCGGCGCGTGCCTCCCGCCGCGCCGGCAAAGAAACCGGCCGAAGACGCTCTGCTCGCCGAGTCGAACCAGTGGCTTCGTCGGGCCGTCGAAGTAGGTAAAACGCCGTTTGTCGGCCCGTCGGCTGCCGCGGGCGACGAAGACCTGGTGAAGCTGGCCCAGCACATCGCTCCGCTGGCGCGCAACCAATTGGGCGACTCGAAACTGGCGTTCGCCATCTGGAAGGGAGCCGCCGAAAAGGTAAACATCAAAGATCTAGCCGCCGAGTGCGCCGTGGATGCCGCCGAAATCGCCATCAACGACTTGCTCGATCGGCAAGCCGGCGAAGAGCTGTTGACGAAAGCGCAACAGACGCTCGGAACGAGGCGGACGGGCGCCTCGGGCGCCAAACTGCGGCGCGTTTGGGGCGATCTCTACGCCGCTAAAGGCGACGGGCCCGCCGCCCGAAAAGCCTATCTCGAAGCCGACCAATTGATGACCTCGCATAAACGATTCATCGAGCAAACGGCTTGGCGCGGGGCCTATAGCCGCTCGGCCGAAGACTTCATCAAAACCGGCCAACTCGACCGTGCGGCCGCCGAATTGCAAGCATGGCAACGCGAGTTTCCCAGCGAAAAACTCGACGGATACCTGACGCTGCTGACCATGCAATACTGGGCCGCGCGCGAAATGTATCCGCAGTCGATCGCGCTGGCCGAGCAGCTTCGGGCGGCCAATCCCGACTCGGCCTATATTGATCAGGTGCTCATGCTCGCGGCCGAACACGAGTTGAAGCGAAACAATACCGCCGCCGCGGCTGCCACGTTGCACCGAATCATCAAAGACTATCCGGGCAGTCCGCTGGTGAATGAGGCCCGCGAACTGCTCGACAAAGTGCAGGCCGGCGGAGCGGCGCGCCCCTCGGCCCGACCGGTTCAGCCGCCCCCGCAACCTCGGCCCGAGGGTTGACGCGAGCCTTCGAGCACGCGCTGCAAATCGACCGCTTCACAATGCTTGTCGCACGGCCCCCAAAACGCAACCGCCGGAACAGCAATCGCCCCAGCCGCTTCCTGGCCGCGGCCGGCTTGGAGTTCGCAATCGGAATCGTTTTTTCCCCGGTCGCGCAGACCGGTTCGCACGCCTCCGTTGAAAGACACAGCTACCGCCGATGATTCTGATCGAGGCACAAGATCTCCGCAAGCATTTCGGCCCCGAGCCGATCCTCGATGGCATTTCGTTGCAGATTCGCCCGGGCGAACGAGTGGCGCTGATCGGACCGAACGGCTGCGGTAAAACCACCTTGTTGCGGATCCTCGCCGGCCGCGAGGAATCCGACAGCGGCACCTGTGTGCGTCACCGTCACGCGCATTTGGGCTACTTGGAGCAGCAGCCGCAGTTCGCCCCCGAAGCGACCGTCCGCGAAACGGCGCGGCAGGCGTTAGCCGGCGTGATTGCCTTGCAGACCGAGGCCGACGAAACCGCCGAGGAATTGGCCGCAGCCACCGATTCCGAGGAACGCGACCGGTTGGCCGCCCGCTGGGACCACTTGCAGCACGAGTTGCAGCGGCTTGACGGCTACAACCTCGATCATAAGATCGACCGCGTGCTCGACGGGCTGGGGTTCGACCGCGCCGCGCACAGCCAACCCGTCGCCACGCTCAGCGGCGGCGAGCAGAACCGGTTGTTGCTTGCCACCTTGCTGCTGGCCGAACCGAACTTGATGCTTTTGGACGAACCGTCGAACCATCTCGACATCGCCGCGGCCGAATGGCTCGAAGAGTTCCTTGTCGAATCGTCGGCCGCCGTTCTCGTCGTCAGCCACGACCGTTATTTCCTCGACAAGGTGACCACGCGAACAATCGAGCTTTATCGCGGCAAGGTCGAAAGCTACAGCGGCAATTTTTCGGCATACTGGAAGCAGAAGGCCGAACGTGTGCTAGTTCAGCGGCGCACCTACGAGCGGCAGCAGACCGAAATCGCCAAGGCCGAAGAGTTCATCCGCCGCAATTTCTACGGACAGAAACACGCCCAAGCCGAAGACCGCCGCAAGAAGCTGGAACGGATTGAACGAGTCGAACCGCCGCGCGAAATCATCGGACCGCCGATGGCGTTCGCGCCGGCGGCCCGCAGCGGCGACATCGTGATCAAAGCCTCCGGATTGGGCAAGTCGTTCGAGCGGCGATTGTTTGCCAACCTCGATCTTCGCATCGCCCGCGGCGAGCGATGGGCGCTGATCGGGCCGAACGGTTGCGGCAAAACCACCCTATTGAAATGCCTGCTCGGATTGGAACCGCCCGACGAAGGCACTGCGGAGCTGGGCCACGGAGTCAGCGTCGGCTACTTCGATCAGCAACTGACCGGGATCGACGGCGATCTCCCCGTGGTCGATGCGATTCGCCCGCCGCAACGCGAGTTCGTCGAACAACAGCGGCGCAATCTGCTCGCCCGTTTCGGCTTGACCGGCGACACGGCCTTGCGCACCGTGGGCCAACTGAGCGGCGGCGAGCGATGCCGCGCGGCACTCGCCCGGCTTGCCGCTTCCGAGGCGAATCTCTTGGTGCTCGACGAACCGACCAACCATCTCGACCTTTGGGCGCGCGACTCGCTGGAGCAGGCGCTGCGGCGGTTTGACGGCACCGTGCTTCTCGTGAGCCACGATCGCTACTTCGTCAACCAAACGGCCGACCACCTGATGGTGGTCGAGCCGGATCGCGTGCGGATCGTCGAAGGAAACTACGACGACTACCTGCGGCTCAAAGCGGCCGCTGCCGCAGAGGAAACGACCGAGGCTCCCAGTAAACCTCTCGCCGACGGCGGCGGGCGGCAGGGGCGATCGGGGAATCGGGCCCCGGCTGCGGCCGCGACGGAAGAGAAGCCGGCACGGCGGCGGCGCCGTTTCCCCTATCGCAAGCTCTCCGACATCGAGGCCGACATTTTCGCCCGCGAAGCGCGCATCGGCGAAATCAACCACCTCTTGGCCCAAGGCGAAACACACCGCGACGGCCGACTCGTCAAGGAACTTCAGGCGGAACTTGCCGAACAGCAAGCGGCCCTGTCGCTCCTTTACGAGCATTGGGAAGAGGCCGCCGAGCTTAGCCGGTAGCCTGCTTCGCGATCGAATCATCGGCCGCACTGCCCCCGATCGGCCGGCCAGCCCGCGACACCTCGCCAAACGCGCCGTGGATTTCGATCACACGCTCACTGATCGATCCGCCAGATGTCGGACAGAACCGTTCTTTCGGTCGAACTGGCTACTTCGGCCCGGCCGCGCTCGGTTTGGCGGCTTCCCAGCCTGCCTTCAGTTGCGACGCCAGCTTTTCGACGACTTCTTTCATCTCGGGCCGATTGGCCAAATTGACGTTCTCTTCCGGATCTTGCTGATGATCGTACAGCTCGACTCCGAGCAGCGGACCGGGCTTCGTCGGGCGCCATTCCGTGTAACGGTAGCGATCGGTTCGCATGGTGTAGCCCATGGCGCCGCTTCGCGGATATTGGCTGAACGCGGCGGTCTTCCACGACCGGTCGGGTTCGTCGAGCAGCGGGACCGCGCTGGTACCCTCGAGCCCTTCGGGCATCGGCAGGCCGCACAGCTCGACCAGCGTCGGATAGATATCCACGAACTCCACCAACGCGTTGCTGCGGCGTCCGACGCCTTTTCGCCCCGGTGCGCTGACGATCAATGGGGCGCGAGTCGCCTTTTCGAAATTGGTGTGCTTGCACCATAAACCGTGGTCGCCCAAATGCCAGCCGTGGTCGCCCCAAAGAACGACGACCGTTCGTTCGGCCAATCCCAACCGATCCAATTCGTCGAGCACGCGTCCGATCATCGCGTCGGTGTAGCTGGTGGCGGCATAGTAGCCGTGGATCAGGTCGATCGCCATCTCATCCGTCAGCGGTCCCTTCGCCGGAATGCCCTTGTACGCCCGCAACTCGCCCCAACTGTGCATCGCGATCTCCGGGCAGTCTTTCGGCGGATTCGGATTGGCGGCCGGCTGAAATTGTTCGCGGCGATACATGTCGAAGTACTTCTTCGGCGCGACAAAAGGAAGATGCGGCTTGAGAAATCCAACCGCGAGGAAAAACGGCTTGTCTTTGATCTCGCGCAGCACCTCGACGGCGTGCTTCGCCGTTTGCCCGTCCGCCAGATCGTCATCGCCGACCGGAGCCGCTTCCCAAGCCGGGCCGCGGGCGCGAAACTTCGGCTGCGATACCTTCAACGGCGTTCCCGTTTCGGGGTCTCGCTGCAACACGCGCTCCGCCGGCCCGCCATGCTCTTTGCGCAATCGAGCCTGCTCGGCGCGAAGTTCTTCAAGAATCGCCGGACTGCCGTAGCCGGGGGCCGAAGGCGTCCAGTGCGGCACGCTCCAGCTCCGCCGATCGTCGAGCCCGCCGTGATAGATCTTGCTCAATCCCTGGGTGTGGTAGCCGTGTTTCTTGAAGTGCTCCGGAAGGGTCGTCACCTCCGGCAGGTGAAGCCGAAAATGGGTTTGCAAATCATATACCCGCGTCGTGTCCGGCCGACGCCCTAGCAATAGCGAAGTGCGCGACGGACTGCACACAGCCTGCTGGCAATAGGCCCGCATGAATGTCGTGCCTCGGGCAGCCAAGCGGTCGATATTGGGGGTGCGAATCACGGTGTTGCCGTAGCATCCCGCCTCGGGCCGCAGATCATCTACCGCGATGAACAGCACGTTCAGCTTCGGGGACGCCGCCGGTTTCGCGGATTCCGCCGCGACCGCCGCCGCCGCAAACAACCCTCCGAACACCAATCCCCCCACGGCGAGCAAACACGCAACGATTCGAGCCATGGCGATCACCTTTCCGAAACAGCCTTCCGGAAACGAAACGACGAACCAAATCATCCGACGTACGCAGCCGCACCGCGTTTTCCTACGGTTGTGGAAGCGACCAGATGCCGCGTCGAGCGGCCCGGGCCTCGGCCTCCGCCCGACGAAAAACCTCTTTGCGCTCCGCGGAGAAATTGTACTGCAACAGAGCCCGCCCCAATCCTTGGCGAAGCAGCTCCTCGTTGAGCATCTTGCCGTCCACCCAAACATAGGCCAACAGTCGGCCGTATTTATCGCGTTTCTCGCGATCGAACTCTAAGACAACGCGCCGCCCCTCGATCCATTGGCGAGTCAACGCGCTGGCCTCCGGCCCAAACGGCTCGACCGGATGGTCGGGTTTGACGGTCTCAGGCGTATCAACCCCTAGCAAACGCACCCGCTCCTTCTCCGCCGAACGAATGATGAACGTATCGCCGTCAACGACCCGTTCGACGGCAACCTCGGCACGGCCCTCGGTCGAAAGCGGCGGCTCGGCCTTCTGCCAGTAGGGCCGCAGTGCCCAGGCCGCAATCGCCGCCACGGCAGCGCCGAAAATGCCCGCCTTCCTCGAAAACGAGCGAAACGACGGAATCTCGCTTCGGCTTCTTCTCATTTCTTCGGCTCCGTCCTCGGCGGCAACGCCGCGGGCCGCTTCAGGCCGACCGCAGCGGTGCGCCGTGATTCATCCTTGATCCGCAAACGAACAACAGAGAGCCCGCACCGGCCCAACCCTTGGTCGCCGATACCGCTGCCCTGCACGCCGCTAAAACATTCACTCAACTCAATCGCGCGCAGGCGCAACGCACCCAGTCGGATCGGCGAGAGAAACGCGCGGCCACGCTGCGAGAATAGCGCATCGCCGATGCAGAGTCAAGAAGTCGGCGGCGACGACAATGGATTCGGCCTAAATACTTCCACACGATTGCGAAAACCGCCGCTTGCGACGCGAAGCGGCCTGCTTGCGGGCGGTCCGTGCTTGAACTGCTTTCGGTTTTTTGCGGTTCTATTTAGACGCAGAAGGGCCGGGCGATGGCAAATCGTTCGCGCCGCGGACTGCGGGCCGCAACGACGACCAATACTCATCGGATCGATGCGATGCCAGCTTCGCCGGTTGCACCCGGGCAGCGGGAGCCCGTAGAAATGCGCGACGCCGCCGCTCCGCCGCGTGCATCATCAAACAGAAATGCGTGGCTCTCGCGGCGCGCGTTCAGAAGATCGCAACACCAAACGAAGGGAGTTGCGGTTCAATTGCTGCTGAAACCAAAGGCCTTCGCAGTTTCTCGGCCCATCGGATTCTTGAGAAATCGCTTGCGGCACTCCGGGCACAAGTCGTACCGCCGCTGTTCATAAACGTCTTCACTCACCGACGGATCGTTGACATCGTCGATTCGCTCCAGGATGTCTTGAAGCTCTTCGAGATGATCGCGGTCGTGTTCTTCTTCGTCCGCTGTCGTCGGATCGTAGGCGGCGTAGATCTCGATCTTGACGACGTAGCGCAAATCGCTTTTCGGATCCAACTCGCACCCGCAGCAATCGCACGTGTAACGAATCATCGTCCCGCTCCCAAAGGGCCCTCGGTGCCAACGCATAACGACCTTGCGGCGACGGCATCGACTCGTGCGCGTTGCAGCCGACGGCTGGGACGTTCGGCGCTGCCGCATGACGATTTGCGTTGTTCGATCGGGCCTGCCCGTTGCTTGGAAGTTCGTGAACCGGCGATAGCTTCATCCTAATGACAGGCTGCCGATCGTGGCAAGGCGGGTTTGCGGAATTCTTGCGCGCCATCGCTCACAAAGGAAAAGAAATTCGGCCGCGCTCTTGACAAACCCTCTGAGAGCTGTTGGCCATTTCGTTTGCCGCCCATCCTCGCCCGGCTGATTGCACCACCGTGCTCATGCCGTGCAAAACGACAAACAACTAGTCCTCGGTTGATGCCTCTTGCGCATGGCGGTACGCGGGCGGGCCGAGCAGCCGCTCCAAATCGCCTTCGTCGAGGGTTTCCTCAGCCTCCAACGCGCCGGCAAGACGATCGAGCTCGTTGCGGTGCTGCAACAGCAATTCGGCAGCGCGGTCGGCCGCCTGACGAAGCAACTGGGCGACTTCTTCGTCGATGATCCGCGCCGTGGCTTCGCTATATTGCCGCGGCTCGGCGATTTCTTTTCCCAAGAAGGGGTGCTCCTCGCCGTCGCGAAATGCGACCGGCCCCAACCGCTCGCTCATGCCCCAATGAGTGACCATTCGTCGGGCCAGCGATGTGGCCCGTTTCAAGTCGTCCTCGGCGCCGGCCGTGTACTCGTTGAACACGAGCTTCTCGGCGGAGCGTCCGCCCAGCAAAAAGAGTAATCGCGTGCGCAGCTCGGTTTCACTGATGTTCACCCGATCCTCTTCGGGCAGCAGTTGCGTTGCTCCCAGAGCCCTGCCGCGAGGAATAATCGAAACCTTATGTACGCGATCGCTGCTGGGCACGAGCCACGCCAGCAACGCGTGCCCCGCCTCGTGGTACGCGGTCAGCGACTTCTCCTTATCCGACAACATCTCATCGCGTTTCGAGCCCATCAGCACTTTGTCTCGGGCGTACTCGAAGTCCGCCATTTCGACTTTCTGCTTGTCGTGCCGACTTGCCCACAGCGCCGCCTCGTTGACCAAATTGCGGATGTCGGCGCCGGTCAGCCCCACCGTGCCGGCGGCCAAGCGTTCGAGATTGACGTCGTCTGACAGCGGCACGTTGCGGGTGTGAACCTTGAAGATTTCCAATCGCCCCTTGAAACTCGGCCGATCCACGACGATGTGGCGGTCGAAACGGCCGGGCCGCAGCAAGGCCGGGTCGAGAACATCGGGCCGATTGGTGGCCGCCATGACGATCACCGACTCGGACGGAGTGAACCCATCCATTTCGCTCAGGATTTGGTTGAGCGTTTGTTCCCGCTCGTCGTGGCCCCCGCCCACGCCGGCGCCCCGGTGGCGCCCCACGGCGTCGATTTCATCGATGAATAGGATGCACGGAGCGCTCTCTTTGGCCGTGGCGAACAGGTCGCGGACCCGGCTCGCGCCGACGCCGACAAACATCTGAATGAATTCCGAACCGTTGATCGAAAAGAACGGCACCTTCGCTTCGCCGGCCACGGCCCGCCCCAAAAGCGTCTTCCCGGTGCCCGGCGGGCCCATGAGCAGAATCCCCTTGGGAACCCGGCCGCCCAATCGCTGAAACTTCTGCGGATTCTTGAGAAACTCGACGATCTCTTCGAGATCGCGTTTCACTCCCTCTAGGCCGGCGACATCGGCGAACGTTACCGGCCGCTCGCCCGATTCGTAGCGCCGTGCCGGGCTTTTGCCGAAGCCCAGCATCATCCCGCCGCCGAGCATTTGGTCGCGGGCCCGCCGAAACATGAACCACACCCCAGCGAACAACGCCACGGTGACCAGCAGGTACACCAGCAGCACCATGCCGGTGTTGTCCGTCGGCTCCAGCGCGCGGTATTCGACTAGTCCTCGCGCTTCGCGCAACTCCTGATCGAGCTTGCTATCCGGCTCGATGTACGAGGTCAACTGGACGACGAATTTCTTGTTCAGTTTCTTCGTTTCGCCCTTGTCGCCTGCCGCCCTCGCGGCATCGGGCGCCGGCGGCGGCTCGATGAATTCGCCATCGATCTTCGTGCCCTGCACCACCACACGCGCCACGTTTCCCTTGGCCAGATTTTGCCGGAAGGTGGGGATATCGATCGTCGATCGCTTCTCGCCGCTGGTGGAAAAGTAAAGAAACGTCAGAATCAAGCCGAGCACCAGCAACAGCCACAACGACGATGTGTTGGGGCGGCGCCGCACGGGCCCTCGCTCTGAAGAAGAACTACTCAGCGGGTTTTCACTCATAAGAACCCCGAACGACCTTGGGCCGAGAAACGCGGTGGAATCCGTATCCGTCCGAACAACTCATTCTAACGCCCGAGCGACCGGTTTTCGACCGAGGGGTCGAAACGATTCCCCTTCCCGAGCCCGACGAGAACGGTTTCGACGCCCCGCCGGCGGGCAAGCATCTCCCCACGAGACGTTCGCGCAACACCGCCCTGCAGCCGCAACGCTCGAATATCCGCGGAAAACCCGGAGAACGAGAACGCAACGGACCAGTGCAGCCGCTATCGCGACTGCTCGCGAAAGAACCAGAGCGCCTTCGGCCCGAGTAAGCTCAAGCCCTCAAAATCCTTAAACGCCGACACGCCGACAAGCGCCGACTCGCCGACAACCGCCGCGCGGCCGCCGCACGGCCGCTCGAACGAGCGCGTCGCTGCCGCGACGAAGCTCACCGAGAGACTCGGGTTCTTCCCGACACAAAATGCAGCGGCATTCCGGCGGCCGACGAGAGCGGAATCTTCGCCCCGTTGCGGCAGCCGGCGATTTACTTGGCGGCCCTGCCCTCCTGCGCCGCGCCCTCGTCATAGACGCGAATTTCGCAAACGCCCGCCTCAGGCGACGCCCGATGAATGATCAACCGCAGTTTGTCGGCCGATACTCGCGGAAATGTCAACACGCGGCGGCGGTCGCCGTTGTCTTTCACCTCGGCAACGGTTTTCCACCCCTGCTCGGCGGCAACTTCGATGGAAAAGTCGCGGGCGCGCATCGTGGCCGACTGGAACGAAACATGAACCGTATCGAATTGGCACTGCCGACCGAAATCGAGCTCGACCCACTGCGGCAGTGCCTGTTGGGGATCGGGACGCCAAGAATTCGGCCAACCGCGCACCGCCCGAGCGAAACCGTTGATCACATTGGCCGCGGCAAACGGTTCGCCCCGATCGGCCGCCGCATCTGAGGCGATTCGCGCCCAATCCCCCCCGGGCAGCAACCGAATCGCATAGGTCCCGGGCATCGTCTTCCAAGCGTTGCCCGCCATGTACGCCCGGCCGGTTTGCTCTGGCTGTGTTGCAAATAGGCTCCACGAGATTCCCTCGTGTTTCGCCACGCGAACGAAGTAGAAGCCGGGCTGCAAGTCGATCTTCAGATCGAACTCAACCCAGCCGCTCGTTCCCGGCGCAACCTGCACCGTCGCTTCGGCCAACGGTGCCGATTGATTAAAATCCTGCAAGCGCCGGGCGGCATGCAGCGATGCCTTGACGGCCACCGCCTTGTCCGCTTCGGACACAAGATGCAAACCGATTTTTTCCAGCTTCCGCGCATCGGTGCGAAACATCACCGCGCGATCCGTGTTCAACCGATGGGCGGTGTCGCCCGTCGCCAACGTGTACGACGACGCCGGCGCTTCGCTCGACGCGCGAACCTTCGCTCCACGGGCCAAATCGCGTGGGTCTTTGTTGGGCAGGTCGATCATGTAGCAACCGTTCTTGAGCAATTGCTGCTGCAACTCTTCGATGTGCCGCTGCCCCACCACGCGCGGCATTGCCTGGTACTTGCGGCAGATTCCGGCAGCCGTGCCGACCGCCTCGCCCTGCAATCCGCAGGTGATCATCACGCGAGTGGCCCCCAAGGCCGCATGGCTGACCGAGATGTTTCGGCCGGCCATCATCAAATTGTCGATATCCTTGGCGTACAGGCTGCGGAAGGGTACAGAGAACTTCACCTTATGCGAGAAGGTTGCGGGCGGCTCGTCGTCGTAAAATCCGCCGGGCGGATGCAAATCGACGCCCCATCCGCCGTACGAAACCCGATCGTCGAAGAGCCGATTCGGATCAATATCGTGCTCGGTCATCACATAGTCGCCGATCAGCCGGCGCGACTCCCGCTTGCCGACAACATGGCTTACCCAGCTCAGCCGAAAATTCTTCGCCTGATCGCGCAATTTCGGACTGTAGTTCTTCGTGTAATCCCACAGGCCCCAGATAATGCGAAGCAGTTCGTCGCGAATCTCTTCGGCGTCGTTGTATGTGTTGAGCATGCCGCCATACTCGATCACCCACTGCCAGCCGCCGAATCTCAGTTGGGGATAACGGCCCGGCTTGATGTCTTCGGGCTTGGTGAACTTGCGAGCCCACGGCGGCCCCTGGAAGGCAACGGCGTCGGCCGTCTCTTCCGTCATGTAACGAAGCGTGCCGCCCATCGTCCGGCCGTCACCGACCTCGGGCGCCCGGCTCTCGTCGTACATCGACCGCGGCTCGCGCCCGTGACGGTACTCGTTGCCGGCCCAAACGCCGATCACGCCGTCGCCGGTGCAATCGATGAAGATCGTGCCGGGAAACACCTTTCGACGACCCGTGGTCGTTTCAAGCGTATGAACGGCGGCAATCGTTCGAGCATCCTTCATCTCGACACCGGTCGCGTGCGTGTTCAAGAAGAGATCAAGATTGGCTTGTCTCTTGACCAACGCCAGCATCCGCTCCGAATAGCCGAACACATTGCCGCGGAACTCTTCGATGATGCCCGTCTCGCCCGGGTCGAGCGGCTCGCGGGTAGTGTCGCCCTCGGGGTTGACGAGTATCTCGCTGCTGCCGTTTCCGCCGAGGACGGGCCGATTCTGAATCAATGCCGTCTTGCAGCCCGATCGCGCCGAGGCAATCGCCGCCATCGTTCCCGCCAGCCCGCCGCCGACCACAACCGTATCGTAATGCGGCATCCGCTCGGCCCGGGCACTGACGCCGCCAAACCGCTCGCGCAATTTGGCCAGCGAAGGCAGATCGTCCGGCGGCACAAAATCGAGATCGTCCGTCAGCACCACCACATCGCAGCGCCCGTAGTGTCCCGTCAGGTCTTTCAATCGCACTTCCAACGGCCCGCGAGTCAGTTGATGATCACCGCCGTTTTCCCAAATCCAGTCTTTCTTCTTCGACTGACCGAATACATGTTCGACCGTCTTGCCGCCCAAAACAACTTGGAACCTGCCGGGACTATGTTCGGGCGTCCAATCGCGGGTGCGAACCCACAGCCGATACTTGCCCTCGGCCGGCACGTGAGCAAGCGTTACGGCATCGGCTACCGGCTTTTCCAAGCCGATCGCCAGCAAGAAGGGCGAACCCATCTGATCGATGAATTGTGCGTCGTTCGTCCAGCCGCCCAACTGCCCGAAAAGCTCTGCTTCCAGCCAGATCGTCGTGGCCGAGCGTGCCGACGAAACCATCAGTGCCAATGTCGCTGCCGCTGCAAACACCCCCCTGCTAAGCATGATGCCGCTCCTTGTTTCTTCTCGGACGATTTGCGGAGCAAACCGCGGAAAGGCATGAAGGCTGAAAACGGACTTTTTCCCCGATAAGCCGTTTCGGCCGCAGGCGGGCGAGCCGACGCCGGTGGGCACAAGACCGTTCGCCGCGAATGCACCGCCGAAACAGCATTCCGCACTATTGTTGCACGGCGTTGCCCGGAATCAACCCGCAATTTCGTGCGAAAACCGGCTGCGCGCCATTGAAGACGCAGCCTAGGGCCGGCCCGCCAAGGCCCGTTCGGCCAGTTCGGCCCCGGCCCGCACGCATTCGTCAAGCAAGGCCCGATCCGGTTTGTACTGCGAGCGCAATGGCGGGCGGACCACATCCCAGCACACCTCTTCGAGCCATTGCTGAATTGCTTCCACCGAGCCGCGTCCCCAGCCGTATGAACCGAAGGCAAGCCCCGCCTTCTTCTGCGGCCGCAGGCCCCGAATATAAGACAGGGCCGCGGCCATCGAGGGCATCATCTCGCGGTTCAGCGTTGCCGAGCCCAGCGCGATAGCAGCCGCATCGAGCACTTCGGTGGCCAACCGGGTGAGGCTCGTCCGCCGGGCATGGATCAACTGCACCTCGACGCCCTCGATATTCGCCCCGGCGTACAGGGCGTCGGCCATCATCGCGGTGCTGTCCCACATCGTGTCGAAGACGATGAGCACCTTCGGCGCGGCTCGATGAATGCTCCAATCGCGGTATGCGTCGAGAACTCGGCCGAAGTGCGACCGCCAAATCACTCCGTGGCTCGGCGCTACGATTCGCAGCGGAAGCGAGGCCGCGGCATTCAGTGCCGTTGCGACCGACTTGCCGTAAGGCATGATGATATTGGCGTAGTACGCCTTTGCTTCCGTGAGAACGACACTCAGATCGTTCTCGTCATCAAACAGCGAGCTGGTCGCGTAGTGCTGCCCGAAGGCGTCCATCGAAAAGAGAATTTGCTCCTCCGGCACATACGTGAACATCGACTCGGGCCAATGCACCATCGGAGTATCGATCAACCGCAGCGTGTGGTTGCCCAAGCCGATTTCTTCGCCGGACGATACGACCTTCACGCGCCAACGGCTCGTGTCGAAGTACCGTTGCAGCGTGCTCAAGCACTTGGCGTTGCACAGCAGGGTCGCCTGTTCCGCCGCGGCCATCAGTTCCGGCAAGGCTCCGGCATGGTCCGGCTCGGCATGATTGCACACCACATAAGCCAGCGATCGCAGATCAATGTGCGCGGCGATCTGCCGGAGCATTTCTCCGCCGAACGGCGCCTTGACGGCATCGATGACCGTCGGGCGCTCGTCGATGATCAAATACGAGTTGTAGGTTGTTCCGCGATGCGTATCGTAGCTGTGAAAATCGCGCACATGCCAGTCCGCACAACCCACCCACACGATGCTTGGAGTGATAAAGGTCGGCATAATCGCCATGAATCTCCCATTAATAAAAAAACGCCGAACGGAAACGCCGGATGCACTCCGAACCGACTCCGTCGCGACTGGTTCACGTTTGATCGACACCGAAACGTCGAATGGCGGACTCGTCGCCATTTCTCGCAATGAAATGGCCGTCCGCATCGAATCGGCGCCCGCGCCCAGGCATTTTCGGGCGAGCCGCCGTCAGTCGAGCCGTTGTCTTTTTTCGCCGAGCAGGCCTTCGATGATCAAATCCGCCGCGTCGTCCTCATTCAACCCGCGGCTCATCAAGGTCTCCAACTGTTTGGCATCGACGCTCCCGATCGCCGCCTCGTGGGTTACGTGGGCCTTCGGATGCCGAACATCGACGATCGGCACCGCTCGGGCGACGGCCTCCCCCTGCACGATTTCTTTGCAATCGACATGCCCGCGGGCGTACGGTGCGGTCGCCGTCAAGGTATTGAAGACGTCCGCCGAGGCGCGGTCGCGCACGGCGATGCTCGTGCAAAGAGCGCTTCGGGCGTATGCGCCCGCCAGATGGGCGGTTTCGCGGATGCTGATGGCGTCGTCGCCGCGGCCGGAAATCCGCGCCGAAATATCGGCCGTGCCATGCGATTCCACCGTCGCTTCAACATCGATCTCGATACGACCGACGCGGCCTTTGATCAGCTCGAAGTCGGTTTGATAGTGCCCGCCTTCGCGTACCACGACCTTCGATTTCGGAATGACGAGCACCCCGCCTTCCGCTCCGTGAACGTGCCGCTCGAAATAGGCATACTCGGCCCCGGGTCCGATTTCCAATGCGGCGTTCATTTCGTGGCGAATGTTCCGCGCATTGGGGAACGTGCAATGGGCCACCACGCCGGCGCGGGCGTCGGCGCCGATCTCGATCCGCAGTTCGATCTGTTGCACCCCGTCGTCGGGGATCATGCCGAAGCACACCTGAACCGGGTGTTCCAGCCGCGCACCGGGCCGAACGGTGATCGTTGCGGCGATTCCCTCGGCACGCGACTCGGCCTCGACTTCCAATCCGGGCACCAAGTGTACCCCCAGCACGCGGTTGGCGTGTATCTCGATCCGCGCCACGTCAAGCCGTCCCCACAGATCGTGCGGGTTCACGCCGATCGATTGATAAAGCTGTTCCAGCAGGCTACGGTCCGACACGAACGTTCTCCAACTCAGCCAGGGTCGGCGTGCGGTCGTCGCACGCGTGGCACTTCTGTTCGAAATACCGCGAGATCTTCTCCACCGAACCTTTGTTGACCACTTTGCCGCAGCAAATCAAGAAGGCATGCTCCGCCCGACGAAGCACCGCCAAGCTGTGGGTAATCATGATGACCGTGGCGCCCTGTTGTTTAAAAAACTTCAATGCGCCGAAGATGCATTCCAGGGCCTCGACATCGATGCCGCTGTCCGGCTCATCCATCAGCACCAGCTTCGGCTCCATCGCCAAGATGCTCGCCAATTCGATTCTCTTCCGCTCGCCGCCCGAAAGGGTGCGGTCTACGGCGCGGTTTGCGTAGCGGCTCGGATCGAGCCCCACTTCTTCCAGCACCTCGCACACGCGCGCCTCGCTGCGATCTTTGGCGCCGGCCTGAATAAAGCGGCGGACCGAAAGCCCTTCGAACCGCGCCGGCTCTTGCCAAGCCAGCGTGATCCCCGCCCGGGCGCGGCGATCGATGCTCCAATCGGCGATCGATTCACCCTGGTAGATCAATTCGCCTTGGAAGTTGCGGTAGCCGGCCAAGCCCATAATCAAATTGGCCGTCGTCGATTTGCCCGCGCCATTGGGCCCGATCAGGGCATGAATGTGCCCCTGCCAGAAGTCGATTGTCAAGCCATCGAGCACGCGCTTGCCCCCGAGGGTCAGCACGATTTCGCGCAATGAAAGAATGGTATTCATCGGCGTCCGCATTCGTTCCGGCGAAGAATCAGGGGAAGTCTTGTATTTACCGGATTGCTCCGACGGCGCAAAGGCCCGGCACTGTTCTTTCAACGCCGCATCAGCAGGCGGTTGCCATCAGCGCTATTCCGTCCTTCACGCCCGGCCGCCCGACCGCAAACGGCGGCCGACGCTGCGAGACTGTCTTCCAGCTTAGAACCACGAACAACGAAAAGCAGCTCACACGGGGAACGACACACCATCGTTCACTTCGCTGCGACAGCGGCCGCGTCCGCCATGGTGCGAAACGATTGAGCCACTACAGCCTCTATCCGTCGGCCGCAACGCCCCCCAGCGAATCGTCCTCCCTCGGCATCGGCTTCAGCACATAGCCGAGCGAACGAACGGCTGATTCGACTGCTGCGGAATCGACTCCTGCCCCACAAACTGCAAGCGTTCTTTGTTCCAGGCTGACATCGACTGACTGCACTCCCGTCAACTCGCCGACCGCGCGCTTCACAGCCGCCACGCAATGACCGCATCGCATTCCTTCAATACGCCACCGCCATGAAGCCGCCGCGGGTTGTTCTCTCTTGACCTTCTTTTTCTTCAACCGCGAATACACAAAGGCCCAACCGATGACGGCCAAGATGCCGCCCGCCCAAAGATGCGTCGCCATCGGAATCTCCCGCTCGTGATGCAAGCATGCCACGGCATCGCTCCACGAGATGGGCCAAACTTGAACCAACTGATCAAGCAGCAGTCCACCGCCAACAGCCGATCCCACTACGGTCGCCAAATAAATCACCATCATCCGCCGGCCCAGCAGCGATCCTATCACGGTCAGGCTTGCCGCATTGCTCGCCGGCCCGGCCACAAGGAAAGCGAACGCCGTCCCCGGCGACGCCCCCAGGTGGACTAGCCCTGCGGCAATAGGCACCGACCCGGTGGCGCACACATAGATCGGCACGGAAGCCAACACTACCAGCAGCATTGCGATCGGACCGCCACCCAACACCGACGCCAACGCACTCGGCTCGACAAACGCCGAGACGGCGCCCGCAATCAATACGCCCGCCAGCAGCGTCGCTCCGATGTCGCGGGGCAATTCCATCAGCCCGTAATGCAATGCGCGCACCCATCGCGGCGATGTCAACTCGCCCTCCAGAGCCGCACCGTATCCGCCCGGCGGTCCCCCTGCCCCTTCTTCGCGATGATCACCGCGGCGCGCCCGGTGCATTCCGTCTTCGCAACAATCGTTCGGGCGCGGCGACGAATCGCACGACGACACATCCATGCCGGCTCCAAACGGCTGCACGGCCGAACCGTTCTCCGCGTCGCGATTGGCCCCCTCGGCCGCGCTGCTTGTACCCGACCACCGATACGCCACAATTCCCCCCACCATGCCGCTGAGCAACGCTACGATCGGGCGGTAGATGGCCATCAGCGGCCCCAAGACCGCGTAGGTGGCGGCGATGCTGTCGATCCCTGTTTGCGGCGTCGAGACGAGAAACGAGATCGCGGCCGCCTTGCCGGCTCCGTGACGCCGCATCGATGCCGATACCGGCAAAACACCGCACGAGCACAACGGCAACGGAACTCCCAGCAGCGCCGCCTTGACCACCGACCCGAACGACTCGCGTCCCAAATGCCGTTCCACCCATTGCGGCGAGAAGGCGACCGAGAGCAGCCCGGCGACGAGAAACCCGATCAACAGATACGGGCCCATCGCGCCAAGCACCGCCCAAGCGGCCAACAGCCAGTCGAGTATCGCACTCATCAGTGAGTTCCACACATTTGCCCAAGCGGCGGTAGCGCAGCGAAGCAACCGATTACGTACAGTTCCTGCGTGAATTGCGTTTCGTTTATCGCGGTTCTATTCGATCATCAGAAGACTACGCCGTCTGCCGCACCGAAGCCGGCGATCGTTGCCGGCTCATCCGCCGCGCGCGACTGCCCGAAGAACCTGCCCTTCCCTGCTTACGGTCACTTGGTACAACGGCACCTGTCGTCCCGCCAAAGCAATCGCCTGTTCGGCAATTTGCACCAAACCGAGACAACACGGCACTTCCATGTGGACGACCGTGATCCGCTGCGGTGCCGACTGAACAATGATTGCCGCCAGTTTTTCGGTATGCCGGTGGCGATCATCCAACTTCGGGCAGCCAAGCACCAAGGAACGGCCGGCCAGCAGCCGACGGTGGAAATCCCCCATCGCCACCGGAGCGCAGTCGGCCGTCAGTAACAGATCCGCCCCTCGCAAAAAGGCCGCGCCGGGCGGCACCAAGCTGAGCTGCACCGGCCAGTGCCTCAGTTCCGACGACGACTGATCGGTCCCTTGGCTCGGCCCGATGGAAGTCGGGAAACTGTCTGACTTCGGCCCGAGCGAGTCGGCTTCGGCCGCCCACTGCATCACCTTCAACCCCGGACATCCCGTCGCCGGTTGAACGCCTGCCTCCACAACGGCCCGACCTCGATCGGGATGCCCGACGGCGTCGACCGACTCCAATTGTTCGCGCGGATCAATCGCGCCGACAAGCGGCAACTGCGCTGACGCCGCAACTGCCGCTGGCGGAGCGCCCGTCGCGGGCGCGTGCCCGACAGACATTTCCGATCCGACGCCAGAGGCCGCCCCGTGGCCCCCCGTCGCCATATGTTGCGCCACCGCGGCCGCATCGAACGCCGCCGCCTCACGGGTTTCGAAACGAATCGCGTCCTTTGGGCAGACCCCGATGCAGGCGCCTAGTCCGTCGCAGTAGTCCTCGCGAACCAGCCGCGCCTTGCCGTCGATCAATTGCAACGCCCCTTCGGGGCAGCCCGAAATGCATATCCCGCAACCATCGCACTTGTCGGGATCGATGCGAATAATCTGTCGTTCCATCGCTGCTCGCTCCGGACCTGAAAGACAAGGGCAAGGATCGAATACAATCCGCGCGTCGGCATCGACGCGGCGGGCATCGGGTGGTCACCGCGCTACACCGTTCCCCACTCACACCTTCTGCCCCACCGATTGGTTGCCCCGGCTTTTCTCCGCCCGATCTTTCGCGCGCCGCAACACTCGACCTCGAAACGATTCCTCTGATACCGTCAGCAGGGCTTCAAACGCATCGATCGAGTCGGCCGCCAACAAGCCAACAAGCAGCGGCGGCAGCCGCACGACGGGCGATAAACACTCCGTCAGCGGCCGCCGCCACCTGCTCAATCTCATCAGCCGACTCTCCACGGGGAGAGACGAGTCGATCCTCAGCCGTGCTTCGCCAGGTACTTGGCCACTCCCTGCGGATCGGCCTTCATCGCCTCCTCGCCAGGCTTCCAATTCGCCGGGCACACCTCGCCGTGCTGCTCGTGATATTGCAACGCCTCAACCACACGCAAGGCCTCGTCCACGCTTCGGCCGAGCGGCAGGTCGTTGATCACTGCATGCCGGACGATGCCCGCCTTGTCGATCAAGAACAGCCCGCGAAGTGCAATGCCGGCATCGAGCAACACCTGATAATTCCGCGAGATGCTCTTATCGAGATCAGCCACCAGCGGGTACTGCACGTTCCCGATGCCGCCCTGATTTCGCGGCGTGTTCTTCCACGCCAAGTGTGTGTAGTGCGAATCGATCGAGCAACCGATCACTTCCACACCCTTCGCCTTGAACTTGTCGAGGGCTTTATCGAAGGCAATGATTTCCGTCGGACATACGAAAGTGAAGTCCAACGGATAGAAGAACAGCAGCACATATTTGCCGCGATACGACGACAGCTTCAAGTCCGCAATGCTGTTGTCGGGCATGACAGCCTTTGCCGTGAAATCAGGCGCCTCTTTCGTGACCAACAGACACATAGTCGATCCTTCCTTTCCAAAAACCGAGTCAACAACTCGACAACCAAAAATTACCAACCCAATGCCCTAAAATAACCGGCACTGCGAGGGCCGCTTCAAACGCCCCCGGAGAGTGGCCAGCTTTGCATCGCGCCCCACCTGAGGGCAACCGTTCTCGCTTCGCCCCAAACAAATCGCACGGACAGCCGCCGCTCCCGGTCGATCCACGGGGCGATTTCGGCCGTTGGCGGCCCCTTAGCCCGCCGCGGTTGCCTCGCCGCCGGCGGGTGCGGGCGTGCGCTGCGCCAACTCGTTATCGAGCATGTACATCGCCGCCCCATTGTCGCCCACCAGCCGAAGCCGATCGATCACCAACCGCGCCGCCGCTTCCTCCTCCACCTGCTCGTTGACGAACCACTGGAGGAACGAGTGGGTGGCGAAGTCACTCTCCTCGATCGCCAGCTTGACCAGCCGGTTGATCAACCCTGAAATCTTCAATTCGTGCTTATACGCCTCCTCGAAAACCTCCAACGGCGACGACCACTCGGTTCGCGGCCCCTCAACGGGTCCGAGCTTCACCCGGCCATCGCGTTCATTGACGAACGCATAGAACTTCATCGCGTGCGTCAATTCTTCCTGGGCCTGCACGCGCATCCAGTTGGCCATGCCGGGCATGCTTTGCGATTCGAAGTATGCCGACATCGATAGATACAGGTACGAAGAGAACAACTCGGCATTGATCTGCTCGTTCAACGCCTCTTGCATTTTAGGATTCAACATGACTTTACCTCCGTAAAAAATTCAAACCTTGCGAAGCGGCCGCACGCGAGACGATTCGAAGGAACGCGAGCGAGTCGCCCGTTCCCGCTCCTTATCCGATGCCCGCTGACTTTCAATCGCCGGCATCCGAGTCGGGCCGCACGCATGCGGCCGCCTTTCGGCAATCGGGACAAATCCCGGTAAACTCGATCCGCCGATCTAGGACCTCATACCCCCCCCAATCTTGGCCCGGCGGGATGATCTTATCAAGGGACACAGCCGGCAGGTCGTCCACTCGCCCGCAACGCACACATCGAATGTGATCGTGCTCCTCGATCGAACCATCGTAACGCGCGGCCGCCCCGCCCGTTTCAATCTTCCGCACCAGGCCGGCGGCAGCCATCTGCTCGAGGTTGCGATAAACCGTCCCCAAGCTGATCGATGGCAATCGCTGGCGAACGATGTCGTAAAGCGCGGTCGCCGTCGGATGGCTCTTCAGCCTCCGCAATTCATCGAGTATCAACTGCCGTTGCCGCGTGTTTCGTGGCGCCATGGCAACCTCACAATTAGTAACGATAACTAATACTATTTGACTACGCGGTCCGGTCAAGGCAGTGCGTGCTCTCAATGGCCCCCGACGCAGACTGGCAATTGCCGAAGGAAACGCAAGTCTTTTCGGGTAAACGTTTTATTATTCTTTGGCATTTTCACTGCCCGTGTGTGATCGGGGGCTGTTTTCGGCGCGACACTTGTTTTCCAACTGAATGGCAGCTCGTTCGGCAAAGGCAATCCGCGATATTGGGCACAGCTCTATGGCATCGGTGCGCCGGCGTCATCGCTTCCCGACGAACACCGAAGCCGAGGAAGAGACTGTTCTGAATCCGCCTTCGCGATCACGCCTAGTTTTTCGCTCCTCCCGATCGCCCGCCACGCAGCTTCACCTGATATTCGGCGTTGCGCAACCGCAACGGCCGAGGACCGGTAAGTCCGTCCGCATCTGACGACCACGGCTCGCCTGTCAATACAGAGCAACGTCTTTGACCAAGGACACGTTGGTTGCTATTCTGACGCAGAGCCCTCCCGTATTCCGTGTTGCTGCGATCCCTTCCAAGCAACACGAACGCCGAGTTCGCCCCCCGCCCGATGAAAACCAAGTTTTCTTCCGCAGAAAAGGATCCATCAGATGCTTCTCGCGAAGTTGTTGCGTCCTACGCCGCCCGCTCTGGATTTCGGGTTCTTCCCGCACAAACGTCGGCGACCAACGGGAGCAGGTTTGTCGGCGGTTGCAGCAACACCGTTCAGTCGGCGGCCCTGCCACTCGATCGTTTTCCTTTTCGCCGTCGCGATGTTCGCGATCGACAGTGCCTCCGCCGCCGATACACCGGCCGCATCGTTCTTGACGTATTCGGCGAAAAAGGCGGATGTGGTGGTTTCGCGTTCCGGCACCGACTTCCTCCGGTTCTCGCTGGCAGCTTGGGGTCCGAACTGGGCCTGGACCGGTTTCCAAGGCGACTCTCGAATCGAACGGCGCCAAACGATTGCTCAATTGACGGCCAAATTGGGCGGCACCGGCGTTCCCCTGTCACTTGATTTTCGGGCGGAGAATCCCTCGCCCCGACAGCTTGTGCTTTCCTACAGTCTTGCCGCACAGCGCGACACCGAATTGACGTTGATCGCCCCGACGATTTCGCTGGGAAAAACATTCAACAATCGCGAGATCGTCGTTCACTCGAACGCCGGATCGACGAAAGCCCGCGTTCCGCTCGGACGCAGGGATCTGGGCGAAGCAGTCACTAAGATCGAGCTGGCCGACAGCTCGAAGGGAACAACCGTGATCTCGTTCGATCCGCCTTGTCGGCTTTCGGCCGATGGAGATCTGCGGATTGCGTTGGCCAGCGGTCGCATGTCGGCCGAGCAACCCAGCCGCTTGCGTATTACCCTCGAACTTCCGCAGCCGACCGAATGGTATGCCGGCCTTGCCGAAATCCCCGACGAGCCGGGCATCGAACACTGGTATGCGTGGACTGCCACCGGACAGGCCGACGATAGCCTGCTGAGCATGCGCGATTGGATCGAACGGCCTGCCGGCAAGCATGGCCGAATCGTTCATCGCGGGGATGCCCTGCTCTACCACGATCGTCCGATCAAGCTGTGGGGGCTCAACTTGTGCTACGGTGCGTGCGCGCCGGAGAAGTCGCTGGCGGACAAACGGGCGGCGCTCTACCCCAAGTACGGCATCAATGCCGTGCGGTTGCACAAGTTTGCCGACGGCCCGGGCTGGGCGGGCATTCAGGCCCCGGATAGTTGCGCGCAATTCGATCCCGCCGCCTTGGACCGAATGGATTATCAAGTCGCCAAGCTGAAAGAGGCCGGCGTGTTCATCAAACTATCGGCGCATTTCGGAACGCTCAAGCTCGGGCCCGCCGACAAGCAATTGGTGCCGTTCATGGACGAGTTCGGCCCGCCGAAACGCCGCGGCGAGCGGATCGAAACTCCCCACAGCGCGATCCACTATTCGCCGGAGCTTCAGCGGGTTCATATTCTTCAGATCACGAATTTGCTGAAGCACCGCAATCCCTACACGGGCCTAACCTACGCCGAAGACCCAGCCATTGCGTTTGTCGAAATCATCAATGAACAGAGCATCCTTTTCTACACGTCGATGAACCCATTGAAGGCCAGCGCCACGCTGCGCAAACAAGTGGGCGAACGGTTTTGCCGCTGGCTGAAGGCCAAATACGGCTCGCACGATGGTCTGATGGCGGCCTGGGGAAAAGACTCGTTCGATTGTTTCGCCAACGAGGTTCGAGTCGAAGGGGGCGAGCACTTGGATCGCGGGAATATCTTGCCGCTGGGCAATCCCTGGTACTGGGATCCCGATCAACTCGAAGGCGGCCAAGCCGCGAGAAAACAACGGCATCTCGACACGCTGCGATTCCTCTACGAGTTGCAAAACGAGTTCTACGCCCGTTTCGTCGCCGAAGTGCGGCAAGCCGGCTACCAGGGCGAAATCCTCAGCTCCAACTGGCAGGCCGGCCGGGCGCTGAGTCATTTCGCCAATCTGCACTCCGACAGCCTGATCGGCACGATCGACCGGCACAACTACTTCGGCGCGCAGCGCGTCAATGCGTCGATGTTCGCCCGCCCGGGTTCGGGAACGCTCAGTTCGGGGATGCAGCAGGTCGGCGGCCTTCCGTTCATGCTTTCCGAGTGGATTCATGTTTCTCCCAACGAAATGGGCGTCGAGGGGCCGGCCATCATCGGCGCCTACGGCATGGGGCTTCAGGGCTGGGACGTTTCGTTCATGTTCCAGAACGGCGACGCGGGCGAGTTTAGCGAACGCCTAGGGCGTCAGGCCTGGGACGTTGCCGCACCGCACATTCTCGGCAGCTTTCCGGCCGTTGCACGCCATGTCCTCCGCGGCGACGTGACACAATCGGAATTAGATGCGGCCGTCAACGTGCATGCCCCCTCGCTGTTCGAGGGCAAATTGCTGTTCAACGACAAGGTCGCCCAGGGCTATGACGACAAGGAGTTGGAAAGCAGCGCGGTTCCCGCCGAGGCGCTGGCCGTGGCCCGCTGCCAGGTCCGCTTTACAGAAACGCTCACTCCGACTCCCCGCTTCGACCTTGCCCCGTTCCGCAAGGACGGCTGGCTTGTATCGACGACCGGACAGTTGCGCTGGCGCGAAGCGACCGACGCACGGGGCGGCGCCTTCGCGATGAACACGAAGGCGACAAAGGCCGCCGTGGGGTTCATCGGCGGCGAGCGATTCGAACTTGACGATGTGGTGATTGAACCGTCCACCCCGTTCGCGGCGATCTACGTGACGGCCCGCGATCCCGGCGGGTCGATCGCCGACGCAAAGGAACTGCTCGTCGTCGCGCTGGCCCGAGCCCGTAACACCGGGGCGAAGGTTTCGCCCGACGGTTCGCAGTTGCTCGAGGCCGGCCGCGGCCCGGTGTTGATCGAGCCGGTCCGCGCGCGGATGACGATCAAACGTCGCGGCCCGGCTCGCGTCGTCGTGCTGGATCAGGAAGGCCGGCCGACGGACCGCGTACTTCCTTGCGCGGACGGATCGTTCGAAATCGACGGCGCACGCGACCGCAGCCCCTACTACCTGCTTCGATACTGACGGCCGGCGGCCACTCGTCCCCGACGCGCTGAATACGATCACCGGCGATGGTCTTCCAAGCAGAAG
>CAZVZX010000002.1:0-32800 GCA_964631235.1 uncultured Planctomycetaceae bacterium | reverse complement strand
CGCGTCGGCACGACCTGCCGTGCGATGACCGCACTGGTCCTCGTCGCGATCACCATGCGATGGTACGCCTCGTGCTCGTGTTTTCACACTAACGGCATTAGTGCTCGCTGCGGAGGTTACAGCGTCTTTCCGGCGGCTGACGACAAGAAGCGGCGCTGATGGATCCGTTCCGATCGGACGGAAGCAAGGCCGTTGCCGCCCGGCGATGCCGCCAAGTCGGCCAAGTCACGGTGCCGTCCTCGGCGGCAAGGCGTTTTTCCTTCGCCGACCGGACTGCGCTGCGGAATGCTAGCACAATTCGTTGTGCTAGCACGTTCCCCCTCGGGCAAAATGAAGGATTTTGTTGATTCGCGGCAATCGAGACTGTAGAACTCCATGCGACTTGCGGAACTACTGACGGTGACACGTCAAAGCCAGAGGAGTCACGAGGCCAGACGATAGGGAGATCGCCCCGCCGCCACGTTCCCGCCACCGCCGGGTCGGCCGCCTGCTTCGCTCTGCTCGATGCAAAGCGAAGAGCACGGTTTCCCGGGCCGGGGGAAGCGTGAAGCGGGTGAAAATGGTCAGCGGATTCGAACGCCAGGGATTGGCGATTCAGGCCGCAGCGGTCGATCCAACGCCTTGACGAGAAGGCGGTGGGGGATCGTTACCGTTTTCGCCTATTCCATTCACCGGGTTCCAGCGACGCGACATCCTTCGGCTCGCTCTCGCCGCTCCTCCTTTACCGACACAGGACGTGTTGAAAGGAGTGACTCATGGTTCGCAAGCCGCTGATCGGGCTGAACACAGACTTCCGCAGCTCTCGCAAGGACGCGCCGGCCTTCTCCTACCTTACCGCCGGTTACTTTGACAAAGTCGCTCAAGCGGGCGGCATCCCCGTCATCATCCCGCCGCTGGACAATGAGGCCGATCTGCAACGGGTTCTCGATTTGCTCGACGGCGTCGTCCTCATCGGCGGAGCCGACCTCGATCCGCGCCACGACGGCTACGAAATTCATCCCTCGATGCGTCTGCTCGACCCGCGCCGCGAGCAGTTCGACCGCACCCTGATGAATCTGGTCGCCGAACGTCGCATGCCCGTGCTCGGCATCGGCGCCGGAATGCAACTCCTCAATGTGTCGCAAGGGGGAACGCTCTTCTATCACATTCCCGAAGACCTGCCCAAGGCGCTGCCTCATTGCGATCCGACGGATCGCGCCCACCGTCATGCCTTGGTTGTCGAGCCGGGTTCGATCATGGAGCGCGTTTTCGGCGAAGGCGAAATCCGCGTCAACAGCATGCACCACATGGCCATCGACGATGTCGCCCCCGGCTTCGCCGTCACCGCCCGTTGCCCCGACGGGGTCATCGAGGCCATCGAAAGCCAAACCGACTGGGTGGCAATCGGCACCCAATTTCACCCCGAAGCCGATAGCGCCTCCGCCCTCGACTTGCAGATCTTCGAGGAATTCATCGCGGCAATCACCGGCGCCGAGATTTGCGTGCCGATGGCAGCCTGAACAACTCATCGGCTTAGCGGCTTAGCGAGCAACCGAAAGTCCTGCGATCGGCGGCGTGCGTGCGGCAGCGTTTCTCGTGCGAAAAGAGTACGAGAGTACGTGCGGGCGACAGAGGCGCGAAGGTGCTATCAGCCCAAACGCGCGACCCACCGGCTGCTTAGCATTCGCCAAGCCCGAGAACCGATCGTCCTTCTCGGTTGAGCGCGTTTTCGCGGCCCGTTGAAAAAGTCGTTTTGGATTCGCGGCCGTGTAAAATTTTTTAGCAGAATTCGCGGGTCGAATCCGCGGGAAACTCGTGTTTTTCAACGGGCTGTTGGCGAAGGCAATAGCGACGTAACCATCGCTCGGCGACAAGCGGGGCAAGGATGCCCCGAGCTGAGCAAATGCAATCGGTTCCGTGTTCTGCTGCGGTGATTGTTATTGCGAATCCTGCGGAACAAGCCGTCACGGGCGGTTCGCACGGGTGCGATCCCCGCGGACCGCGACGGCGAGTTCGGCAACGCAAACCGCAGCAGATGAAGGCGGGAATGGAGTCTTGCTTTCCGAGGTACGGCGTTATGGCAGATGTCTTGCCGTTCAGAGATTCCCGCGGCGCGCGGCTGCGGCATTTCGTTGGCGTACACTTGGACGACAGCGAACGGCGACTGACGATCGCCGGCATCGCGGTCGATAAGGAGGGCCTGCAAAGCCGAGTCTATCTCCAATCGTTCAGCCGACGCCGCTGTGCAGCGTTGCCCGCTCGATCGCCTGCTGCAACGGGCGTTGCGCACCAATCGTTGCTGTGGGAAGCCTGGGCCGAGTCGCGCGCGGCGATTGCCGAGGAAATCGCTGAGGCCGTCGCACAATGGACGCGCGAAGCGGCTCACTCATTCGGCAAAGCGGCAGCACTCGGCCTGGTCGAGCCCGGCTGCTGGAGGCCGACGACTCAGGGACATTGGCTCTTTGCCGGACTCTGCGACGGAGTGAGATTGGCCGAGGCAATCGGACTGCCGATCATCGACAACTTCCCCGCGGCCGACTTGGCCAAAGGCGGTCGCGGGGGACCGATCAACGCCCTGCCCTATTGGCTGCTATTACGAGACTTCCGACGAGATCGGGTGTTGGTCGATCTTGGACGAACCACCCGACTAACCTACTTGCCCGCGGAATGCCGCGGCGACCCGCTTGGACAACTCCGCGCGTCGGAAGCCGGCCCGGGAACAGCGCTGCTCGATGCCTTGGCCGTCCGACTCACCGGCGGACAGCAGGCATTCGACCCCGGCGGGCGGTTGGCCGTTCAAGGCCGCCATATCCCCGAATTGCTCGACCATTGGATGCGCGACAGCTACTTCGATCGCCCACTGCCGCGTTGGCAGCCGCGGGGTGTTCGGCCGGAACGATTCCTCAACGAGCCGCTCCAATGGGCAATTCGTCGGGGCTGGAGCATCCGCGACATGCTTTGCACGGCTACCCACTTTGTGGCGGCGGTGGTTGAAAAGGCGATTGCCAAGCTGGCCCCGATGCACGATCACCCATTTGAAATCGTTGCAGCCGGCGGCGGGCAGAACAACGGCCTGCTGCTTCGCGAAATCGCCGTTCGCACTCGCGCCGCCGTGACGCCCCTTGCGCAAATGCTCCCTCATTCGGACGCACTCGACGCCGCCTGCGCAGCCCTGCTCGCCCTGTGTCGCATCGACGATTTGCCGGCCGGCCTGCCGGCTTGCACGGGTGCCGCGGCGCCCGTGGTTCTCGGTTCGATCCATCCCGGGTCGGCCGCCTCGTGGCAGCGTTTGTTGCACGCCGTGCAGAGCGGCCCGAGAAGCCAAGAAGCTTCGCGCCGAGCAGCGGGATAGTGTAGATGCCCCACAACACGAAATAGGGATCACAAGCAAACGGGCGTTCCCCGCCCCCGAACCGCATGGCACGGGGCAGTCTCAGCCATCCGGACCGCGGGCCGGGGTGCTCCAACGGCTCAGCGTGCCGCCGGTCGTTTCGGCCGGTAGATGTCAGTGGCGGTGCCGAAGAACACCTCGGCCGCGGCGCCGAGGGTTTCGCACAACGTCGGATGCGGATGGATCGTTTCGGTCAGGTCGCGGGCCGAGCAGCCCATCTCGAGGGCCAAGACGGCCTCGCCGATCAAGTCGCCTGCCCCTGCGCCGACGATCCCGCAGCCCAACAACCGGCCGGTCTTGGGTTCGACCAACCATTTGGTCATTCCTTCGGTTCGGCCCACGGCCAACGCCCGTCCGCTGGCGGCCCACGGGAAGACGGCCGACTCATACGAAACGCCCTGCTGTTTCGCCTGGGTTTCAGTCAGCCCGGCCCACGCGATTTCGGGATCGGTGAACACAACCGCCGGAATCGCCCGCGGAGCGAACTCCACCGGCTCGCCGTGCAGCGACTCGACGGCCGCTTTGCCTTCGTGAGCCGCCTTATGGGCCAGCATCGGCTCGCCGGCAACGTCGCCAATGGCCAAAATGTGCGGGTCGGCGGTCCGCTGCCGACGATCAACCTGAATAAACCCTTTGGCGTCGATCTTCGCTTTCGTGTTCTCCAGGCCGAGCCCAGCCGAGTTGGGCCGGCGTCCCACCGAAAGCAGCACTCGGCTGAATCGCAGCGTTTGCTTTTCCGCCCCTTCGAGGACGACTTCGAGTTCCCGTTTCTTATCGACGATCGAGACGACCTTCGTGTTCAGGTGAATCGCGGCAAACTGTTTTTCCAACGCTTTCTGCAACGGCCTGACCAAGTCGCGGTCTGCACCGGGCAGCAGCCCGTCGGTCATCTCCACAACCGTCACCCGGCTGCCCAACGCGGCGTACACCGTTCCCATTTCCAGGCCGATATAGCCGCCGCCGACGACCAACAGCGACTCGGGCACATCGGCCAGTTCCAGCGCGCCGGTCGAATCCATGATTCGCGGAGTCGGCAGATCGAATGCCGGAATTCTCGTCGGACTCGAACCCACGGCAACGATGCAATGCTCGAATCGGATCGTTTCGGGGATCGTGCCCCCCTGCCCCATCGGCGTCAGCCGCAGTGTTTGCGAGTCGGCGAACGACCCCTTGGCGTGAATCACCTGCACATTGCGTTTGGCGGCCAACTGCTTCAGCCCGCCGGAAAGCGTGGAGATGATTTTCTCTTTCTGGCTGCGCAATTGATCGATGGCGATCGACGGAGCCGCATACGATACGCCCCAATCGGCCAAATGCTTCGCTTCGGCCATGGCCTTGGCCACATGCAGCAGCGCTTTCGAAGGAATGCACCCCCGCAGCAAACACACGCCACCCAGCCGGGGCTCGGCATCGACCAAGACCACCCGCATTCCGAGATCGGCCGCCAAAAAAGCCGCGGCGTAACCGCCCGGTCCCCCGCCCAACACCACAATTTGCGTTTCCATGAGCAATACAATCCTTGCGCGTCTTTCGGTTCTCGTACTTCTCGCACGCCGCAACGGCTGTTTCTCTCCCGCACGATACGGAGCATTTCGCAACGATCGCAGCCTTCCCCTTCGGAAACGGCCCAATGGCCATCAGCAGGCCGACTCGCCCGCGGCCCACTCGATCGCAGCTCCGTCGGTCGCCCGGCACACATGCACCACCGCGTCGAAGCCGGTTTGTTCTCGATAGCGGGCCGCCGTGCTCCGAGCAAAACCGTCCGCTTCCGCCGACCGAACCAGCGCAACGGCACAGCCGCCGAAACCGGCGCCGGTCATCCGTGCGCCCAAGCAGGCTGGATGAGCCATGGCGGCCTCGACAATCGCGTCGAGCGCCGGGCTGGAGACCTCGTAGTCGTCGCGCAGACTGCGGTGGCTTTCCGTCAGCATCGGGCCCAACGCATCGAAATCGCCGCGGCGCATCGCCTCGGCGGCATGCACCGTCCGCTCGTTCTCCGAAATCACATGCCGCGCGCGGCGGAAGGCCGTCTCGGAAAGCGACGCCCGCCGCTCGTCGAGCAACCGGAGCGTGGCATCTCGCAGGGCCTTCACGCCCAAGCAGGCGCAGGCAGCCTCGCAATCGGCACGCCGGGCATTGTACTGCGAATCGACCAGTCCGCGGCGCGTGCCCGTATCAAGAACCACAACGCTCACGTCGTCGGGCAGCGGTGCCGGGCTTAGCTCTAAGCTGCGGCAATCAATCAGTACCGCGTGCCCGGCCCGACCGCAAGCCGAGATCATCTGATCCATGATTCCGCAGTTCATCCCCACCCAGCGGTTCTCCGCGCGTTGGCAGCGAACGGCCATCGCCCTCGCATCCCACGCAATCGCGGCAACGGCCGCGAATGCGCGCGCGGCAGCCACCTCGAGCGCCGCCGAGGACGAAAGGCCCGCGCCGGCAGGCACATCGCCGGTAACGATGCCCTCCCAACCGCCGAGCGTCAGTCCGTCATTGGTCAAGCTCCACGCGACCCCTTTGATGTATTCGAGCCACCGTTGATCCGCGGGCTGCAACTGATCCAGTGCGAACTCGCCCGCTTCGCCGAAATCGATCGAACGGACCACCACGCGACGATCAGGCCGCGGGCGCAACGCGATCCACACGGCCCGGTCGATGGCCAGCGGCATGACGAAGCCGTCGTTGTAGTCGGTATGTTCGCCGATCAGATTGACTCTTCCGGGAGCGCGAACGATCCACTGCGGCGTTGTCCCAAAATGCTCAACGAAGAGCCGAGATGCTTCTGTTGTATCGATCACGATTGAATTCTCGCAGCCGCCCAAATCTCGCCTTGTGCTTCGCTTCCCCCCTCTGCGGTCCGTACAGCCGTCACCGTCGCGGCCGATGGGCCGTTGGATGGAAACGCCGACTGCGCGTTGCATATCGATGGGGAGTGCGCAGGAAAGCCTTATCGTGGCCCTGCCCGCTTCGGCGGTCAAGAGGGGCGGCAACGCCCGCTCGGCCCGCGCGGCCGCAGACCGAGCCGAAAGAGCGCGGCACCGTCGAGAAATACCGCAATTTCAACGCGCGGCAGAGGCAACAGCGGACTCTCTCGGCAATGTTGCTTACGCGGCACGGCGCGGCGCGATCGGCTCCGCGGGGCCCTGAGATTCGCCGGAAAGATCGCTCAGCAGGCCGTCCTGATCCGGGGTCGTGTCCCGGTCGGACTCATTCTCGTTCTCGCCCGCCTCATCGAGCAAGTGGCCGCGACGCCGACTCCAGCGATCATAAATGACCAGAAGATTCGGCAAGAGCAAGGTGCTGACGAGGCAGCAGCTCATACCGATCACCAATACGCGCCCCAGGCTTTGCAGTCCCTTGTGCGTGGCCAGCATCAGCGCGGCGAAGCCGACCATCGTGGTCAGCGAGTTGACCAGCACGGTCAGCCCGGTGGCTTGCGACATTCCCCGATAGCGTCCGCGACGGGCCTCAAAGTCGTGCATCACGTGCATTCCGTTATCAAGGCCCATGCCGAGCAGGAAGGGGAGGACGATCATGTTGGCCGGATTCAACGCGATATCGAGGGCCCCCATCACACCGAACATTTGCGCCAATCCGCACGCCAGCGGCACCACCGCCAGCAACGAGGGTGTAATGCGTCGAAAATGCAGGAAGAGAATCGGCGCCAAGACAAGGCATGTAGCCCACGCGGCCCACTGGTAGCTGGCCTTCATGTGCCGCGAAGCCTCGAAGATCTGGATCGGGTTGCCCGTCACATCGGGGTCAACGCTGCGAACCTCGCGGACAAATTGCTCCATGCCCTCGTTGTCCCAGATATTGACCTTGGCGTAGATCTTCTGCACGTGTTTTCCGGTTTTGCCGACGAACCGAGTCGTCAGTCCGCCGGGAAGGTCGGCAAGCGACGGAGGCTCGGGGTTGCTCACCGCGCGAAGCGCATGCAGCCGCCCCAGCAAGTCGTTAGCCATGGCCTGCTGATAGTGCGTCATTCGCCGCAAATACTCCTCGGTCGGCAGGGCCCGCACGGTATCGCGAAGAAATTGCAAGCGCCGGCTCAGCTCGCTGCCGTCGGCCGACATCGCCAACATTCCCTGGGCCCGTTCGAGGATATGAGCAAGATCCTCCTGCGGCACCACCGGAATTTGCGGAACTTCGCGGGGAAGAACGGCCAATTGCTGATGCATTCGGGCAATCACCGCCTGTTTTTCCCTTCCGAATGCGGGAAACAACGAACTGATCTCTTCCACGCGTTCCACGCTGGGTAGCGCAAGGAAGCGTTGTTTGCGTTCGAGAAGCTCTTGCGGACTGTCGGACACGGATAGTGCGAACGACGCGCTGAGATTCGTCTCTTGCAGCAATTTGTGCTCCAAGGCCACGCTTTCCATGCCGTCCGGCTGGAGGTTCAACAGGTTGTAGTCGTACCACAAGTGACGCGTGCCAAGGGCCAAGCCCGCGGTCGTCAGCAATAATCCGACAGCGCTGACATAGGGCCGATCCGTCAACGGCTGAAGCAAGCCGCCCAATTGCAGCGGCTCGGGAGCGGGCGCGTCGGCGCGGCGCCGATCGACCACGAACACCAGAGCGGGCAACAAGCTCATCGAGGCGATCCAGCAAAGCAGCAATCCCATGCCGGCAATCACGCCCAACTGAGCAATGCCGCGAAACTCGGTCAGGCCAACCATGAAAAACGCCACGGCCGAGGTCACGGCGGCAGCGGCGATGGCCGGCCCGTGCTCCTCCGCTGCTTCGAGCAGGGCCTGACGCACATCGCGGCCGGCTTTGCGCACGTTGAGATAGGCCGACACATACGCGATGCTGTAGTCGATCCCTAGTCCGAAGAGAATCGATCCGAACGATGCGCTCAACAGATTCAGATGTCCTACCGCCAGTGCCGCGGCGCCGCAGGCCCATACGGCACCAACGGCCAGAACCGTCATAATCAACGTCACGTGGCGCAGCCCGCCGAAGGCCAGCAAGATGATCGCGAACACGCCGAGGAAGGAAAGAACCGTAGTGTACGTGGACGAGAACTGACTGGCGCGCATCTCGTCGTTTTCGATGATCGGCAGGCCCGTCAAGCCGATGCGCACCTCGGGGAATCTTTTTTGAGCAGCGGCGATGATTTGGCGGAGCCGATCGACGGCATCGCTGTTTTGAGCAAGGTTCTGGGTATCGGTTTCGGCGAACTTGAGGATGACGAACCCGAGCCGGCCGTCGTCGGTGATCATGTAATTCGAGCCGAGCGACTCGATGGCCGCAGCCGCGGCCGCGATGTCGGGCCACGGCGATTTGTAACTGCATGTGGGCCCCAATGCGGCCGCTAATCCCTCGGCCGTGCGCGCCAGCTCGGCTTGCATTGCCGCAATGGCCTGCGGCCGATAGTGCAGCGGCACGCGCTCGATGCCGGCCTCCATCCACCCGGCCAAATTGCCCAGGTTCAATTGGGCCCAGTCGCCGTGCAAGATCGGCTCGGCCTTTCGTAAGAAGCCCTCGATCTCGTCGAGTTGCTTGAAGTCGAGATAATGCAGGCCCTTGCTGCCCACTTTCGTCAAATCGTAGCGGTGCAAAACATCTTGAAATCGTTGCGGCTCGGCCGAAATAGCCTCGGCCAGATGATCGAGCACGGGCACCAGCATTTCGCGCTGGGTTCCCTCGACTACTACGACGACATCCTCTTTATCGCCGAACTCGGCTGTGTAATTCAACCAGCGGCGGTTGTAGTCGCTTTGAGGGCAAAGCAACTCGGCCCGACTCGTTCGCAACCCGAGCTGCGTTGCCGCCAGTCCGCCGGCGGCAATAGTGGCCAATACTCCTAGTGCCAAGGTGGCGACGGGGAACGCGATACAAAGCTCGACCCAACGGCGCATCCCCCGAGACACAAACGAGATCGCTCGATGCGGCATCCGTTCCGCGCGCATGTCGGCATTCCAGATTCGGCTGGTTGGCCTCGGCCCGAAGGGCCAGCGGCCAGACAGTACGGTTTCGGACCGCCGGATCGCCGCGACTCCTTCCGCGCGCACTCCTGCGGTTCCCCAAACCCCATCGGGGACGAATAAGGCCGGCATTCTAGCCAAGCCGCCGGTGAATGCCAATAGAGATTCCGCGGCAAAAGAAATCTACAACCCGTTTCCAAAACACAACTTACGTTGCGAGCTCCAATCGCACGCCATTTTTCGACGCCCTCCTCTTCTCGAAACTCAAATCAAAACCGCGGAAGACGCAGCGCGGTTCCCACGGCGGCAACACCCGTTGGGCCGCTTCGCGTCGGCGGCGGTCGCTTTCGCAATTGCGTGAAATCCGTTCAAGCTCGGCATGTCGCTCGCGCGACGAAAACCGCAGAACCTGATCCCAGGGCCTCTGGGCCAGTCGACTATAATGCGAACAATCGGGAGAACCTGCGGTGGGCGCCGACCAACTCGCCGGAGCCGAACGCGACGAAGGATCGAGAGCAAACCGCAGCAGACAATCACAATTCTCGCAGCGGTTGACGAGCCCCCATTGTTGAAGTAGCCTTAGCCGATCAGACTTGGTTTTCAGCGCAGTCGGCACCGAACACGTGCCCGACGGTCCACTGGAGCCGATCCCTTGAGCCGACATCCACGCGGGCGGTTCGGCTGAAAGAACGTAACCCTTTTGTAGAGCCTCTTTTCTGAGGATCGAGGATCATGCCCCACGAAGTAACGTTGATTCGCGGAGACGGCGTCGGGCCCGAGTTGGCCGAGGCGGCACGCCGCTGCATCGATGCCACCGGAGTTGCCATTGCCTGGGATGTCCAAGAGGCCGGCGTCGATATCATGGAAACCGCCGGGACGCCGCTGCCCGAGGCCACCATCGCCAGTGTGCGCCGCACCCGGTGCGCCTTGAAGGCACCGATCACCACTCCGGTAGGCACGGGGTTTCGCAGCATCAACGTTCACCTGCGGCAACTGTTCCATCTTTATGCCTGTTTGAGGCCGTGCAAATACTACCCGGGCGTCCGCACGTTCTTCAGCGGCGTTCCGGTCGATTTGGTCATTGTCCGTGAGAACACGGAAGACTTGTACGCCGGAATCGAATTCGAGCGAGGCACGCCCGCCGCCGCCGAAGTGATCGATGCAATCAATCGGATTTCGCCCGATCGGAAAATCAAGACCCCGCCGGAAACAACCGGCGTTTCGATCAAGCCGATCAGTGTGCCGGGCACCGAGCAGATCGTGCGTTTCGCCTTCGACTACGCCCGCGCCAACGGTCGGCGAAAGGTGACCGCGGTGCATAAGGCGAACATCATGAAGTTCACCGACGGGCTATTCTTGGAAACGGCACGCACGGTCGCCGGCGATTATCCCGACATCGAGTTCGAGGACCGCATCGTCGACAACATGTGCATGCAGTTGGTGCAAAAGCCCGAACTCTACGACGTTCTCGTGCTTCCCAACTTGTACGGCGATATCCTGAGCGATTTGGCGGCCGGGTTGGTCGGCGGTCTGGGCGTCGCGCCGGGGGCCAACATTGGAACCGACGGTGCCGTGTTCGAGGCCACGCACGGCAGCGCCCCGCGCTACAAAGGGCAAAACAAGGTCAATCCCACGGCATTGATCCTTTCCGGCATGTTGATGCTGCGGCACTTGGGCGAACGCGATGCCGCCGACCGTTTGGAACGCGCCGTCGCGGCCGTCATCGCCGAAGGAAAAGATGTTACTTACGACATGAAGGCCGACCGAAACGATCCGACAGCCGTCGGCACGCAGGAAATGGCCGACGCGATCTGCCGAAAATTGCAGTCGATGTAACCGAAAGGAAAAAACCGGTGCAGCCGATCGTTTAACGGCGGCTCGCCCGGGAGATTTCACACTCGAACAACTAACAAACAGGAACTCTAGCCATGGCCAAGAAGACCATCGCCCCCGCACCGAAAAAACCCGACTCCGCCCCCAACAAGCAGCTTGTCGATGCGATCATCACCGTGAAAAGCCTGCAAGAGTTCATCCAACAGCACGGGTGCGTTGACCGTGCTCTCGATGCGGTAGGCGGCGTGCGGCGGCTGGTGGAGCTGACCGGCGGATTCGACGCCTTGACCGAGGCGCTGAAGATCGTCGGCGGGCAATCGTCGGCAGGCGATTCGTGCGGCGAACCCGCAGCCGAGTAGGCCCCGCCCGACTGGCCCGCTTGCTGCCCCCGGGGCTGCAAGCCCTCGTTCAACGCTCGATCGCCCGGCTGCGGCCGATCAGTAGTGAACCTCTGCGCGCGTCAGTCTAGCGAACCTCTGCGCGCGTCAGCCTGCGGTGCTGACTTCCGCAAAGTGACCTGCTCTCTGTGCAAGAGAATCGACCTGTCTCTTGCGAGCTGCCCGGTGGTTTGTCGCACTGTTTGTCCAGGTCAACCACCGGAACCTGCCGACGTGCGCATCGGATCGCACCATCCTACGGAGGGGCCAAAACGGTCTTTTCTCGCAACGGCCAAATCGTCAGAATACGGGCCGGTGCGCCGGTGTAATTCGGCGGCGGATTGATCGAGCAACGAAGGACGGCCGCGACGAGGCGATCCGGGTGTCCTCGACTGGCCGGCGCCATATTTCACCGCTCACGGCATGAAGCGGCTCATAGTCTTGCACGCAAAAGGCAACCATGCGAGTGTGTGAAGAGTGTGGTTCGGGCTGCTCCGTTGCTTTCCCTAGGGGCCGTGACGGACGATCGCAGCGTTTTCAAATCTTGTCTGTTTCCGCCAGGGATGGTTGATCATGCGGCGTGTCATTGACTATACGGTTTATCTGGTGGTCCGCCTGTTGATCTGTGCGGTCCAGGCGATGCCGGTTTCCCTCGGCGATGCGATCGCGAGGCATTTGGCGTGGCTGTTCTGCGACGTGCTTCGGCTGCGTCGGCGCGTGCTCGATGAGAATCTGAGCCACGCCTTCCCCGAGATGACCGAGACCGACCGTCGGCGCCTGGAACGGGCGATGTGGGAGCACCTTTTCCGGCTCGTGTTGGAAGTGGCCCATACCCCGCGGAAAATCCACGACACCAACTGGCGCGACTTCGTCGTCCTCGGCGGCGAGCGCGAATTGATGCGTCAACTGCTGGCGGATCGACCGACGATGATCGTTACCGGCCATTACGGCAATTTCGAGGTCGGCGGCTATGTTCTCGGCGTGCTCGGCTTTCCCACGCACACGGTGGCCCGAACGCTCGATAACCCGTTCCTCGATCGGTTCGTCAACGATTTTCGCGGGCGCACCGGGCAACACATCATTCCAAAGAACGGCGGGTACGAACAGATCGAGGCCGTGATGTCGAAGCACGGAACAATGACCTTCTTGGCCGATCAGTACGCCGGGCCGAAGGGTTGTTGGATTCGGTTTTTCGGCCGGCCGGCCTCGGCGCACAAGGCGATTGCACTGCTGAGTTTCGAGCATCAGGCGCCGGTCTATGTGTCGGCGGTGCGGCGGTTGGGCCGACCGATGGCCTTCGAGTTGCGCCAATACGCCTGCGCCGATCCGACCACAGGCGGCGACGAGGTGCGCGGCGTGCGTGAGCTTACCCAGTGGTTCCACGATTGGCTCGAGCGAATCATCCGCCAAGATCCGGCGCAGTATTGGTGGATTCACCGCCGATGGAAAGACACCCGCGAGAAGCCGGCACTGCGCAAAGCCGCATAGATTCTGCCGCCCCGACTCGCCCCGAACCGTCGCAACCACACGAGAGATCGGCTATGCCCCGTCGAAGCGAATCGCTTGCAGAAATCGCCTTGGTAGGCGACCTGTCGGAACATCAATCCGATTGGTGCGACAAGTTATTGGAGGTCGAACCCGGCGGGCGCTGCGTGCTCTATTTCGACTCGCCCGGCGGCAGTCCCTACTCCGCCATGGCGCTGGCGAACCTGCTGCTGTTGCGCGGGCTGGACGCCGTGGGCATCGTCGTGGGCGAGTGCTCGTCGGCGGCCCTGCTGCCGTTTGCAGCCTGCCGACGCCGCTTGGTGACGGAATACAGCACGCTGCTCTTTCACCACATGAAATGGCAAAGTGAAGAAAACGTGGGGCTGGTCGAAGCCGCTCAATGGGCGAAACACTTCGGCGAATTAGAGCAGGCGATGGATCGCTGGTTGGTCGAATTGCTCGGAGCCGATCCGCCGTTGATCGCCCAATGGATCGATTCGGGACGATACGTTCTCGGGCCCGAGTTAGCCGCGGCCGGTTTGGCGGAACTGATCTCGCCCACCGCCCTGCCCTGGCTGGCGCCGCGCAAACGATAACGCCGACGGCCGAATCAAACGGCTGCATCAGCGCGGGCCGACAATCGCGGATGCGGCACAGCCTGCACGTGCCGAGCCGGGGCGGCTCCAAGCCCTGCCCCGCGGCACCTTCTGCAAACGCCATTGGCAGAACCGACAGCCGGAGATGATCAGCGCGTCATGCCGGCGCAGGGCCAATAGCCAACGACCGCCCGTTTATCGGCAAGGACGGTTGCCGAGGCCGGTTCAAGACTGCGGCCGCCGGGGCGGAGCCCTACGGCGGGGCGAACAGAGCCGTTCGCCCCACCGCTCAATGGCCTCAGCACTCCCGGCGATCGGTCGTCTCTGCCGGCGGCCGAACTCGACCGGGACAACGATCGATACCGCGATCGATCAAACCTCTTTCGCGTTGATCCACGACATCAGCTTGCGCAACTGCTTGCCGATGATCTCCACCGGATGCGAGCGCTCCTTGCGGCGCATCGCCTTGAAGGCCGGCGCATTGGCCTTGTTCTCGAGAATCCATTCGCGGGCGAAGCTGCCGTCTTGGATCTCCGCGAGGATTCGCTTCATTTCCTTGCGCGTTTCCTCGGTGATGATCCGCGGGCCGCGGCTGTAGTCGCCGTATTCGGCGGTGTTCGAGATGCTGTAGCGCATGTAGTTCAGCCCGCCCTGATAAATCAGATCGACGATCAGCTTCACTTCATGGACGCACTCGAAATAGGCCATCTCCGGCTGGTAGCCGGCCTCGACGAGCGTTTCGTACCCGGCCTTAATCAGCGCGCTCAGCCCCCCGCAAAGCACCACTTGCTCGCCGAACAGGTCCGTTTCCGTCTCTTCGGCGAAACTGGTTTCGATCACGCCGGCCCGCGTGCCGCCGATCCCCTTCGCGTAAGCAAGGCCGATCTTCAATGCGTCGGGAGCGGAACCTTCGAGCACGCCGATCAGGCACGGCACCCCGGCGCCGCGGACGAATTCAGCGCGGAGCAGATGGCCCGGCCCCTTGGGGGCCACGAGGATCACGGAGATTCCTTGGGGGATGTCGAACTGCCCGTAATGCACGTTAAACCCGTGCGAGCAGACGATGACGCTGCCGGGCTTGATGTTCGGGCGAATTTCGCTGCTGAACACTCCCGCTTGCAGCTCGTCGGGCAGAAGGATCGTGATGATGTCGGCCTGGCGCACGGCCTCGGCTGTGCTCAGCGGCGAGAACCCGTCTTGCACCGCCAATTCGTGATTCTTCGTGCCCGGCAGTTCGGCAACGATCACCCGCACGCCGCTGTCGCGGAGATTCTGGGCGTGCGCATGGCCTTGCGAACCGTAGCCGAGAATGGCCACGGTCTTATTCTTGAGCAATCCCAAATCGGCATCTTGGTCGTAGTAAATCTTAGCCGGCATGGCCACAACTCCCTAACTTGCGCACCGCCTCGGGCGGATTATAAGCCGCCTCGCGCGCCGGTGGCGGTTTGCGAGGCATCAGCCGCGCCGGTGCGCCCTTTCGCGACTGAACAAACAGTGAATGAAGGCAGCTTGATCAGCACGGCGATTGGGAACGACTCGCGCGATCGGCTGCACGTTACGACTTGCTTCTTGTTCACGACTCCGAAGATTGACCGCCGCGGATCATGGCGATTCGCCCGGTGCGTGCCAATTCGATGATCCCGAAGGGACGCATCAATTCGATAAACGCTTCCACCTTTCGCTCGGTGCCGGAGATTTCGATAATCAGCGCATCGGGGGCTACGTCAACAATGCGTCCCCGAAACACATCGACCAGTTGCGCCACCTGCCCGCGAACCGAAGCCTCGGCCGACACCTTGATCAGCATCAGGTCGCGTTCGACGTAATCCTGCGCGCTGATATCGTCCACGCGGACGACGGTAACGATCTTTTCCAACTGTTTGCGAACCTGTTCCAACACATTGTCGTCGCCGACAACGACGAAGGTCATCCGCGAGAGCTTCGGATCCTCCGTCTCGCCCACGGCCAAGCTGTCGATGTTGTAGCCGCGAGAGGCGAGCATGCCGGCGATGTGCGAAAGCACGCCCGGCACGTTCTGCACCAACGCAGAAAGGACATGACGCATAACGATTTGCTCCGGACACAAAGAACAAGTTCGTCGCCGGCGACCGATCGCGAGCAACTCTCGCCCGCGCGACCGGCGGAAACAACGATCCGGCCGTTTCGCCGGTGGATCGACCGCGGCATAGCAACCTTCGCGCAAAGGCCCCGCCTCGCGCGATTCGCCGCCGCACTGGTACGACAAAACAGACCATTTTACGGGGGGGCTGAGTCGAGTTGCAACCGGGGGCAAGGCGATTTCGCTCAGCCCCAACGGTGCTCAGCCGCAGCGGACGCGGCTTCCCAGCGAGACACGACCGGCCCCACGATTCGGCACAGCCCGCAAAATCGATGCAACCACCCCGTTCGGGGCGACAGGGTGCAGGCCCAATGGTCCAACGGCACGGCTCGTCGCACCCTTCATCCAAATTCGCCTGGAAGCGGGCCGCCCTGGGGCCCTTTCTCCCGCCCCGTCCCCTTCTTTTATGCTAAGTTCCCTTGTACGGATTACGTTGCCTCTTCCATGGCGTTTTTCCGGAGGCCACGGGCCAACAAGGTCGCTTGGCGGGACAGGCTCTGTATGATTGTCATTGTCGGAAGTCTGATTGTCATCGGCTGCGTGTTGACGGGCTTTACGATGGCCGGCGGGCACATCGGAGCGCTGATTCACCCGTCGGAAATCATCACGATCGGCGGGGCCGCCACCGGCGCGTTGATCACCATGTGCCCCAAAAAGGTGCTCATCGACTTGGTCCGCGGAGTGCTTCAGTGCCTCAAAGGGTCGCCATACAACAAAGGGGCATACGAAGAGCTGTTCAAACTGCTGTACGATCTGCTTCGGCTCGCCCGCCGCGAAGGCATCCTTTCGCTCGAATCGCACGTCTCTAATCCGGAAGAAAGCGCGATCTTCCGCAAATACCCGAAGATTCTGCACAACCACCATGTGGTGGAGTTCATCTGCGGCGCGATCACCATCTTGGTCGAAGGTACGATGAAGCCCGAGCAATTGCCCGGGCTGCTCGAGGCCGAAATCAAGGTCATCGAGGAAGAGCACCACGCGCCCACCGGAGTGATGAGCAAAACGGCCGACGCCCTGCCGGGGTTCGGCATCGTGGCCGCCGTGCTGGGCATCGTCGTGACGATGGGAGCGATCGATGGGCCGGTCGAAGAGATCGGCGAGAAAGTGGGAGCGGCCCTGGTCGGCACCTTTTTGGGGATTCTGCTGTCGTATGGGTTCTTCGCGCCCCTATCGGTAAAAATGGAATTCCTCGGCGCAGCCGAAATCGCTTATTTTCGCACGGCTTCGACGGTCATCGAAGGATTGGCGATGGGCGTGCCCCCGAAGGTATCGCTTGAATTGGCCCGTCGAGGCACCGCGCCCGAAGTGCGACCCACACGGGCACGGCTCGACGAGCTTCTCGCCGAGGTCGATGCCTCGTAGCCCTATCGGAAAGGAAAGCCTATGGCCGGCAAAGGAGGCGGCGCCTGGAAAGTAGCCTACGCCGATTTCGTCACGGCGATGATGGCCTTCTTCATGGTGATGTGGATCGTCGGACAAGGCGAAGACGTCAAAAAAGCGGTCAGCCAATACTTCAACGATCCGCTGGGCAATCAGAAGAAGCCCGACGCACTCATCCCGGGGTATCGCACCGGCCGGGGCGACTTCTTGCCCTCGCGCGGGCAGCCGGGCGGTCCGCAGGCCCGCGGCAAAGGATATCCCGACGACAAGAAAAACAAGCCCGGCCGGGTGTCGGCGATTCGCGACCCCAGCCTGTTCGTCTTGCACGACGGCGATCGCCGCACGATCGGCACAGTGATCGAGTTTCCCGAAGACTCCGCCGAATGCGACGATCAAACGCTAAACGACCTAAAGAAGTACATCCCGCTTTGGCTGGGCAAACGCAACAAAATCGAGATTCGGGGCCACGCCACACGGCGCCCGCTGCCGGCGGATAGTCCCTTTCACAACTCTTGGGAATTGTGCTACGCGCGCTGCATGGCCGTCATGGACTGCCTGTTGAAGGCCGGCATCGAACCCGAACGGATTCGCCTGAGCCAAGCAGCGGCCAATGAACCGCGCACCCTTGCCGACGACGCGAACAAGCAAGCCCTGAACTCGCGGGTCGAGGTCCACCTGCTCAACGAGTTCGTCGAAGACACCCAGGGCACGCGAAAAGAGCGCGACCAACGATTCCAATCGCCGGTTCTTCTCGAGCCCTGAACGGCGAGCCGGTTTCTAACCTCGACCGGCAGCGCTGCCAACAGCCGGCCGGTCGATCGAAGAGAAGATCGCTTCGGCCGAATCGCTCCGCCGCGGAAGGAACCGAACTCGACGGCGTTCGGCGAACCGACCAATCAGCGAGCGTTCCCCACAGGCGACTGATCGGCGGAGGCCGTGCTTCGGATTTCGATGTCTTCGCCGAAATAGTACTTTCGCGCCTCGGGATTGGCGAGGACTTCCTGCGGGCGCCCATGGCAAAGCACCTTTCCCGAGCGAATGACGTAGCTGCGGTCGGTGATTTGCAGGGTCTCTCGCACCTGATGGTCGGTGATCAGCACTGCGATTCCATCATCGCGCAGACTGCGAATGACCTTCTGGATGCCGGCGATTGTCACTGGGTCGATGCCCGTAAACGGCTCATCCAGCAGAATGATCTTCGGATTGGTGATTAGGCATCGTGCGATTTCCAATCGACGCCGTTCGCCGCCCGAAAGCGAAAGCGCCAACGACTTCCGCAAGCGGGCGATATCGAACTGGGCGAGCAGCTCATCGCAGCGGCGCCGCCGAGTGCGGCGGTCGAGCCCGATCATTTCCATCACGCCCAGCAGGTTCTGTTCGACGGTCAATTTGCGGAAGACACTGCCCTCTTGCGCCAAGTATCCCATGCCGCCGTCGCGGGCGCGGCGATACATCGGCCAATTGGTGATGTCGATCCCGTTGAGAACGACCTTCCCGCCGTCGGGCTCGATCAATCCGCAGGTCATCCGAAAGCTCGTCGTTTTCCCTGCACCGTTGGGGCCCAACAGCCCGACAATCTCGCCGGCGTCGACGCGGAAGTCCACTCCGTCAACCACGCGCCGTTGGCCGAAGACCTTCACCAGACCCTGGACTTCCAGCATCAGTTCGTTTCCTCGGACAATTCACGCCACCGGCGGCCACGCCGCAAGGCCGCCCCGAACGCCGTCGCATCAAGCGACTTTCGCCACCGGCAGATTCTTTGCTCTGCCCGTCGCGGCGATTTGTCTCCGACATTTCCGCTTCAATCGCGTTCAGCGAATCAAACCCATCCGCGCCACATTCGGCCAAAACGGTATGGGAGTATTCCACGAATGCGGCCAATAAATCAAGAGGGCTTTTCCGATCAGCAAATCGCGGCGGACGAAATAGTCGAATCCTTCATGCCCCCAGAGCCGGCTATCTCGGCTTTTTGCGCTGTTATCGCCCAGCGCCAAGAACTGGTCTTCCCGCAGGGTGAACGCCCGGCCGGCCACACGATTGAGCAGCCCGGCCGGCCAACGCCGCGGGTCGGTAAGTACGTGCGGGCCGACCGACTCCTCGTCGCCGAAGGGGCTGGCCGTTTCAGGACGGGCCAAGTAATAAATGTCGCGCCACACCCGCAGGCGATCGACCATCACCGACGCGCCGCGAACGCCGATGCTCACCGGTTGAAGATCCGACGGGTGCAAGTCGTGGTTCCGCAGATCGCCATAGCAGGTGGATTCGTCGCCGTCGCCGAAACGAACCAAACGATCGTTGACCCACACGCGCAACTGCCGATCGCAATTGGCGAACATCACGCGATACTTGCCCCGTCCCCGCATCGCCGTGGTTCCCGATGCCCGAAACTCCTCGCCGCTGATCGAAAGAGAAGCCGCTCCGTCGTTCAGATTGACCGCGCAAAGAAACACCCGACCGCCGCGGCGAAGTTCGAAGAAAAGCTCGCCGCCCTCGGATCGCACCTCGACGTCGGCCTCGACCGCCAAGTCGCCCACCCAATGGCGTTCTTCCGCGTCGTCGGCCGCCGCCATGCCGCCCAGCGATCGATTGCTGTTGTAGGCGCAAAAGTCATCAATGGCCGACGGCTTGACGCGATCGCCCGGCGCAAGCGTGCCGGTCGTCTTCAAGACGTGCCATTGGTCCGCCGTAGGGATCAAATGGTAGTAGCGAAGCCATACGGTCTGATCATTGCGCCCGTTGGTTTCCGCCGCGCGGCCGTGATCGATCAATTCGAACGCGCCTTCGCCCCGAACAGCGTCGGGGATCCAGCGCGCCGGCCAGCCGAACTCGCTTTTCAGCCGCGGGGTCAGGCCGTTGTCGTACACCAACTGAAGCATCGCCAGCATCTTGTCGGGCGGCTTGCGAGCGATCGTCCAGCTTCCGTCCGATTGTTTGAGGAAGATGTCGCCATATTGAATCCGAATCGTTTCGCCGGGAAGCCCCACCAATCGCTTGATGAAGTTCGTCTGCGCGTCGCCCGGATAGCGAAACACCGCCACATCCCACCGCTGCGGATCCCGCCATTGATAGGCGTACTTGACAGCCAAAATCCGATCGCCGCTATACGAGGGATAGACCTCGCCCTGCGGATTCTGCGGCGAAAGATCGGCCGGGCGGCGGCACATCGGGCACGTTCCGCCAACGACCGCTCGCCCCGTCAGACGCCCAGTGGCTTGATCGATCTCGTCGCTCGCGCTGACCTGATAACGGTAGCCGCACGCCGGGCAATCCAGGTCTTTGTGCCTGCCCATCAGCGTCGGCGCCATCGAGCCGGTCGGAATGACGAACGCCTCGGCCTCGAATGTGCGAAATAGAAAGGCCAGCACGAAGGCGATGACTACCGATTCGATCGTTTCGCGAACGGCGGCCGCTGTTGTATGCGACGGCGACTTGGCCTTCATTGAGCCTTCGCCCCCCGAGCCGCGGCCCGAAGGTGTTTGGTGTTTGGCAAATCCCAACGTTGCGGCGCCATCACGTAGCAAACGCATCAAACTTCGCATGGAGAATCCTATCGCATTGCGGCAGGCAAACCGCAATCTTTGCTCGCGGAACAATCGAACCGCACTTGCCCCTATCTTCCGACCGATCGACCGACGGGGAAATCGAAACCACTCGCTTGCCTATCTGCGGCCATCGCCCCCCTCAAACGGCGCGGCGAATGCGTTCTACCGCCGTCATTGCTCCGATCCATGACAACCCAGCGGCGCAACGGCCCCACCGCAAAGAACGCTCTGCCCGCGGCTTCAGGGAATATACTCGATACGCCCCAACTCGGGAACTTGGAAAAACCAATCACCCCAGCGACAAACCTTCATAGGATACATCAGCACGAAAGGCTTGCCAAGCAGAAGATTACGATTCACGCCCGGCGGGCCGTCCCAGTTCCGGCTATCGTGGGAAACCAAGCTGTTGTCCCCCAGAACGTAGTATTCGTCGGCACCGAGTTTCCACGGTTTCTCGAATCCACGCGCCGGATCGCAGTCCGGCGGACGACTGTAATACACATCGCGGTACAAGCGAAGGTGCTCCAGCACCAGTCCCAACCCTTTCGCACCGATGGCTGCCGGCGTTTCGGACCGTTCCTGCACGCGGCTTTTCCGGTCAAAGGGCACCTGAACAATCGGCTGATCGTCCAAAGCAACGACGAACTGTTGATCAACTTGCGACACCCATATTTCTCCGCCGTTGAGGCCACCGGGCAGCTTTCCCGCGGCGCCGGGCAGCTCTCGGCCATTATGCGTCACACGGTAGGAGCACTGCTGCGGGTCGATTTGCACCTCGAACGAGTCGTCGCCCGAGTTGAGTCGAACGGCCAACAGGCCGCTGCCGAACACCTCGACCACGCGAAAACTGAGCATCAGATCCCATACCACGTGCGACTCTTCCTCGCGCCGGGTGAGGGCATGGTTGAAAAGATCGTCGCGAATCGGCTGCCGCACGACGGCCGCCTCGACACCAGCCACGCGCCGCCAATGATGATATTCGAGCCAATCGAAGGCATCGGCGGCCGACGTCGCACGCCGGGCAAACCGTCCGAACGCCCCGACCCAGCGGCTATGCCGCTCGGCCCCCTGCCAGCGCGGCGGAAACCTCGCATCGGGCGGCTGATGATCGGCATCATGCACCAAAACAGCCAATGACCGCTGGACGCGATAGGGCTTTCGCGCCGGCTGACCATCGATGAACACATCGCCGTCGCGAATCGATACTTCTTCGCCCGGCAAACCGACGATTCGCTTGATGGCCCACGTTTGCGGATCGTGCGGCAGGCGAAAGACGACCCGTTCCCATCGCCGCGGCTCGCGCCAGTAGAACGCTCCGCGACCGATGAGCACGCCATCGCCCCATGCAGCGCGAGGCGGGAGGTCGTCGCGTTGGCGGTTCTCGCAGTTGGGGCAAATCGTTGTTGCCGGGCGGCCGTGCGAGGCGTCAGCGTCGTAGCGAAACCCGCAATCGGAGCACTGCAACGAGAGATGTTCGCCCCTCAGGCCCGGCAGCATCGAGTCGCCTGTCACTCGGCAAGGAACCAAAACGCCCTGCACGCACCACGTGCGCAAAGCCGTGGCGACCACGAGAGACCAGACAATCCACTCCAAAACCGACCGCACCAAGCGTTCTCCCGGTTGATGCTTACTCTGTTTCCGGCAACCATTCGTCGTCGGCGATGCCCACGCGATGAATACTCCAACCGCCGCGGGTTCGCGACGGGGAAATCAACACCGCGCCCAGTTCGGGACAAGTGCGGCAGAACTCGATGGCCCGCTCGACGCCCATCACATAAAACGCCGTCGAAAGCGCGTCGGCGGCCTCCGCGGACGGCGCCAGCACCGTCGTCGAAAGCATGCCATCGGCGGGCCGGCCGGTCCGCGGATCGATGATGTGGCCAAACCGCTTCCCCCCGAACCGAAACGATTGGATATACGAGCCGCTGGTGGCCAGCGCGCGATCCCGCAACACCAAACGTCCCACGCGGCGATCGGGCCGCAGCGGATTGCGAACGCCTACGATCCACCCATCGGTCGCGCCCCCCGGCGGCCGCCCATGGGCAACCATGCTGCTCAGGCCGCCACTGAAAAGAAAGTTGCCTACTCCCGCCGCGACAAGCCGCTCGGCGCAGCGGTCAACAACATAACCTTTCCCAATCGCCCCGAGGTTCAATCGCACGCCGGGAGTCTGAAAGCGCACCGTCGAAGCCGCTGCGTCAAGCTCGACCCGATTCATTCCCACGAACCCGAGCGCCTCGGCCACCGCGGCATCGTCGGGCACGCGGCCTTCTCGCCGCGCAAAGCCCCACAGCTCCCACAAGGGCGTCGCTGTCAAGTCGAATGCGCCGCCCGTCTCCTCCCAGAACGACTGCGCCCGTTGAAGCAGCGAGAACAAATCGTCGCGAACCGGAACCGGCCCCTGTGCGGCCGCGGCATTGATGGCCGAAATCTCGCTCTCCGCGCGGAAGTACGACCAGCGCGATTCATACTCGCCGACAAGCTCCAGTGCATCCCAGGCAGCATCAATCGCGGCTTGATCCGTTGCATCGACACAGATTTCGAAGCGGGCGGCCATCGCCGGCCGACTGATGACCAGCGTGCGGCCGTCCACCGACTCGTCGCCCAGTTGCGGCAGCAGCCGATCGACGGCATCGCCGACTGCATCGCCGGCCGCTTTTCCTCGCAAGAAGTCGCGTCGCGTTGACTTCTTCGCCATTGCTTCACCGCCGATCATCCGACCGCTGCCCCAAGATCCCTGCAGGCGAGTTCACACCCGCGGAAACATCCCTTCTGCCGCCAATTTCAATCCCGAACGATCGAGCAAACGGATTCTATTGTCGTCTTCTTCGGCAATCAGCCCCGCCTCGACCAAGCGACGGAACGTGCGCGAGAACGCCTCGCTCGTCAGATTCAAATGACTGGCAACATGCCGTTTCAAGCTGGGCAACTCGACCCTCGTTTGGCGATCATCGGGCGAGATCTTCAACAGGTATTGGGCCAGGCGGCCCACGGCGTCGCGAAGCACGATGTCTTCAATCAGCCCGACAAAATGCCGAAACCACACCGTCAGCCCCGTCAACATCTCGCGGCATAAGTCGTGGTCTTCATCCAGGGCGCGGCGAAACGCCTCGGTCGGCAGCAACGCACAGAGCACATCGGTTACCGCTTCGGCCGAGGCGGGCAGCGCGAAGTTCCCAATCGCCGCCAGCTCGGCAAATGTTCCGCCCGGGCCTACCATGTGGAGCACGTGCTCGCGACCGCTCGGGCCCGTCTTGAACACGCGAACCGATCCTGCGCCCACGACAAAGACCCCGGGGACCGCGTCCCCCTCGCGAAAAACCAATTGCCCTCGCGAATAGCTTTGCAGCCGCGCCATCGTGGCCAATCGTTGGAAGCTGCTCGGCCCCACCTCGGCGAAAAGCGGGCACGATTGAAGCACATCGACCACATTGATCGCACTGAGCTGTGTCTGTTGACTCATTATTCGCTCGATCGCATCGTTTCCACTGGCGACGAATCGCGCTCGATTCGCCCGTTCGCCGCTTCTCTTCGCCTTCGAAGCACGCCGGGCACGTCGCGCGGCGACTCTCCGAAAATCCGATCGTCGCGCAAAGGCGCCAATGGCCCCGCAACCCATTCGGCCGCATGTACTTTGGCAAATTCGAACAATTTTTTTCGGTCGCTTGATCTCGATCAATCGCCCATCGAGGCCGAACGGCTATACTTGCCTAAAGACGTGCGGGAAGAAAGCCGAAGCCGACTTTCGGCCGCGCCCGCGGAAACCAGTATTCTACCGTCAGGAGCCGCCGTTCTCTATCGCCCCTTCGGACACGGAGGCGATTCGCATCGGCGACGTGGAACTTCTAAGGCCCGAATGTGGGCGGGAGCAGCGAGTAAGGCGAATGATGCGATCACGACGCCCGGCGTCGTCGTGCGGTCGTTGTCGATCGAGGAATCACTTTTTCTAGGAGGATGAGCTGATGTCGATGTTTTGTTTTCAATGCGAACAGGTGTCGCAAGGCACGGGCTGCAATGTGTTCGGCAATTGCGGAAAGGACCCGAAAACGGCCGCGTTGCAAGACCTGCTGATCGAGGCCACCAAGGGCATCGCGATGTACGCTCATCGCGCGGCCGAGCTGGGGGCGCGCGACGCCGAGGTCGATCGGGAGATGATCGAGGCCCTCTTTGCCACGGTGACGAACGTGGATTTCGACCCGGCGCGATTGCAATCGCACCTGCACAGTGCCGCGAAGACCAAGCGCACCGCACGGGCGATGTACGAGGACGCTTGTCGCAAGGCGGGCCGGTCGCCCGAAACCCTAAGCGGTCCCGCAGCGTGGGAACCGGCCGACTCGCTCGACGGGCTGCTGGCGCAGGCGGAAAAAGTCTCGATCCCCGTTCGCCAACAGGCGCTTGGCCCCGACCTGTGCAGCCTGCAAGAGATCGTGCTCTACGGATTGAAGGGAGCCGCCGCCTACGCCGATCATGCCCGCGTGCTCGGCCGCGAGGATCCGTCGCTTTATGCCACGTTCCATGCGGCGCTCAACGCGCTGACTGATCCGGCCCCGACGGTCGATGGCCTTCTCGGCTGGGCGTTGAAAACCGGCGAATTGAATTTGAAGGTCATGGAATTGCTCGATGCCGCCAACACCGGCGCCTACGGGCATCCGGAACCGACCACCGTTCGCGTCACCCCGCGTAAAGGCAAAGCGATTCTCGTTTCGGGCCACGACCTGCGCGATCTCGAGTTGCTCCTCCGGCAGACCGAGGGCAAAGGGATCAACGTCTATACCCACGGCGAAATGCTGCCGTGCCATGCGTATCCCGGCCTGAAGAAGTACAAGCACTTGGTCGGCAACTACGGGGGCGCTTGGCAAGACCAGCGCAAGGAGTTCGACGCATTCCCCGGCGCGATCTTGATGACGACCAACTGCATCCAGAAACCGAAGGAAACGTATTCCGCCCGGTTGTTCACCACCGGTCTGGTGGCTTGGCCCGGCGTGCGGCATATCGGCAACGATAAAGATTTCTCGCCGGTGATCGAAGCCGCCTTGGCCGCCCCGGGGTTCGCCGAAGACGGGCCCGAGCAGAACATTCTGGTCGGCTTCGGCCACAACGCCGTGATGAGCGTGGCCGACAAAGTGATCGAAGCGGTCAAGGGCGGCGCGATTCGCCGCTTCTTCCTCGTCGGAGGGTGCGACGGCGCGAAGCCGGGCCGCAACTACTACACCGACTTCGTGCAGAAGGTGCCGCAAGATTGCGTCATTCTCACGCTCGCCTGCGGCAAGTACCGCTTCAACAAGCTCGACTTCGGGTCGATCGGCGGCATCCCGCGGCTGCTCGACATCGGACAATGCAACGACGCCTACTCCGCCATTCAAATCGCCGTGGCGCTGGCCAAGGCGTTCAATTGCGGGGTCAACGACCTGCCGCTTTCGATGGTGCTAAGCTGGTACGAGCAGAAAGCCGTGGCGATCTTGCTGACGCTGCTGTACCTGGGCGTGAAGAACATTCGGCTGGGCCCCTCCCTGCCCGCCTTCATCACCCCCAACGTTCTGAAAGTGCTTGTCGATACGTTTCAGATCGCGCCGATCACGACGCCCGAGCAAGACCTGAAACAAATCCTCGGACAAGCCGTTTGATCGAGCTTTTCGTATCTCGCTTGCCGACGGCGCGGCGCCGGCTCAAACCGGCGCCGCGTCTGCTTGACGCCGAAGTGCCCGCAAGCAACACTGCCGGTATGAAGCTGCGATTCTTCTGTCCGAGCGGGCATGCGCTGACGGCCGACGCCGCGACCAGCGGGCGCGTCGTGCGGTGCCCGCGTTGCCGCATGTCGGTGATCGTTCCGCAACCGGCTCAAATTCGCTACGCCCACGCGCAGCGCGTCGGCGGACGCCGACATCTTACCGCGAAACGACACAAGCCCGTTTGGGCGGGCCAGGCGGCGAGCCATCAACGAACCGTCGAAGGCCCGTTGGCCGACCATCGGCGATCGGAGTTCGAGGGTTGGCCGGGCCGGCCCAGCGCCGTTCGTTCGATCGATGTCGAGCGCCGACCAGTGTTTTCGCCCCAAACCGAGCCGGCGGGGCCTACCTCGCCGACGGACCGCCTCGCGCGGCGAAGCGGTGAGATCGACTGCGGCAATGCCGCGGCTCATGATCCGTCGCGAACGGTTGAAAGCGGCCCAGCCTTGGAGGGCGATATGCCACAGATATTCCCGCAGCGACGCAAACCGCCCGCCTCGTTGCAACGCATTGCCGACAAGCGCCGCAAAGAATTGAAACACCTGATCAGCCTTTTGGGCGGTCTGACCTTTTTCAGCGTGCTGCCGCTGATCGTCGCCGGGCACCTCAATCCGGCATCGGCGCCCTTGTACGCGCGATGGGCCCTCTTCATCGCGGTTGTCCAGTTGGCCTATCTCGTATGGAGCGTGCTTATGCCCGACTGGGCCAGTGCGTGGGTGTTGATGATCGTCTTCGCCGTCGCCGCCGCGTGTTACGGTGCGGCCACGGCCTTGGCGGTAGCCACTCCGCCGGATCGGGCAGTCGCCCTGGAACTAACCGACGTGCGTCACTTCGCGCGCGGGTGGTGCGCCTGCGTTTTGCTCACCAATTCTCTCGGGGCATATTTGGCCGGCCGACTGGCCGCCCTTTGGCGCCGGGAAACGGCCGAGTTTTTCGCTTCCAAAAGCCCAACGTGAAGCGCGCTGTCCCAACAGGGCAAGAAAGCGTACCGTCAGGCGCGCTCAAAAACGAACTCGCCTCGGCAACGACTGCGGCCACCGCAAGTGCGGAGCCGATTGCAGCCGTCGCCGAGGCGATCGGGCTATCGTCAATATCTCGGGAAATAAATCCCCGGTGCGACTTGCGTCGTTCCCGCAGCGACAACGGCTCAATTGCACCTCTGCCGCTGTTCAATCGCCCAAGCCGGAGCGAACCGGCTGCCGAACCGCGAACCGGCTCGCCGGCAACCGGCCGCCCGTAATCGCTTCGAACGATCCTATTGCTTCTTCTTTTGAGGTTCGGGCAATTGGTTGGCTTGCGGCGTCACCTTCTCGATGTTCGGGGTGACGTCGGCATTCACATTGCCCATCGCCCACGCCATGCCGCCGAGAATGATCTTCTGAACCGTCGGGTTGGTCCAAATATCGTCGCGATGTCCGAACGAGGTGTAAAAGACGCGACCCTTGTTGTGCATCCGCGCCCAGGTCGCCGGGAAGTTGGGCCGCTGATAGCAGTCGCCTTTCATGCCGGCGGTCTCTTGCACGAGGATTACGTGCAAGTCCTTGGCGAATTTGCCCATCGCGTACCATTCCTCGTTGAGCGATAGTTTGTCGATCCCTTCGACTCCGGGAAACTTCGGCGACACATTGGTCAGCGTGGCCACCTGTTGCGGGCCGTGCGAGAGGAACTCGCCGCCGATCATGGCAATGTACGGATCAATTCCACTGGAGCGGAACGAATCGGTGGCCGAATGGAACCCAACGAACGGTTTGCCATCCGCGATGGCGGCAAGCAGCTTTTTCTTGCCCTCTTCGCTCATATCCGCGCCCGGGTTCTTGCCTTTGCCGGTGAGATTGCCGGAGGTGTAAAACGCGATGCAATCCCACTTGCTCAGATCGCCATCAAAGACGGCGCCGTCTTTGGTCACTTCGACCTCGAATCCGGCCGACTTGCCCATCTCGATCAAGGCTTTTTCGCCGTAGCCGAGTTGGTCGTTCTTGCGTTTCACCGCTTCGTGTTCGAATCCATTGCTGCGAGTGAAAAACAACACCTTCTGCGTTTTTTTCTCGGCGGCGGCCGTCCAACCCAGAGGAAAGACCGAGACGCCCAGCAGACCGACGCCGGCGCCAATCAACACATCACGACGTTTCATTGTTGAATCTCCGAAACCAAGAGGAACGGTAGGCGGGAACCAGGCTTGCTCGCGCTGACGCGCTCGACACCGGTGAGTGCGTCGCGCACCGCAGTCGTTGCGGCTGCCGCGCGCAGAAATCAAGACTGTTGCGGACAATTATAACCGAAGAGACACCGCAACGCCATTTTCCCGAACAATTTCGGCCCGCCCTCGCCGGAACGCCCCGTCGATGGAAAAACGCCCCCGGAATCCCCGCGGTCGCGGAGCTCGCCGAAAAAACCGGCCACTCGGAAAAGCTCGTCCGCCGGTCGGCGCTGTCGGCCCGGCCGGCGACGGGGGGCTGGCGGTCAAAAAAGCCGCGACTGGCGCGCTCGGCCCAGCGGGTAAGCGTCGAATCCTTCGTCGCGCAACCGTTCGACGAACTCCGCCGGTCCGTGCGTGCAATACACCTGCTGCGGCTCGACCCGCCGGACAGCCTCGATCAATTCGTCGTAGTCGGCATGGTCCGAAAGCGGCACCGCCCGATCGACGCCGCGCCCGCGCGTCATCCAAGGGGCCATCGCCCAGCCTGTAGCCATGATCGTCAGGCAGCGGCCGATGCCCGGCGGCGGACCGACCCGCGGAGGCACAACCAACACCGCGCCTCGTGGAACCGTGCCCTCGAACCGCTCGATCGGTCCTAAATCGACTCCGCACCGGCGGTACACAGCGCTGACGGCATAAACATCGCGATGCTGCACCACGGGGAATCCGGCCGTCGTCAATATCTTCGTCACCTCTTGGGCTTTCCCCAAGGTGTAGGCAAGGACCACCGGAACCGCCTTCTTCTCAACCGCCTCGGCCGCCACCGCGATCAATTGAGCCACGGCCTCTTCGCGCGGCGGCAGTCGATAGTGGGGATCGCCGTACGTGCTTTCGATCACCAAAACATCTGCGCGGGGAAGCTCCGCTTGCTCGGCGGTGGCCGACGGCCCCAACTTGAAATCGCCGGTATAAAGCAGCCGTCCGTGCTGATCGTCCTCCGCCAACAGCATGGCCGAACCCAGACAGTGCCCGGCCGGGTAGGTGGTAAGCCGCAGCCCGCCCCATTCGATCGTCTTTCGATAGGGCAGTTCCAGAAAGCGACGGTGCCCCAACCGATGAGCCACCAAGGCGGCAGTTTCCGGGGTGCATAACGTGTATTCATGCCGGGCGATATGGTCGCTGTGCGCGTGCGAAATGAACCCGCGCGGCTGCCGACGCCGAACGTCCACCGCCAGTTGCGCACGGGTGAGCATCAAACCGTCGTCAAAATGGAACATGACCGCCTTCTATCCCTTCGCCGCACCGAGAGGAGAATCTTTCGGCTCGCGATCGAACGAATGAATCAACGCATTTCGTCCGGCTTCGGCGTTTCGGCCGCGCGCTCTGGTCGATCGGAGTGGCCCGACGTGCTCGCGGCTTGCCTTGCCGCCCCGCCCGCCGCCCGAACCGTCGGCCTGCCTGACTTCGCGCCCGGCAGATTGCCGGCCGTTGCCACGGAAGTTGCGCCAACCGAAAGCACGCTCTGCAAGCATCGGCCCGTATGGTTCTCCGCCAGCGATGCGATTTGTTCGGGCGTGCCTTCGGCGGTAACCCGTCCGCCGCCGCTTCCTCCCTCCGGGCCGAGATCGATAATCCAATCGGCCGTCTTGATCACGTCGAGGTGATGCTCGATCACCACCACTGAGTTGCCGCGATCGACTAATCGATGAAGCACGGTCAGCAGTTTTCGAACATCGTCGAAATGCAGGCCCGTGGTCGGCTCATCGAGAATGTACAGGGTGTTGCCGGTATCGACGCGGCTGAGTTCCGCCGCCAATTTGATCCGCTGCGTTTCGCCGCCCGAAAGCGTCGTGCAGGGCTGGCCGAGCGCAAGATACCCCAAGCCGACCTCTTGCAGACTCGAAAGCAATCGTTTCAACGTAGGAAAGGCATCGAAGAACTCGACCGCCTCATCCACCGACAGATCGAGCACGTCGGCAATGGTCCGATCGCGGTAGCGCACCTCCAACGTTTGGCGATTGAACCGCCGCCCTTCGCACACCGGACAAGTTACGAACAAATCCGGCAGAAAATTCATCTCGATCCGCTTCTGGCCCTGCCCCTGACACTCTTCGCAGCGGCCGCCTTTGACATTAAAGCTGAACCGCCCGGCGCGATAGCCGCGCTGTTTCGACTCGCGCGTGTTGGCAAACACTTTGCGGATCTCATCGAACACTCCGGTATAGGTCGCCGGGTTGCTCCGCGGTGTTCGGCCGATGGGAGTCTGATCGATTTGCACGACCTTATCGATCAGATTCGCGCCGCGAATGTATTTGCATGGTCCCGGGCGCGGCCCGCTTCCCGTCAGCCGCAGGCGCAACGACCGCGCAAGCGTCTCCTCCACCAGGGTGCTTTTCCCCGATCCGCTTACCCCGGTAACGCACACGAACACCCCCAACGGAAACCGAACGGTGACGTTTTGCAGGTTGTTCGCCGAGGCCCCCCCGATCTCGATCGCGCGGCTGCGTGCCGGACGGCGGCGGGGGCCGATCGGAATCGCCTCATGCCCCGACAAATATCGCCCGGTCAACGAACGCGGATTGGCGGCCACCTGCTCGGGCGTTCCCTCGGCAACGACCTCGCCGCCGTGCTTTCCGGCCCCCGGGCCCAAATCGACGATCCAATCGGCTTGGCGCATGATCGCCTCGTCGTGTTCGACGACGATCACGGTGTTTTCACGTTGTTGCAGGTCGCGAAGTGCGTCGATGAGCCGTTGATTGTCGCGCGGGTGCAGGCCGATCGACGGCTCGTCGAGCACATAGCAGGCGCCGACCAACCCCGAACCCAAACCGGCCGCCAATCGAACACGTTGGAGCTCACCGCCGCTCAGCGTCGCCGCCGCTCGATTGAGATTGAGATAGCCCAGCCCCACCTTTACCAAGAATTCAAGACGCGAGGTGATCTCGCTTAGAAGCGGCGCGGCCACGGCGCGCTGGTCACGCGGAAACGTCAATGAGCCGAAAAACTGCGCAGCCTCGGCTGCGGTCAACGCCGTCGCCTGATCGATTGATCGCTCCGCAATACGAACGCTGCGCGCCTCGGGACGCAATCGGCTTCCCCCGCACGCCCGGCAGGGCATTTCGCTGCGGAACAGTTCCAGCGTCTGCCGCAGCGACTCGTTCAACGTCGTAGCGTACTGTTTCTCCAAGAGATGCAGCACTCCGGGGAACTGCTTGCCGTCGCCTTCGAGCAACTGGGAACGGACCTTGGCGGGATACTTCGCCAGCGGCGTATTCCACCGCACCCCCGCCGACTTGAGAAAACCCTGCACCACCTCTTGCAGCTTCTTCTGCCGCGATGCCGTCGCTTTGCGCCAAGGGGCAATCGCGCCCTGTGCCAGCGAAAGCGAATCGTCGGGCACAACCAACTCCGGATCGAAACCGACGCGCGCTCCTAATCCGTCGCATTCCGGGCATGCCCCATAGGGACTATTGAAGCTGAAACTCCGCGGCTCCAGCTCTTCATAGTCGATGCGACAATTCGGGCACGAGTGGTGCGTGCTGAACAGTGTGTCGCTCCACGTGGCTTCCCCATTGCGGCGATGCTCCACGCTGGCCGTCACCAACCCTTCGCCATGCCGCAACCCGAGCTGGATCGACTCGGCCAAACGAGCGCGAATGCCTTCGCGGAGAACGAGACGGTCCACGACGGCCTCGATATGGTGGACTTTTTGCCGCGCCAACGACGGCGGCTGTTCGACGTCGTAAACGACCCCGTCCACCCGCACGCGAACAAATCCGGCCTTGCGCACGCCGGCCAGCACTTCCTGATGCTCGCCTTTTCGGCCCCGAACCAACGGGGCCAAGATCATCAGCCGCGTACCCTCGGCATAGTCCAACAGGCGGTCCACAATCTGCTCGGTCGTTTGCGGCCGAATCGGTTCGCCGCACTTCCAGCAAGTTGCTTGCCCCAACCGAGCGTAAAGCAAACGGAGGTAGTCGTACACCTCCGTAATCGTCGCCACCGTGCTTCGCGGGTTTTGGCTGCCCGACCGCTGGTCGATGCAAATCGTCGGCGGCAGACCTTCAATCAGATCGACGTCGGGCCGCTCAAGCTGATTGAGAAACTGCCGCGCGTACACCGAAAGGCTTTCGATGTACTGTCGCTGCCCCTCGGCATACAGAGTGTCGAAGGCCAACGAACTCTTGCCCGACCCGCTCGGACCGGTGATCACAATCAGGCGGTCGCGAGGGAGGTCGAGGCTTACGTCTCTCAGATTATGCACGCGCGCACCGCGAATGCGGATTGCCGCGCCGCGCGATTCGC
>CAZVZX010000001.1:253483-253661 GCA_964631235.1 uncultured Planctomycetaceae bacterium | reverse complement strand
GTGGGCAACCTGGTGGGCGACGTGAACGGCGACTTCGCGGTGACGGCGGCCGACGCGGCGGCGATTGGGGCGGCGGTCGGGCTGTCGGCGGTCGGGGCGAGTTCGGCGTTCGACATCAACGGCGACGGGGTGGTCAACGCCACGGACGTGCTCTTGGCGCGGCGGAACGTGGGGGCGA
>CAZVZX010000001.1:18161-253447 GCA_964631235.1 uncultured Planctomycetaceae bacterium | reverse complement strand
ACCGTTGTGGGCCGGCGGCGCCATCCCGCTGGCCGAGGCGCTGCCGCTAACCGAGGCGCTGCCGTTGAACGATGCGATGCTGCCAACGGACAGCATCCCATCGGCTGATCCGTTCACCGGCACGATGTTCTTGGCCGAGGCGATGCCGCCGGCTGGCGAGGCGGTGCTGTTCGCCGATTTACGCCTGCCGGCTGATCGGCCGACCGCATCGCCGGACTGGGACGCTGCGGCGGCGGGTGCCGATCGCGGGGGATTGATCGCGCCGGCAAATGGCCGGCCGGCGTTTGCCGCCGCGGGGTCCGACGCCGCGTGGACGGAGGCGGTATCGACGTCTCCAGTATGGACGATGAAAGTCGATAGTGTGTTCGCTTCAGCGGGTGCCGCAAGTAATCTTCTCGACGGCGTGCGGCACTCGGCCCGTCTCGGACAAGCACTTTCGGCTGCACTCTCGGCCGACACCGACTGGCTCGCCGAGCTGCGCACGCCTGCATCGGCGCCGTGGTTGAACATTCTTGGGCGCTCGCTGGCCGGTACGTCGGCCGCTGCGATTTGGGGACCTAGCCCGATCGGCACGGAGGAAGGATTGCGGATTCGTTCGCCTCGCCCCAGGCTTGACTCGGAATCTGGGGCTGAGTTGGGGGTGGTTTCTTCGGGGCGATTTGCGAAGGAGCTTGCCGCGAGTACGCGATCGAACAAAGCCGCCCGGGAGTTCGGAGCATTGAGCGGAAGCCGGGTGGATCAGTGGGGCGAGTTGATTGATTTGTTGGCGTCGGGTCATGGCCGGCCGCGGGGGTAAACGGATTGAGATTTTCGTGAAGAGGCGCGACTAAATGAAGCCGCGAAGAGCGAAAAACGCTTCAAAAGCGAATTCCACGCAATCGGCCGCCTTGCTGCGCCTGCGGCCGCTTCCGCGATTGTGTGGAACGATTTGATGGAATAATCAGAGTGTGGCGGTCGATCGTACCGGCCGGTCCACCGGAGCAGAGTCATGAAACGAGCGTTGCTGTTGATTGTCGTCGCCTTGGGATGTCCGTTGGTCGGCCGCGCCGCGCCGGTGATCGAGGCGCATAATTACTATCTCTTACCCGGGCAGAGCGTGGCAGTGACGGTCACCATCGCCGGCGCGCCGACGGATTCGGCCGAAGGCGTCAATCTGTATATGCAGATCGGATTGGGCGGGCCGCCCAACGGCGGGCCCGATGTTGGCCCGGTGTTCGTCGGCGTGCCTGATGTGATCGGACCGGGCACGATCTTCCACGGCAATAATCTGGGAGCGATGACCGATACGGTGGGATCACGGATTGTCTATGCCGGCACAATTACCGAGTCGGGCACCGTGCCGGTCAACGGGACGCTGGGACGCATTACCGTTTCGACGACGGCCGCCGATGTCGGCAGTTGGGCGCTGAAGCTGACCGGTGTTTACGATTCTGTTTTTCCGCCCGACGGGCTCGACACCGATTTGGCGGACCCGATCGGCAACCCCGCCACGGTGATCAACGGTTGGCTTCACGTTTGGAACCTGCATCAGGTGGTTTGGAGCAAGGGCGAGTCGGGCGTTTGGCAAGACGACTACGGTTGGAGCAACACGGTGCCGCTGCCCGCTCATGCCCCGAATGTCACGACGAACGCGGTGATCAACACCCCGCATGCCGTTTCGCTTTCGGGCGTTGGGCGGACGAACAGCCTGACGATCGCCGACGGCTCGTTGACCATGGGCGGCTCGTCGCAGCTCGATGTGACCGAAACGCTGGCCGTCGAAGAGACGGGCCGACTGGTCGTTGCATCCGGGGCTGCGCTGTCGGCCGCGCTGCTTGCCGTTCGCGACGGCGGGGAGGCCGAGGTTTCTATTCCGCTAAGCGGTGTGGACGTCGAGGTGGCCGGCGGAACGCTGCAAGCCGTTGTCGGATTGCAGGGCGAAGGCAGCTTGAGCGTCGGCGGCGCGGCCGGGTCGTTGCTCGAAACGCCGCACATTCGCCGCAACTCGCTGACGATCGGCGCCGATGGGCTCGTGCGAATCACCTCGACGGCGGGCGGGGCATCGACCAGCGTGATCGATCTGCTGCAAATCGCGCACGGCGACGGATCGTTCGCATGGGTGGCGCCTGTGTCCGGTGCGTCACTTGCCGGCATCGAGGGCGATCCTTCGGCCGCCGTTGCCACCGTGCCCGAGCCGGCCGCTTGGCTGGCGGTTCTTTCCGCATTTGCCGCGTGGGCGGCGGTCGGCAGTCGTTCGAAACGCCGTGGGTTGACGAAGTAGGGGCGCACTTGGGCCGATCGCATCCCGAGCCGGCCCGGCGCTTCATTTAGGCTTCTTGACCTCGAACCCCTGGTTGTCGGCCGCATCGGCGTCGGCGTTCAGTTCCAGCGCCACCGGCGCGTTGCCGCGATTCTTGTTTCCGCGCACGACGCACTGTTCCGAGGGGTGGCCCGAAAGCAAGATGCCCCCGCCGGCGACGGTGTTGTTGACGATCCGCACGCGCCGCACCGGATGCCGTCCGCTGTTGCGATCGGCATTGACGTAGATGGCCGCTCCTTGGGTGACGGTGATCTCGTTGCCTTCGACCAGCAGACCGTCGATGCCGCCCGTTTTGTAGAGCGACAGGTAGGAGTTGCCGCGGTTGTTCGTCAGCACGCTATCGACGATGGTCGAGTTGACGTGGTCTTCGTGCATCAGGCCTTCGCCGTCGTTGATCTTGTACTTTCGATCGGCCGCCCAATTGCGGTGAACGATGTAGTCGTTGCCGTCGACGATCCACCGCCAGCCGCGCATCTCGATGGCGCGGTTGTCGTTCGTGGCGCTGCCGGCGGTAATCGCTTGGCCGGTGGTGGTCGGGCGCCACACATCGTCGGCGAACCGGATGACATTGTTGCGGCACTCGACGCCGTCGCCGCAGAATCCGATGGCCATTCGCCCGGTGTTGAACACGTAGTTGTCGCGAATGACGATGCCTTTGCGGAACCCGTAGGGATGAGTTTCGGGCGTGCCGTCGCCGCCGCTGCCGCCGGGGCCGCCGATGGAATAGTGGTTGATGTACATGCCGGGGCGGTTGTCGTAGTCGAAGACGACCCCGTCGATCGTCGCCGGTTCTCGATTGCGGCCGGTGAGCACGTAGCCGTTCATGGTGAAATTGTCGTCGCCCGAGGCGGGCAGGCGGTTGTTGGCCACCAAGATGTTCTCGCTCGCCTTCAGATCGATGGCGGCATGATGCCGCGCGGTGAATCGTTGCCAGGGTTTCTGGCCGATCTTCGCGTTCGGAACGGCCGGATCGGCCACCGCGGCGTTGCGGAGCACGCAGCCGACGACGAAGCGATTGCGGCCGGCGGCATGCTTGTCGGTGGCGTCATCGCCGAAGTGGATATGCCCGCGATTGATCTGGATGTTCACCACGCCGACGTTCGATGCGACGGCCGGGTCGGCGAGGCGGATTCCCTTGAACGCCGAATCGATCGGAGTGCCTTCGCCCTCGGCGGAGAATTGGTAACGCGGAAACTCGAACTTGGTCGGCGGGTTGTATTGCGGGTCGTGAGCGGAGGCAACCGGTTTGGGATCGGCGCCGCGGAGCACGATGCCGTCGAGCAGCAGAATGGTATCCGAAAACCGATACTCGCCCGGGGGAAAATACACTACTCCGCCCCCGGCTGCCTTTAGCAGTTGCTGGGCGGCGGCCAGTTGCTCGTCGATCGAGCGGCCCTTCATCTTCGTCACATCGACGGCCTGCGCCCAACGGACTTGCTTGGTCCAAGGCAGGCGGTACTTGTCTAACGGATCGTCGGACGGGAGCTCGGCGGCGAAAACCAATTGGTCTATGGGCAGCAGCAGCCCGCCGAATGCCGCAGCCGACGCTTGGAGCCAACGACGACGTGAAATCTCGCTGTACGACATAGTTCACCTTGCATTGATTTCTGAAGGAAGACCGGCGCACTGTGCCGCGCGTCTGCGCCCCATTCGAGTAAAAAGCAGCGCCGAAAAACCGAACGAAGGGGAATTACACCATTTGAGAGTATTATAGCGATCGTGCAAGCGGCGTGCGCCTCGGCAGTTTGGGCTATAATTGAGCGTAAGGAAGGTTTTTTCGAAGCCGCGCCGTGCGGTGGCATCGTTTGCCGGCCCGGTTGTGCGTTCTCCCGAAGCGGTTTGGCCGAGGTTGGGGCAGCGCGGGTCGGGCGGACAGCGGCTTCGGCCGTCCCGGTCGCATCGCCGGTGGCTCCGCTGCGTCGTTCGCGGCGAGATCGGGATGCGGTGATTGGCCGTCGTGCAGAAGTGAACCGCCGTGACCGCTCCCACGCAACCGCCGAATGCGACCTCCCCGCCGATACCGCCGGTTGGTCCGTCGAAGATCGGCGTTCGAGCTGCTGCCGCGATGCCGCCCGGGCAACGCGAGCTTGGCTCGATGGCTGGGGACGGTTGCGGTGCCAACGGCGTCGGCGGAGTCGCTTCGCCGGTGGTCGGTCGGAACACGGCGGCTTCTTCGGCCGGCTTTTCCGACCGCTGCGCCGACCGACCGCGGACCGCGTGGATGCGGGCTGTGGCCCGAGCGTTTGCGTGCGCGATGCGGCCTTCGGCGAAAACCTCGTTCGCGTACAGCGCGATCGTTCATTTCATTGGGCTGCTGCTACTGGCCCTGATTGTGCCGCGACTGGCGGGACCCGGGATCGGCATTTCTCTATCGGCCGAATCGGAAATGCCGTTGGACCTTCAATGGCTTGATGAGCCGTCGGCCGTGTCCGTCGCCCGGGCCGACACGCCCGTTCCGGCCGAGCAAGTGCGCGACGAGCCGGTGGCAGCCGTCGAGACGGGGCCAGTCACGCTGGTGCGCGTTGACGAACAGATTCCGGCGGAGGCCGAGTTCGGACGCCGGCAGCCGCAGCCGGTCGATTGGTTCATCCCGGTGGAAACGCCTTCCGGCGGCGGGGGCACCGAGGGACGGCAGGGGCCGTTGAAGCAATCGCTGCTCGAACAACGCGGCGGCAACGCGCAGAGCGAACAGGCTGTCGCCCGCGGCCTGCGGTGGCTGGCTGCTCATCAACATACCGACGGCAGTTGGCGCTTCGATCACACGAAAGGCCCATGCAAGGGCCTGTGCCGTAACCCGGGCGCCGAAACGAGCACGACGGCGGCCACGGGGCTGGCGCTGCTGCCCTTTTTGGGCGCGGGCAACACGCACCAGTCGGGCGAGTATCAAGATGTGGTGCAGCGCGGGCTGTACTACTTAAGCACGCGCGCAGTTGTTACTCCGCACGGTATCGATCTTCAGGAAGGAACGATGTACGCCCAGGCGCTGGCGACAATCGCCTTGTGCGAAAGCTACGGCATGACGCGCGATCCGCAGCTCCGGGAGTTGGCGCAGCGTTCGCTGCAATTCGTGATCTATGCGCAAGATCGCAAAGGCGGCGGTTGGCGCTACACGCCCGGCGAGCCCGGCGATACGACCGTTACCGGCTGGCAGTTCATGGCGCTAAAGAGCGGTCAACTGGCGGGACTGGAGGTGAGCACGCCGGCCGTGGCCCTCGCCTCGCACTTTCTCGATAGTGTGCAGACGGAGGAGGGCGCCCAATACGGCTACATGACGCCCGTGCCGCGGCGCTCGACGACGGCGATCGGGCTGCTTTGCCGGATGTACTTGGGCTGGAATCGGCAGCGGCCTGCGTTGGTGCGCGGCATCGAGTATTTGGGCCAATGGGGACCGAGCGACGAAGAAATCTACTACAACTACTACGCGGCCCAGGCGCTGTGCCATTACGATGGCCCGGTGTGGAAGCAGTTCAACCGTCGTCTGCGCGATCACCTCATCGCCACTCAAGCCACCACCGGACACGAAGCCGGCAGTTGGTTCTTCGGCAAAGACCCGGGGGCTGAGAAGGGCGGTCGCCTTTACGGCACTGCCTTGGCCGTGATGACGCTCGAAGTGTACTACCGCTTCATGCCGCTCTACGACCGTCGCTCGGTGGATCGTGCCTTCTAAGCGGTGTCCACCGCGGCAGAATTGTCGCCGCAGCATCGACGCTGCGTTCGGCTCGCGGCACGCAAGAAAAGCAATCACCCTCGCCCGGTCGGATGCGACCAGGCGAGGGTGCGTTCTTGTCAGGCGTCGGGTTGCACGGCGGCTATCGGCAGCCGCGGCGCGTTCCCGGCTCGGTCCGATTAGTACTTGCGACCGACAGGCGAACGGTGGCTGCTCGGCACGTTCTTGAAGTCCAACCACCACCAGCCGTCGTCCCATTCCAACGTCACTTTCCGCCATCCGAGCGGGACTTGCGGATAGGGGTAGAACGGGCCGATGTACGGCCAAGCCGACGGGGAGTATTGACGCGGATAGGTCACGGCCGCATAGTTCGGATGAGCAGCGTAGCTGGGCCAAGCATAGTTGGGCACCGTGGGCTGATCATAACGATAGGGCGCCGGACCGGCCGCCATCGGGGCAGTGTGCATCGGCTGCGGGGCGCCGACCTCGGCCGGAGCGGCCGGGGTGGGTTGCCGATAGGCGATGGGAATCGGCCGCCCCTGGGCGGTGGCGTTGCGACGCGCGTGCTGCGGCACGGCAGGTTCCACCGGCGTAAGCTGCGGGCCGAACTGCGGCAAGGCTTGCGGCGGGGCGGGCAATTGCGGTTCGATCGCCCCGACCGGTTGAATCGCGTGATCTTCCATGGCCGATTGGTTTTCGACCGCACGGGCGGCCACTTGCGGCCGCGGCATGCTCATCCGCTCGGGAAGCGGACGGGCGACCCGATCGGGTTCCAAGGCGCCGGCGGCGGGCACGATATTTACTGTTGTTTGGGTGCTCAGTTCGGTCCGGGCCGCGGGACGACCCAGCCACTTCGCGTCAGCGGTTGGCTCTTCGGCGCCCACCGACATGTTATTCACTACGCGATCGACACCCGGAGTGGAGAACGCCGTTTTCAACAAGGCGGCCATCTGTTCGTCGCTGCGCACGCGGCCCGTGAGCCAGGCCGTACCATCCTGGAACTTCACGGCGATTCGGGCATCGCCCAGCTTGCCGCTGTCGCGAAGGTTCTTGGCGATCAGCTCGGCCGTTTCCTGATTGCCGGCCAATGCCACCGTGGTCACCAGCAAGCCGATTGCCGCGACCAACAATCCGTGGAAGAAGTGTCGCATCGTAATCCCTCCTCTGAGTGCCCTTTCCTCGCCCGTACTGCGACGATCGGCCTCGTCACGCCCCCCGGCGGGGAAAAGGTAGAAAAATACCTGCTGTCGCCCCGTCGTACCGAGACAACTCGGCGGTGCCCGGCGGAAGCCTTCTGGATCAGTGCTCCGTCGCACCGAACGGCCGGTTCACCGACGCGGCGAAACCATCATCGGCTCGTCCCTTTGGGTCGTCGAACAGTGCCGCGCCAAGCCGGCCGGCCTTGCGGGAGAGGTATTCCGCGGCTCGACATCTGCGCGCGATGCCGACCGATCGATCCCCCCGTGAGGCAACAACCGTCGCTTGGAACGGGTGCCTAGACTATAGGTTTCGGTTATCGGTTGTGCCGACAGAAGGTTTTTTTGCGATTTTGCCGGTTTCAACGGAACGGCTCAAAGTTCCGACCCTGCCGATTGTTCCGTAACCGATTCCTATAACGGACGTTCCGACAACGTTGCCTCGATACAGTCGGTCCTCTCGCCCCATCGGGCATCCAGGTCGCGCGGGAAGCTCGTTTTTCGGTTGTTCGCTTGTTACATTGCCGCCCGGGCACAAAATCGTTATTGCGATCGGAGAATGGCTCCGAAGGGCTGTCTGCCGTAAATCCCTGCACTGGTTGGTATTCGCAAGCCGGTCTGCGAATGGACCTTCGGCTTGAAATCCGCCCGCTTTCGGGACAGGTGTTCGAAACTGTCTGGGCCGACGCGGGGGGCAAACATCGCTTCACGAATGTTGCTTCAAGAAACGATCGCGGGCGAACGCTGCTCGACGCTGCAACGTCCGCCCGCTTCCCCCCCAAAGTGCATCCGACCGGCGACCGGGCTCCGGGGTCCGGCTAGTACCCGCTCTGGTCGGTCGCAATAGGTCCGGCTAAGGCAACAAGAAATCCGGTGGCAACGGTTCACGAATCGTTCGACGATTCGCGGCCTCTTCGGGCGTCGCCACTGACCGCACGCAGGCTTGACCGCCTTGCGACGTTGTTCGTCCGGCCGGGGAACGTCGCGTTATTGGTTGAGGACTTTCTTGACCTGAGCTTCAATTTCGTTGGACGCCACGGCGCGGTTGACCACGCGGCCCTGCGCGTCGAGCAGCAGCGTGGTGGGCACGGTGAGGATGCCAAGCTGGTTGGCCGTGCGGCTGTCGAGTCCGCCCTCTTCCCAAATTTGCGGCCACGTGACCCGCAGTTCGTTGACCACGGCCTGGGCGTCGCGGGCGGTCAGGTCGAGATTGATGCCGACGACGACCAAGTTGTTGCCGTACTTCCGCAACAACTGTTGGATGGTGGCGATGTCGGCCTTGGCCGGTTCGCTCCAAGTTGCCCAGTAATGAATGAGCACCGGTTTGCCGCGGAACTTGGCCAAGTCCACCGTTCCGCCGCCGAGGGCGGGGCCTGAGAGCGTGAGCACTTTGCCCACCGACTCGAGCCGCCATTTGGCGCCGGCCGCCTTCTGCGCCGCCGGCGAGTTGGGGAAGTTCTGCTTGATCCGCTGATACCACTGCGCGGCTGCGTCTTCTTGCCCGCTGAACTCCTGCGAGATGCCCAATTGGAGCATGGCCTCGGCGGCGTCGGGCGATTGAGGATACTCGGCCACGAATTGTTCGAGGTTCTTGAGCCAATCGGTTTGAATCTTGATGAAGTCCGGTTTGGGCGCCTGCATTGCCAGTCCGTATTCGGCCGTCAGTTGGCAGATGCGCACATGCGCGATGATGTCGCGATCGATTTCCTTGTTGTCTTTCAATTGATTGAACAAATCGACGAGCCGTTGAGCGCCGGCGGGATAAACGCCCGACTGCACTTCGCCGCTGAGCATGTCGGCCATTTGGCGATACCACATCGCCCGTTCGGCCGGCGTCTTGCTTTGGTTGGCGATCTTTTGGAGCACATCGGCACGCTTTTCGACCAACTGCGCCCGTTGCGGAGGATTGGCCGCCCGATTCAACGCTTCATCGATCTTCTGGAGCTCTTCAATCAGCTTTTGCGTTTGCTCGGTCGGGGCGCCGGCAACGGCCTCGGGCCGTTCGGGCACCGGCGGGGTGAAGAAGAACCCGGCTGTGGCCTCCGGCCCGGGATCGCCAAGCTGCGGCAGATCGATGGCGCGCCACACCGGACCAACTTGGACCAATGTGCCGATCACCACTTGCGTCGCCTTGCCTTGCACATCGACGATTGCCACCACATGCTCGTACACCGTCAGGTCGCGGGTCGATTCTTCGGTGCCGGCGGGCACTGTGCCCGGCTTGCCGCCGCTAAAGTGGGCCATGCGTGCGTCGCGCGGCAAGGCATCTTGGCGAAGAACCATTGCTTTGAAGTCGTCGGTCAGCTTGGCGACCTTTTCGGCAAGCTTGCCGCCTTTGCCCGCGCCCAGCCCAAGGCCCTTGCTTTCGTCAAGTGTCATCGCAATCAGGGCGAATCGTTCGGCATCGCGTTGGGCCAAGGCGCGGACGATCTCTGCCGCGGCCTCTTCCGCCGATATCTGCTTCCAGGAGTCGATCCGTCCGTCTTCGTTCTTGTCGATGCCCCAGCGGGTTCCCGCCGTGTGGAACCAACGATGCTGATCGGGCTTGCCGTTGAAGTCGCTGTCGATATCTCGATAGACCTCGATCCCGTCGCGGTAGTAGCTCCATTGATCGACGACATTATCGCCATTGGTATCGACGAAACGCCGCAACATCTGCCCCTGCGCATCCTCGACGACCCAGCCGGATCGCCCGTCGAACTGCCGAACCGATATCTTGCACTTCGCCGCCTCTTCGGCAGAGGGAATCTCGTATTCCACTTCGGGATGGACGGGCTTGAGCTTCAGCGCCTGCTCCACGGTGGGCGTGGCCGCTGCCCCAGCGGCATTGCCACACCAGGCCAGCGAAGCTCCAAGCAACAACGCCAAGAATGTTCCACCGGTACGAACCATGGTCGATCAATCTCCCTGCCAGCGAGCTTGCCCCACGGTGCCCATTGCTGCACGCGGTCGGGAACCGGAACAAGCCGTGAACAAATCCAACAAAGGCGAATGCGATTTCGGCCCGCAGCCGGCTCGGGCGATTGTTTTTGAACGCCGGTGCCGGCTCTGGCAAGCGGATGGGGCCGTCGAGTCGTCGAGCGCCTTCTCGTCGCCCTCTGAATCGTCGCCCAAGGGCACCCCCCGCCGGGGACGCGCCGCTGAGCGATAGTCGTTACTCCGAGAAATCGATAGTTCTTTCGACCGTGAGCCTATGGAAACATGAGCAAAATGGATTGGCTTTTCCGATTGCATCGACAGTAACGGCAGAAATGCTCCCAAAGGGGCGAGGAGCAGACCGTTTGGGCCGCTCTGTTGCGGGCGCGATGGCCGAAGAACAAGGAAGCGAGGTTTGGACAGAAGAAATTATAGGCGGCTTGGGTATTTGGAGAGGCTGGCCAAAGGGCATTGCGGGTTCGATTGTTTGGCTCGCCCCGGTTGCGCTGCGGTCCGCTTGCTCGAGGCGCTGCGGCCCGGGTGTCGGAAATGCCCTTGGGCCGGCATTGCGGGTTCACTTTGGCCCCGCTTTGACAGTCGCCGAATATGGTGTAAAATCGTGGAATAATAACCGCGACGCGACGCCATGCCTGCCGTAACTTACGGCCCCTTAGGCGTGCGGACCTGAACAACCGCGACGAATTGGAGGAGCACGAGGCGAGCCGTCCGATCGCATGTAGCATGTTCGAGACAGACATGCTCCCCAATGGAGGGGGTGTTGTCGCGGGTGCGTGAAATTTTGGGCGCATAGCTCAGTTGGTTAGAGCGCAGCCCTGATAAGGCTGAGGTCTCAAGTTCGAATCTTGATGCGCCCACTGATGATTTCTTAGCCCGAATAGAGCCGCTCTCCGTCTTTTGCGGTTTTCTCAGGGCGTACTTGGTGGTGCTGCCGATTCGGGCATTGCGTTAGCATCGCGTTGAATAACGCGATTTCAACGAATTCAGCCCGCAGGTTTCGCGGAAAACGCGCACAGCCGGCAATCCAAGAACCGCTTTTCCATCGAACCGTTAAACCAACTTTCGCAAGTGATCGATGCTTCGCGCGGCCTGGTCCAGGGTGCCGCATTCGACGCTGAGGACGATGTCTTGCGGGAGCGGCCGGAGGATGGCGATCACTCGTTCCCAGTCGATCACCCCGTCGCCGCACGCGCAGCCGACGGCCGTGCCCATCACTTTGCCGCGTTCGGCCTCTGATTGCTCGACGCTGATGTCTTTGGCATGCATGTGGACGAGCCTGTGCTTGATGCGGTCGAGCCAGGCGATCGGGTCTTCGCCGCCGAGATAGGCGTTGCCCGTATCGAAATTCGCGCCGACGACGGGCGAATCCACCAAGTTCAAGATGCGGTCGTACTTCGCCGGGATCAGCGAGTATGTTTGGTGCATTTCCAGTCCGAGCTTGATGCCGCGAGGCTCGCAGACCTTCACGGCTTCCATGATCGAATATCGAATGAGGACGAAATCTTCTTCTTCGGTCGTCCAGGGCTGCTTGTGTCCCTCGTGCGTGTTGATCACCGGAGCGCCGCACTCGGCGGCGTAGCGAGCGGCCTGCTTGAGGTACTCGACGGCGATTTCAGGCTTAGAGAGTTGACTGTGCGACGATAGGGCCGAGAGTTTCAACCCATGCTTCTCGCACGCGCGGCGGATGCGCAGCGGGTCGTCGAGCATCGAGACACTATGGAAGTACCTGGCTTCACTGAGCAGCTCGCGACCCCAGTGGACCATCGGCTCGATGTACTCGTAGCCGAGTTCCGCGGCGAATTGCACGCCCCATTCGAATGACTTGTGCGACGTGCGCACTGCTTCCAAATTCAAACCGATTCCGATTTTCCCCATTGGTTCTCTCCAGTGATTTGCAATGTCAGCGGATCGGGCGAGCCCGACGAACCGCCTGAATACGAACAAATATCGGCATCTCGCTCGAACGATCATGCGCGCGGGGCGGCGATCGGCCGGCTTGATTGCCCGTTGAAATCTTAGGACGAGCGTTTCGGATCAGATGGTTTCGGGCAGCACGTACGGCTTGCGTCGCGGGCGATCGAGATGGCGATCGGCCTCAGCGTCGCCGATGAAGTGCTCGGCGACCGGATCCCAGCGAAGCTTGCGATGCGTCCAGCGGGCGATGTTGCCCAAGTGGCACACGGTGGCCGAGCGATGCCCGATTTCGATGTCGGCGTTGGGACGTTGCCGCGTTTTGATGCAGGCCATCCAGTTTTCGACGTGGGATTCTCGATTCTTTACGCCTTCGAGCGCTTGCTTGGCCAGTTCCGGCGGGTCGGTGGTGAACTTCCCGCGGTCGATGACGGCCACTCCCTTTTCGCCATGCACAATTCCGCCGAAGCTCGGGGCCGTGGGTGCCGGCTTGCCGGGCTGCTTGCCGAATGTTTCGTCCATCACGAGGGTCACGCCGTTGGCATAGCGCCAGAAGACGGCCGGGTTGCTGCACTGGATGTTCGGCCGGGCGTTCGATTCCGGCTCGGTGATCGTCGGCGGATCGAACTTATCGCCCTCGACCCAGATTTCCGTCGGGCCCGATTCATCCATGCCCAAGGCCCACTGGATCATGTCGAGCCCGTGGGCGCCCCAGCCGGTCATTTCGCCGCCCGAGTAGGGGTAGAACGATAGCCAGCCGGGCTTGCCGCGAGGAACGTACAACTCGGGATGGAAGGGAACCACTTCCGTCGGGCCGCACCACATATCCCAGTCGAGGCCCTCGGGGACGGGCTGCCCGGGCAGCCCGCAATAGAACGGGCTGGGATAGCGCATCGTGATAATCTTCGAGATCTTGCCGAGCCCGCCGCGGCGAATAAACTCGCAGGCAACGCGACAGATTTCCGTCGAGCGCTGTTGGCTGCCCACTTGGAAGACGCGCTTATACTTTCGCGCCGCTTGAACCATCAGTCGGCCTTCGCGGATCGTCAGGCTTACCGGCTTTTCCGCGTACACGTCTTTGCCGGCCTGGCAGGCGTGGATACAGATGATCGCCCGCCAGTGTTCCGGCGTCGCGGTGACGATGGCATCAACGTCTTTGCGATCGAGTAGGCGGCGATAGTCTTGCACGGCTACGCCTCCGCCGAGCTCTTTGCATTTCTGCTCGGCCCGAGGCAAACTCACATCAGCAACACCGATGAACTTTCCATCGGCCGCCCGAACCGCCCGGGTCAGGATGCCGGTGCCTTGTCGCCCGATGCCGATGCCGGCAATTCCGATGCGGTCGTTCGCGCCGGGCTGCCCGTCGGCGGCCAGAATGCCGCTGGGAATCAGATAGGGCGCGGCAACGGCGGCCGCACCGGCCATTGCACTGCGTCGGAGAAAGTCGCGGCGGGAATGCTGGTCGTGCGCGTGGCTCATCGGGAGTTCCTTTATTCAAAAAGGTGGGGAATGCTCGCTTGTATGGCTCGAAGCCCCTTGTTGAAGCATAACGGCAGACAACCCGCTCTGGCTTATTCGCCATGCAGAGCGCTTGCTGTCTTGGGCTGCTTGCAGATGCTGCCGCGAAGATTATCATGGCCAAGAGGCAACGGAATTGCTAGGGTTTTTTGCGCAAAAGACTGGAGTTTTCCGCACGGCCCGCTGGTGGGGTTTGTTTGTTCGAGCGGAGAGGTGTGCCGGCACGCATCAATCGCGCCACTGGCAATCGCGGCGGACGTTGAAGCGAGGCGTGTTGGCGACGCTGGAACGCCCAAAGGCAAATGGGAACAGTACCGATCGCGCAGACACAACCTCGGAGTGACCTTTTCGGAGGGCTGAACTCGATGGCAAGTCGGCCGAAAACGAAGCCGGTTCGGCACGTGGCGCTGGTCTATCCCGTCTCGGTGCCGTGGATGGCCTTGTTCCTGCGCGGTGTTTCGGACTATGCCGAGCAGCGCGGCGGCTGGCTGATTACGGCCAGTCCGCCAGCGCTGAGTTGGGCGGGCGAAGAGCCTCTCTCGCTGGCGGACCTCCGCGGTTGGCCGGGCGACGGCGTGATTGCGGCAATCACCAGTCGCGACGAGTTGCGCGTGGCAAAGCGGCTGGGAAAACCGATCGTGAACATGGCCGCCACGCTGCGCGACTCGGGCTTCCCGCGGGTGATGCCCGACCACTACGGGATGGGGCGGCTGGCGGCCGAGCATCTGCTGGAGCGCGGATTGCGGCGTTTGGCCTATTATGGAGTGGCCGGACTATGGTTTTCGCAACAGCGGTGCGCCGGGTTCGTCGAGCGCGCGCGGCAAGCCGGGGTGTCGTGTACGGTGTTGGAAGCGCCGCGACATCCCGATCCGAGGCAATCTTGGCCGCAACGCATTGCTCCCTTGACCAAGTGGTTGCGGCAGATGCGTCCGCCTGTCGGCCTGCTGGCGATGCAGGACTATCGGGCAAGGGCCGTGATGGACGAATGCCAGCGATTGGGTTTGGCCATCCCGCACGATGTGGCCGTGCTGGGCATGGAGGACGACCCGACCGTGTGCGATTTCTGTCGGCCGACGCTTTCCAGCGTGTCGCGCAACGGCTGGCGTTTGGGCTACGAAACCGCCGCGCTGCTCGATCGTTTGATGGACGGCCATCCGCCGCCGCCGCACGACATCCTCGTGCCCTCTGACGGAGTGGTTGCCCGACAATCGACCGACACCGTGGCCGTGGACGACCCGCATGTGGCCGCGGCCGTCCATTTCATTCACGATCATTTGACGGAGCCGTTCGGCGTCGATCGCGTTGTCTGCGCCACTTCGATTTCGCGGCGGCAATTGGAAATCCGCTTTCGTCGCGTGCTCGGCTGCACGGTTCACGACTACCTTTGCCGCGAGCGGATCGAACGCGCCAAGCGGCTGCTCGGCAGCGGCGAACGGATCAAGTTCCAGCAGGTGGCCGCCGCTTGCGGCCTGCAAACCGCCGAGCGATTGCGGTTGGTCTTTAAGCGGGTGTGCGGGCAAACGCCCCAGCAATATCGTGCGACCGCTTATCCGGCAGCGGGTTGGCCGACGGGTAGCGAGCCTCGTCAACAGCGCGAGGCAGGGGTAACATAGAATGGGCGAGGCCGGCTTTCCCGGCAATGAAGCAGCATAATCGTCAGACGGGCGCCGTTTGATTGATCGAGGCGCGAAGACGGGGGAACTCGATTGGGACGAATCGCGGGCGTCGATTTCGGCAATGTCCGGATTGGGATCGCCATTAGCGACCCCGGGCACTCGATCGCCAGCCCTTGGAAGAACCTCACGCGACGCGGCGACGCGCACGATGCCGAGGTCTTCCGCCGGTTGGTCGCCGAGGAGCAGATCGAGTTGTTCGTGGTCGGTTTGCCGGTCCACTGCGACGGCCGCGAGAGCAAGTTGTCGCAGCAGGTTCGCTCCTTCGCCGCGTGGCTGAAAAAAGAGACGGCCGTGCCGGTGGTGTTCTTCGACGAACGATTCACCAGCGTCGAAGCAGAGGAGTTGATGCTTTCGGTCGACCTTTCTCGCAAGTCGCGCAAGGCGCGGCGCGACATGTTGGCGGCCCAGATATTGCTTGCCTCGTATCTCCAATGGCGCCGCGCCAATGCCGACCGCATCGCCCCGAGTGATTCGCCCGGGGCCCTCGACGCCCATTGACGGGCATAGAAATCGTGACGATGTCGGCAGCCGGTCGCAGGGCAGGGGGCGAATCGGCGCTGCAGCGCTCGGAGTGAAGCATGACCGACCGTCTCGTCTTTGGCTGCGGGTTTCTCGGTTGCCGGGTCGCACGACGATGGGCGGCACGTGGCGATCGAGTGTTCGTAGTTTCGCGATCGGACGAACGATGCGCGGAGTTCGAATCGCTTGGCCTCGTGCCGTTGCGGGCCGATGTCACGCGCGCGGAAACCTTGGAGAATCTTCCTCAGTGCGAGACAGTGCTCTATGCGATTGGCTGGGATCGACGGGCCGGCCAATCGCGGCACCAGGTATATGTTGAAGGGTTGGAAAACGTCCTTCAGCGGCTTCCGCCGCCGGCGAAACTGATTTTCGTCAGCTCGACCGGCGTGTATGGCCATGCCGACGGCGCATGGGTGGACGAAACGAGCCCATGTCGCCCAAGGCGCGAGGCGAGCATCGCGATTCACGCTGCCGAACAGTTGCTCGGCCGACATTGGTTGGCCGGCCGTACGGTGATCCTGCGGATGGCGGGCATGTATGGGCCGGGGCGAATGTTGCGGCTCGACGAGCTGAGAGGGCGGTCGCCCATGCCGGTGGCCGCTGACTCCTTCCTCAATTTGATCCATGTTGACGACGCGGCCCGAATCATCGAGGCCGTTGCCGATTGCGTGGATCCGCCCGAGCTTTTCAACGTTTCCGACGGGCAGCCGGCCCGTCGTCGCGAGTATTTCTCGTTTGGTGCCAAGCTCTTCGGGCTGCCTCCGCCCGAATTCGTTGAGCCGGCCGCAGCCGCCGATTCTCAGCGACACGACGGCGAGAATAAAAGGGTGTGCAGTCGCAAGTTGTTCAACTGCTTGGGCATACAACTCCAGTACCCCAGCTATCGAGAGGGTTGGGCGGCCACCGCTGCCCCGTAGCCGCGGCTGAACGTTCGGATCGAACGCCTGCAACGCCTACAGTGCCGGCAGGGGAATTGCCGAACCTGCGGATTGTGGCGGATATTCCTTCAATGCCGACGGTTCGCGCTGCCGATGCACTATTGGGGAAGACGGCCCATGCGCAGCGCCGGCCGCCGAGGGGGAGAGGCGGCGCGAACCGCAATGAAGTGCGCAGGGGCAAGTGTTTGGACGACCAGCGGACCCGTCCGCAAGGCGATCGTCATTGGTCGCGGGTCCGAAAGGAATCAAGGGGGGATGCCATGATCCGTCGAATCGTTTGGGGGTTGTTCTGCGGGATCGCTCTCAGCGTGGCCTTCTCGGCCGATCGAGCCGAGGCGCAACAGGCGTTCAATCGCCAATGGGGACGAACCTACAGCACGCAAGACTGGAATCGGTTTTACCACTATCCCTACGTTTATTACCCGCAGAACTTCTGGGGCGAGGACTACTACCGCAGCAGCGAAGACATGTACTATCGCTATCCGCCCGAGATGCGCGTGCCGGTCTATAACAAGAGCTGGCAGAACTATTATCCCGATGCTCGTCGGTATCATTCCGGGCACCATTTCAACCTCGACGTGTTCTGATGCCCTGTTGATGGTTGGAGCATGGCCGCAGTAGGCCGAACGGCTCGCAGGGCGTAATCATCCGCCATGAAACACCAAACGGCGACTCGATCTCTTGGTCGGGTCGCCGTTGCTTGTTCGTGTCGAGTCGTCGTGCGAAGGCGATGGGGCGTTCTGTGATTGCAGTCCGACGCATGTCTTTCATCCGTTTCGTTTTTCTCTTGGCCGAGCCGGCCGTCCTTTTAATCGAGGAAGGGGACGGGCGGACGTAACGGTTGCACCACTTGCCCCCCAACATCTTGGGGGCGTGGTCCGAGAAGCAACAATTGGTACCCCGATCGTCGCTAAAGGGGGGTTGCCAAGTAGCCCGATCGATAAAATAATGTGCGACTAGGTCGAGGGGCTTGCCCCGAGACCGACGCCCTTCGTAGGTCCCTGCCCCGCCTACGGGGGGCTTTTTTGTTGCGCATCGCTCCGTTCGGCTTTGCAAGGCCGTGGGGCAGGCATTGTCGTCGGTCTTCTCGAACGCTGGTCCCCAAGATTTTGGCAGACAGAGGCTTCGTGATCATTGTCTCTTTCACCGCACCGGTGCGGCTGTCGGGCAGAGGCGGTCAGGCGGGTGAGCTTCTGCGTGATTACCGCCGTCGCGACGGATTCGGCGACGGCTTCAGCAGCCGAGAGGCTCTTGTCCGCGACGGCTGTTTTCGGCCGCGCTCCATGATAGAATCCACGTCGAGCGGGGAGAGTGTCGTCTTGGCTTGATGGCCGGCCCGGCACGCGGTTGGCCGCTTCGCTGCGCGGGCGGCTGCGTTTGTCAGAGTGCGAGCTGATTCGGGTGGACCCATTGAGCCAAAGCCGGTGGCGACGACGGCCGACCGTCGTCTCGATGGGGCGTTGCACCGCCCGAGTCGAATTTTATTGGGTGACCTTCTTTGAGGAGACCAGAATCATGTTGCGCCGAGTTGCCGTTCTCTCTGTGCTTTCGATGGCTGTTTCCGGTGTTTCGTTGGTGTGCGCGGCCGAACCGTTCGATTTGGATCAGTTCCTCGTGGAACTCGAGAAGTTCGGCCGCGAAAATCGGCGTTTGAATGTGCCCGCCGACCACGGGCGCTATCTGCAAATGATGGTCGAGGTGAGCAAAGCTCAGCGTGCGCTGGAGATCGGCACATCGAACGGCTATTCGGGCTTGTGGATCGCCCGAGGCTTGCGGCAAACCGGCGGCAAACTGATCACCATCGAATACGACAAGCAGCGCGGCGGCGAGGCGAAGGAGAATTTCGCCAAGGCGGGCATGAACGACATCGTCACTCTGCATTTGGACGACGCCTTCAAAGTGATTCCGCAGTTGGAGGGCGAGTTCGACTTCATTTTCTGCGACGCCTGGAAGCCCGACTATCTGAAGTTCTTCGAGCTGACGTTCCCCAAATTGAAGCCGGGCGGATTGTTCTTGGCCCACAATGCCGTGCGGCAGCCCGCCGAGATGAAGGACTTTCTCGACACGGTGAAAAGCCATCCGCAACTGATCACCACCATCGTTCAGATCGGCAACGACGGATTTGCCGTTTGCTACAAGAAGCCGGCAGCCGCGGGCAAGTAGCAAGCCGGGAACTCGCACTCGGACCGTCGCAACGGGCCTCCAATGCGCGACGAGAGCGAGGGCAGCGGCAGCCGCGCGATGCGGCGCGCCCCGCGACCGGCTAAGCGCACGGGAAGGGCAATTGGAAGAATGTCGTTGATACGGACATGACGACCAAAGCAATTGGGCACATGAAGGGACGGGGGGCGCCGGGGGCGGGCGCCGCGGGTTTGTCTTGCGCCCGAGATCTGAACTCATGGGTTCCGGAAGAGCTGCGCTCGATCACGAACCCTCAGACGGCGATCCCGGCCATTGCCAAGGATGCCCGGTTGATGGGCGTCATTGCTGATGCGGTGCGTTCGATACCGACGACTCACGAGCTTCACTTTGGCGACGCTCGCTTCTTCAACGGCCTTGGGCGCGAATCGGTTCATTTGGTCGTTACGTCGCCACCTTATTGGACTCTCAAACGATACCGCCACTCGGAGGGCCAGCTTGGCCACATTGCCGATTACGAGCAATTCCTCTCCGAGTTGGACCGCGTATGGTCGCGGTGTTATGCCGCGCTGGTGCCGGGCGGGCGTCTGGTATGCGTCGTCGGCGACGTATGTTTGTCTCGGCGGAAGAACGGAGGACGCCACACGGTCGTGCCGCTGCACGCTTCGATTCAAGAGCACTGCCGGCGCATCGGGTTTGATAATCTGGCCCCGATTATTTGGCACAAGATTGCCAACGCGGCCTACGAGGTGGAGAACGGCGCTGCCGGCTTTCTCGGCAAACCCTACGAACCGAATGCCGTGATCAAGAACGACATCGAGTTCATTCTGATGGAAAGAAAGCCGGGCGGGTACCGCAAGCCTTCGCTCGCAGAGCGCGTATTGAGTGTGATATCGACGGAAGACCATCAACGATGGTTTCAACAGATTTGGACGGGAATTACCGGGGCGTCCACCCGGTCGCATCCGGCGCCTTATCCCGTGGAATTGGCGGAACGGCTGATCAGGATGTTCAGTTTCGTCGGTGATACGGTCTTCGATCCGTTCATGGGTACGGGCACGACCAATGTGGCGGCTGCGCGGTGCGGCCGCAATAGCATCGGCTGTGAAATCGACCCGCACTACTTCGCGATGGCCGAGCGGAGGCTCCGCGAAGAAGCCGGCGGGTTGTTCTCGACGGTCCAGATTCGAATACACAGCAGTCAAGTGGGTGGAGAAGATGCCGAAGAAACGGCAGAAACTGACCGCAGCGGTTGAAGAGGCCGTTCGCCATTTTTGGAAAACGCGGCAACGACAGGCAAACGCACAGGGGGTGAAGTCCGGCACACGCGATCGGGGCGCCCGCAGCGCCGTAACGGGCGGCGCACAGATGGACGGATTCGCCGAACTGGTGAAGACGCTCGTTGTCGAAGCCGGGATCAGTGATGCGGCCGTCCATCGACGCGTTCGTGTGGAGCTTCCCGGCTTCTATCGCGCAGAGAAGAAGTGGGACATCGTTGTTGTGGTAGATGGTCGCTTGTTCGCTTCTGTCGAGTTCAAGGCTCAGGTTGGGCCATCGTTCGGCAACAATTACAACAATCGAACCGAAGAAGCCATCGGTAGTGCCGTCGATTTCTGGGCTGCGTATCGTGAGGGAGCCTTTTGCGGCTGTCCACGACCGTGGCTTGGCTACCTCATGCTTTTGGAAGACGCCGACGCATCGACTCGACCGGTCACTGTCGTCGAACCTCACTTTCCGGTCTTTCCCGAGTTTCGCGGTGCCTCGTATGCGAACCGATACGGCATTCTGCTTACAAAGATGGTTCGGGATCGACTTTATGACGCGGCCTGCCTGATCATGTCTCGCAGCGACGAGGGGCAGCACGGCACGTATTCGGAGCCCTGCGCAGAACTAAGTTTTGCCGGTTTCGCCGAAAGCCTTCTGGCCCGTGCAATTGCATACGCGAGGGCCCACCGGTGAGTCAGGGGCGGCAGAAAAGGCATTGATTGCGGTGATCAACGTTGTGCAGAGAGCCGGGGCGACCAGAATTGGTCGGAGACGGCGGAACGGATGTGATGAAGAGGTGATTGCGGCTGAGATCGCGGGCAGCGAGTGAGTTGTTGATTGCCGGCCGACCCTCTTGCGTAGGGCGATGCTTCCCATTCGCAAGATAGGTCATTGGACACAGGTAGGCAGTGCTATGAAGGCGAAGAGAGGATTTCCGAGCGGCGACGAACTGCGTTGTTCCGTCTGCCGCGGCCGTGCCGCTATTTGGTTCTTTGCGGTGTTGCCCGTCGTGGGACTTTCCGCGGGCTTTGTCGAGGCGCAGGAGTTGGATTTCTCGGCAAGCCGCGTGGTGGTGGATTTCGGCAAGAGAATCCGCCCGTGGGACGGATTCGGGTTCAATTACGTGGAAACGGCTCAAACCCGCGACTACAAGCGCGACCCGCAGGACTACGGCGGGTTTTCTTTGCTCACACCGAAGCAGAAGGCGGAGATCGTCGAACGGGTGTTTGGCGACGACGGTTTGCGGGTCGGGCTGTTGAAGATGTTCCTCGACCCGTTCCATCAGTCGTCTGCCGGCGGGCCGTTCGACCATCGCACCACGACGCAGAACATGCGATTCTTCGCCCGAGAAGGATTGAAAATTGCCAAGGCCGCCGGGCGCGACCTGACGATCATCACCACCCTTTACGGCCCGCCCGCCTACATGACGCGGCAGAGGACTTGGCGCGGGCGCGATCTCGACCCGGCGCACAAACGCTCGCTGGCTCTTTACCTAGTCGATTGGGTCAAGTTCCTCCGCGAGCAAGAGGGGCTGCCTGTCCGTTTTGTTTCGCTTCATAACGAAGGTGAAGACTGGATGCGCTGGAATCGGGCCGGGCTGACGGACTATGCGGGCCACGATTTCAACATGTTTTGGCCGCCGGAGCTCGTTGCCGAAATGATGGGCGTAGTCCGGGAGGAACTGGACCGCGCCGGCCTGAACGACGTCGCAGTGACCCCCGGTGAGTGTACCAACTGGTATCGATTCGGGGCCTGGGGATACGCCGAGGCCATTGCCGATGATGCGAAGGCGTTGGCGGCGCTGGGGCTGATTACGTCGCACGGGTTCTATGCAGGCAATTTCGGCCGATGGTTCGGCGAACACCAAAGCGCCGGGATCGATCGTCTTCGCGCCCTGCGGCCGGAACTGCACGCCTGGGTGACTTCCACCAGTTGGAGCGCCATGGACTCGAAGAACGTCAAGGAACATCACAACAACATCTATACGGCGAAGGTCAATGGAATCATCCCCTGGGCCGGCGTGCAGCGGCCGACCAAATGGGTTGGCGGCGACCCGAACCCAGGTTCAGCGTTCACGGTGCGCGAGGACGGCTCGTATGAGGTGCGGCGCGGGTACTACTTCTACCAGCAGGTGTCGCGAGCGGGGCAGCCCGGCATGTTCGTCGCGCATACCAGCGCGATGGATTCCGAGCTGGCGGCAATCGCGTTCGCTTCTCCAAACGCCAAGAACCCCGATGCGTTCGTGTTGATCAATCTGGGGAAGACGAAGAAAGCGTGCGTTCTGTTGCACGGCACCTCGGCAAAGGAGTTTGCCGCGTATCGCACCACCGACGACGGCAAAGACCTCTTCCGCGCTTTGGGGACGTCGGCAGTCGATAACGAACGGATCATCTATGAGGCTCCGGGCGGGTCGGTTACGACGTTCTTTGCACGATAGTTCGTGTTGGTAGGTGGTGTCGCCCCACGGCCCGTTTGTTGCGTTGATCGAACGGCGATGATCTTGCGGGCCGTGTGTTCGGACGTGGCGGGGTGTTTTCGCTTCTAATCGCTCAATGGCGATCGTTGGCCAGCGGTGTGGTTTTTTCGAGTCAGTTGGAGTTTCCGACGATGACTATTCGACGATTGGTTCGCCTGACTCTTGCCTTCATTCTTGGGCTTCCTGCCGCGTCGCGGATTTCTGAGGCGGCGCAGGCCGTCAAATCGCTGCCGCGGTTGAAGGTGGCCGAAAACAAGCGGTTCTTGGCCGACGAGTCGGGCCGGCCGTTTTTCTGGCTGGCCGACACGGCCTGGCAACTGCTGCACGATCTCGACGCCGAGGAGCAGCAACGCTATTTCGCCGACCGGCGGCAGAAGGGCTTCAATGTGGTGCAAACGGTGATCTTGGTCGAGTTGCGCGGCGACCGCCCCAACGCCTTCGGGCACCAACCGATCGAGCTGCGTCGGCCCGACCGGCCGATCGTCGGTCCCGGAGCGGACGACGACTACTGGGACGACATCGCCCGCTCGCTCGCCTTGGCCGAGAAGCACGGCATCTACCTCGCGTTGCTTCCCACGTGGGGAAAGAACGTTACCAGCAATTGGCAAAACGGGTTGGTTGACGGGTTCTTCACCGTCGAAAACGCGGAAGCTTATGGGCGGTTCTTGGGGTCGCGCTTCAAGGATCACTCGAACATTGTTTGGATCCTCGGCGGCGATCGGGCGGCACCGACCGACCCGGCCCGCGCCATCTGGCGGTCGCTGGCCCGGGGTATTGTTTTGGGCCTGTGCGGCCGCGAGGATTACTCGGCCGCGCTGATGACCTATCACACCAGCGGGCCGGGAAGCACCGCATGGTTCCTCAATGACGAGGCTTGGATGGATTTCCACGGGTTGCAATCGGGGCATGGTCGCTGGGCGATGAATTGGATTTGGGTGGAACACGCCTACTCGATGAAGCCCGTGATGCCGGTGATCGACCTGGAAACGAGCTACCCCGAATTCCGCCACGGCAGGCCGCCGACGATTGCCACCGACGACGACGCCCGACGCGCGGGCTATTGGGCCCTTTTCGCCGGGGCGGCAGGCCACACCTACGGACATCACAGCATTTGGCAGATGCACTCGCCTAAATATCCGGGAGTGGCCAACCCGAAGCGATACTGGTTCGAGGCCCTCGATGCCCCCAGCGCCCAACAGATGGGCCACTTGCGGCGGCTGTTCGAATCGCGGCCGTTCGCCACCCAACGGCCGGCTCCGGAATTGATCGCCTTCGAGCAAGATCGGCCTTGGGAAATGTGTTTGGCGCTCCGCGGCGACGGATTCGCGATGATCTACACGCCCACCGGTCGGAGCCTGAAGATCAATCTGCCGAAGCTTGCAGTCCCGCGTGCGACAGCGTGGTGGTTCGACCCGCGCCAGGGATCGGCCATTCGTTTGGGCGAAGTCGCGTGCGATCGGGAAACCGATTTCGATCCGCCCGGCGACGAACAGCCCGCCAATGACTGGGTGTTGGTACTCGACAACCCGGCCAAAGGCTACGGGCCGCCGGGAGAGCCATTGGTCGGAACGAATCGAGAATAGCCGTATCCGAGTTTGGCCCATCAGGCTCCGTTGGATGAGTTGCCGCGGCCGAGGGCAAGAGGCGAGAGAATTGCTATGCCAGCGAGCGGTCGTAATTGAAGCGGAACCGTTCCCAACCGGGAAGCGGCACGTCGTACCAATCGCTTAGCGGATCGGGCGAGCCGACCAGATCGACCACCAAGTGCCGCACGCGAATGCGTTCGTTTTCGACATTGCGGAGATCGAAGGGTGATTCGGGCCGAAAGACCCAAAGGCCCGACTCCTTCCGCGGGCGGAGTTGCACGCCGCGGCGGTCTTCCAAAATCGCGCCGCGCAACTGATCTTCCGGCAGCGCTACGCGCGAAACCATCAACGGAGGCCGGCCGAACACAGTCAACGCACACGGCACGGGGCAGCAGGCGGTTAGTTCTTCCCACTGCCGACGGCTGGCCTCGAGGCTCAGCATCACCTGTCGCATCCCGAGCCGCGCGAGTTCTTGTGCCGCCAAACTGTTGAGCACGGCCAGCCCCGGCCCTGCTTCCATCCGCACGCGGGCCTTGCGGGCCAAGTGCCACCCACCCCAGCTATTAACTTCGACGGTTACTCCCGTGCGAGCACATGCGGCCAACAATTTCTCGATGCCTGCGATGTCGGCCTCGAAAAAGACGGACGGCAACGCAACGATCACGGTCGTCGAGCCGGCGGCTCCGAGCACGCGGCGAAGCGATTCAGCCGAAAGCCCTTCGACCACCGCCTCGCCAATCGAAACGCGCGAGAGGAACTCCGCCGCTTGCTCGTGGCTCAGTCGAACGCGCGTCGGGCGGTCGCCCAAATGTAGGCGGTTCAGGGGGTGCGGCTCTCGCTTCTCCAGCACGGCTTGAAGCTCTTCCGGCAACGGATGCCGGATTTGATCCGACGGGCCCTTCGCCGCGCGTCGCAAGTGGGCCGAAACCGTATCGAGCAGGGCGTTGTACGCGCGGGGCACGAGCAAGTAGTCGGGATCGTTCGTTTCGCCGAGTCCGAGTTCGAATCCGGCCAGCGGCGCGGCCTCGAGTCGTTCGAACATGCTGCCGATGGCCACCGCCTTGTGCGGCCGGCGAACGACGGTCTTCGGTAGAGTCCATGTTGACGTTTGCCCCATGCAGGCCAAGCGACAAACGATGGATCGCTCGTCCACTCGAACTTCGAAATCGTACTGCGGCCGGCCTTCGTCGTCATCCGAGGGCGGGTCGGTTTGCGTCGCTTGATCGGAGTCGGGTGCAATCGATGAATCAGCCGCGAGCGATGATCCCGCTGAACCTGATTGGGATGGAATGCGCCCGCGTCCGGCGGCTGCACCGGTTAGGTTGCTTCGTTCGGCGTCCCAGTAGCCGCAGGTTAGCTCTCGGCCGGCGTAGGCGGTCAATTGCTCGGCGGCCGCACGCCAGCGTTCGGGGTTCGAGTCGGGATGATCGATCGCCTCACGGTACAACGCGACGGCCCGGCGCACCCACTCGGCGTTTTTCAGCCGTCCTTCGATCTTCAACGCGCGCACGCCGGCTGCCGCCAATTCGCCGACGCGATGCGCGCCGCACAGGTCGTGCATCGAGAAGAGCGGCAAAGGGCCATTTCGTGCGCCGCTCCACGGAACGCGGCAAGGGCTGGTGCAAGCGCCGCGGTTGCCGCTGCGCCCACCGACCCAACTGGAAAGCAGGCAGCGCCCCGAGACGCAAAAGCACAAGGCCCCCTGAACGAAGGCCTCGGTTTCTACCAAACCATTCGAGGCGGCGGCGATCTCGCGGAGCGAAAGTTCGCGCGCCAGAACGACGCGCGTTACATTCAGCGAATGGGCGGCCGCCACGTCGGCACTGTTGCAGATGGCCGCTTGGGTGCTGAAATGGAGCGGAAGATTCGGCAGCGTGCGCGCCATCGCTAGTGCGGCCGGATCGCGGACCAGAACGCCATCGACCCCCAACTCGGAAGCCACGGCGAGCATTCGCGCCGCTTGGCCCAATTCTCGCTCGGCCAGGTCGATATTCAGCGTTAGATAGGCCTTTTTGCCGCGGCTTCGCACCTCGGTCAATGCGGCCCGGAACTGGTCCAAACCGAAGTTAACCGCCCGTCGTCGGGCGTTGAGCGTCTTCAGGCCGAGATACACGGCATCCGCGCCGCTTTCCAGCGCGGCGACAAGCGATTCGGGATCGCCCGCCGGGGCAAGCAACTCTAATTGCCGCCCTTTCACCCCACTGCCGCCGGCCAACGTCGCTTCGCGGTCCACGAACCCAACCTCTTACCAACCGAGCATCGAGGACGCCGCGAGCCTACTTCGTCCGACTGGTGACTTCGACCAGGTGATAACCGAATTGAGTGCGGACCGGACCCTGCACAACGCCGACCGGCGCCGAGAAAACCACCCGATCGAACTCGGGCACCATCTCGCCCGGCCCGAACTCACCCAGCTCTCCGCCGTCTTGGCCCGAGGGACAAAGCGAGTGTTCGCGGGCCAATTGGGCGAAATCGGCACCGGCCTCGATCTCTTTCTTCAATTGCTCACACGACTTTTGATCTTCGACCAGAATGTGACGGGCGCTGGCTCGGGCCATTGGTGGTTCTCCGATGAGTAGCCGGATGGGCCCGCCGCTTCGATCCCTGTGATCTTCCACTTTCTTGCAGGCCGGATGCGAGAAGTGTACGCCCTGCGATCTGGATTGACAAGTCGCATCGGGCGACGGACGGCGGCGGCGTGCCCTTGACGGGCGGTTCCCACGGCGGATTGCGGGCAACCGCCGCAGGGAAATTCGCAGTGTGACGTGGCGTTGCCGAGCATTGTGGCCTTGTGGAGCGAATCGTGTTGGCGCTGCCTCATCGATTCGACCGGAAACCGATGCTTGTCGGCGCGGACGGGATGGGATATTGTTGATACAGTCGTCGTCGGTGAAGAGGCACTTTTCGGCACTCGACAACGGGGGGATTGGATTCCGGCCAGCGCGACAGCCAAGGCCGAGCGCGTTCCGGCCGACTACGCGATGCAGAGGCTCGAATCGTCGGTTACGGTTCGTTTTTCATGGCCGGGCATCCGGAGTCTGCGGCCGTGTGTGTCGGCTTTGTCGCGGGTTTGTACGCAGATCAGAGGGGAATGTCATGAAAGCGGCATATATCAAGGGCACGGGTTCTCCTTCGCGGATTATTTTCGGCGATCTTCCCAAGCCGAAGCCGACGGGCAAGCAGGTTCTCGTCAAGGTGGAGGCCGTCAGCGTCAATCCGATCGACACCTATTTGCGTTCGGGCATGGTCAAAATGGAGCTGCCCAGTCCGTACATCATCGGCTGCGACTTGGCCGGCGAGGTCGTGGCCGTTGGGCCGGATGCCTCGCGGTTCAAACCGGGAGATCGGGTTTGGGGGAGCAATCAGGGGCTCCTCGGAAGGCAGGGGACGTTCGCCCAGTTCGCCGCCGTTGAAGAAGATTGGCTCTATCCGATTCCGCCTGATGTGTCGGCCGAAGCGGCGGCCGCTGTTGCGTTGGTCGGAATTACGGCACACCTCGGACTGTTTCGCTGCGCACAATTGAGAGATGCGGAGCGGGTTTTTGTTTCGGGCGGCTCGGGCGGCGTGGGATCGTGCGTGGTGCAAATGGCCAAAGCCACCGGGGCGCAGGTCGTCACCACGGCCAGTACCCCGGCCAAGGCCGAGATCTGCCGCCAATTGGGCGCCGACCACGTGCTCGGCCTGCGGCAGCGCGATTTCAAGGCGGCGTTGGCGGAACTCGGACCCTTCAATGTGTGGTTCGAAACGAGCCGGAAGATCGATTTCGACCGTGTGATCCCGTTGATGACCCTCGGGGGACGAATCGTGGTGATGGCCGGGCGCGAGGCGCGGCCCAAGTTTCCGTTGGGGCCGTTCTATGTTCGCGATTTGAAGCTCTTCGGTTTCGCCATGTTCAACGCCCCGCCCGAAGAGCAACGCAAGTGCGCGGCCGACATCAACCGATGGCTCGTCCGCGGCCGACTGAAGCCGCTGATCGATCGCGTATTGCCGCTAAGCAAAGCGGCCGAGGCCCATCGTCTTCAGGAAGAGAACACCTTGAAAAAGCCCGGTGTCCTTTGCGGCAAGATCGTGCTGAAACCCTAACCGCAACGGAACGGCGGGCATCCTCTTGGCGGGCCGAGGCACTCGACCGCGAGCGGCCGGTCCTCGTTGCCGTTCCCTCTTTTTGCGTTGCCGTCGGGCGAAGAGCGAAGTGCAATGACCAATCGATTGCCGCCGCTGCCGATTGACAGGGTGGTCGATCGGGTGGTCGATGCGCTCGGCGCCTCGGGTGCGGCGGTAGTCTCGGCGCCGCCCGGGGCGGGAAAGACGACCCGGATTCCGCCGGCGATTCTCGATTCGGGGCTTGCTTCCGCCGGTCGCGTCGTCGTCGTTCAGCCGCGGCGGTTGGCGGCCCGAATGTGCGCGCAGCGAATCGCCGACGAACGACGTTGCCCCTTGGGCGAAGAGGTCGGCTACCAAGTGCGTTTCGAGCGTCAATGCAGCCGTGCCACGCGCTTGCTGGTCGTTACAGAGGGAGTCTTGCTTCGCTTCCTGCACGACGATCCGTGTTTGGAAGAGTATTCGGCCGTCGTCTTCGATGAGTTCCATCTGCGCCGCCTCGACACCGACGTGGCGATGGCCATGGTGCGCCGCTTGCGCGACACGGTGCGTCCGGAGCTGAAGGTGGTAACGATGTCGGCCACGATGGACGCGCACCGGGCGGCCGCATTCTGGAACGATTGTCCGCTGGTCGAATGCGCCGTTCGCAGCCATCCGGTCAAGGTGGAGTATTGCGATGCCGCCTTGCCGCGCGATGCGGCCCAAAGGGCCGTGTGGGGCGTAGAGCATTTGCTCGCTCGGGTTCGGGGCGATTTATTGGTGTTTTTGCCCGGTGTGGGCGAAATTCGCAGCGCGATGCGATTGTTGACCGATCGCGGACTGGGGGCCTCGGCGGACATTCTTCCGCTCTACGCAGATCTCGATCCGTCGGCCCAGCAGAGGGCTGTCGCGCCGGGACCGCGGCGGAAGATCGTACTGGCGACCAACGTGGCGGAAACGTCGATCACGATCGACGGCATCGAGGGGGTGGTCGATACCGGCTTAGCGCGGACTCCGGTGTTCGATCCGTCGGTTGGTGTGGAGCGGCTGGATGTGCAATGGATTTCGCGAGCGGCCGCCGATCAGCGCGCCGGTCGCGCGGGCCGAACTCGGCCCGGGGTGTGCCTGCGGCTATGGCCTGCCCGTGCCGATGAGCACCGGCCCGCGCACGATACGCCCGAGATCTTGCGGATGGATTTGAGCGCGACCGTGTTGCAACTGCTTGCCTGGGGCGAGAAGCCGGAGGAGCTACCCTGGTTCGAATCACCGCCCGCGGCGTCGTTCGCGCAGGCCCGGTCGCTGCTTGCCGCGTTGGGGCTGATCGACGAGAACGCGCGGCTGACGGACCTCGGCCGCGCGGCGGCGCGATTGCCGGTGCAGCCCCGATTGGGCCGAATGTTGTACGAAGCATGGCGGTTGGGGCATCCGGCGGCCGGGGCGTTGACGGCGGCCTTGCTTTGCGAGCGGGACCCGTTCGATCGGCCCGAGTCGGGCGATCGGGCTTCGCATCCGCCCTCCGACTCGAACAGCGATGTGTACGATCGTGTCGTTGCGCTGCGGCAGTACGAAGACGGCCGACCGCCGTTGCCGTGGTTGGGACGGCTCCGGTCGGGCGCGGCACGCTTCGTGCTTCGTGCCGCCCGGCAGTTGCAGCGCGAAGTGAGCAACGCTTGGGGCCAGTCGCCCGCGGCGTGCTGCGAGGAAGAAGAAGCGGTGCTTCGGGCGCTCCTGGCCGGTTTTCCCGATCGGTTGGTGCGGCGCTCTGAGCCGGGAAGCCGATTCGGCCGGATGGTCGGCGGGCTGGGCGTTCGCTTGTCGGAACGCAGCGCCGTGGGGCAGGCGATGCTTTATTTGGCGATCAATGTCGATCGCGGCGGTGCCGAGGGGATGGTGCGTTGGGCGTCGGCCGTCGAGCGCGATTGGCTGCCGAAGAACCATCGGCGCGTCGAGGTGCAGACGGAGTTCGACGCGAAACAACAACGCGTTGTCGCGCGCCGCCGCGAGTTCTTCGACGACTTGCTCATCGATCAATCGCCGGCTGCTGCCGAGGAGTCGGAGGCCCGACGGCTATTGATTGAGGCTGCTCAGCAATCGCCGCTGTCGGACTTTTTCGCTCCGGACGGATCGGCTGCCGCCCAATACCTGGCGCGGCTCCGATTCCTTGCACAGGCCTTGCCCGAGTGGGATTGGCCGCCGTTGGACGACGAGAGTATTCGGCGACTCGTCGAACAGGTGTCCGCCGGCTGCCGTTCGTTTGCCGATTTGCGTCAAGCCGACTGGCTGACGGCCCTGCGCTCGCGGCTCTCGCCTGCTCAGTTGCAGTGCGTCGAGCGCGAGGCGCCCGCCCGGCTGGCCGTCCCCAGCGGCAGCACGATTGCCCTGAGCTATCCCGCCGGCCGCGCTCCGGTACTGGCGGTGCGCATTCAAGAGGTTTTCGGCTGGCGCGCTACGCCGCGGCTGGCATCGGGCCGCGTGCCTGTGTTGTTGCATCTGTTGGGGCCGAATGGCCGCGTCGAGCAGATCACCGACGACCTGGAGAGCTTCTGGCGCTCTACCTACCAGCAAGTGCGCAAAGACCTCCGCCGCCGATATCCGAAACACGCGTGGCCGGAGGACCCGCTGACGGCAAAGGCTGAACGTCGCCCGCAGCCCCGGCGACGGTAATCGCCTCACTGGCAACGAGCGATGACGCCCCCAGCGCCCGCAGAGCCGCTTCGCGGTTCTGCCGTCACGCTCGATCGCGACCGCCTCAAGAAAGAAAAGCTCCCCTCGCAGCAGGGGACTGGAGGGGAGCGTCGGCACAGTCAGGGGTTGCGACTGTACGATCGATAATCTCATCTGCCGCCGGCTGCGGGATTGGGCCTTCGGCCGGCGCAAACCATGTGCTCCGCGCAGCAGCTTGAACAGGCGCTCGCCGCGATGTCGCACACGGATAACGGCAAACTCAGTTTCGCGGGCGGAGAATCAGCCCGCTCATGCCCCAGTCGGCCGCTGAGGCACAGGGCATGATTCGATCGGTCTTCACCGCTGGGAAAGCGGCCGAGAGCGAACTGCATCGGCCGGTTGCGGGCGATGGCCGTATTCGGCCCGCTTTCCCTTCGTTGTGTTCTTGTCTAGGCCCGCCGGCGCCGCCAGCAGAACAGTCCGCCCGCGGCTCCCATGATCAACAGGGCCCATGTGCTCGGCTCGGGAACGATCTCGAAGCCGTTGATCGCCACGGCTGCGTTTTCGAGCCAGTCGCCGTTTTCATCGACGGGCAGATAGTACAGCGTGTAAATGCTGCTCGATTCGTTGGTTTCGAAGTAAACGGTCGCCTCGGCCCCGAGCCAGTCGGCGCCGGTTGTCGGATCGATCAGTGCCAGCACCGGGCCATTGGGCGAGTTGAGCGTCACGCGAATCTTTCCGTTGGGCGTTCCCGAGAGCAGGTTGTGATAGGTCTTCACGACGAAGGGATCCCAGCTCAACCCATCGAGGGTCAGCTTCAGCCCTCCGACGGCCTGCACCCCGTCGCGGCGCAATTGCTCGGCGACACCGCCCATGGCCCCGGCGTCGATCACATCGGCCGGTGTCAACGGGTTGCTGTAGCCTTCGAGCGTGGCGGTCATTTGAGTATGGGTCCAGCCGAGTTGCGAGCCGGGAATTACCTTGGAGAACGATGCGCTCGCGTCCCAAGGGATGAACCCCTCTTGTACCGCCTGGCTGCTGCCGCCGATGTCAAACCGGGCGGTCATCGTGTTCGACGACTGTTGACCGATCCGCAGGTCGTCGATCAGCACGGGATCGCCGGGGGTGAGCGTGCTGGTGAGCGTCACGCTATTGCCCAGGCTCAGCCGCTCTTGAGCTCCCAGGAATCCCAGGTCGCCGGTTGTCTGCAAAACGTAGTTCGGCGTGCCGTACACTTTGTAGTTCGTCAGGTCTTCATGCCCGGCATTGACCCACAACGTCAGCCGCTCTTGCAGCCCATCGCCCAACCCGGCGACGTTGAACTCGATTTGACCGACGAGGTTGTACGGCGTGTTGACCTGAATCGTCGGAACGGCGGAGGTGAGGTAGCTGCCCGACCCGAGACGAGCATAGAAATAGCCGGTGCCCGAATCGCGCTTCAGTCCGATCTCGGCCGTCGGCGTGGTCGGGCTGTCATAGAAGGTCAGTCCGACTTGGTGGTCGCCCAACGGGGCCACTTCAGTCAGCTCCACGCTGAACCAGAAGGGATGGCCTAGCGGGGCGTTGCCGGGCATGCCCAACTGCAAATCGAACGGACGGCTGATCGAGATCGGATCGGAAGAAGTCACATAGATGCGATTCTGATAGACGGTGAAACCGTCGTCGCCGGTCCAGCCGTCGGTCCAAATGCCCGACACGTTATTCCCGCCGCCCTGTCCGTCCAATTCGCCGGGAGTGTAGTTGAACGAGTCAACCACCGAAAGGTGCTCTTGGGCCGCAACCGGCGAGCCGGCCGCCAGCACGGCCGCCAACGCAACGCCGGCCGCCAGCACAGCCCAGTAACTTTGGTGTCGAATAAAAACAAATCGTTGTCGCTTCATGAGTGCAAACCCCTGAACTGAATGTGCCGAAATCACCACAATGCGTTCCACACGACGAACCGATTGCCGAGAACACCCCTGATTTGTTCTCGCATTCGGCTGCTCGCCGACACATGCACGCCGCAAGCGCAGCCGATCGATGATCAGTCCGCGCGACGGCGGCGCTTGCCCAACTGCGGGCGCACCGAGAGCCGCGAGCACCATCTCGGAGCCATCAACTGCCCTGATTTCGAGCGAACCTGATTGGTGCGCAACGCCGACCGCTCGCCTCGCTCAGAACAGCGACCCCGCGTGCGGCCATCGTCGGCGCATACTTTCTACGCCTTCGCTCGCACAGCGATTTCGCTTCTGACGGCGACGGTTGCGCATACCTTCTACGGCAACGCACACCGAGGCGCTCGTCACAGGACTAGACTCCCGACGCAAAGCGCAGCGCCGAGCACGGAACGTCCGCTTCATGCATCGCTTCCGCAGATGCGCAGACCTTCTACGCCCAAAGGCACCGCCTGTCGTGGGAGCCGACCGAATTGAATCGCCCACTCGCGCTCAACCTGCAACACGACGTCAGCCAAACACCGTCGAGAACGTTGCAGTTGTGCCGACCGATCTACGCCGATCAATAACGTCCCACCGGCATCGTCCCGTGAATCGGCGGGCGATACGAAGTGGTCGCGGCGCGGTCGTCTGGGCGCGGGGAAAGGCCGCCTTCGCCTCCAAGGCAACGCAGAGCGATTCCCAACAGACCAATGCAGCTCCGCGGGGGTAAACCTTCCACGGGAGCCGGCTGCCGATCGGCGGCCGTACTGCATTTCGTCCGAGTCTCGATGTGCGTCGCCGGGGCGAAACCTTGCGGATCGGCCAAGCGCGTTCGCGCAAACGCCCAAACCGCCTTGCTAAGTGACAATTCGCACGGAAATTCCGCGGATTGCCTCGAAGCGAAGAAGCGGCCGAGCCGGCCGATGCCCCCAGCGTCCTCAGATACGAGGGGTCAAGCAGGAACTCGCCAAACAGTGACGTTGGGGTTCGGTGCTTGATCTCGCAAACGCTGCCTCATGACGGGCAACAATAGTCGGGCTGAGAATGCTGCGCTCTCGGAAGAGTCGCCTGAGACGCAGCTCACACGTATATGGTATCTGGTCAGGCCGGGCATTTCAAGCGAATTGTCGAGATTTGGCGAAAAATATGACGTAAAACCCCCAATTTTCTGGCTACTTCGCCGCCGTTCGGCGGCCGAAGTGAATTCGCCGGGAAAAAACCGGGACTCAAAAGGAAACGCCGGCCCGTGTGCCGCAACGCTTCCGTTCACTGGTTCTTTGTTTTAGAATCTTCGGCGACGTTCAAGTTGCGGCGTTCATTGGGCGATGCGCCCCCGCATTGCCAGTTTCCCGTTTTCGGAATCGCTCTATGTCCACGATGCTCATTGCCAACGGCCGAGTAATCGACCCGAGCCGGCAAATCGATCGCGTCGCGCACCTGTTGATTCGCGATGGGAAGATTGCCGAAATCGACCCGCCGCACCAGCAGGCCGACGAAGTCATCGACGCGGCTGGCAAGATCGTCGCGCCGGGACTGATCGACATGCATGTCCACTTGCGCGAACCCGGGCACGAGGAAGACGAGACGATCGCCACGGGCACGGCCGCGGCCCTTTCCGGGGGCTTCACCTCGGTTGCGTGCATGCCGAATACCGATCCGCCGCTCGATACGCAGGGCGCGGTGGAGTTCGTCCGCGACCAGGCGTTGCGGGCCGACCATTGCCGAGTCTTCGTCGTGGCCTGTGTGAGCAAGAACCGCGAGGGCAAGGAGCTTTCCGAGATCGGTCAACTTGTTCAGGCCGGCGCGGTCGCCTTCAGCGACGACGGTTCTCCGGTGTCCGACAACGAGTTGATGCGGCGGGCGTTCGAATACTGTCTGATGTTCGACAAGGCCGTGCTCAATCATGCCGAGGTCAAGGAACTGACGCGCGGCGGAGTGATGCACGAAGGCTTGCAATCGCTGATCCTCGGCCTGCCGGGCATGCCCGCCGCGGCCGAAGACGTGATGACCGCCCGCGACATCAGCTTGGCCGAAGCCACCGGCGGACGGTTGCACGTGCAGCACGTATCAACGGCCAACACGGTCGAAGCCCTGCGGCGTGCCAAGAAGCGAGGAGTACGCGTGACGGCCGAAGCCGCCCCGCACCATTTCACTTTGACCGATGACTGCCTGAGCACGTTCGACGCGAACTATAAGATGAATCCGCCGCTGCGGGGAAAAGAGCACGTCGATGCGATCCTCAGCGGATTGGCGGACGGCACGATCGACGTGATTGCCTCCGACCACGCTCCGCACGCCCGCGAAAAGAAGATGCAGGAACTCGATCAGGCGCCGTTCGGCATCATCGGTTTGGAGACGATGCTCGGCCTGGTGGTTACCCGTTTGATTCAGCCGGGGCTGCTTAGTTGGTCCGACGCGCTGGCCAAGATGACGTGCAATCCGGCTGCCGTGCTGGGGATCGACAAAGGCACGCTTGCCCCCGGCGCCGACGCCGACATTACGATCATCGATCCGGAGGTGCGCTGGACGGTCGGCCCCGACGACCTTAAGGGGAAGAGTGTGAACACCCCATTTCTCGGCTGGGAACTGACGGGCCGCGCCGAAATCGTCATCGTCGGCGGGAAGGTCAAGTTCCGCCGCTGACTCGCTATCGGTAGGGCTCGCGGTGACTCTGCTGATCGACGGGTACAACCTGATCCATGAAGGCGGCATCGTTTCCGGCCGCGCCGGCCCCGGCGATTTGCACCGGGCGCGATTGGCTCTGGCGAACATCTTGGCGTTTTCGTTGCCGCCCGAAACGCTTCGGCAAACGATTGTCGTTTTTGACGCAGTCGCCGCTCCGTGGGGCCTGCCTGGGGAGGTGGTGCATCGGGGCGTTCTCATGCGGTTCGCCGATCGAGGCCGCGAGGCCGACGATCTGATCGAAGAGCTCATCGCGGCCGATTCCGCCCCGAAGCGGCTCGTCGTGGTTTCCAGCGATCACCGGTTGCATCGGGCGGCGCGGCGACGCGGGGCCAAGGCGATCGACAGCGAGCCGTGGCTCCGCCGGCTGTTTGCGGAACGACGAAACCGGCAATCGGCGGACGATGCACAGCCCGGAGCCGCGGAAAGCAAACCCATTCCGCTGCCCGACGACATCGATGCTTGGCTGCATTGCTTCGGAGACGATGTCGAGGCCCTGCTTCGGCAAGCAAGCGAGTCGGACGAGTCGGCGCTGCCAACCGATGGGTCGCCGCACGCGGGCGAGCGGGCTGATCTGCCGCTTCGTGGCGGCAAGCGGATTGATGCACAGCCGCGCGGGGGCGGTCCGGCGGAACGGCCTGCATCGTCGGCCGACAGAAAGCGAACGCGGCGCGACGAAGGCTATTCGCGGCGACGAAAGCGGAATCGACCCGAGGAGATCCCGGACAAGCCGCTGCCGTCGCCGGGTACGGCCGACGACATCTTCCCGCCCGGCTATGCCGACGATCTATTGGAAGACGAATGAATGCAGCCTTCGGGCGGCCCGAGAGCATCGTTCCGCCGGAATTGACCGTCGGCTAACGCTCGACGTTTTCCAGCGAGACGGTTACCTTCCGTTGGCCCTCGGGGCCGATGACCGTCAACTCGACGGAATCGCCCACTGCCTTGTCGGCCAACAGTTCGAATAGGTCGCGCGAGCGGGTGACGGCGCGGCCGTCCACTTCGGTGATTACGTCGGCGATAATCCGATTTTCGTCGTCGCGCCCCAGGCCTCGCAGGCCCGCCCGTTCCGCCGGCCCGCCGGGGACCACGCCGCCGACGATCACCCCGCGCACCCCCCACCGCTGGGCAATCTGGTCGGGTACCAATTCGATTCCCAACGAGGGCCGAACGATCTTCCCGTGGCGGATCAACTGCGGCACAACGCGATTGACTTCGTCCACCGGAATTGCGAACCCAATGCCCGCATACGCCCCCGAGGGGCTGAAGATTGCGGTGTTGACTCCGATGACGCGCCCGGCGCTGTCGAGCAGCGGGCCGCCCGAATTGCCCGGGTTGATCGCCGCGTCGGTTTGAATGACGTTCTTGATCGGCCGGCGAGTGACCGATTCGATCTGGCGTCCCAGCGCGCTAATGACTCCGGTGGTCAACGTCTGATCGAGTCCGAAGGGGTTGCCGATGGCGAACACCTTTTGCCCGACTTGCAAGTCGTCGGAAGTGCCCACGGGAATCGGGTGCAATTGGTCTTTCGGGGCGTCGATCAAGAGCACGGCCAAGTCTTTGTCGGGATAGCCGCCGACGAACTTCGCCGGGTAGCGGTTGCGCTTGCCCGACTCGGGATCGGCCAGAAACACATCGACCGACGCGGCGTTTTGAATCACGTGGAAGTTGGTGACGATATGGCCGTCCGAATCCCATACGAATCCCGAGCCCGCTCCCTGCGGAACCTTGAACACGTCGAGCGAGAACAGATCGCGGCGCAATCCGCTGGTTGTGATGTGGACTACCGACTTCGATGCTTGGCGAAAGATTTCGATCGTCGTTCGTTCGTCTTCCGCCAATTCGCCCCGCGGTGTTACGGCGCGGGGCTGAGCGTCGGGATCGACGCCGCGGTTGCGAGGAATCAATCGAACCACCAACAGCACGCACACTGCCGCCAGCAAGATCAGCAACACCCAGTGACGTCGCGGCGGCGCAGGCTCATAAGGGGGCATCCGGGGAATCTCTGGCGGCTGGTAGTATGTGGTCATCGTTCGCTCGCTTGCCGAGTCAGCTCTGCCATCATCTTGAGAACGCGACGCATCGCCTCCATCGTTGACGGGCGATGCAGTGGTCGATCATTCGTGCCGTGCATTATACGTCATGTCGGCGTTCTTCGGCACTGTGCCCGAATCGGATCTGACCGCCCAATGACGCGGTCTGTTGCACGCAGACTCGTTGGCTCTTCGCCGCTGCCGACGGCCTGAGCGGGACGTTGCGGTTGGTCGAACGGCAAAGAAATGGCTGCCCCGACAAACAGCAGTATCCTCGCGAGGGCGGCAGCACCGCGTGCGACGTGGAATCTGGGGCCGAAAAATGGTTGCTCTGGTAAAGGGGCCGGGGTATCTTGAGCGCGGCGCGGCAATCGTCTGATGAGGTTGCATTTCGAGTGAATCGTTCTTGCCCTCGACTTGTTTTCGCCTTCCCGCCTGCTTGCCGGAGAACTCGCCATGACGGAGCCCCGACGAACCGTTTCGCGTCGAGAGTTTCTGATCCGAGCCCGACGAACGGCCCTTGGCGTCGGAGCGGGCATTGGCTTGGCGCCCTCGGGCGCGGCCTCGTCCACGCGGGCACAAGAGAGAATCGGCCTTGCGCTGATCGGCGCGGGCGGCCGCGGCGGGATGCTGTCGCTCGATTTTCTCAACCGCGGCGATTGTGCGGTGCGTTATGTATGCGATGTCGATGCCCGAAAGTGCGAGGCGCGCGCCCGAGCCATCGCCGAAAAGCAGGGGAGCGAGCCGAAGGTTGCCGGCGACTTCCGCCGCGCATTGGACGATCGCGAGGTCGATGCGGTGATTGTCGCCACGCCCGACCACTGGCACGCGCCGGCCACGGTTTGGGCGTGTCGGGCGGGCAAAGATGTCTATGTCGAGAAGCCGTTGTGCCACAATCCGTGGGAAGGCCAGCAGATGATCGCATCGGCGGCCAAGCACCGTCGCGTGGTGCAGGTTGGGTTTCAGAACCGCAGTTCGCAGTGCATGGTCGAGGCGCGCCGTTACCTGGCCGAGGGCAAACTGGGCCGAATCAATTTCTGCCGGATCTACAACCAGAAGGGCTGGCCCAATTTTCCCCCGCAGCCCGACGCCGAACCACCATCGGGATTCGACTGGGATATGTTCAACGGCCCGGCTCCGGCGGCCGCCTACAACCCGAACTATGTTCGCCAGTGGCATCATTTCTGGCGCTATTCGAGCGGCGACATCATCAACGACGCGATTCATCAGATCGATCTTGCCCGTTGGCTTCTTCAGTTGGAGCATCCGCAGCGTTGCTACAGCACCGGTCGGCGGTTTGAGCCGGGCGCGGCCGAAACGCCCGATGTGCAAGTGGCCGTTTGGGAGTTCCCGTCGATGATCGTCAGCTTCGAGCTGACGCTGTACACGCCCTACATGCTGAAGATCGCCCCGAACATCCGCGACTCGCTGACGGAGTTTCCCTATTGGCCGCAGTGCGCCACCCGAATCGAAATCTACGGAACCGAGGGCGTGATGTACGTCGGCCGGCACGGCGGGGGTTGGCAGGTGTTCGGACGCCCGAAACGCGAACAACCGGTGGTACTGGCCCAAGGCAACGGCGGTTTTCCCGACCCGGAGCACAAACAGAACTTCATCGAGTGCATCCGCTCGCGGCAAACGCCCAACGCATCGCTTCGCGAGGGGCATCTCAGCACGCTTTGGGCGCACTACGCAACGATGAGTCAACGATTGGAAGGGACACCGCTGCGGATCGACCCGAAGACGGAACACGTCGATTCTGCCGAGGCCATGAAGTTCTTCCGTCGGGAATACCGCCAACCCTGGGTGCTCGAACCGGAATCGGAGGAGAAGCCGGCATGAATCGCCCAAGACTGCGAAAAGGCGGCATGAGTCGTCATACAGCCATCATCGCTGCCGTATGGGTGCTGCTGGTCCGTTCGGCGGTCGCGGAGCCGGCGGCCGATGCTGTGCCTGTCGAGGCAGCCTATCGAATCGCCACTAAACGGTCGTCCGATCAGGTGACCGTGCAGGGCAGCGGCGAGCAAGTCGTCTTTGTCGTCGAAAGCCGCACCGGCATCGGGCGGGCGGAGATCACGCGCCGCGACGCGTCGTGGCCGGCAACGGTTGTCATTCGCCTGGTGCTGCGCGGATTAGAAGATTTTCGTGTGAAGGCGGGGGACACGGAGTTGGGCGTCGCCGTGTCGTCGCATGGCGAAGGCGGCCGCGTGCGTGCGTGGCGGAAGTCGGAGGAGCAGGCTGCTCTGGCGGCCGACGATCCGCTTTGCCCGCGGGTTCGGCTCTTGGATAGCCGAGGAAAGCCGACCGACAAAGGCCCGCCGGAAATCGCGGCGATCGAAGTGGTGCTGCCTGCGGCCCTGCTGAAGAACCAGCCGCAATCGATTGAGTTTTCTTGGATCGATTTCTTTCGCTGATCGACCTTCGCCTCCGTCCTTCTTTGGATCGAATGCTTGACAACGCCTTTCGTTGCGTGCAACTTGGATACCGGCCGAGGTCGGCGAGCCGGCCTCGCGCGGTGATCACTCTGTTACAACTTCCTGCGTTGCTTTCCTCCCGTAGCCGACGGCTTCGCTTTTTTTGCTGAGCGAACGGCCTCGCTTGCTTCCGTTACCTTCCTGCCGAGAAAGGGTGTTAGTCATGCGGTCGAAAGAAGCGATTGGTTCTTTGCGTACGGCGGCGTCGCGCCGCGATTTCTTGAAATCGGCAGCGGCAACGACGGCGGTGGCCCTGGGGACGGCCTCCGTTCCGGCGGTCCATGCCGGGGAAGACAACACGATTCGCTTGGCATTGATCGGTTGCGGCGGCCGAGGCAGCGGTGCGGCGGCCAATGCCTTCGAGGCGGAAGGAGGGCCGGTCAAACTCGTCGCCATGGCCGATCTGTTCGAGAACCGCCTGAGTGCTTCGCACGCCAATTTGAGCAAGCAATATGCCGAAAAGATGGACGTGCCGCCCGAACGCCGCTTCGTGGGCTTCGACGCCTACAAGAAAGCGATCGATTGCCTCAAACCCGGCGACGTTGCCATGTTGTGCGGCTATTCCGGGTTTCGGCCCGCACAGCTCGAGTACGCTGTTTCCAAAGGGATCAACGTCTTCATGGAAAAATCGTTCGGCTGCGATCCGCCGCAACTGCGCCGCGTGATTGCGGCCGGCGAAGAGGCGAAGAAGAAGAATCTGAAGATCGCCGCGGGGTTGATGTGCCGTCATTCCCCGAATCGCCAAGAGTTGATCCGCCGCATCCGCGACGGCGAACTGGGCGAGATTCTGTCCGTGCGCACCTATCGGATGCACGGCGCGATTGCGATGGGGCCGAAACCGGCTAACGATCCCGAACTGTTCTTCCAGATTCGCCGGCCTGCGATGTTCTATTGGGTATCCGGCGGGCTTTGGGCGGAAATGGACATCCATCAGGTGGATGAGATTTGCTGGGTGAAAGACGGCTGGCCCGTCGAGGCCCACGGCGTCGGCGGCCGATACTGGGGCAGCAAAGACTACAGCCAGAATCTCGACTCGTACTCCGTCGAATGGACGTTTGCCGATGGGGCGAAGGGCTACAATGTTGTTCGCTACATCCCGAACTGCCGCGACGACTTCGTCACGTACGTTCACGGAACGAAGTGCGCGGCGCAATTCTCGGGCAACGTCCACGCCGGAACGGTACACATTTACAAAGATCAACGATGCACGCCCGACAACATCGCGTGGAAGGCGCCCAACGAGCCGTGCAGCCCCTGGCAGGCGGAATGGAACGAGTTGCTTCGATCGATCCGCAACGATCGCCCGCACAACGAAGCCCATCGTGCCGCGTGCGCTAATTTGGCGGCGATCATGGGACGGGCGGCGGTTCACATGGGCAAAACCATCACGTGGGATGCGGCGATGCAGTCGAACTTCCAGTTCTGCCCGAATATCGATTCGTTGACAGCCGAGAGCCAGCCGCCGGTTTTGCCCGACGCCGAAGGCCGATATCCCGTGCCGGTGCCCGGCACGTGGGTCGAGATTTGACCCCGGGCCTCCCTATTCGCGGAATCGAAGCAAGGCGTCATCACCGCGGCTTCAAGGGACAGGGTACGACAGCGCTAAGTTGCCTCGGAAGTGGAACCGGGAGGCGTGATTTTTCAAGTCGGGAAACAAAGGACGAGGAAATCGGTTGTCCCGCCCGGATTGCCATTTGCCACGACTTGGCGCTGTCGTAACAAACAGCTCCAAGCAATTGCAGAAGCGGCCGGTGTTGCCGCGAAGCGGTTTTTGTGCGCACGGTTCCCGTTTAGGCCGCTTTCCGCTTTTCGCGGTTCTTCGATGTCCTTGGGCGGCACATTGCGATCGACGGGATTGAGCGGTTCGCTGAGCGTCAACGAATCTCCAGGGGGATCAGTCGGCCGCTCCATAGCCGCCCCTCGATGGAGGCAACTGCGTCTTCCAGAGCTTGCCATTCCTCCTCGGGAATGCTGCGCATCACGCGTTCGACCGTCGCTTCGTTCCGCGTAGCGCACTGTACCAATTCGAAATCGAAATCTCGCCAGCGGTTAGCCGAAAGGCTTCCCACGTACTCGCAGGCGGCCGCCACCCGCTCGCCCGGCTCACCCAACCCGCCCGTCATCTTCCGCACCGGCTGAGCGAGGATTTTCAGAGCGTAATATTCTCGGCCGTCGATGCCCAAGTTTGTTAGAACGGCAACAAGGTTCTTTTTGACGATGATGCCCGGGTTGATGTCGCCGTAGATGAAGCGCACACGGACACCAATGAAATGGAAGTAGGTCATGAACAAGAAGGCAGCGATAGCCGAAAAGACGAAAACGATCGCCGGCGTACCGTGCTTGTTGGGAAAATAACTGGCTACGATGATCAAAATGATTCCACCAATCGCATAGGTCACCGGATCGCTCGGGTAACACGAAAGATGCTTGAGCAAATCAACTCGCATCTGGCCCGGACGGCTTGCAGCCGTTGGATTGCGATCATGGAAGTACCCGGCCAGCCCTCCAAGGCGACGGACGATGACGTCGGGCTCGGCGGACGATGCTCTAACTCGCCGCTTGGGGCTGCTTTCTTGGGGCGACGCAATCGTCGGCAATGATTCAGCCGCCGCCAGAAGGTCCTCCGAGAGCAGGTCGAGTCTTGCTTCCGGCATCGGCGCTTGCACCACTTTGCCGCAGCCCGGGCACTTGAACTTCCGACCGGCAAACTCCTCCTTCACCCGCAGTTTTCTTCCGCATACGCAAGAGAAGTCGATCGACATGGAATATCCTCGCGACTGGTCGCCCACGCCTCGATGGACTCAAATAGAAGACATCGACTCGCTCCACAGCCCCCGCGTTGCGAAACAGCCCAGACGCGACAGCGAGGCGCTACGCAGTGGTTCGCCCGGGCTGATCGTGTCAGTCGAACAGTAGAATGGGAAGACGCGATAGCATCAATACGGTACTCCGGCGCTTCCCCGTTTGCAAGCCGAGCTGAATACAAGCATGAATTTCTGTAGCGATGGTTAGCGGATGTGCGCGAATGCATGCCTCAAAAAGACGGTGAGTGCCTCGATCCGCCTTTTCGCGGCGCGATGGACTTCGGTGTCCCGATGCCCGAAGAGATGCCGCTGTGACGCCGAGACGGCCCTTTCCGGCAGACCGCTCTCGTCGGGAAGTTCGCCCCCGGGGTCAGCCCTGAAGGTACGTTTTCCCCTTGTACGTGGCGGCAAGCAGCGCGAAGGCCAAGGCCGCGGCGGTCATCAGCCCGGCAAAGATCCAGAAGAAGGCCTCGAGCGAGAACTGTTTTTGAAGCGGGGCAAGGAAAACCACGATCACGTTGCCGAAGGTGACGCAAAGCAGCCAAAAGCCCATGATCGTCGATTTCATCGCGCGCGGCGCCTGCGTGTAGGCGAACTCGATGCCCGTGATCGAAACTAGCACCTCGGCCGCCGTGATGATGACATACGGGATGATTTGCCAAAGCACATGCACCTGCCCCGGACCGGCGGCATCGATGCGCGATTGAAGCAGCGCGACAGCGGCGAACGATAGGGCGGCGATGAACATGCCGGCAGTCATGCGCGCGAGCGGCTTCAGCGGGCGTCCCCGGCGCTCGAGCGGACGGTAAACCAGCACATTGAGCAACGGGATGATGACCATCACCAACAAAGGATTGAGCGCCGAAATCTGGGCGGGCAGCAGTTCGATCGTAAGCCTGCCGCCAAACATCAATTGACAAACCAGCGCAACCACGCCCCACGCGCCCAACACGCCGAAGAAGCCCCAGACGATCGACCTCGGGATGCTGCAATTGGAAACCCAAAGCATCAGCCAGACACCGCCGAAGAGGGCCGAGAGAATGACCGCGGGCGAAAACCACCACAGCCAGACGATCTCCGGCAGCACCAGGGTGAGGTTCATCTTCTTGGCCTGTTCGATCCATGTAGAGGAGTGCTGGTCGAAGAGCGCCCAGAAGACGCAGACCATGGAAAAGACGACGATGATCCGCAGCACCGCCGGCGGCCCCTCGGCGGCTTCCTCGCCGAAGCGGCGACGCGCGGGCGCCCAGAAATCCTCTCCGGGCCGTCGCTCGCCCCGGTGCCGAATGCTGTAAAGCAACACCGCGAGAAACCCGCGGTCCTCCTGCCACGACTGTCGCAGATGGGCCAGGGCGAGGCCCGCAACCAGAGAAACGACGCCCGCAACCGCCAGTCCCCAATAACCGGCTGCAATATCCGCAAGGGCCTTTCCCAGGCCGGTTGTGCCCTCTGCCGCGGCCGCATCCACGATCCGTTCCGATTCTTCGAGCAGAAGATAGATGGCGAAGAGCAGCGGCAGAATCATCAGCGTCGAGGCGGAAAAATCGAGGGAGCCCAACACGCCCCCGGGTTTCGGAGGCACGCGCACATATTTCTTTCGCCCCATCCAGAAGAACAGGGCCGCAAGGGCCATCAGCACGCCGGGCACGCCGAAAGCGATTTCGGGTCCCCACCACCGATAGAGCCAAGGCGTGAGCACGCTGGCGAAGAACGAACCGAAATTGATCGTAAAGTAGAAGATCTGAAAAACTCGGGTTACAAGGTGGGCGTTCTTTTCGCCGAACTGATCTCCCACGTTGGCCGACACGCAGGGCTTGATCCCCCCGGAACCGATCGCAATCAGGGCCAGGCCGACGAAAAACACCGTCTCGGCAGCGCCAATCGATCCCATCTCGCCGAGCCGACCGCCGATCGCCAATGCGGCATGGCCCGCCACATAGACAAGCGACAACCAAAAGATGACCAGGTATTTCCCGAGCAATCGGTCGGCGAGAATCGCACCGATCATCGGAAAGAGATAAACCCCGGCCATGAAAAGGTGCGTAACCTGGGTTGCGCGAACCTTCGCTTCGTTTACGTCCGTTGCGTCCAGCGTGTTCTCGGCCGCAAAACCGACGAAGAGCGAAACAAGGTAGATATAAAGAATCTGCCGCATCCCGTAGAAGCTAAATCGTTCGGCGCCTTCATTGCCGACGATGTAGGGGATGCCCGGCGGAAAACGGTCATCACGCGCCACGGCGTCGGCCGGTGCGTCATCGGGGAGAGAGGCAGTATTCGCCATACGAATTCGGTGCGTGATAGAGGCTTCGGTTGAAATCGCTCGGCTTGGTACGCAGATGTTTCGGGGAACCGATTGGGTGATGCCCCCCGAAGCATGTCAGGAAAATTGTCTTTCGACAATAGGGGTGAGCATAGCCGGGCAGGCCTTGCGAAACAAGGGTTCGCAGAGAATGCGGCAACGATGTGAACCGCGTGGCCGTCAACGGCCTATGCGGCAACGTCGCGCGGTTTCAGCGAAGCGCGGGCAACGACGGAATCGCCCAGTGCCGCGAAGCCGGCCGAGCCGGTCGGGAATCAAGAACGACAAAAGGCAGGCGTCTGCGGCAAACACCCGCAACCGCCTGCCCTTCGAAATCGGGGCGAGAGGATTCGAACCTCCGACCTTCTGAACCCCATTCAGACGCGCTAATCCAGGCTGCGCCACGCCCCGTGCCGGCCGAAACCACCTCTCATCGACCGCAATCAACGGCTGACGGAAGCGTCTTTCGACTGTTTCGCATTCTAAACCGCGGCAGGGGCTAGCGTCAACACCACCGGGCGCCGAAAGAAACTCGGCAATCCAGCGGAATTCGTGGGCAATTCGGTCAGTCGCCCTTTCCATCAGTCGCCAGCGCGATGATGCCATGACATCAGCCGAGCGGCGAGCGGCCATCGTTGATTAAGGAAAAGCGTCGGCGCAACGGTCGACCACCGGCTGCGAACGAGAACCGGCGAGAAATCGATCGTCAGTTACCGGGGGCGCCCAACCGACCGCGTGAACGGATGACGCTCAGGTCGTCGTAATCGGCCGATCCGGCGAATGCTGTGAACCGACCAGCTCGAGCGAATCGCGCGTGTCTTGCGCCTCGCGCATCCGTCGCAGTTCCGCCTCCAACTGCTCCACCCGGTCTGCCACGATGTTGAACTCGTCAGCGAACTCTTGCCAGAAGTCGCCGTCGCGGAACTCGATCGAATCGACTCGCTCGCCGCGTCCCAACGCGCGAAGCGACCGGCGCAGCCGCAAGATCGGGCCGACAAATCGATTGCTCACCCGGAACACGTCGATCACTACCAGCGGAAGCAAGATCGTCGAAGCGATCAGCGCCGGGCCATAGTAGTACCAAATCGTGTCGAGATGCGTATAGAAAAGCCGAGCCGGGCCCGTAATCATCTGCCAACACAAGAGCATCAACGTGACGGTGAGCAAGCACAAGAACCAGTAGAGCACGGCCCGAGTTGCAAGCGCGCCTTGAACCTTCGGGTCGACGAACAGATGTTTTCGAAGCGGCTTCTTGTCGTTCATGTTCCACCACCTCTTTTCACGTCGCGTCCGAAAAGGGCAATCGTCTGTTGCGGTCTCAGCAATGCGGCTCGCGCGGCCGGCGTAGGAGGACTTTGTTGCCCAGCGCGGTTGAGCCTCGTCCGTTGACGGCCGCGCACCTTCGCTGCGCATCGTGGAAATCCCCAGAGCCCTCCTATTAAGATTAGCTCATCGTGTCGAGGCACGCTTAGCCGGACAGAGAAGCAGCCGGTAATCTGCGGCCGCGATTCGCCGCTTCTAAGCCGTTGACCTGTAGAGAATTGCTGACAGTCAGTCTGTCGTCGCGAGCCGCTCGGCCGACCCGGCCTGCGAAGAATACGGGCGGATTATACCCGTAACAACGATTGCGCACGGGCTTGAACTTCACCGCGATCGGACCGCTCCCCCCGAAAAGAGGTCGGCCCAAGGCCGAACGGCCGACGCATGACCACCAGCAACATTCGCTGTTGCCGCTGTCGGTGAGAATTGCCTCGCCTATTTTAGCGAGATGGCGCGAGCCAATGGCTGCAAGATCGCTTCAGCCACGTGCCGATCGACGGTCGTCTGACAGACTTCGCGGAGCTTCTGTACCGTGTCCACAAATGTCTGATCGCTCGACAGGCTGCCGTATTGGCGGGCAATGACGTACACGCTCAGCTGCTCTTCAGGGTACTCGCCGGTGCGAATTTGATAAGCAGTGGTCCGCGCTTCGAAACTCACCCGCACTTGCAAACGGCAATCGTCGTCCAAAGCGATCGTCAACGAGGGCTCGAAATTCACCACCCGCGAGCCGGGCGTTTCGAGGAACCGTTCGAACGACGGTCCGACGCCCAACGCTTCCGCGATAAGCTGATTGTGGTTTCCGCGATAGAGAAAGTCGAACCCGAAAAGCAGATCGAGGGCCTCGCAATCCATCGTGCTGACCGCAAGGGCGTACGGCGCCACATCGAGCACCAGATGGTGCTGTTCCATCGCCGAGTCGACCGAATCGGGATTGACCACGCCGGAACAAAGCCGGCGCGGTTCGATCGAACACCAACGATATCGTCCTTGATCTTTATCTTCTTCGAGCACGAAGCCGTTGGGGTCGCGCGCATAGAAGTTGCGCATCGACGGGTAGGTCTTCTGCAATCGCTCGAAATAGTGCAGCACCGTCTCCCGGTTGGTGGGCAACTCCATTTCGGTCGAGAGATTCAGATTGACGTAGAAATCGTCGCACAAGGCCCCGTAGGGATTCATCAAAGGCGTTTCCTCCTTCACCATCGAACACTGCGCGCGGCCTGCTGCCCGGCAGCCTGTTGTCCGGCGGCCGAGGTCGGGCGGCTGCCTTCGGTCGTCTGCCCGCTGAGTCCGCAGATTCTGCCGCAGAGCCGGGGCCGCCGTAGTCTTCGAACCGCTTCGCGCCCGCTGTCGGCGCCAAAAAATGCGTTCGCCGAATCGTCGGCCGAGCCGCGGCGGCGTTCGACTCACCTCAAGTGCGCTTTGAACCTCTTGTTGCGGTCAATCGCCCTTGCGGCATGTCGCGCCCGCCCCGGCTCGGCGGTCAACAATCGCACCTGCGATCAAGCCCTCGAATCACTATTACAGCGATTCGCCGAGAATCAATTGCTTTTCAACTCTCGGATCTTGATATTGCGGAAGGCCACTTCGTTGCCGTGGTCTTGCAGCGCAATATGCCCCTTCGTGGGCTTGCCGAACTTGGGCATCGAAGCGAACTTGCTCTTCGCCACCCGTTGGTTCCAGTCGTCGCTCCCCTTGACGAACTCGTAGTACTTCTTGCCGTTCATGTACACTTCGCTTTTCGCGGGCGAAATGATGATGCGCAATTGGTTCCACTCGCCGGCCGGGTTCGTGGCGTCGATTTCCGGCTTGTACAGTTGGTAGAGCCAGCCGGCTTTCTGCGGGTCATGCCCGTCTTTGTTGTCTTGGATTTGGATTTCCGGGCCGGTCATCCACGGCGTGTTTTCCTCTTCGGTGACATGGAACATGACGCCGCTGTTGCCGCCCTTGCTGATTTTGTATTCGAGCACCAACTCGAACGCCTCGAACTGGTCTTTGGTGATGATGTCGCCCGCGCCGCCGACCCGAGTCAACGCGCCATCGACCACTTTCCAATTCGGGCTGATCGAATCCTTCCGATAGTTGCGCCATCCGTCCGTTGTCTTGCCATCGAAGAGCAACCGCCAACCGGCCGCTTTTTCTTCGGGCGTCAGTGTATTCGGTTCGCTTGCCTGAGCCGACAACGCCCCGACGACAACCATGCCCAACATCGACAACCAAGCGCGTCTCATCGTTCGCATCCTCCACCTTGCGGGTAATACTGAGTAAGCCGAGCCAAAACATCTATTCTAACGCGCCACGCAAACTATCGGCCAGTGGCCGACCGCCGCGCGCGACATAAGGGCCACAAAAACGGGAATGCACCCATCGCCGCAAGGGCAACTCGTGGCATGTTCAGGCTGGGCGAAGCCCCCGATCGCAGTCAACCGGCGAGCGTGTTTGCCGCTCGGTTGCCGGCTTTGTCGGGCGAAAATGTTCCGCGGCAATATGTTAGGGTAAACTGCGAAAAACGAAAGCGTTTCAAACGGGGACCACCCGCACGAGAGCTGCTTCGATGCGCGTGCGGCCGCTTTCGCAATTGCGCGGAACAGGTTTCTCTTGCAGCGTTCCGGCGGCTTGGAAGACGCGCACGCCGGACCGAGATCGCCCGGTAATCGCCAGATAGGGCCTATTGGCCCGGTTTCGTCTGGCGGAGCTTCTTCATGGCCGTGCCCATCGCTTCGCCGATCAGATAGTATGTTTCGGCGTTGCTGTTCCAGTGATAGCCCTGACCGGTGGGCGACACTTCTTTATCGCGCCAGAACTCTCGCGTGCCGACGAACGCCACGTTCCCGCGGAATTCGGGATACTCGGCTACGGCCGCTTGGGCCTTCATCAAAGAGAGTGCCCGCGGATGCGTCTCTTGCTTGCCATTCATGCCGGTTTCGGCGATGACGAACGGAAGGTCCTTCACCCCGAGATCTTTGCGGATATCGCGGATGAAGTTGGCCATGTTGCGTTCGTATTCGTCGTTGAATGCCTGATTGATGCGGTCGTTCCAGCCCTGGTGCCAGCCGAAGCCGGCCAGGGTATAGCCGCGGTCGCCGAACTCCGGAAACTCGGTTTTCAATTGGGCGAGGATGCGTTTGGTCCGCTGCACGATCTCGGTGTAGTACGGGCCGACCTCGCCGCCGGAGCTGGGAGGGCGGAAGTCTCGGGCGAGGCTCTTTCCGCCCCAGGCCAACTTGATCAACAGGACGGGCTCGTCGCAGGCGTCGCCGATCACATGCCCGAACCCTAGCTCCGGTCCGATGCGATCGGGCTGCGCGCCGTAGCCCACGGTGAGCCTGCCCTTTCGGTCGAGGTAGTGGATCCACACGTCATCGCGGACGACCCATTGACCGTCTTTGCCGAGAAGGTGCGGAAACTTTTCGGGAGCAACCTGTTCAAGGCTGCCTTTGCCGCCGTTGCGCTTCGGGTCGGCTTTGACGAAGCCGTGGCCTTCCATGTTCGATTGACCGGCGAGGATGAACACCAGCACCGGTTTCTCTGCCGCATGGGCTGACGGGACGACGAACCAACAGGCGAACACAACGGCGGAAAACGCCGAAAGGCAGCGGCAGCGTGTCATTTGGGTGTCCTCGGTGCGTGGTGGCTCGGGCTTAGGTCGAGCCCAAAACCGATGATTACGTTGATGGTTCGTAGCCGATCAATCGCCGCAACTCGCTGATGTGTTTTTTCCCAACCTCGCGGGGCGAGGCGTTGTACTTTTTGCATAAGGCTGCCGCATAGCCGGTGGCAATGCCCATCTGACCGCAGGTTTTCATCACGCGCGGACCGCACAATCCGACATGCGAACAACTGAAGCAGCGGCCGGCCATCATCAGATTGCCGATGTTGCGCGAGTACAAGCTGCGGAAGGGAATGTAGTACAGGCCGCCGGTGGGATAGAACATTGCCTTGGAGAGGAAGTCGAGAGGCGAACCGGTTTCGGCCAATTGATAATGGCCGTCGATTTCCCGCTTCTCTTCGACCACGGCATCGGGGAATTGGCGGCGTTCGGTCATGTCTTTCATTGTGTAGATGTAGTCGCCCATCAATCGGCGCGATTCGCGTTTGCCGCCGACAAAAGCGACGAACTTCAACGCGACGTCGGCATTCTTCGGATCTTTCTTTGCGTTGGCGAACGAACCGAAGATGGCCCGGAGCATATGATCGCGAATGCGTTCGGCGTCGTCGATTTGGTTCAGGTGGTTGGCCGAGTATTCCCAGTACCACTCGCCGTTGATGGCGGCATGGGTTTTGGCGACGGGCATGGCCCAGGGCACGTCGGGAAACTCGGTGGGTTCGCCGGCGTCTTCGGAGTTCCACAGCACGCTGGTGCCCATCACGCGGTTGTCGGGCTTGGCGGGGCTCCATAGGTCGCCGTGCTTGGCCCACGCTTCGTCGAACTCGCTGTGCGCTTCGCGGCCGTAGCGGCAGTCGGCCCCGGCCCAATAGCCCAGCCAGCCGTCGCCGGTTGCGTCGATGAACACCGGCGCGCGGAACCGGGTGATGATGCCCGTGACCGCGTTGCGGGCCTCGACGCTGACGATTCGATCGCCGGCCTTCTCCAAGCCGATGGCGATGTGCAGCGGGAAGAGGTCGGCGCCCGAGGCCTTCATCGTGGCCTCGCGTTTTTGTTGAGCCTTGATGGCGTCGGCGTGACCGTTGGGATAGTGGGGCGTGTCGATCGTTTTGATAATCGCCTCGCCCTTGCCGGAGATGCCGATTGTGTGGACGCGGATCTCCTCGCTGGCATTGCCGCCGAACAGGGGACGATCTTGAATGAGCGCCACGCGAAGGCCCTGCGACCGGGCGGCCAGGGCCGCGGCACAGCCCGCAATCCCGCCGCCGACGATCACCAGATCGTATGTGCGCTCGGCGATGGGCTTGTCGGCTCGACCGCTGAGCCGATCTTTCCAGGCAGCCAACTGGCGAAGGTCGCTGTTAGGAAGCGACGGCGTTTTCTCGCGGCTGAAATAGATGGCATCGCAACGGCCGTCGAAGCCAGTGAGGTCTTCCAGCTCCAACTCGACGCCTTGCGGAGCAGCGATCTCCACCGTGCCGCCGTATTGCCAGTGCCACGGCTCGCCTTCGGTGCCGAAGGTGGTTGCCAGGGCCGAGCCGTTGACGCGGACGCGGAATCGGCCCGGCGACGGCCAATCGCCCGGGCACCAATCGCGCGTTCGCACCCACACATGCCAAGTGCCCGATTGTGGCAGGGAAAATCGCGTTTTGGCGTTGGCGACGGGTTTGCCCAAGCCGTGGGCCAGCAGGTAGCAGCCGCCCATCTGTTGATAGTGTTGCGTATCGAGCTGCCATCCCCCGCGTTCCGCGAATGAAGCCGCCTCGACCAACACGCCCGAGGCCTCCGGCTCGGCACCGATCAGATAATCAAACGGAACCGCCGCGGTCAACCCAACGCCGCCGACAACGCGAATGAAGGTTCTTCTGCTCAACGTCATTTTCTTGTCCCCAAACCGGTAGGTCGCCCAAGGGCCAAAACGCGGAAGATGGAACGCGACGGCCGCATCGAGTCCGTCGCGCCAACAGGCAGGCCGCAGAGCGTTCACGCCTGGACCGCCGCCTTGTCCGATTGTAACTGCCGGGGGTTCGTTTGTCAGGTTTTCCCCGACGAAATCGCGCCGGTCGGCGCGCAAAACCGCGGTGGCCGGCGTGTTGCCGACCGGCGCGCCGCCATCACTACCTTGCGCACGGCTGCGCAGCAGTGTTCGGCTTTGTCTGGCTGCTCGGCTTTGCGGCGGGATCGACTTTGTCGCGGCGGCCGGGTCGATGGCAAGCAACGGGCTTCAGTTCTTCGTCCACATGCGTTCGATTTCTTCCAGCGAGCGGCCTTTGGTTTCCGGCACCATCGCCCAGACAACCGCGACCAGAACCGCGCAAAACGCCGCGTAGAGCAGGAAGGGAAAACCGTGATGGAATCGTTCGACGAGCCAAGCGTTTTCGTCCATCATCGGAAAGGTTTGCGAAACGATGTAGTTGGCCACCCAAAGCAAGAAGGTGGCGATGGCCATTGCCCGCCCACGGATTTTCGTTGGAAAGATCTCGGACAAGATCACCCACGTGACCGGTCCGACGGACACTGCAAAACAGGCGATGTAGCCGAGCATGAACGGCAGCAGCCACGGCCCGATGGTTTGCGCCATCGACGCCAGGCCGATGGCCGTCAGGCACAGGCCGTCGACGTCTTCGGCGACGATCATCAGCGGCTTGCGGCCGACGCGATCGACAATCCAAATCGCCAAGACCGTGAAGAGCAGGTTGACTGCCCCCACCAGCACCGTTTGCAACAGCGCCACATCCATTTCGCTGCCGGAAACCGATTTGAGGATCTCCGGCGCATAGTACAGGAAGACGTTGATCCCGGTCACCTGTTGAAGCACGGCCAGCGCGATGCCAATCCAAAGCACAACCCGCATGTTGGGCTGAAAAAGCTGTGTGAGCGAGTCGCTTTCCGCCGACAGTGCTTTTTCGATCTCGGTCATTTCTCGCTCGGCGTTTGCCGCCCCGCCAATTCGGCCCAAAATGGCGCGTGCCCGATCGGCTCGGCCTTGTTTGGTCAGCCAGCGCGGGCTCTCGGGCACAAAGAACAGACAAACCAAGAGCAACAATGCGGGGACGGCCTCCGAACCGAACATCCAACGCCAGCCGATTTCGGTGTTCCACGATTCGTCGCCGCACCCCTGGATGAAGTAGTTGACGAAGTACACCAGCAGCATGCCGAAAACGATGGCGAATTGGTTGATCGAGACCATTCGCCCGCGGATGCGGGCCGGGCTGATCTCGGCGATGTACATCGGGCTGGTCATCGACGCCGCGCCCACGCCCAGCCCTCCGAGAATTCGATAGAACACGAACTCGTTGAGTGTGCGAGGAAGGGCCGTGCCAACCGCGGAAACGAAGAACAAAACGGCGGAAACGATCAATGTGTTGCGTCGGCCGAACCGATCGCTCAATTGGCCGGCGAACGCGACACCGATAAAGCACCCGACCAACGCGCTGGCCGCCGCCCAGCCCTTCTGGGCTGGATCAAGCGAAAAATGGGTTTGCAGATAGCCGATCGCGCCGCTAATGACGGCCGTGTCGTATCCAAAGAGCAGTCCGCCCAACGTCGCCACCAAGCAGACAAGCGTCAGATAGAGAACCGATCCCTGCTCATCCATGGGCGAACGCATCGTGTTCCCCTCGATTGAACGGCGGTGAAGGCGGATGGGGCCATCGCGGTTGAAGAGACCCAACCCCGCGAATACATCGGCCGGCAGTGCCGCTTGCTGGCGGCTTACATTCCCAAACAATGTACTCGACGCGGCGCCGGGTCGAAACAGTGGGAGAACCAACACGCGGCCTTCAGATGCAAGGGCGCAGCATCGCCGGAGAACACCGCGGGCGAATCATTGTGAATCGCCAAGATCGGCAGGGCAGTTGTCGCGGCGGCCGACGCTGGTCGTCAGGACGCGAAGCTGCTGGGAATGTCGATCGGTGCGGGCGGAAGCGTGGCGGGCAGGCCCTGCGGCGGATCGACGCGGAGCTTCATGCCCGAATCGGCTTCGGCCGACATCGCGTCGGTTGCCGCCGGTTCGCTGCCGACTTCCAGACCGGCTTCGCGGAGCGAAGCCAAATAGGCCTTGGCTTCTCCGTTGCTCGGTTCCACCTGCAACCATTCGAGCAGCACGGGATAGGCGGCATCGATTTGGCCGTTGGCCAGATAGGTGGTGACCAGCCATCGCAAGCAGAGAGGATGTCGCGAGCCGTTCAGGTAAGCGATTTGCAGATGGGCCAGCGCGCTGGTCCAGTCGCCGGCCGATGCGTCGCAGGCGCCTTGCACGGCCTCGTGGAGCGAGCCGATCTCTTCGTCGGCCACGGGGAGCCGATCCGCGGCGGCCAACGCCTCGGCGCGCCGATTCTGTTTGATGTAGAGATCGACCAACGCGCGCAACAGCCGCGGCGAATCGCTCTTGGCCAACGCTTCGGTGAGTATTTGCTCGGCGTCCGACTCTCGGCCCTGCAACTGAAGCACCACTGCCAGACAGACGACGGAGACCTCGGGCAGTTCCGCCAGATGCCAGGTGCTCAGATCGACGCGGCCGAACTTGACCGCCATATCGAAGCTGCGCGCCGCCAACGCCAGCCGATTGCGCTGCTGCATCACATTGCCCAACGTCAGAAGCAGTTGCGCATCGAGCGGGAACTCTTCGAGTGCGTGCAGGCAGGCGTCGAGCAGGGCGTCGCCGGCGTTCGGCTCGGCCGCCAGAACGGCCAACCGCCCGTAATAGGCCTCGAGCCGTTCCGATGAGCCGGGCTCGGCGGCGTTCTCGGCCTCTTCGTAGGTCTTTAGTGCCTCTTCTGTGCGGCCTAAGTCGGACAGTGCCTCGGCGGCGGCCAACAACGGCCGAGCGGCGCGCACGCCGATGTCGGCCATTTCGCGTTCGGCCAACGCCAAGTTCCGCCGCGCCCGAGCCAAGCGGCGCTGGTGCTCGTGGTCGCGACGATGGCGCTCGATCAAGCCCGGGGCCAGGGCAACGGTCATCCCGGCCGCCGACGCCGAAGGAAGCAATGTTTCGCGGACTCGGCCGACGAAGGTCAGTTCGGGGCGGCGGGGCATCAATCGCGGCAGAGCGATCTGTTCGCCCGAACAACTCGGGTCGCTTGATTCCAATTCGATGAGGATGGAGTACACCGCATTGCTGCGTGCCGTCGTGTTGACAAACTCGCGGAGCTTCGCGGCCGAGCCGTCGGCCAAGCGTTCGCCTGCATCGAGCCACAGAATCCAGTCGCCCTGCGCCTCGCGCAGCCCGAAGTTGCGCGCCGCGGCAAAGTCGTCGGCCCAAGCGTGATCGACCACGCGTGCGCCGAGGCGGGCGGCCACCTGCCGCGTTGCGTCGGTCGAGCCGGTATCGATCACCAGAAGCTCGTCGGCCAACGGGGCGGCACTTTCGAGCGACCGCTCCAGTACGTCGGCCTCATTGCGTACGATCATTGCCACCGTGATGCGGCAGCGGCCTTTTGCGTGCGATTCGCTCATCGGACTCGTGCTCCGGAACAAGCCGTGGGGCAGTTAATTGTCTTCCTGGATCGGGAACTGGTTGCGTTGCCCGCGTTACTGATAAGGGCGGGAAGTGTACTCGAACGCTGCGGTGGAAAGAAAGCCCGTTTTCTCGGTTGAATCTGGGGGTGGTAGGGGGGCGTCTGATCAGGTTGCCGGTCAGATTGCTCGGACGATCGCGGAAGGCTGAATCGTCTTAGCAATTTGGACTGTTTCGGCGGAGGGAACGGCCAGAGACCGAACTGGTTGGATCGCGGGGACGATCGGGGGCGGGGGCAATGGCGGCCGGTGGCGATCGTCGCAGAAATCCTTGTGTTAAATAGAATCGGAAGCGGATGTCTGGGTTGTCTATGCAAAATGGGGTGGCAGGGGCGATGTTGCCGGTTGGTGGCGTGCCAACCGCTATAAACGACGTAATCGGTCCCGAAAGATGAGGGAAGTCGGCCAGGCGAGTGTTCCGCGGGGGTCAGCCGCCCGGGGGCCAGTGCTCTTCAAGCAACAGCCCGGCGATGTCGCAGGTTGCCGACCAAAGCTCGTGGAGGGCCCGCAGGTACTCCAATCGCGATTCGGCCACCGCGCGTTGGGCTTGCAGTACGCGCAGGTACTCGAATTGGCCGCCCTGAAAGGCCGCCAGCGCCAGCCGATAGGCTTGGTCGGCGTCGGGCAAGATCGAATCGCGATAGCGAACGGCCCGACGCCGAGCGGCGTCGTACTGGCCGAAGGCGGTTGCCGCTCGGGCGACCAGCGCGTTGCGGACCGAATCGATCCCGGCGCCTGCCCGATGGACTTCGGCCGCCGCGGCCTGCCGGTTGCCTTGGTTGCGGTTGAAGATCGGCAGGGGCATCGAGGCTTGCAGCGTCCAGTAGTCTTCCTTAGCGATGTTGTCGCGCTCGTAGCCGGCCCCGACGGTAACGTTGGGTACGACCTCGGCAGTCGCCCGCTTCAGCTCCCACTGCGCCTTGTTCAGTTCGACGCGCGACGCACGGATTTCCGGATGAATCTCGCCCAGTTGGCGGACCACCTCGTCGAATTCGTAGTTGGGCCAGAGGGCGTCGAGTGAACCGGCGACGGGGCGTTCGGCCATTTCGGGCACGCCGATCACGGCCGCCAATCGTCGCCAAGCTGCCGTTCGCTGCTGCCGTGCGGCCTCAAGATCGGCTTCGAAGCGGCCCTTTTCGACCCGGATTTGCACCAAGTCGAGGGGAGCTGCTTGGCCGCCTTTGACCAAGGTTTCCGTCGTTTTCTGTGTTTCGCCGGAAAGGCGGGTCAATTCGGCCAGCACTTCGACACGCTGTTGGGCCGCCAGCATGTCGAAATAGCCCTTGCGCACCGAGGTGAGCAATTCGAACCGCTTTGCGGTAAACAGGGCGCGGGCTTTCGACGCTTCGCATTGGGCCGCTTGGCGGCCGGCGCTTAGTTTTCCGCCGAGAACGATTTCCTGCCGAAAGACCGGGGCTTTGACCGTTCCGCCGGGGGCCTGAGGGTTGCCCAGTTCAGAGCCTTCGATGGTAACCTCGGGATTGGGATAGAGGCCCGCTTGCACCGCCCGGCCCGAAGCGACCTCGACCGCGTGGCCCGCTTGACGCAATTCGGGATTCCGGTTCAGGGCGATCGATTCCAGTTCCGCGAGCGAAATCGTGCCTTCGGAAGGCGGTGCGACGATCGCTTCTGCGCCGGCGAGGCTCGCAGCGGGGGGCAGATCTTGCCCGACGGCCGGCGCGCAGCCGAGAGCGACGATCAACAAACAACCCGGCAACCAACCGGGCCGCCGACCTTCCTTGGTCATGGCCCACCTCCACAATCGCGATGCGATTTACGAACTGCGCAATGCCTCGACGATGTCGAACCGAGCCGCTTGCAGGGCCGGCATGAACCCCGCAACGATTCCCACGGTTAGCGCGACTCCCAATCCGACCGCTGCCAGCGTCGGCGAGGCGGCAAAGGTAATGTTGATCCCTTCGGTGGCGACTGATAATCCGCTCCATTGCAGCGTTGCTAGCGCGGTTCCCACGCCGATCACGCCGCCCGTCGCGCTGAGGATCATGCTTTCGATCAACACCAGGCCGAATATCTGATAGCTGGCAAGCCCGAGCGTCTGCAAAACGGCATGCTCCTTCACGCGGTCTTGCACGGCCATCATGGTTGTTGTGGACACAAGCGTCAACACGAGGATCACACAGGCATAACCGAGGTAATTGGTGAACCCGATCATCTCGCCCAGATCACCGACGGCAAAGGACTCGAAAACTCCTTTGCCGCGGGTGTCTGTTTGTACACGATCTGCTTGGAATGCCGAATCGATGGCACGCGCGACCTCGACCGGATCCGCTCCGTCAGCCACCTTGACCTCGTACTGAGTGACCATTCCCACGGAGTTTTGCCCGGGAGCATACTGGAGAAACTCCAATTGCGTATAGATCATATTTTCCTCGACGGGGGAGGGCGACGAGAAAATGCCCACCACGCTCACCGTCACCTGGCCCACGGTGAACTTGTCGCCTACGTTCAATCCGCGCCGCGCGGCCACGGTTTTGCCCACCAATGCCGCGTCGCGCTGTCGCTCGAATGTGGCGAAATCGCCCGAGATCAGCGACAGATTGCGATAGGCCCGCAGCTTTTGCGGCGGTACTCCGTGGAAGACGATCAGGTCGATCGTCGCCCCGCAGTTGTTCATAAACACCTTGACGGGAAGGTAGTCTGCCACGCCGGGAATCTTGGCGATCACTTTGCCGTAATCTTCGGGCAAGCGGCTCGTCTCGGGGCAAAAACGGTATCGTTGGAAGACGATCAGCGAGCGGTCGCTTTCCTTACTCTTGCTGAGATTATTCATCCCTTCGTGGATACCGCTGACGAACGCGAATACGAACAGGGCCACGGCCGCCCCGCTGAGCGTCAACAACGAGCGGGTGCGGTGGCCCCATAGTGATTTCAGGACATAGGGTAGAAATTTGTGCATCGCTACGCCCTTGCAACCTCATGTGCCAGCGGGTGTTGGTCCCTGTCGAGCAGCTTGCCTTTCTCTAGTCGGAGCCGGCGACGGGCGATGCCGGCGGTTTTCGGATCGTGCGTTACGACCAGGAATGTCGTGCCCAATTCCGCGTTGAGCCGCTGCATCAACTCGAGAATCTGCTCGGTGCTTTGGGCGTCGAGGTCGCCCGTGGGTTCGTCGCCGACCACGAGCACCGGGTCGGCGACAATCGCCCGGGCGATGCCGACCCGCTGCTCCTGACCGCCGGAGAGCTGGCGCGGATAATGCTCCGCCCGATCCAATAATCCCACGGCCTCCAAGGCGAGCATCACGCGCTTCCGCCGCTCCGATCTGGAAAACGGCAGCAAAAGCAGCGGCATTTCCACGTTCTCATAAGCGGTAAGCACAGGAATCAGGTTGTGCGTCTGGAAAATGTAGCCGATGTTTGCGGCACGCCAGCGGGCCAGCTTCGTCCGCGATAGCTTCGTGATCTCGGTGCCGTTGACGATGATCGTGCCGGAGGTCGGCGCGTCGATTCCGGCGATCAGGTTCAAGAGCGTGCTCTTGCCCGACCCGCTGGCTCCCATGAGCGAAACAAAGTCGTGACGCTCGATTTCCAGCGACACCTCATCCAACGGCCTGATTGTATGTTCGCCTTTGCGGAATTCTTTGGTAACGTTGATGACTTCCACCATCGCCATGAGTTTCGACTCCTGATAATTGTTCGGTTGCCATCGGTCGGGTGGTCGGATCGCGGCCGCTACTTGCCTGTCGCTTCGTTCGAGATGATCCGTTTGATCTTTTTCGATGGCCCGCGACCGGCCGCCACTTCAACGCCCTGGGTCGTGTCTTCGCCGCTGATGACGATCCGTTCGCCGTTCTTAAGACCCTCGCGGCCGCCGACGATGATCTTGTCCAGTTGGGAAAGTCCTTCCAGCACTTCCACGAGATCTCCTTTTCCCGTCTGCTGGCCGACTTTGATCGTCCGCGTCCGTGCTCGTCCGGCGAGTTGATCCGCGACCCAAACGCGGCTGCCGCCCTCGTCGTTTTCCACCAATGACGCGGGCACAAGCAAGCGAAGCTGTTCCGAAGGCTTGGCCTCGATGCCGGGATCCGGGGCGGCAAGAAACGTCACCCGTGCCAGCATATCGGGACGCAAATCGGCGGGCGGGTTTTTGATGGCCACCTTCACGTCGAGCGTGTTCTTTTGCAAGTCGGTGAACGCGGTCTTGAAGAGCACTTCTCCTTCCAGCCCGCCCGGCACCGCCTCCGTCTCGATCTTCACCGGCTGGCCGGGCCGCACGCGCGGCACCTGTTCCAGCGGAACGTCGGTTCGCAATTGCAGCATCTCGGGGTCGTAGAGTGTGACGATCGTGCTCGACTCCTCCATTGAATTTGGAGACAGCCCGGAGACTCGCGAGCCGGGACGGGCGATCAATCGCAAGACCCGTCCATCCTGCGGCGCGCGAACGACCATTCGTTCCAAGCGGAGTCTGGCCACGTCCACGGCGTTTTGGGCTTGTCGCACGAGGGCCTCCGCCGCTCTGACACCGGCCTCGGCCGTTGCAACCTCTCGTGTTTCGTCGATTCTTAGATCCAACTGTTGTTTCAGTGTGTCGCGACGGGCGGACAGGGCGGCCGCCTCGGCCTCCAACTGCACTTTGCCGGTTCGCAGCTCGTCAACGAATGCCTTGGCGTTGTCCAATTCGCTTTGAGCCAAATCGATCGTCCGTTGCGACAACGCTGTTTTTGCGGCCAGCTTTCCGTCGAGGTCGAGTTGCGCAAAACGGAGTCGCGCCTCGGCAGCGGCCAGTTTCGCGGGCAGCGAGGCCAGCTCTGTTTGAACCTTCGCCAACGCTGCCTCCGCCTCGGCCAGCGGCGCCTGAAGGTGGAGCGGGTACTTGATGCGGTTTTGCGCCGAGACCAACTGTGCTTTCGCCTTGGCGAGATCCGCCTCTCGAAGCCGTAGCTCCGCTTCCGCTCCTTCCAGCGCGAGCCGCGCGTCCGCTTCGATCAGGGTGGCTACCGGCTCGCCCGCCTTGACGGCCTGGCCTTCGACCACCAAGAGCCGCTCGACCACGCCTTCGGCCAATGCGGTTACGACGATCGGCGTCGGCCGCGGTTCCACCCAGCCGGCCGCTTGGAACAACGGAGTGCCCGCCTGCCGCACTTCGGTCTGCACGCTGAGCACCGGCATGACCGTTACCGATCGAGCAGGCAGCAGGCTTGCGCGGGCCGACCATGCCACCAACCCCAAAAAACCCAGCAGTAGGCCGCCGGGCAGGATATACCGGGTGAATAGGTGCGACCGATGTTTGACGACGGACGCCGAATCGTGTGCCGCGCCGGACGATCCGCGATCGACGGCCAGTTGACGCAGGTCCAAACGGCGCGATGTCGGAGCATCCGAATCGACCGCCGCGCCGGCGCCGTTACCGCCGGCGGAACCCTGCTTCACGTTGAGATGGGTCGGCATCATCGGAAACCTCTCGGCTGCGGTTGCCGCGATCGCTGTGCGACTGTGTTCTCGGTGCATCAATGCGACGGGTGCAATCCGGTATGAATGTCGGCCGACTTCGTGGGGTTGTCGCGATAACCGCGATTGAACAAGCCGTCGGCCGCTATGCTCGTCACCGTTCCGTCTTCGCTGCACTCGAGGCGGCCGCGAACAACGACCACACAACCTTCCTTGATGCCCAACAGTTCGCGGGCGTCCTTGGCGATCGTCTTGCCTTCGGCATCGACGAACTTCACCATGATGAGGTTCGGCAGCAGGGCCTCCTTGGGCATGCAACAGAAGGAATAGGGCTTGGTCGTGCATTCCGGGGCGGGCAGATCGAGATCGACCATCGTGAACGCCGCGCGGCCCTTGATGATCGGCTCCATGCTGCCGGCGATCCAACCGGCGACGACGACCTCTTCGCCCTGTTTGCCCTTCTGCCGAATCTCGGCCACGCTCTTGGCCCCGGACGGTTCCTGCGCCAACACGAGCGATGGATCGATCGCGGCCGACGGTGCTTGTGCGGAGCCGGAGGGGCTGGCTGTTGTCTTGCCGCCGCATCCGGACAAGAGGACTAACGGAGAAACGGTCAACAACGCAAGGGTCACAACTCGAAACATGACTCGCTCCTATTCTGACAAGAGAACTTTCTCAAAGCGATTTGAGACTTTCGCAAATCGACATACGCATGGCCCGGATCGCCGGCGGCAAGGCCCCAATCACCCCGAGCAGCAATCCCGCACCGCACCCGATCAACAACGCCGTGCTATCGATCCTCAGCGTGAATGCGCTCATGGTGAATCGAACCGCGGTGCCGTCGATCAACAACATGGCCAAACCAGCCGACAACAGCGCCGCGGCCGCGGCCAATAACGCTCCTTCTTGGATCAGGCTGACTAGGATTGCTTGCCGCGTGTAGCCCAACGTTTGGAGCATAGCCAACTCGCGGACGCGACCCATGACATTGCCGTACATCGTATTGAGCCCGGCAAAGATGCCGGCGCCTCCGACCAGCAGCATGACGATCCAGGCCAATATCCGAATCGGCCGATAGTGCACTTGGAGTGCCTGATAGTAGTAGGTTTCGGGAGTGGCTTGCAGTTCCAAGTCGAGCCGCTCTTTGCAGAACTCGTCGATCGCCCCGAAGTCGGCCCCAGGCCCCAGTGTGAGGGCGACCAGGCTGATGTCTTGCCGTTTCATCGCTTGTTGGAACTCTTCGAGCGGCCCCCAAATCTCGGATTCCAACGCAGAACCGACGGCCGCAAACACTCCGCTGATTCGCCAGTTCCGGCCTTCGATCGTCAGAGTGCGCCCGACGGCCAAGAGCTCCGCGGGTCGCCCGAGTTTCGTGGCCGCCAATCGTCCCACCATCACTTCGCCGGTTTGCGGCCATCGGCCCTCGACAAGCTGTACCTGTCTGCGCACGAAGATGGCCGCCGAAGTGACTCCCCGAATCAACCCCAATGTGCCCTCTTCGTCGCCTTCCGTGTTGACTTGCGTGGCCAAGTAAAGCTCGGGCGACGCGTACGTCACTCCATGACGACGTTGCACGCCTTCCAAGCTGGCCGAGAGGAGGGCGAGTGTGCGGGCGGGAATCGACGAGCTTTCCATATTCTCGCCCCCGCCAATCGAGTGAACCATGACTACACGGGGGTCGCCGCTGACGGCAAGCGAAGTTTCCAATCCGCGGATGAAACCGACGACCACGAACACGAGCAGAACGACCAGCGACAGTCCGCTTAACGTCAACAGAGTGCGCCCCGGTCGGCGGAAAAGATTCCGCGTGCCGTATTCCCACGGAAGAAGTCCTAGTCGAAACATGGGTCGCGGACCTCGCAAACTCGACTTGCGAACTGAATCTCAGAAGGGAAGGCGAAGTCGGCTCAAGCCTTCGCCGGGTTGGCGTCGCGGATGCTGCGGCCGTTTCAAACGGCACGACGCGCAAACCGGATCCGCCGAAAGAACCCCCAGGGCGCGCACCGGCGGCGCCCGAAATCGCTCAACACATCGGGGGACGGATCAGTTCGTCGGGAGACGGCTGCCAAAACGACGGCAGCGTGTCGAAGGCGACGCGCCCCAGGCAGCCGGGCGCTTGCATGATGAGGGAGGTGACAAAAAAGTGGGGCGTCGTCCCCGCGCTGCATAGATGGCATTTTCCCGGACTCGCGGGATGCTTTGAATGCGAGCCGTCGTCCGCAGGCATCGGCGAATTCGGGCCGGCCTTGCCCGACGCGACCGCAGTACGGGCCGCCGTGGGCGAATCATTCGGGCATCCATTCCCATCGGCCAAGCCGGCCTCTGCGCATTCACTGGGGCAACCGTTTGGAACCCGCGAATAGCCGTGCTGTTCCGTTTGGCAGGGCCATTCATGGTTGTGCCATGCGAACGATACTGTGGCCGGCACGCTGGCGAAGAAATACGCCAGCATGCAAACGAGCGACAGTAAGCGTTGGCCGTAAAACCGCATGGACTTTTCGCTTTAGGCAATTTTTTTCGCTAATTTCACCTGTATCGTTTGTCGGCTGATCTGTCAACAAAACTCGAGCGCATTTTTCGAAATCGCGATACGACGACCGAGTTTCATCTGGGCGGAAGATCGCAGCACAGGGCAACAGTCTGCTGATTTAGAAAGGATAGGGGTTGGGGCGAATATGGGAAAGCCCTGAAACCGCGACTGACTCTAACAGACCCGCGCACCCCGGCAGTTGCGGCCGCAACAGTGTTCCGGTTGCCGAAACCGAACGCGACGCGGCAGACGCCAACAAATGCGAGAGCCACCGATTCTCGACGGCGCAGGTGATAAATCATCGTCCTGGGAAACCACGACCTTTGCAGGCCGTAATCGTTCCCGCGAATCAATTCAATTCAATGGGTTCGCTTGCGGCGGCAGCGTCGCCGCGAACACGCCTCGACGCTCCCGGTCGCGGGATCATGCCATCCAGGGACGCTCGCGGTTTTGATACTGCCGGATCAGTTTGCAGGCGATCTCGCAGTTTTCTTTCACCTGGAAGTCAAACATTCCCACGGCGGTGAAGTCGGCGCCGTTCTTGAACGCGTAGGCGAGTCCCTGTCGCGGCAGGAAGGCTCCGGCCGCCAGCACTTTGAAGGCGACCCACGGCTTACGCACCTCGCGCATGAACGCGATGGTTTCCTCGGGGTTGATGCACCACATGTTGTCGTACCAACCCGGCCCGCCATCGAGCCAAATGAACTCTTTTCGCAGTTCCTTGGGCGTGGCCGACGGGTAATCGTCGCTGTGCAGGGTTTTGACGTAGAAGTCGTTCGGGCACTGCCGCTTTTCGCATTCGATTGGCACCAGCAGCGAATGGCTGCCGACGCCAACGGGCAAATCGTGCTTCTTGGCCAGTTCGACGGCGCGAACGATTTCGTCGGCCCGTCCGGCTTTGACTAGGTTGTCGGCGGCAACTCCCCACACGTAAAGGGCAACCGCTCCGAGGTCCACTTGTTGCTTGATGTGGTCCTTCAGCGATTGTTCGCTCTGGCCGATCTCGACCTTGATATGCGGGATGAACTGCATTCGCCCGCGAAACCGCTCGTTGTACTTGGCCACGAATGCCGCGCCGGTTTCGAATACGGTATTGATTCCGTGCTCTTCCGCAATGCGAAAGGTCTCGAGAATCTTTTCTTCGGTCATGTAGGCGCGAAAGAGGCGGTTCACGTAACGCAAATCGCGGGCGTGCATGAAGCCCGACACCAGATTGCCGCCCAACATTACCCGGCTGATCTTCGCCTTGCCGATCTGCCCGCAGGGGACCTTTTCGATGGGGTCGGTTGACGGCCCCGCGCTATCCGCGTTGGCGGCGGTGGTCGGCGATGGCTGCGTTGGGCTCGGCGGTTCTGCGGCGGTTGCTGCGTGGAAGGCAGCGCCTGCCACTGAGGCCGCCCCGGCGGCTGCCACCGATCGATTGAGGAACTCGCGGCGCGATACGGAATTGTTCATGGCGGGAATCTCCTCGAACGCTGCCGGTTGTGGGCAGTCCGGCAATGATGGTGTGCCGCTGGATATGTCGCAACCTCTTTGAAGATAATGCCCGGCGCGGTTCGTTTCAACGGCGAACCCGATCGCGGGGCTTGACGATGGGCTAACCTTTTGCTCACATAGCCAAAATATTCTAACGCGGAACCTTTCAGCTCTCGGAGCGCGCCGTGACGAATCGAATCGCTCTTTTGGCCGTGGCGTTGCTGTGTGTCGTTGCTGTTGCGCACGTCGGGTGCGGCGGAGGAGCGGCATCGGCATCGCGGGTCATTCGCATCGAAGGTTCGGACACGATGGTCAATTTGGCGCAGGCATGGGCCGAGCGCTACCATCGCGCGCACCCGGGCGTCAGCGTCCAAGTTCAGGGGGGCGGTTCGGGCGTGGGTTTTGCCAGCATGACCGACGGGAACTGCGACATCGCGGCGTCGAGCCGCGAAATTCGCCCCCGCGAGCGCGAACGGATCGCTGCCCAACGAGGCGAGCCCGAGGAACACATCGTCGGTTACGACGCCCTGGCGATCTACGTCAACCGGAACAACCCGATCGAGGAGATTACGATCGAACAGTTGGCCGAAATCTACGGCGAGGGGGGCACGATCACTCGATGGTCGCAACTGGGCGGGCCCGATTTAGAAATCACCCGTGTCAGCCGGCAGAACAATTCGGGGACGTACGCCTACTTCCGCGAGGCCGTGCTGGGGAAGAACCGAGAATATAAGCTCGGGTCGATCGACCAGAGCGGCTCGAAAGACGTGGTGGCTTTGGTGGCCACCACGCCGGGCGCCATCGGATACAGCGGGATGGGCTATGCCACCGACGAGATCAAGCTGCTCAAAGTGGCCCGCGCCAAAGGGGAACCCGCTTACGCTCCGACCGTCGAGAATGTGTTGGCCGGCAAGTATCCGATCACGCGACCGTTGTACCTCTATACCTGCGGTGCGCCTTCCGAAGAAGTGGTCAAGTTCTTCGAATGGATCGACTCGCCTGAAGGGCAATCGGTCATTGTTGAACTCGGCTTCGTTCCGCGGAATCGGGAAGTCGCCCATCAACGTCCGCCGGCGCCGAAAGAGTAGCGCGCCTCCGCGCGATCTCGACGGAACCGGCTGGCGAACGGCCGAGAACGTGCGGATTGTTCTCGCGGCGTGAAGCGACGGTTCCCGGCGAGCGTAAGCAACGAGTGCCGCCCTTTTTCGATGCGACCCGAACGAAACGCTTTGCCAATAGAACCCGAAACAGAAGTCGCTGTTTTCCGACGATGACTATGGCTCCTCCGTCGCGCGACTCGTCTGCCCCGTCGGCCGGCCGCCGCTGGTCCGCGCGTCTGCGCCGCTGGGGCGAAATGATGATCGAGCGAACGATCGTCTTGTGCGGTTGGAGTTCGATTCTCTTCGTCTTCGGCATTTTCTTCTTCGTTTTTCGTGAAGCGATGCCGGTGCTTTGGGGGCAGCCATCGCGCGCGGTCGTGGTCGTGCCGGGCGAGAATAACGATCTGTCGATTGAGGCAGTCGAAGCGGGGCCGGAGTACAACGGGCTTCGCGTCCGGCTGACCCCGGCCGACGACGGCGCGATTCGAATCGACTTCGACGAGCGCGAACGGCTGCTTGCGATTCGCTACGTGAGAGGGCGAACAACGGCGGCCGATCTTTGCGAGGCGATCGCCGTTTCGCCCGTGGGTGAGCGGTTCCGCGCGCGCTTCGCGCCGAACCGCAGCGAACGCACTTCACCAGCAGCAGACCGGCCGGGGATGGGCGTCATCGACGCTCCGCCCCGCGAGGCCGAGCTTTCCGAGGGGCGTCACGGGCTCGATCTGAAAGAGTTCTTCACCAGTCCCAATTGGCGGCCGGCCTCCGAGGTGCGGCCCGAGTACGGCACTCTGGCCCTATTGGTCGGCTCGCTGGCGGTTACGGTTTTGGCAATGCTCGTCGCGGTGCCGCTTGGGTTGGGCGCCGCGGTCTTCGTCTCTGAGTTTTGCCGCGGCAAGACTCGGGAAACGCTGAAGATCGTCATCGAGCTGCTTGCCGCGATTCCGTCGGTCGTTTGGGGATTCATCGGCTTGGCCGTTCTCGGGCCGATCATCATGAAGTTGACGGGGGCCACCGTCGGCATCAACTTGCTCAACGGCGGCATCATCTTGGCGCTGATGAGTGTGCCGATTATCGTCTCCGTCGGCGAAGATGCATTGAAGGCCGTGCCCGATTCGTACCGCGAAGCGGCAATTTCGTTGGGCGCCAACCGCGTCGAAATGGTGTTTCGCGTTCTCTTTCCGGCGGCCAAGCACGGGTTGCTGGCGGCTGTTCTTCTGGGGGTGGGCCGGGCCATCGGCGAAACGATGGCCGTGCTCATGGCGACCGGCCATGCGGTTCAAATTCCCTACAGCATTCTCGATCCGATTCGCACGCTGACAGCGACGATTGCCGCCGAACTGGGGGAAACCGTCAAGGGCGACGAACACTATCGCGTTCTGTTTCTGATCGGCGTTGTTCTTTTCGCCGTGACTTTTTTCATCAATCTCACCGCCGATGTGATCGTCAAGGGCATTCGCAGTGAATCGCGCGACTGAAGCGAAAGATCCGGCTTCGCCCTCGTTGAGGTATGCGGTTGTCCGCCGACTCGACTCGGCCGATCGCTCCGCGCGCTTCGCGCCGCTTGTCGAGGCCCTCGAACAACTGGCCGCCGTCGCCTTGCCTCCGGCAGACCAGCGGCCGGCAGACGAACGGCAGATGAAAGAGGTGTATCTGTTTTGCGCCGAGGGCGATGCCGCGATCGGCAAGTATTCGGCCGATGTTCGGCACGAGTTTTTCGTAGATCCGCGCACGGGCGACCGCGGCGGCGACGGCACGGAAGAGTCGCCGTGGGACAGTTGGGCGACCGTTGCCGAGCGACTGGCCGAGGCCATCGGCCGAGGGCAGGTGGATTTGCGGCCCGGACAGGCAATCCGCATTTCGGCACGCGAACCGTTCACGGCGACGCGGCACGAATGCCGCCGAGATAGGGTCGAGAAGATCATTCGCGCCGTTCTGGCGGTGATGACCGCCGCGCTGGTCGCTCCGGTGGCCGCCATCTTGGTTTACCTATTCGTGCGGGCGTGGCCGGTGTTCAGTTGGGAGTTCTTCTTTTCGAACCCGAAAGCATACATGACGGCCGGGGGGATCTGGGCGCCGCTGGTCGGCACGTTCTTTCTCGTAGTGTTCTCGTTGTTGGCGGCCGCACCGATCGGCGTGTTGGCGGGCGTTTATCTCAATGAATACGCCCGCGACAACTGGTGGACGCGGCTGGTCAACTTGGCGGTGGTCAACTTGGCCGGCGTGCCGAGCATCGTTCATGCGTTGTTCGGCGTGGGTGCGTTCGTGCTATTTGCGGGGCTGGGCCGCTCGCTGACAGCGGCCTCGCTTACCTTGGCCGTGATGACGCTTCCGGTGATCATCACCAGCACGCGCGAGGCGCTGGCCTCGGTGCCGATGTCGTTCCGCGAGGCGTGCTGGAATATGGGCGCCACGCGTTGGCAGACGATTCGCACGATCGTGCTTCCCAACTCGATCAGCGGAATCCTGACCGGGGTGATCTTGCAGGTCGCCCGAGCCGCCGGCGAAACGGCCCCGATCCTGTTCACCGGCGCGGTGTTCTTCGTGCCGGTGGCCGATCACGGATGGGCGTCGTTCGTGCCTTACGGCCCGCACGATCGCTGCATGGCGCTTTCGATGCATTTGTTCACGCTGGCCACGCAGGTGCGCGGCGTATCGGCCGAAATGCAGTATGGAGTGGCCGCCGTGCTGATCGCGCTGGTGCTGGCAGTCAACAGTGCGTCGATCGCGGTGCGAGGTTACCTGAGGTCGCGGAAGAAATGGTGAACGGCGAACCCGACATCCATGTGCGGATCGACAACCTCTCGGTCTATTTCGGACCGAAGGCTGCGTTGCGCAATCTGACGCTCGCCATTCCGCGACGGCAGATTTTCGGGATCATCGGGCCGGCCAATTCGGGCAAAACCACCTTGCTTCGCGCGATCAATCGAACGATCGATTTCATTCCCCGAGCCGTCGTTCGCGGCACGGTCGAGATTGACGGAGTGGACGTGATGCGGATGCGCGACGTTTGCGCGCTGCGGCGCCGCGTGGGGATGGTGTTCCCGTTGCCGGTCGGGCTTCCCCTGTCGGTGTACGAGAACGTCGCCTACGCGCCGCGACGCGCCGGGGTGCGAGATCGCCGTCTTCTCGACGAAATCGTCGAGCGCTGCTTGCGCCAGGCGATGCTCTGGGATGAAGTCAAAGACCGACTCGATTTACTCGGCACGCGGCTTTCCGGGGGCCAGCAGCAGCGATTGACGCTTGCCCGCGCCTTGTCGATGCAACCCGAGGTGCTCTGTCTCGACGAGTTCTCGATTGCCATCGATCCGGTAACGACGATGAAGATCGAAGACATTCTCCTCGAACTGAAGAACACGATGACGATCGTTCTGGTGACCAATTTGGTGCAACAGGCGCGCCGCTTGGCCGACCGAACGGCGTTTTTCAGCGCCGGCGCGCTGATCGAGGAAGCCGCGACCGAGCAATTGTTCAATAATCCGTCGCAGAAACTGACCGAGCGATACGTCAACGGAGATTTCGGTTGATCGCGCACGCGGCCGAGCGGTCGGCCGCCCGTTGGGACGCCGCAGCCGCCCTCGCCGGCATCGCTCCGATTACTGCCTTTGCCGCAGAATTGCACAACACAACCATGCCCGCCGAAGCCTTACCGACGAACGATTTCGCCGTCCGCACCCGCGGGCTTAGCTTGTGGTACGGCGACTTCCAGGCGCTGAAAGACGTTTCGGTTGAGATCAAGCCGCGGCTGATCACGGCGCTGATCGGGCCTTCGGGATGCGGCAAAACCACGCTGCTCCGGTGCTTCAACCGCATCAACGAGCGCTATGAGAATGTGCGGACCGAGGGGCACGTCGAGATTCTCGGGAAGAACATTTACGATCCGGATGTGTCGCTCAGCGAGTTGCGGAAAAACGTGGGCATGGTGTTCCAACGCCCCAACCCGTTGCCGATTTCGATCTACGAGAACGTGCTGTTCGGCATCCGCACTCACATCGCCCGGTCGGCGATGAACCGGGCTCGCTGCGACGAAATGGTCGAGCAATCGCTGCGGGCCGTCCAGCTTTGGGACGACGTGAAGGATCGTCTCCACCGCAAGGCGACAAAGCTGACGCTCGAACAGCAGCAGAAGCTGTGCATTGCGCGACTTCTGCCGCTGAAGCCGCGGGTGATTCTGATGGACGAGCCGTGCTCGGCCCTCGACGCCGAAGGCATCGAACGGATCGAAGAGCTTGTGGAAGAGCTCCGCCGTGCGTTCACGATCATTATCGTCACGCACAACATGGGCCAGGCGCGGCGGATCAGCCAAGAGTGCATTTTTATGCATCTCGGCGAGATCGTCGAGCACGGGCCGACGCGAGACATCTTTATGACGCCGAAACGGCGCGAAACGGAAATGTATGTGACGGGCCGCTACGGTTGAGTCGCCTGGCGCGGAATCAGCGACCGAGGGTTTGGAAAATGTCGGTGCATTTGCAGCGCGAATTGAACAGATTGAAGACGGACCTGCTGGCCAACTGCGCCATCGTCGAAGAGCAGGTTCACCTGGCCGTGCAGTCGGTGCTTCGCCGCGATGAAGAAACGGCGCGCAAGGTGGAGCGTCGCGACGCCGAGGTGGATCGCCGCGAGGTCGATATCGAGGAGCGGTGTCTGGCCGTTCTGGCGTTGTATCAGCCGGTGGCGGGCGATTTGCGGATGGTCGTCGCCGTGCTGAAGATCAACAACGATCTCGAGCGGATCGGCGATTTGGCCGTCAACATTGCGCACAAGGCGCTGGCATTGTGCAAAGAGCCGGTAGAGGAGGCGCCCGCCGAGCTCGAAGCGATGGCCCAACGCGCACAGCAAATGCTTCGCGATGCGATTGACGCGATGGTCAATCTCGATGCGGCACTCGCACACGATGTGTGCCGGCGCGATGACGAAGTGGATGGGATGAAGCGGGCGATCCGCTGCGCGTTGGAAGAACGCATTCTCCGCGAGCCTCAGCTCACCCGGCCGTTGATGCGGCTGTTGGCCGTCAGCCGCAACATCGAGCGAATTGCCGACTGCGCGACGAACATTGCCGAAGACGTGATTTATGTCACGCAAGGTCGAATCGTGCGTCACGGCGAAGGCGATTGACGCGGCCGCGGGGCTGGTGCGTAAAGATGCCAATTGCCGCAGCCGCGACGCGTGTTGCCGCAGCGGGGACTCTCGGCCGCGTGGCGCGGCAGCGGCGATCGGGCTGAATCCTTCGATAGCAGAACTCTTCGCCGGTCGCTCGCTTGCCCCGCGTCGGCACGGTGAGTACGATAGTTCGGCGCGGCGGGGATCGTTCGGAAGTCAGTAGTTCCAGGGCGGCACGGCGGCCGACCAAGCGGTGCTGCCGCGTGATGGCCTATCGGGCTTCGGCAAATCGGGTTTCGCGAGGGCCGCAACATTTGTCGGACTCACGTCAATACGATTTGCGAAGACCGAAAAACCGCTCCCGTGGGCCGCTGCAATCCGTGACGAGAAGACAGGATATCCGAGGTTCGCGTCCCAGGGAGCTCAAGTCATGCGTGCTACCGTTGGAGTTGTTGTTGTCGGTTGGTTCGCCATGCACCTTTCTGTTGCCGCTGCTGCCGTGGAAGACGACTTCCAGCCGCACGTTTATCGCAACGCCCAGCAGCGCGAGTTGAACTATCGGCTGCTTGTGCCTCAAGAACTTAAACCCGGCGAGAAATACCCGCTGGTTCTTTTCCTTCACGGTGCGGGCGAGCGCGGCAGCGACAACAAGGCGCAGTTGAAACACGTGGTTTCGATCTTCGTCGATCCGGAGAACCGCCGGCGTTATCCGTGCTTCGTGCTGGCGCCGCAGTGTCCCTCGGGCGAGAAGTGGGTCGATGTCAACTGGTTCTCGAAGACTCACGAGACCCCGGAGAATCCGGCCGCGCCGATGGCGTTGGTCTTGGAAGTGATTGAACAACTGTGCAAAGACCAACCGATCGACTCTCGGCGGCTGTATGTGATGGGGTTGTCGATGGGCGGCTACGGCACCTGGGACTTGCTGGTTCGCAAACCGGAGATGTTCGCCGCTGCGGTGCCGATTTGCGGCGGCGGCGACGAAACGAAGGCGGATAAACTCGTCGGGCTGCCGATCTGGTGCTTCCACGGCGACAAGGATACGGCCGTCCCGGTCGCCCGCTCGCGGAACATGATCGAGGCGATCAAGAAGGCCGGCGGCCAGCCGAAATACACCGAATACCCCGGCGTGGGCCACGATTCGTGGACGCCGGCAACCAAAGAGCCCGAGCTTCTCCCCTGGTTGTTCGGGCAGAAACGCGGCAACTGAGCGGCGCGCCGATTCAGCGAACGCGGTGACGCCGCGGAGCGGCTCAGCGGGGGCGGCGACGATGCGCGCGTGGGGCGCGCTGAGGCTCCGTCGGCTTTCGTTGCCGGCAACGCAGGGATCGTGCAAACGAATCGACAATTGGGATCCAAGGGAGGCGTGATCGATGGCTACTCGTTCCGGCAGTGTGGCAAAAGGGAAAAAGATCTTGATGCTCGTCGGCGACTACGTCGAGGATTACGAGGTGATGGTGCCGTTCCAGGCGCTTCAGATGCTCGGGCACAAGGTGCATGCTGTTTGTCCCGGCAAGAAGTCGGGCGAAACGGTTCGGACCTCGGTTCACTACTTTGACGGCGCTCAGACCTATCAAGAAAGCCGCGGCCACGACTTCACGCTCAATGCCACCTTCGCCATGATCAAGGCCGACGATTACGACGCCTTGGTCATCCCGGGCGGCCGCGCGCCGGAGTATCTGCGGACCAACGACCGAGTGCTGGAAATCGTTCGCCATTTTGCGAACAAAGAGAAGCCGATCGCGGCCATCTGCCACGGTCCGCAGATTCTTGTGGCGGCCGACGTGCTCAAGGGCCGACGTTTGACGGCCTATCCGGCAGTTGGGCCGGAGTTGAAAGCCGCCGGGGCCAAGTACGTTCCCATGGAAGCCGACGATGCGATGACCGACGGAAATCTGGTTACGGCCCCTGCGTGGCCCGCCCATCCCAAATGGTTGGCCGAGTTTCTCAAACTGCTGGCCGACTGAAGAACGTTTCTCGCATCGGCGGCGGACAGAGCACTCCGGACGGGGCCGGCGCGGTCATTTCCGCGGCGTGGGTTTGTCGGCCTTGGGTTTTGCGGCGCTGGGCTGCTCGGCCTTTGCCTTTTCTGCAGCCGGCTTGTCCGAAGCAGCCGGGGCAGGGGGCTTCTCTTCCAGTTTCAACGAGGCCGAGTTGATGCAATAGCGCAATCCGGTCGGCCGCGGCCCATCGTTGAAGACGTGGCCCAAGTGCGCGCCGCACCGCCGGCAGGTTACCTCCACGCGAACCATGCCGTGGCTGCGGTCGATGGCCGTATCGATCCGTTTTTCGTCGGCCGGCGCGTAGAAACTCGGCCAGCCGCAGCCCGAGTCGAACTTCGTGTCGGAAGAGAACAGTTCGGCCCCACAACATACGCAGCGGTACACGCCCTGTTTCGTGCAGTTCCAGTATTCGCCGGTGAAGGCCCGCTCGGTACCCTTTTGCCGGGTCACTCGGTATTGCTCCGCCGTGAGGAGCTTCCGCCACTCGGCGTCGGTTTTTACAACGGGCTTCGACTCGTCGGATTCATCGAGTTCACTCTTCTGTTCCGCCATGGGGCCGTCCTTTGAATAATTCTGTTTCGCTGCCGCGGTGCGTTCGGCCTGCGGCAACGGCTTTTTGCCCTGTTGTCGCGCAATGGGATTCCTCGCAGAGGCTTCGCCGCCGTCCGACTGCGCCCCGTTTGAAATCCAAATGCCGACGGCCAGCGCAAGCGATGCCGCCGCGGTGGCGGAACAACGAATGATTCGGCTCACGGCAATCTCCAACGTCTGATCGTGCCTTCCGACGCTCTTTCCGAGGCGACCGTCGCCGGTTTCCCGAGGGGGCGGTGATTGCATCGTACCGGCACAACGCGACCGACGGCACTGTTCGTTATCATCATACGACGGCCGTCAAGTTGACGATTCCGTCGCGTGGCCGGGCGAGAATGTTCAATCGCAAGCGGTCACTCTCCCGCGGGGCGTCGATGAACAAGCGTTGAAACGTCGAAATAAGCGTGCTGTCCGCCGTTCTCGCGAGCGAGTCGCACGAGGAAGTTGTCGTCGTCAACGCGCGGACCGTATCCGAACTCAATGGTGTTGATTGTGATTCCGTTGGCCATGCGATGAATCCGCTGCAACTGGGCGGGATAGAGCTTCGGATCGTCGGCATCGGTGAGAAAAAAGATGACGTCGGGCCGCAGTTTGATCGCCGCCGACAACGCCGCCTCGTGTTGCGTGCCGCCGTCGGCGGTGATCGTTGACAGAAATCGTGCGGCCGCTTGTTTGTTCTGTTCGGTGGCGAAGACGAGTCGGTCGGGATCGCCTGTCGGATTGAACTTCGATACGCGGTCGTTGTAGAAGATGATCTGGAACTGATGGGTTTGCTCCAGTGCCCGCAGGCTGGCAAGCAACTCGGCTTTTGCGGCTTCGAGGGCGTTTCGCCCGGATCCGCCCATGCTGCCGGAGCGGTCGAACACATAGACGAATTTGTAGCCTTCGCCCTTGGTGCCGAACACGCCCACGGTTGCCTTGCCTCCGACGGCAACCGGGCGCGATTGAGCCGCGCCGATCGTGCTGCGGATATCGCCGGCGCCTGTCTCGCCGCTCGAAGCGCCGACGGCGGGCGCGGCCGGCAGCGCGCCGCTGGGATCGATCGGCACGGGGCCGCCCAGCGCGTCGGCCAAGCTGCGCACCGGTTCGCCGCCTGTCGAAGCCGCCATCGAATCAGCCGCTGATGGATTCGCCGGCGAGGGCACGACTTCGAACGGAAGCGTCTCACGCGGATCGTCAGCGGAACTTTCGGCGAACCCCAGTTCCCAGGAGACCAATCCGGCCGCGCCGGCCGGAGGACGCTCGAGTGAAATCGCCAGCAGAATCAAGGCCGCGAAGTGGACCGCCGCCGATAGCAGCCAACTGGGGGTCTCCAGCCGAAGGCAAAGAACAGCCCAGGGCGCAACGCGCCGCCTGCTTGTTGGGCTGGCGGCTGCGTTCGGTCGGTGAGGCTTAGGGATCGCCATTCGTCGGGCCACTCGATCACGACAGATAAGCAACGAGACCGAAGAACCGCGCGGCACGGTATCCGTCGATCCCATCAACCGTAGCAACGAGCGAGACGGTACTTCGCCCGTCGAACCGATCGCTTACGCTGCTGGCCCGAGCTGTCTGACCGATGCGATCGACCAAAAAACAGCGAAAAGCGGAAAGCGGCTCAAACGGCGACTGCATGCCAGAGAGCCGCTTCGCTGCGCCGGCGGCCGTTTCCGCAATTGTGTGGAACGATTCTGCTTGGGGGCCAGCGCATGATCTTCAGTCGTCTCGGCCTAACGGCGGGACGAAAACGCCAAAACCATCGACCGCCCAAGCACTTACACAAAACACACCGGAATTCTAGGCCGAGGGCCTGCCGGCGTCAATGTCGGTTTGAGATGGTTGAAGTTGCAGAGTTGCAGAAGTTGCGAAATTGCACGAATTAGCGAAATCGCGGAAGTCGCTTGCCGCGAGTCCAGCCGCAGGAGAGGGTGGTGAAACGATCGACCGTTGCGCAAAGTGCGTGTGCGGCAGGTCGCGGGAACTACGTCCCGCGAAAAATGCCGATCGAATTACGGCAAGTGTGTGCCCATGCCTTGATTGCGGCGCTATTTCGCGGCCGCGGTCGGGGCGGCCGGAGAATCGCCGAACATGCGTTCGTTATAGAGCACCAGCGCGTGAAGGGCGTGCATGACTGACGCCAGTTCCCGGCTATTGAGCGAACGAAGGGCGACGGCCTGATAACGCTGTCCGGCTAGCAGGCTCAAAAGGTATTCGACGCCTCGGACCATTCGCGGTTCGGCAAGCCGTTGGTCGGGCAACGAGAAACAAAGCCATTCCATGATTCGGCCATTCGACGCCAATTGCGCTGCTGCGTCGCGGCTGCTTCCGCGCGAGGCGAAGTAGTTGGGGCTCCAACTGCCGTCGCTGCCCTGCAATTCGAGGGCGAACTGCTGAAAGTCGCTGGTGAACTTCAGCGCGCGGGCGAAATGCCCGTCAATCGGCTGCTGACGGCGCGCGCGATCGAGCACGGCCGCGCTGAGCGCCATCAACCGCAGCGTGCCGCCTTCGGGCGCTTCGACGATCGGCCGCGAGAGCTCGATGGCCACCATCCGTTCCACCGACCATTCGTCTCCGATGCTGTTTTTCCACGGCGCGTCATTCGTGTAGAAGGAGAGCCCGAGCAATCGCATCGATTGCTCGTGTTCAACGCGACACGCCCGCTTTTCGTACTCGACCAGGTCGGCCACGCTGCGGACGTCTTCGCCGACGCGCATCGGGTAGTTGGCGGGCACGCGGGCCAACGCGAACACGCCCAGCATTTGGCCCGGGTAGAGCTGCCGTCCGTAACCGATGCGTGCGGCAATCCGTCCTTCGGCCAGAACCAGCGGTTCATATCCCCCGCAGGTAAAATTCCAGCACAGGCACGTGACGGCATTCACGCGGGCACCGCCGCGAAGCACTTCCGCACGGCAACCGAACGCACGGCATAGGCCGAGAACGTCAGCCACATCGTTGCTTTCGACGGACAACGGCTGTGCCCGATATGCTGCCAGCGTGCGGCGGATTCGATCGCGAAGCGCGGTTTGCGCCGGCGTCAATTCGCGGACGACCGGCGGAGCCTCGCTTTCGCGAGCGGTGTTGTCGGCCGAGGTTTTCGGCGTAGTTCTCGAATCGGCCGGTTTTGCGGTGTCGGCCTGCTTGTCGCCATCAGCAGTCACCGCCGGATGGTCGTTCGGGTGTTCAGCGGCCGACGACTCGCCGGCAGTTGGGTGGGATCCGCCGGCGGCCGACTTTTCCGAAACTTCGTCGCCATAGGCGGGCAGGGGTGTTTGGCGGACCGGACCATCGACTGAGGGACCAGCCTCCGTCTTGGATGCTTCGACCGGGAGCGGCGCGTCGTTGCGGATTTCCGGTTCGGAGGCAACGGCCGATTGGCCCGCCCAAACCACGACCGATGCGCAACACATCCACCAGAAAGGCCTCTTGCCCATTTTCGTTCACTCCCTTGGTTCGCATTGCGAGCCGGGCTATTTTCCGGCCGCGCCGGCCACCGCGTTCGGTGCGGAATCGGTCACTTCGTCGCGTCGCGGCCGATCGATGAGGAAGCCGCCGTCCGCGCCGCGTTGGATGTACGAGTTATTCTTTGCGCCGCACCCGTACGTGTCTTTTCCGCCGTAATCGATGCAGAAGCTGAAATTGCCGCCGCAGCCGGGCATGTCGTGATAAGTAATGCTCGGCGACGCATAGCCCTGGCCGTAGCCGCGGTAGTTGTCGTCGCCGTTGTAGTCGAAGAGCACGCCGAGGCTCGCCTGCGCGCCGGTTCCCTGGGTGAGGCCGCCGGCGGCCTCGTAGCGGTCGTCGCCGCCGAAATCGAAGAGGAAGCCGATGGCGCAATCCCAGGCCATGCCCGTGCCCATGATCGTTCCTTCATAGACGTCGTTGCCGGCGTCATCGATGCAGAAGCCGACTGCGTAATGGCATCCCCAACCGCAGCCGAATCGTTGGAATTTCGGCTCGGTTCTGCCGCCGCGGGCATAAGAGGTTCGCGTGATCAATCGCTGATCGTTGCCGCCGAAATCGCGGGCGAAGCCGACGCCGCACCAATAACCGCCGCCATGCGAGAGGTAGTCGAACTCGTACACGTCGTCGCCGCTGCCGTCGAGGATCACGCCGATGCCGCCGTCGGCCACCTGGCGGATGCCCGCCCCGACGCCCTGCCCCCAACCTTCGAGGCCGGGTGTTTCTTCATACGAGTCGGGCCATTGGCCGCCGGAGAAGTAATGATCATCGCCTTCAACGTCGTCGAGCATGCCGAATCCCAACGGCGCGCCAAATCCCTGCGCCCACATGGCCGCCCGGTAGTCGTCGTGCCCGCCGCGGTCGATCAACAGGCCGACGCCGCCGAGAGCGTGGCCCTGAACACGGCGCAAGCCCAGGTATTCGTCGCTGCCGGCATAATCAATCAAGATTCCGACGCCGCCGATGGCCGACCCTTGCGCGACATCTTGGGCCTGATATTTGTCGTCGCCGGCCAAGTCGAGCACCATCGAGACCCCGAGAACGGCCGCTCCCTGCACGCCGGGTTTGGCGCTGCGATAAATGTCGTTGCCGTCCAAGTCGATCAGCACAAGCAAAGGCCGTTGCAGCGAAGTCGTTCCGTCCACATAGCCATCGTTGCCGCCCAAATCGATCACGCACGCCACATCGGCGAGGCGATCGAGCTGATAAACGTTCGATCCCTTGCCGCCGATGAGGATCGCGCCGGCCGGCGTCGAGATGCGAGCGACCAGCGGACCGGTCACGCCGTCAACACTCAGCTTGGCATCGTTGGGCAATTGCCGCAACTGCTTGAGCAGCTCGGGATCGGTCAGCACCACCAAGCGTTCGGCACACGCCCAAACGGCATCGCGATCCATCTTCTCCAGCAGATCGCACATTCGCCGGCCCGTGCCGCGGTCTTGGAGCGTGTGGCCAACGCGGTTCTGAGTAACCAGCACGGGAACGAGCGAGGTTTGCAACTCGCGAATCTCGCTCCGCGAAAGCGTGCCCAACGCGGCGGCGAAGAGAGCTTGGGTATCGACCAGTGCCGACTTGACTGCGTCGAGCGCCTGCTGGGGCGAAGTAATCGACGGAAAGACCGCCGGCTCGCGACGAGGCAAATCCATCCGCGGGGCGACCATTGCCAAAGCCCGCGCAAGGCCGTGGTGATGAGCCAACACGTTCTTGTGCAGCTCGTGCGTGAACTTTTCCGCTTCGGCCGGGGCTTCGAGGGGATGTCGCAAGAGATAATCGTACCAACGCAGCCGGCAGTTGCCCGTCAGTTCCGAACCGGTATAGCGGCCCGCTGTGGCATCGAGCCGCGAGGCGGCGTACTGCTCGAATCGGAGATACTTCGCCGCAACGCCGCGGTTCTTCAGCCCGCTTTCGATCTCTTGACGCATGATCGTCAGCATCCCGGCGGCCAGCGGCTCGCCGATGGGAGCTTCGTCGGCAACTTCGCCCTTGTCTTCGGCTGCGGGATCCTTCGCTTTCGGCTGTTCGGCGTCGGGCTGCTTGGCCTCGGTACCGTCGGCCGGTTGCTGAGTGGGGGCTTCGGCATCGGGCTGGGTGCCGGGCTTTGGGGCCTCTTGCTTCGCGCCGCTTTCTTCCGGTTTCGTTTCGTTCTTATTCGGTTCGGTGGAGTCGCTGTTGGCTTCGCCTTTTGACGGGATTTTGCCTTGGTCAGCGGTCTTCGGCGGTTCCGACGGTTTCTCGTCGGGCTTCGAAGATTCGCCAGAGCCGTTCTTCTGGTTCTCGGGCGTCGCCGATTGATCGGCTGCCGCTGGGGTGCCAAGCGAGGGGCCGGAGGGGGGGTGATGGTCGTTCGAGACCGGCTTTTCCGCCGAGTCGGGCTTGCCGTTCTCGGTCGGCCCGCCGGGGTTCTTGCTCGGGGTTGATTCTTCGCTGGCGTCGCCGGGGACGGGTTGTAGCAGGGCGGGTTCGCCGGGGGAAAGCCCGAGCGGCCCGGCTTCGCGCTGGGCGCTTTGCAGCTTGCCGATCAGGGCCGGGCCCGCCGCGGCCGCGTGCGGGCGAGGGGAATCTGAGGTGATCGTCAGCATCGCCCGGCCGTTCGTGATCGATGTTCGGGGCGGCAAGGTGCGCGGCGTCGCTTCTGATGCATTGGCCACCGCCCCACCGAGCAGAACCGCCAAGAGAACCTCACCACGAATCACCTGAAACACCGTGGCCGAGAAGTGCATGATGACCCTTTCCCCTTTCGCCGTGCTGGCCTTCCCTGCAACCCGCAATGGTCAACAGCACATTACCTTAGACCTTCCCGAAAAAAAGCGAAAGTGCTTGGCCGTAAAAACCACTGTCATTTCGGTGTGCAATTTGCGCCGGCTTCGCTTCTTCTCAGGTTTGCCCAGTTGCGGCGGATTCGGTATTCTTCCGCAGGATTCGCAAGTTCTGCGGCCCAAGGAGGCCGTTCCGACGGCGCGGACACCAATTTTTCAGGCTCGTCGCGCAGAATCTCCCGCGCCGCTTTGTCCGGCGAGTCGATACACCCGGTAGAATCGGCACAATGCGACCATCGTCTTGAGGGAGTTGAACTTGATTCAACGGCAACTGGAGTAATTGCTCCGTTACCGCCAAGGCTTTTGGGCGATTCATTTGTTCCCGAGGTGCGAGTTGGCTATATTGACCTCCGAAGGCACAGGGCGACAACGGGTTCGTCGATCCGAAAGTTCGGCCCGAGGTTTTCGGACTTGGATTCCGGGGGGCCTGAATCGCTCGCGTGCTGAGCCTTGGGCGGCCCGTTGAAACGTCGTTATTAGATTCCCGGCCATGCACGTTTTCCGCAAAGTTTGCGGGCCGAAAATCTCTGGAAGCGTGTTTTTCAACGGGCTGTTTCGCACGGTGTTGCTCGCCCGTCGAGAGAGTCTCGGTGACCGATAGTAGCAGGTTTTCGGATGGGGATGCCGCCCTTTGGTTGGCTGTACCACCGCCCGGTGTTGCGTTGTGCGTTCGGCAGCCCGATCAGCCCGTTTATTCGAAAGGCGACCACAATGGTTTCATTGCATGGGTGGAAACGGTCGGCGATGGTGATCGTGATGATCTGTGCATTTCGGGGCGGCATTGGGGTGCTCGATGGCGCCGAAGCGACGACGCCGACCGATGCCGTGCAGCCGAACTCCGCCGCGCGCGACTCGGACGCACGAGCCCCGGGCGGTCAGCGGCCGGCGGGTGCGGCCACGGTTTTGAGCGGGACGGCCGTAGGGCAGGCCGCGGCGTCTGGCGGAGAGCCGAGCGGTTCAAGCTCCGGTCCATTGCCGCTTAGTCCGTTGGTGCGCACGAGCGACCTGCTGACGATTTTCGAGAACCATGCGCAGCCGGCCGCCGATCCGAAAACGTTCAACGTTCTGCTGGATCGTTTGCTCGGACCGGCGGGCTTCACTTCGGCCGATGTCGTTGCCTTTGAAGAGAACGCCGTCTTCTCGTACGCGGTGGCCGATGCCTATCGGCCTGATCTGACGGGAACGGAAGCCTTGGGCGGGCTGCGGCGGCTTACGCGCCATGTGCTGCTGCTGAAACCCGACTGCTTGATCATCGACGATGTTTGGGCCACTTCGGCAGCGGGGCCGAAATCGGGCGAGTTTCGCGTCATCGGCCCCAATGGCGACGACACGACCCGAAGCTATTCGCTGATGGACCGCGGGCACCGTCTTGATTGGTTGTTGTTGCCTGTCGGGGGGCCGAGTGTTCACGGGCAACCGTGGCCCAGCTTCCATCGCGAGTCGCGCGCGACGTACGTGTTTGTGTACTCGTCTGTGGCCAACAAGCCGCCGGTTGTGGCGGTCGAGGGGCAGAAATTGACGGTGGGAGATCGAGTTTACGAGCTGACTCTCACTCGCTGGCCCGCGTGGCTATACGGCAACAGCTCGCTGGCAGTTCGCGGGCCAAAGGGCGAAGTGATCTTGGCGAAACGGGTTCTGCCGCTTGGTGTGTTGCCGCACGACGCAGAGGGGCTGCGGTTGCTGGAACGGTGGGAGTCGGCCTATCGCGGCACGGCGAAGCCCGGCTGGGAGACCGGCCGACCGTCGAGCGATTTGGTGGGCGCCGTCGAGTCGGGCGAATTGCGGCCCTGTCGGGTGATTGAATTGGGCTGCGGCAGCGGGACAAACGCCATCTATCTCGCAAAAAAAGGCTTTCAAGTAACGGCGATCGACATCGCACCCAGTGCGCTGCGCCTTGCGGAGCAGAAGGCGTCGAAAGAAGGGGTCCGCGTTGACTGGCTTTTGGCCGACGTGCTCCGTCTGCCCTCGCTGCCGCCGGCAGATTTGATTTACGACCGCGGATGTTATCACGGCGTCCGACGAACGGCCGCGGCCGGGTATGTCGATGCCGTTCGGCGGTTGACGTTGCCCGGCGCACGCCTGCTCTTGCTGGCCGGCAACGCCGAAGACACGTCGCCCGGCGGACCGCCGCGCGTCACTGAAGAACAGCTTCAGAGCGATTTCGGTTCGCTTTTCTCGCAGCAGTGGCTGCGGCGAACCCGCTTTGATCAAGCCGACCGCGATGCCGCCGGCGTTGGCGCGTGGTCGGCGCTTTGGGTGCGAAAACCCTACCCGGCGCCCGACGAGCTGCCGAAACTCGACGGCCTGCCCGATCCGTTGACGTATTTCGACGGTTCGCCGGTGCGCACTCCCGAAGACTGGTATGCCCGCCGCCGTCCGGAGCTGAAAGCCCTGTTCTCGCAATACGTGTACGGCTACGCCCCGCCGCCGGCGAAGGTAGCCGCTCGCGTTGTCCACACAGATGAGAACGTGTTCGGCGGCAAGGCGGTGCTTCGCGAAATTGAACTGACGCTTCACAAACAGGCCGATTCCGGCCCCGAGCAAGTCGAGCCCGCGCCTGCCCATGCGGCAGACTCTCCGGTGGCAGTCATCCATTTGGCGCTGTTCACACCCAAGCAGTCCGATCGCCGCTTTCCCGTGTTCTTATCGCTGAACCAATGCGGCAATCATGCAACGACCGATCATCCGACCGTTCGTTTCGACCCCGAGGCGTTCCGCTCACCCGACTGTTTCAAGAAGGGCGACCAGATCGGCCGCGGCGGGCAAAAGGACTTCTGGTGCATTGATTACCTCATTGAGCGGGGCTACGCCTTCGCCGCTTTCCACCAAAGCGACATCGCCCCCGATGCTCATGATTTCACCAAAGGAATCCACGCGCGCTATCAGTTGCCCTACCCGAAGGAATCTTGGTGGGGCACCATCGCTGCCTGGGCGTGGGGATTGCATCGGGCGGTGGACTACTTGATCGACGATCCGCAAATCGATCCGCGGCGGATCGCGTTGATCGGCCATTCGCGGCGGGGAAAAACCGCGTTGTTGGCGGCCGCCCTCGACGACCGCGTGGCGCTGGTTGTTCCGCACCAATCGGGCACGGGCGGAATGGCTCTAAGCCGTGGAAACGACCAAGAAACGGTCGAGCGGATCAATCGGGTCTTCCCTCATTGGTTCAACGATGTGTTTCCGGCGTTCAACAACAGGGAAGATCACTTGCCCGTGGATCAGCATCTGCTTGTGGCACTGGTGGCGCCGCGACGGTTGCTCGATACCGAGGGCGAGCTCGATAAGTGGGCGAACCCCGACAGCGCTTGGCGCAACCTGCAAACCGCCCAGCGCGTTTGGCGCTTTTTAGGCAGCCGCGGCCTGCAGAGCGAGACGCCGATCGTCGAGCCGACGCGGATTTCGGCCGACAACGCCGGCCCTCTCGCTCAGTACCGCTTGAACACGAATCACACGCTTGTGCGCGGGTTCTGGGAAGCGATTCTCGATTACGCCGACATACACCTGCGGAACTGATGCGGAACGGATTGGCCGAAAGAGGGCGCGCCGTTCAAGGGGCATTGCACGGACGTTTGCCGGCGCTTTCTGTGTTTCGCGGTTCGCTCAGTTGGTGATGCTGAACAAAGTGTCGGTGCGATTGCGGTCGGCAATTGCGCCGAGGCATTGGAAGAGCCACATGTCGATGTCGTCCGGCAGCAAGCGCACCGCCCCGTCGCCAAAGAGGAACTGCGCGCCGCCCGGGTGACACGACTTGAACCCCAACGCCGTATTCCAATTGCAATCGGTATGGCAGCCGTCGAACGAGGCCAGCGAACGATCGCCGCAGGAGTTGTAGTTGATCGGAATCGTTGTCGATGTTACACCGCACGCGTTATCGGAATGCGCCCAGCCGCTGCGCACCTGCGACGTACAGCGCGAACGCACCTCGCCCATAAAGATCGTGTAGGAGAGGCCGTCGAGCACGTCGGCCAGCGTACACGTTCGCGGGTTGTTGAGCGAATGATGCCGATAGAACGGCCCGGCGGCCGGAAATCCCTTGCGGCGGAAGCCTTCGGGCGGGTCTTTGTTCGGCTTGAACAACTGATTGAAGGCAGACCCTTCTGGGCAGAGACACGGCGTCAGATGGTTGCCTTGGTCCGAAACATAGCGCGGTCCGGCGGAACTGACATAATTCGACAGTCCGTACTTGGCCGTGTTGAGGAATTGGCCGTCGTCGCTCGGACAGAGAAACAGAGGCACCCAGGTTTTGCGAATCCGATCGAAATTGGGGTGCTTCTCAATCATCTTCATTGCATTCAGATCGTACCCTTTATAGATCGCCTCGTAGAGTTGCATCTGTTCGATAAAGGGCAGCAAGTGGTGCAGCGTGGTGCCGCGTCCTTCGACGAGCGGCGGCGGATCGGGTCCTTCCCAACGCGCCCACGATCCGAGCGGCAGTCGTTTGTACGTGTCGTTGTACGAGTGCAGGGCGATGCCCAACTGCTTGAGATTGCTCGAACACGTCGAGCGCCGCGCCGCCTCGCGGACCTGCTGAATCGCGGGCAGCAGCAAGGCGATCAAGATGGCGATAATCGCAATGACAACCAGAAGTTCTACGAGCGTGAATGCCTTTGTCTCACGCCCCCGCCGCGCCGAAGACCGCTTCGACATAAATGCTCCCGCTGCAATTCGACAACAAAGACTCGTTGATGGCGACGCGCCCGCCGCGCGCCGACCGATGCCTCGCCCTTGTTCCTGCAACGCGGTAATGCCCTGCTCGCACCGGTGCGCGTCACGGACAATTCGCAGACGCTGTACGCCGCGTGCGACTGCCGAATCGATCGCACGCACCGGGCATTCCGGCACAGCCCGCATCAACAGTGATTGTTGCAGAAAACGATGGGCTTGTCAAAACAGATTGCGTCGGCTTGGGAGTTCAGCACATTTTGGCCGGGTGATGGGCGCGGTTTCGCTCTTCCCAGATGCCCGTCGTTTGAGCGCCGTGTCGCCTACGGGGCATATTGCCGCAGGCAAAACCGTTTCCAATCCTCGGTAAGTGATGTCCAGTCTTTTTCCAGAATTTTCAAACGAGGGCCCAAATCGGTCGAGCCGTCGGAGCCGAACGCCTCCAACAGGCGCGTCAGCGATGTCCGATAGGCCTCGTCCGTCAGCAGCATTTCCACCACGGTCATCGCCTGCCAGTAGCGGTTCATCGGGATGGGCTTTCCGTTGCAAAGTTCTTCCAGCGGAAGCTGTTGCGAAGAATCATCGACGCCCGAGCGGACGATGTCCGCAATGTTCTCTTGCGGGTGAAAACGCAGTTGATAGTAGTTGGCCAATCCTTCGTGCAGCCATTCTCCGCGGTTCGAGACGCGCAGCGCGCGGGCCAGCAGCGAGTGGACAAACTCGTGCGTGTACACCGGCCGAAGCGTGCCGTGTCGTTCGGAGTACGCGGTTGTTGCGATTGCCTGTACGGTGAACCCTCCGCTTTTCGGCTCGGCGGCCTGGGCATTCCAATAAGCCCCCAACCGCGGAACGAACTGCCGATAGTCGGCGTCGCGATCAAACACGATCAACGTGCCGCGGAGGTCGTTCTGTTTCGGCAAGCCGAGTTGCTTGAGCACCGTTTCGCCGACGTTCTGCAAATGGTCGGCGAGCTTGTTCGCGTCGATTTTCGAACAATCGGTGATCAATTCGACCAATTCGCGACGAACGATCGTTACCGCGGCGGCGTCGCTTTGGGGAAAGGCCAGACGGGCCAACCGCTCGCCGGCAAGTTCGGCAGCGTCGTTGTCGGGCCCGACGGACAGCGACACGGAATCAATCCACAAGTCGCTCCGCTCGCGCAGGAAGAGAACCAGATTTTTCACCTTGTCCCATCGCGGGGCACGCTGGTCGCCCCAGCGCATGGCCGACAGAGGCACCTCGACACGTTTCCAGCCCGAATGCCGCAGTTCGACCTTCCGCCAGAAGTGCGCCCGACCGTCGTTCTCCACGCAACGCAGCTCGATAGTGTCTGGGCGATCGTCGGTCGGCTGACGGAACACCCACGCGCTGAGCGCGGCATTGGTTCGCCAGTCGGTGGGCCAATCTTCCGAGGAGAAGGCAACCCCGCCGGATCCGCCGGACGAAATGCGGCATGCCTTTCCGGCCGGCAGCAGCGGTTCGGCCGACGGGGCTTCATTCGAACCGGCCGAAGCATCTGCCGTCGGGTGTCCGTCGCCGCCGGCCTCGCGTTGCGGCGCAGCATTCCGTTCGTCGCGGTTCACGGGCCGAGGCGGTTCGGCCACCGCTGCGGTTACGCCCGACGAAGACCGCGTTCGGGGAATTGTCTGATCGAAATCGGCTAAGACAACACAGCGCTCGGCTGCGCGCGGCACGCGATCCGCCGCGAACACAGACGCAGTCCAACAAGCCAAGACAATCCAGACGCCCAGCCGTGCGTACCGACGCGATCCAAACCGGTCATTCATTTTCGCCAACTCCCATCGGTGCTGATGGAAACGGACTGCTCCGGCAATCCGCGCGCCGTGGCAGCCGCGATCTCCTGCGGCTTTACACGGGCGTCCATCCTACCCCAGTGGAATGTGCTCGTAAACGGGATGAAACGCAGCGTTCGATGGCATTGGCCGACCTTTTCGCTTCCGATCGTTCGATGCTTGGGCGCCGGAATGGAACCGTGCGGCGAAGTCCGTGTTGCGCGGGCGCATGGGCTTGGCGCGCCGGGTTGTCGCCGTGAACCGGCGGCGTCGTGCATGCCGAGGTCGAGTTTTTTTTCGCGGCTCGTTTGGGCGAGCAGGGATTAGCGATTCGATTGGTGTCGGCCTTGGGGCGCATTCCCGTTTCTGTGTGCTGTCGGCCCCGGGTGCTTTCCCGTTTCTGCGCGGTTGGTTTGCCGGCCCGGCCCGGTTGAATTGTCGTTCGCACCCGAAATACAATGGGCGTTCTTCTGGGCGTGGCGCCGCACGGCGATCGGCCGAGCAATTCCCATCGGTGTTCGGTAACGAGTCGGTGCGGTGCGAGGCAACGCTGAGGCCGCCGTGCGGGCCGATGTGCGACATGCCGCGGGCGGCCGAACGAACGCCTTTCGGGAATGGTGCTTTCGACGAGAGGACCGCCACGGTCGGCGGCAGCGGAGGACGACATTGTGGCGACGGAACCGCTGAGGGATCTTTCGCGTTTGTGCGTGCATACGATCACCACAAGGCCGTGGTCCGTCGAAGAGGCCGCGCGTGCATACTCGGCGGCCGGCGTTTCCGGAATTACGGTTTGGCGGCAATGGCTGGCCGAACGGGATATTCGGACTGTGGGCCGGTTGTTGCGCGATCATGGGCTGACGGTCGTTTCGCTTTGCCGCGGCGGTTTCTTCCCTGCCGCCGACGCAGCGGGCCGACAGGCGGCCATCGACGATAATCGGCGGGCCATCGACGAGGCAGTGCAACTCGGTGCTCCGTTGATTGTGCTGGTCTGCGGCGCTGTGCCGGGAATGCCGCTGGCCGAGGCGCGCCGGCAGATTGCCGACGGCATCGCCGCAGTGAGCGAACAGGCGGCCGCGGCCGGCGTGCGTTTGGGCATCGAACCGCTGCATCCGATGTACGCCGACAACCGTTCGGCGGTGAACACGATCGAGCAGGCCAACGATATCTGCGATCAACTTAACCATCCGCAAGTGGGCGTGGTGGTCGATGTGTATCATCTTTGGTGGGATCCGCGACTTCGCGATGAGATTGGGCGGGCGGGCCGTGCGAATAGGCTCTTTGCATATCATGTGTGCGATTGGCGGACCCCGACCGAAGACCTGCTCAATGATCGAGGTTTAATGGGAGAGGGCTGCATCCCGTTGCGCGAGATTCGCGGCTGGGTGGAAGAGGCGGGCTTCCGCGGCTTTATCGAGGTGGAGATCTTTTCAAATCGATATTGGGCCATGGATCAAAACGAGTTCTTAGAGAAGATCAAGTCGGCCTATTTGGCCCATGTGTAGGGTGGGCCGTTGCGGCTGCGGCCGCTGTTTGGCGGCGGGGTATGGCGAACCTCGGCCGGAATGAGCGAAGAGTGATTCGTCGGCGAAGTTGTCGAATTGTTCGGTTCGGGTCCGAAAGGAAGAGGCGCAATAGAAACGAAGGCGAAGGCAATGAAGATCCACACAGTCGGAATCATCATGAACGGCGTTACCGGGCGGATGGGTGCCAATCAGCACTTGGCCCGCTCGATCGTTGCGATTCGAAAACAAGGCGGCGTGAAGCTCGGGCCCGACGAGGCAATCATGCCCGAACCGATTTTGGTGGGCCGCAACGAGAACAAATTGAAGAAGCTGTGCGAAGAACACGGCTTGAAGTCATACACCACCGATTTGGACGGCGTGCTTTCGGACAGCCGTTACCCGGTTTACTTCGACGCGCTGACCACCAACCAGCGCGTGCCGCACGTGCAAAAAGCGATTGCCGCCGGCAAGCACATCTATGCGGAGAAACCGACCGCCGACAATCTGCCGGATGCCCTCGCGTTGTATCGCGCGGCCAAAGCCGCCGGGGTGAAGCACGGCGTGGTGCAAGATAAGTTGTGGCTTCCCGGCCTGATGCAGTTGAAGTACTTGCTGGATCATCGCTGCCTGGGCCGCGTTCTCTCGGTGCGGGGCGAGTTCGGCTATTGGGTGTTCGACGGTTTCCGCCAACCGTGCCAGCGGCCCAGTTGGAACTATCGCGCCGAAGAGGGCGGCAGCATTTTGATCGACATGTTCTGCCACTGGCGCTATGTGATCGACAACTTGTTCGGACCGATTGCGCGGCTGACCGCCTTGGGGGCCACCCACATCCCGCGCCGCGTGGACGAGCAGGGCCGTCCCTACGACTGCACGGCCGACGACGCGGCCTACGCCATCTTCCAGTTGCGGGACGATACCCCGGTTCAATTCAATTCGAGCTGGTGCGTGCGGGTGCGCCGCGACGACCTGTTGACCATTCAAGTCGATGGAACCGAAGGCTCCGCCGTGGCCGGATTGCGCCACTGCTGGGTTCAACACGACAGCTTCACGCCGCGGCCTGTGTGGAATCCGGACATCGAGCAGCCGATCGACTTTTTCGAACACTGGCAACAAGTGCCGACCAATCAGACGTACGAGAATGCGTTCAAGGTGCAGTGGGAGCTTTTCCTGCGGCACATCGTCAAGGACGAACCCTTCCGGTGGGATCTTCTCGAAGGTGCAAAGGGAGTCCAGTTGGCCGAACTCGGGCTGCAAGCGTGGCGGACCCGCAATTGGATTGACGTTCCGGAACTGGACGTGTGACGGCTTTTTCCGCGGAACCTGCCGCAGGCTGTCGCGCGAGGTGCGCGTGGCCTTGAGAGCGGTTGGCAAGCAGATCGATGGTTGCCTTCTTGGCGAGGAGAGTGCGCGATGGGCTGCCCTAGCCGAATCTGTGATTGTTCGCCCGGGTTGATTGCCGCGTGGGCATCGGCGGCTGTGCGGCCTGGGGCGTTGCGGCTGGTTTGGCTTGTCATTGCGGCGGCGGTTGTTTTGCCGGTTGCGGCGTGCGTTTCGGAGGCCGCCGAAACAAAGCCGCAGCGGCCCGACCCCGAGCTGGCTCGGCATGTTTCCCGCTTGCTCACGCTGCTGCGGCAAGCGAAGAAAGACCCGGCGAAACGCGAGGCCGTGATCGACGAGGCGATTTCGTTGGGGCCGCAAGTGGCCACGGCGATCCACGTCGCCTTGGGCCGCGAGATGCAGCCGTTGCTCAAGTCGTATAGCGCCAAGTTCTCGCAAGCAGCCGGCAAGTTGGCGCAGAAGAAGATCAGTTCGGTCAATCTCGAAGAGGTGCAGCGGTTGCGGACCACCGTGTTGGAATTGCAGAACCGTCCCGACTTTTCGAAGGAGCTGATCGAGCGAGAAGGGGATCCGGCACTCAAAAAGCTCGAAGAGATCTTCGTGGTCGATCGACAAGAGGTGCTCAACGAGAACGCCAACTTGGTCAAAGAGCGCGAGTCGCTTAGCGAGTTGGGCCGCCTTTGGGAGAAGACGGCAATCTACCTGTACGAGCAGACGCCCGAGAGCCCGGAGAAACCGAAAGAAAAGCCGAGCTTTGAAAGCTATTTGGCCGGCGAGGAGACGTTGGCCTGCGGCTTAGCGGCTCCGATGGACCCGCACACCCGCGAAGTGTTGGCCGTAAACGCCCGCTTGGCGGCGCAGCTTCAGCCGGAAGAGGCCCGCGCCGTGCTCGCGTTGAATCTCACCCGCAATCTCTTGGGGCTTTCGGCGCTGGCGATCGACTTGCGGCTCTGCGAGACGGCGCGCGATCACTCGGCCGACATGCAGCGGCTGAACTTCTTCGCCCACGAGTCGCCCGTCGAGGGCAAGAAAACCCCGTGGGATCGCGCGAAGCGATTCGGCACCACGGCCTCGGGTGAGAACATCGCCATGGGCTATCACGACGGAAAGGCCGTCAACATGGGATGGTTTCATAGCCCGGGCCACCACAAGAACATGCTCGGCAAAGGACACACCCGCGTCGGCATGGGGCAGGCGGGGTCGTACTTTACCGAACTCTTCGGCGGCAACTGAACACGGAACTGTCCGGCGCGGTGTCGGCTCGATGTTCGACGATCGGCTCGCGGGGCTTCATCGCGGTGGAAACGGGTTGAGCTTCGGCGCAGTGAGAACGATGAACCGAGGCTGCACTCCGAAGGCGCGGTTCGCCTTCTGGCTTTATCGGCGGAGGGGCGCGCGACGGCTATTTTTCAGCCCGCGCCGGGCAACACTCGCCCGGGCGACCATCGTTACGCTGAGCGAGTTCCGCTGCGGCCCGGGCCGCAGTGAGTGAGCGGGTTTCAATGCTGTCGCGGCCTTAGCTTCGGTATTCCAGGTCGAGCTTCTGGTTGTGCTTCTCGTGTCGGCCGTCGAGCGTGTTCAGCCGCAGAGAAATTCCTCCATCGCTCAGGCGAGCATCCACCCAACCGCGCGGCTGCGCGTTGTCGAACACCCAAGCCGTCGGCGGCAGATTGACCAGATGGATGCCTTCATGCTGCCGCACGTTCCACCGGTGCGTATGGCCGAAGACGTAGGCCTTCACTTGTTTCCGCGGAACGATCACATCGTAAAACGCCTGCGTGTCGAGCAGCCCGGTGATCTTGGGCAGCCCGATTTGCGGATCATGATGGGCGACGAGAATCGCCGGTTTGTCTTTTCGCGCGTCGAGCTCCTTGGCGAGCCATTCCAGTTGCGGTTGATCGAGCCGGCCGGGGGTTACATTGGTCTTGTCGAGCGAATCGAGGATGAAGAAATTGGCCTTCGGCGTTTCCAGCACGATTGCATTTCGGTCGGCAACGGCGAGCGACTGAGGTTTCGCTTCCGCAGAGCGATTCCAGAAGTTTTCGCGGTGGTCGTGGTTGCCCAACGCGATTGCCGCACCCACCCCCGCGGCGGCCAGCGGCTTGATCTCGTCGGTTACCGCTTGGTAGTCGCCCGGCTTGCCCTCGATAAAGGCACAATCGCCTGCCAGCAGCGCCCAGGCCGGCAACGGCCTCAGCGCCGTGATCTGGCCGATCGCCTCGGCAAACGCAGCCGTCGGAACAACGTTGCGATGGGCTTGCGTTCGTTCGCCCCAAATGTGTGTGTCAGCCAGAAAGGCGACTCGCGATGAATCGATCCCCGGCTCGTCCGCCGCGCATCGCGCGACCGCAGCCGCCGCGCCCGCAGCGAACAGACCGCCCAAAAACCGGCGACGATTCAACGGTGGAACGACGATCGGCATAATCCGCCCTTTCCGCTTGGGTTCAGTTCAGATTGATCGGCACGAGAGAAAACAACATGCAATTCAACGCAGACCGGCGCGGAAAGTCAAGCTCCGCCGCCGCGGTTCAAGGCGAGAACGCCGCGCGGCTCACCGGCGCGGTCGCCGCACACGATCGAGCGCATTCCCGCCCGCACGGTCGGGCTGATCCGGATCCCACGGCAGCGAACGACTTAGCGGGCATACCAAACGAGCAGCCGGGGCAGCTCTCCCAAACGCAACAGCGAGGCACAGCGGCGCCGATGCCTTGGCCCGCACAGCCAGGGGCAGCTCATCGCTCGATCAATCACGCCGACGGCCGCAAGCACATCGGCCGTTGCGGGGCTGCGTCCGGCCGAGCGCCAACGCACGATCCACATCGCCACCGGATACGTCAGGGCCAATGCCGAAACACTCTCGACCAGCGACCAACTCCGCCGCGCGCAGAGACAGTATTGCTGCGACCATGCGGCCGCCTCGAAATACCGCGTCAGGGGGCGCAACGCCTCGGGCGTCAGCGCGCCGATGGGCTCTTCCAACTGTTCGAAGGTGACTGTGTCCGCCCGTCCGCGCAGCGACGGCACCGGCCCGCGCCCGCGCGCAAAGGCCCAGGCGGCGGCCATCAGCCGCCATCGTTCGAGAAGCGACGGCGCGACGAGGTTTTCGGGCGCGAGCCGCAGATGTTCGAGCAGCGCCTGGCGGAAGAGCAATCGTCCGGCTCGTCCGGCCGGCTCGCGGCGGCGAAACCAGGTGTCGATTCGGCTGTCGCCCAGGGCAATCTGTTCGAGCATGTCGAGCAGCTCCGGCAGATCGTCGGCGGCGACACGGCGCAAACGGCAGCGCCGCAACTGGTCTGCCCAAACGGCCAGATGCACCAACCGGCGCACCGGCGGATAACGCTCGTCGGTGAGCAAGCGGCGCACGGCCGCGGTGGCCAACTCCAACGCCCGCCAGTCGCCCGCCATGCCGGGAATCAACGGGGGGGGCGGGCCGGCTTGCGGCCACTCGGGATCGTCGGCCAGAAGCGACTCGACGGCGGGAAGGTGCTCGGCCAGGCAGCGTCCCTTGTCGGTCGCCGCCGACGGACAGTAGCGGCGCAGCGCCACCCAACGCCGACCGTAGCCTTCGACAATCTGCATGGGGAACATGCGGCAGACGCGCGGCTTGGCCGCTTCGCCCAGCTCGACGTGAATCCGGCACAGGCCGTCGGGCTGCAAGAAGATACAGCTTCCGTCACGCCGTTTGGCCAAGCTGTATGTTGGGCGGAGCAGCCCGTGCCGCCAAATGATCTTTTGCCCGCGGAACTCCGGCAATTCGCCCCATCGCTGCTCGATCAGCCGCCGGCGGTCGGCCGCGGTGAGTGCGACAAGCGTGCCGCGGCAGCAGTCGCCCGTGCAATGACAGTCCCACTGTTCCGCAATCGGTAGAGATTCCAGCGCCATGCGGTTGCCCGATTTCGTCCACTCGCCCTGCAACGCAGACTGCCCGGGAGGAGTTCGTCGCGCGGCGATACAAGCGATTTTCTCTTGCGAGAAAGAATGTGTTTCAATTCGTGCAGAGGAATAATATACCCTTTGTCGGCACAAAAAGAGTCATTCTCGTTTGGGAAAAAGGGCTTTCTCTCGATCGTGAGGGGAGGGGGGCGCCAACCATACAGTGCCGCCAACCAATCGGAACTGCGGCGTCCGACGGGGAAGCGATGGAGCTGTTGTCGCCGCAGTTTATCGCGGCCAACGCGGCGACTCGATGCTTCGCACCCGCTGCGGCTTGTCGAGGGCGATCTGAACGCATCCGATCACTCGTTCGCGGAACCCGGCCTCGCAGTAGCAGAGATAGTATTCCCAGAGCCGCAAGAACTGATCGTCGAAGCCTTGGGCGCGCACGGCATCGATTCGTTCACGGAAGTTGCGTCGCCAATGGGCGAGCGTTTCGGCGTAGTGCGGGGTGATGTCTTCGAGCGACACGATTTGCAGGTCGGTGGCGCGGCCGACGCTGTCGCAGATCGCTCCGAGCGAAGGCAGATGGCCCCCCGGAAAAACATAGCGCTGAATGAAATCGGTTCCCCGGCAATACTGGCGGTAGCGTTGGTCGGGCATAACGATCGCCTGCAAGAGCATCCGCCCATCAGGCTTCAGCCGCCGCGAGCATACGGCGAAGAAGGTATCGAGGTATCGGCGGCCGACGGCTTCGATCATTTCGATCGACACCAACTTATCGAATGTGCCGTCCAAGTCGCGGTAGTCGTGATCGAGAACGACGACGCGATCGCCCAGGCCGGCTTGCGCAACCTGGCGGCAGGCGTGGGCGTGCTGTGCGGCCGAGATCGTCGTCGTTACCACGCGGCAGCCGTATCGACTTGCCGCATGCACGGCGAAACCACCCCAGCCGGTTCCGATTTCCAGCAAGCGGTCGCCCTCGTGCAGATCCAATTTGGCGGCAATCCGATCGAACTTGGCGACGGACGCCTCGGCCAAGTCCGCGTCGGCTCGCGGAAATACGGCGCACGAGTAGGCCATCGTTTGATCGAGGAACGTGGCGAAGAACTCGTTGCCCAGGTCGTAATGGGCGGCGATGTTCCGCCGACTGCCGCGCCGGGTGTTGCCGTGCAAAAGATGCCACACACGCGCCGCCCAAGCCCCCAAGTTGGCCCAGCCGCTGTCGGCTGAATTGGAATCCAGGTTGCGGCAAAACAACCGAATTAGGTTCGTCAAGTCGGGCGTGGTCCAGTATCCGAGAATGTACGCCTCGGCCGCGCCAAGCGATCCTCCGAACAGCAGGTGCCGGAAGCAGCGACGATCAACAATCTGCACTTCGGCCGAAAGCCCATCATCGGCCGGTTGACCGAAGAGGTATTCTCCGTCGGCATCGACCACGCGAAGCTGACCGCCGCGCAATCGCGACAATCGGGAAACCACGGCCGCGCGCATCCAGCGATGAACAAGCCCGACGGCGGCCCGATCGCTCTTGTCTTGATCACTTCGACTGATCTTTGCTGCTGCTTCGATCATCAGTCGGTAACCTCCCGAGAAGCGGCCCGCGGTCCCGGATGAGGGACAAACGGCACGCGCTTCCGCCAAAGGAGCCAAGCCTGCCGGTAGATGCCCACGATCACCCTGGCCGACATCCACGGCTGCCGCATCAACAACGAAACCAGGACCGATCGACTCCACGGGCGACGTTGCAGCGCGAGCCGGGCGGCAAAGACTTCGTCGGCGCCGCGGTGGTTGAGGATCGACACACCCAACGATTCGCCCGGCGGCCGAAGCCGCCAGTCGTAACTGAGGTCCATCCCCATAAAGGGCGAAACGTGAAAGGCCTTCTCGTGTCGGAATCGCAGCAACTCGCCCGAACAGCGGTTCCCGCTGTGCAACACGTACCAATGCCGCTCGCCCCAAGGGGTGTTGCTCACTTCGGCCAACACACTGTCGATGGTTCGGCCGTCTCTATCGAAGCAGTAGTAGAGGGTCAACGGGCTGAAGTAGTATCCCCAATGACGCAGCGGAGTAAGCACGCGAATCGGACCCTCGGGCAGACGGCCGGCCCGCGCGGCCACGGCTTCGCGAACGCAGTCGGCCAGCGGGCGATCGGCCGGGCCGAGATGGTCTTGCCTCAGAAAGGCGGCCGGCGAAAACCATCCGCGCCAAAGCACCCCGTCGAGCGCGCCGCGAACCCATTCGTCCAAGTCGATGTAGGCCAGGTAAAGCCGGTACGAAAACCCGTGCCGCACCGGTTCGAGCCGGCGATGCGCGACGCAGCCTTCGTAGAAGCAACTGACGGTCATATGCTTTGCCTGCCGAATAGCCGTCCGACGGCCAACGCGCTGTTCACCCCGTCCTCGTGGAATCCGTTGCCCCAGTACGCCCCGCAGAAGTAGGTGCGATTGCGCCCGTTGATTTCGGCCCAGCGAGGTTGCGCCGCCAGCGCCGCGGGCGAATATACCGGATGGGCGTAGTCCCATCGGGCGAGGACCGAGTTGGGATCGAGCCGCTGCGATCCGTTCAAGGTGATACACAACGGCGGGGAAGCGCGATGGCCTTGGAGACGATTGAGGTTGTAGGTCAGCAGCACCGGCCGATCGGTTTCCGCGGGGATGCGATAGTTCCACGACGCCCACGCCCGCTGCGTTCGCGGCAAGACGGACGTGTCGGTGTGCAATACCGTTTCGTTCATCTGATAGGGAAACGCACCGAGAACCTCTCGCTCTAATTCGTCGGCATCGGTGAGCACCGAAAGCATTTCGTCGGCGTGTCCGGCCAACACGACGGCATCGAACTGCTCCTCGCCGCCGGGAAAACCCACGAAGACTCCGTTGCTCGTTCGACGAACCGATTTTACCGGGCAGCTTGTGCGGATCCGATCTCGCCAGCCCTGCGTCAATCGCTCGATGTATCGGATCGATCCGCCGGCGATTGTCTTCCATCGGTAGTGGCCGCGCACCGAGAGCAATCCGTGGTTGGCAAAGAACGCAAGGACGAACCTTGCCGGAAACTTCAGGAACTTCCCGGGCGGCACCGACCAGATCGACGCGCCCATCGGCGTCAAATACCACTCGATCATCGCGCGGCCGAACCGATGAGCGGCCAAGAACTCTCCAAGCGTTTTGGAGTAATCGGGAGAATCGTCGTCGGCAACCCATCGCCGAGCAAGGCGATTGAATCGCAGGACCTGGGCCAACATTTGCCAGAAGCGGGGACGTAGCAGATTGCGCCGCTGGGCGAACAATCCGTTAAGCGAGCTGCCCTGATACTCTAGTCCGCTGCGCTCGCAACAGACGCCGAAACTCATATCGCTATCGCGCCACGCGACGCCCAGTCGGCGAAGCAGTTGGCAGAAATTCGGGTAGGTCCGCTCATTGAAGACCATGAAGCCTGTATCGACCGGGTAGGTGTCGCCCCGGAAACCGATGCTTACCGTGTTGGCGTGGCCGCCGATGTAGTCGTTGGCCTCGAACACATGGACATCGTGATCGTCCACCAATAGCCGAGCCGCCACCAGTCCGCTTACTCCGGCACCCACCACGGCGATCTTCATCCATTCGCTCCGCAACGGCTTCGACGTTTTGCTTCTTCGTGATCCGACAAGGCGATGCCTTTTGCCGCACTTTGCCCCACAGACTGTCGATCGTCAATCCCCCTGAAGTGGCGATGTTCGGGGGTGGTGGATTAAGCGCGCCCGCAATCTTCGGAACAATCCAACACTGGAAGCGTTTTCGCTTTTTTGGGCGAAACGGTTTCAAGCCGGTGCTGTTGCGGTCTCATTCGGCCCGTCAGGTCTTTGTGGCGGTGGTGCGCTCGCCGCGTTTTCGCCGGTGTTTGGTGCTCACGGTCGCCGTCGAGCTGCCGCGCGGCGTCTGCCACTTCCGTTGAAACGAGCGGATGGCGTTGCTGAGCGGAGTGGTCGCTGCCGCAGGAAGCGGAGGCTCATTGATTCATCGCGTCGCATTCGGCGAAAGATCGGTCGGCGCTCGCTCGCGTGGACTTCGCGCCCGCGACGCCAACTCATACAATCGTCGCCAATTGAGATCAATCGCCGTTTCGCCGGGATCGGTTTTCGTTGAGCCTGGCCCAGGTTGCGGCTTTTTGGGCTACGGCGGGTTGGTCGATCGCGGTGGACGGCCGGTTGAACCGTTCAAGAGAACCACTCCAGTATGGGAAATTAGATCGCCTATGGAACGCACACTGGTCTTGCTGAAACCCGATTGCGTGCAGCGGCGGCTCATGGGCCGAGTGATTGCTCGCTTTGAAGATAAGGGACTAAACATCATCGCGATGAAGATGCTGCATCTGACGCGAGAGCATGCCCAACGGCATTATGCCGAGCACGTGGGCAAGGGCTTCTATCCGGCCCTGGAGGAGTTCGTTACGTCGAGCCCCCTGCTGGCGATGGTTGTCGAAGGTCCGGATGTGATTCGAACTGTGCGTGAAATGGTCGGACCGACGCACGGATTGAAGGCGCCGCCGGGCACGATTCGCGGCGATTTCGGCATCAGCCGGCAGATGAACCTCGTACACGCCTCGGATAGTCCGGCCTCGGCCGCCCGAGAAATCGGCGTATTCTTCGCTCCCGAGGAACTGTGCCCGTTCCAATCGAGCTTGCAGCCGTGGCAGCTTGCGGCCGACGAACGGGGCTGACCGCGTTGCCCGCCTGACCTTTGATCGGCTCGCCGAGCGCGGGCAACGGGCTTATTGCGTTACTTTGATGCGCGGCCGCGCAGTGCGGCGGCTGGGGTATGTTCGCCAAGTTGGGCGATCATCTCGTCGGTGGCTGCTTCCACCGCCCGTTGCCATTGCGACGGACCGAACCGCTCGCAATAGGGCTTTCGTTCGTGCGCGAAAATGATCCCCCGCGAGTTGTTCACCAGAGCGCCCAGTCCGCGGTCGTCGAACCCGGCGGCACAGTCGCGGGCGGTTCCTCCTTGACTGCCGTAGCCGGGGATCAAAATCCAGGCGTGCGGCATCTGCTGCCGAAGTTGCGCGAGTTGATCGGGATAGGTGGCGCCGACCACCGCGCCGACCAAGCCGTAGCCCTCGGCCCCTAGGGTGGCCTTCGCCTGTTGCTCGACATAGTCGGCCACATAGCAATAAAGCGGCCGGCCCTCGATCAGCAGGTCTTGGAACATTCCGCCGCCCGGGTTCGACGTCTTCACGAGTACGAAGACGCCGGCCGACCGTTGCTGCGCCGTTTCGAAGAAGGGACGCAGGCTATCATCGCCCAGGTAGGGGCTGACCGTCAGTGCGTCGGCCCGCCATGGGAACTCGGCCGAGTGCCCGAGCCAGCCATCGGCGTAGGCCGCAGCCGTTGATCCGATATCGTTTCGTTTGCCGTCGAGGATCACCAGCAGCCCCCGGTTCTTGGCATGCGCCACCACTTCGCCCAACGCGGCGAAGCCTGCCGGCCCCAACTGTTCGAAAAAGGCGGCTTGCGGTTTGACCGCGGGCACGCGGCCGGCAACCACGTCGATCACCTCGATGCAGAAGCGGCGGAAGGCGTCGGCCCTGTCGGCGGGCCGGGCCGAAACACCCGAACGAATGTTTTCGGGAAGGCTTTCCCATCGGGGATCAAGCCCTACGAGCACTGGGTTGCCGCAGCGGCGAACTGCTTCGACCATTCGATCAGAAAAACTCGACATCTTCGTTCTCCCAACCGCGTTCTGTGCGGTTCTATTCCGCTGAGCCGCTTTGCTAAAGTAGGCGCGTCGCTCTAATTCTCAACGTCGATTATTCTTGACGCCGGTTGCGGCCCGTTCCGACTCGTTTCGCCCGTCGATGCCGTCGCTCTGCCTTCCAAAAAACTTTTGAAAACAGAAAGCGGTTCAAATCGTACCCTTTACGCCATCGGCCGCTTTGCTGCGCTGGCGGCCGCTTGCGTAATTGTGCGGAACGATTTGGGTGGCGATCACTGTCGCGTTACACAATCCTCAGTGATTTCGGGGCGATGAGTGTTGCCCAAAGTGTTCGGATCGCCCGCCGGTTCCGAGCGGATGACGCTCTCGGACCCCATCATAGGGGAATCGGCCGCGTTTGCCACGGGGAGGCGGCCGGCGAGGTCGATTGCCTGTCGGAGTTAACTGCGAACTCGATGGTCGAGAGAGCTTGCGCGGTTTGCCCACTGGTAGGCGGCCGGAGACGGCCGTCAGTCATTGCGGCACGTTTCGGGCCAACGCGCGGCAGTTTTCGCATGTCGGATCGGTCGCGATTCGAGCGAAGCGAGCCATCGGCGGTGCAAGAGGATGTTCGGCAGGGAACACGATAATTTTCGAGAGAGGGCACGCGGCTGCATGCCTGATCTTTCGACGAGTATTGACCTTACGATGGCAATTGCCTCGTGGGGGCTGTCGGCGGTTCCTGCTGTCGGGAATCGGAACGTTCGAGTAGAAGTTGCAGCATTGTCCGACCGAGACGGATTTCCGGATGGAACGGGTCGGCTGTGAACGGAGAGGCCCGGCTAAGCGATACCGAATTGAAGCGAGAACACCCTAGACACAGAGCGCAAAAACCGTTATATGTTTGAGTTTTATGCCGTAGCTAATGCCCCTTTTGGGGCGGCAGTGCCGGCCGAATGGTGCGAACACGATTCGGTTGGAAGTTGCGCGATGTCCATCGGCGCACTTGCGGCAGGCGTCCGACGTGTCGGTCGCGTGAAAATGGTTCGTTGGCGTTAGTTGGGGACCGAGCGGCAAGCTGCGGTTCCTGGTGAGTCCGGGGTTTTTTGTCATAGGCGAGGAGGACCTATCCGGTGGCCTCAGTTGAAGAACGTGTGATCAATATTGTGTCCGAGCAACTCGGTGTCAGCAAAGACCAGATCAAGCACGAAACTTCGTTTGTGAACGATTTGGGCGCCGATTCTCTCGACACCGTCGAGTTGGTGATGGAACTCGAAGAAGAGTTCGACATCCAGATTCCCGATGAAGTGGCTGAGAAGATTCAAACCGTGGGACAGGCCATCGAACACATTCAAAAGGCCGTTGAGAACAGCGAAGCGTCTTCCTCCTGAGCTGGGGGCCCCATGAAGCGGCGTGTTGTTGTTACGGGTTTGGGAATCGTTTGCCCGTTGGGTGTCAAGCTCGAGGAAGTCTGGTCTCGCGTCGTCAATGGCGAGAGCGGCATCCGACCGATTTCCTTATTCGACGCCTCGGCGTACTCGGTGCGGATCGGCGGCGAAGTGCCCAACTGGTCCACGGACGGCTACGTGGCCCCGAAGGACGTCAAGCGACTCGATCGTTTCGTCCAATTCGGGCTCGTAGCCGGCATCGATGCCGTGCGCGATTCGGGGATCGACTTCAGCAAGGAAGATCCCTATCGCTGCGGCGCGTATGTGGGTACGGGCATCGGCGGGCTGTTGGAGATCGAGATTCAGCATCGTCGATTGCTCGATAAAGGCCCCGATCGGGTCTCGGCGTTCACGATTCCCAAACTCATGCCGAACGCCGCCAGCGGGCATATTTCAATCGAGTTCGGTTTGCGCGGGCCCAGTCAGGCGATCTCGACGGCGTGCGCCAGTGCAACCACAGCGATCGGCGACGCCCTTCGCCTGATTCAACGAGGCGACGCCGATGTGATCGTTGCCGGCGGAACCGAGGCGGCGGTAACGACCCTCGGCCTTAGCGCGTTCGCGGCGATGAAAGCCCTTTCCGAGCGCAACGACAACCCGACGGCCGCGAGCCGCCCGTTCGACGCTGATCGCGACGGTTTCGTGCTGGCTGAGGGGGCCGCCTGTTTGTTATTGGAAGAGTTGGAACATGCCAAAAAGCGAGGGGCGCGTATCTATTGCGAACTGCTCGGCTACGGCGCGACCTCGGACGCCAGTCATATTACCCAGCCCGATAAGGACGGCGTCGGTGCAGCCGAGGCGATGCGCCGCGCCTTGCTCGATGCGCAAGTGGCCCCGACCGACATCGGCTACATCAACGCCCACGGCACCAGCACTCCGCTGGGAGATCAAGCCGAAACGCAGGCCGTGAAGAATGTTTTCGGCGATTTCGCCCGACAGGTGAGCATTTCCAGCACCAAGAGCCAGTTGGGCCATTCGTTGGGAGCCAGCGGGGCGATCGAATTGGTGCTAACGACCCTGGCGCTCTGTCGCGGGGTGATCCCGCCGACAATCAATTACACGACGCCGGATCCGGCGTGCGATCTCGATTACACACCGAACGTCGCCCGCGAACGCAGGTTTGCGTACGCCATGTCGAACAGTTTCGGCTTCGGCGGACACAACGGTTCGCTGGTTATCGGGGCACTGAAAGACGCATAGCGCCGTGCCGGCGCGGGATGCGCCGGCCGAGGTGGGTTCGGTTGCGCCCCGGCATCGATCAGCCGATCGGGAAACGTGCGGGCAACACGATTCGCGGCCCAAAAACAAGTGGTCGTCCCTTGCGCGGCAGAGGCCGATTGTCGGCGCGCGCACGATGAGAAACGCGCCGTGGGCCGACTTGAAACCGCAAAAAGCGGAAAGCGATTCACCCAGCGGCTGAACGCAAGAGGGCCGCTTCGCGTTGCCGGCGGCTGCTTCCGCAATAGTGTGGAGGGGTGGAGCCAATCGGTGCGGGCCGACTCCATCATTTTGTGGGGCGGTTCTTGAATAACGCTTTGAGCCGTTGCTTTCGCGCTTACGGATTGCCCACGGCGCGAAAGACCGCCAGAACGACTAATGCCAACGCGATTCGATACCACGCAAACGGCCGCAGCGAGTGCCCGCCCACGAACGCCACGAGCCACCGCACGGCGAGGTAGGCGAAGAGAAACGACGCGATAAAGCCCACGGCAAACAGCGGCAGGTGTTCTGCACTGAGATACTGCCGACTCTTCAACAGGTCGTAAAGGGCCGCCGCGGCCAAGACGGGCACAGCCGCGAAGAACGAATACTCGGTCGCCGTCTTTCGATCAATTCCCAGCATCATCGCCCCGAGTATCGTGGCCCCCGCCCGCGACACGCCGGGCCAAAGCGACACGCACTGCATCAAGCCGATCCCCAACGCCTGCGTAACCGAGATCGCATCGAGGCCACCGGTCGAGCTGGGCCGGGCAAAGCGTTCGACGGCAACGATCCAGATTGCCCCGGCGAACAACCCGACGGCGACGGTTTGCGGGCTGAAGAGATGCTCCTTGATCGCCCCGTGAAGAGCGGCCCCGGCAATCAACGCGGGCAGGGTGGTGAGAGCCAGCAGCGCCAGTCCTCGCCGCCCGGCGAAGCCGGGAAGTGCCCGCGGGTTGGCCAGTGCCGCGAATCGTCCGGGAAATGCGGCGACCACAGCCAGAATCGCACCGAGTTGAATGAACACCTCGAAGCAATTGGCCACCGACTTGCCCACGTGCGCTTCGAAACCCGTGTAGTGGCCGGCAAGGATCAAATGCCCTGTAGAAGAAACCGGGATGAACTCGGTGATCCCTTCCACGAAACCCATGAACAGTCCGTAAAGAATGTCCATCCGCGGCCTTTCGCTCGGTTCTCGGCTAAGTCGTTCCACACGATTGCGGAAACGGACGCTGACGCAGCGATGCGGCCGCTGGCATACAGTATCCGTTTAAACCGCCTTCCGTTTTCGCGGTTCTATTGAGCACGGTCGGCGGCGCGATGCGGGGCGTTTCAGGCGGCGGCCGTCGCTACGGCCATCGCTCGGATAAGGGGCGACGGGGCCTCCGACCAAACGCTGCTTACGCCCCCGGCCCGAAACCCGCCTCCGGCGCTGGCGGAGATCTTTTCCGAGGCGGGCCGGGAGAGTCGGGGTTCGCGGTACTCTCAGTTTACCTTGCGAACGACCCCGAGGACGACACCGACCACCCGTGCATTCTTCACGTAGATCGGTTTCATTTGAGAATTGGCCGGCTGCAAGCGGATGCGATCCTTCTCGGGATACCACCTTTTCAGGGTTGCATCGCCTTCGTCCGTGATCGCCACGACGATTTGCCCGGCGCGTGCCGTCGGCTGACGGCGAATGACAACGTAATCGCCGTCGGCGATATGATCCTCGATCATCGAGTCGCCCGAAACCTTCAACACGAACAAGTCGGAGTCTTCGGGGTTGAAGAACGCGTCGAAATCGACCAGTTCATCCTGTTCGATCGCCTCGTGCAGAACGCCGGCAGCGATTTGGCCGGCCAGCCGAAAACCGCGCGGGCGAATCGGCTCGGCCACCAGCTCGATTGCTCGCGACATATTCGGGGCCCGTTTGATCCATCCCTTCTTCTCGAGCGCTTTCAGATGGCACACGACACCGTTGGGCGAGCGAATCTTGAAGTGGTCGGCGATCTCGCGGACCGTCGGCCCATAGCCGCGCGATCGAATCTTCTCGCGGATGAACTCGTACACCTCGCGCTGCCGCTGTGTGCATTGATCGAGCGACTCCATCGTTGCGCTCCTTGGGGATTCGAACTGAGGTTGAACAGTCTGATTAATGGCGGGCAATCGCCTAACGCCGATTCGTAACGAAACATTCAGCCTTCGACGGGCGGCAGGCGGACCGTTTTGTTTGTTCGAGAACAAACGCGGCCGCAGCCGCAGGGCGAGTCGTGACAGCCTGCGCCCTTCAGACGCCATTCATCTTACCCGCTACTGGACAATAGTATAATATACGGCTGTATATTGTCAAGTCGTACTGAATCACGGTTGTCGCTTGGCGGTTGAGCCGACGGCCCGGCAGGCGACGCGGCCGGCGGTCGAGACTCGCCTTTGGGCTTGCTCGGTTGAGCGTCTCGGTCGGCACCGGGGTGTTGGGCAATCCGCGGGTGTTTTTGTCATCGAGGGCCAAGCCCTTGCGAGTAGTCATTGTCTAAGGGGCGGCGCTTCACTTGTCCGTTCTCTGGTCCCGGTAGGCAGACGGGCCGCAGAGCCTTATAATTTTGAGTTTACGTGGACCGTAGAGAATCGGCCGGCTTGCCGGCTTTCCGTAAGCGTTGCCCGATTCCGCTCGGGCCGAAAAGAGTGCGTCGGTATTTTTCGGCAGGGGCCGCCGACCGAAGGACGAAACCATGGCGAAGAGCAAGAAGAAAAGCGAAACCGTATTCTTGGTTTGCAAAGAGACTGGCGAATACAACTACGTGCTGAAGCGCAAGCCGGGCGGCGAGAAGCTGACCCTGAAAAAATATTGTCCGCGCCTGCGCCGCCACACGGAACACGTCGAGAAGAAGAAATAAGCCGCAGCGCGCTTGTGTGCGGGCAGCTTGTGCGACAAGCGGTATTTTCCGAGCTGTTTGGAAGAACCGCAGCATCCGATAGCGCGCTGAGCGGGGAAAGTCGCGGTCGGCCGCGTTGCGGTGCTCGTTACCGTGTTCCTGTGGGCGTGGGACGATTTTGTCGGCCCCACGGTGGGCCGAATGTCTATCGCCCTTTTGTTGAGGGGCGTTCTTTTTTTCGGGGGGCATGGAAAAACACTCCCCGGTTGGCGCTTGTGTGAAACGGCGCTTCGCCGAACGGCGGGATGACGATGGATGGGTGAGCACGGGCAGCAGCCCGGGACGGATGCCGACGGATAACACCGATGGCCAAGGTTTGGCGGATCTTCCCGCACGATGCGGACCGAATTGCATCGCTACAGCGCGCGGTCGGAGTGCCGGCGGTCGTTGCTCAGCTTCTGATTAGCCGAGGGAACGCCGATGCGGACTCGGCGCGAACCTTTCTCGATCCTCGGCTCTCGGCGTTGCGTCCGCCCGAGGAGCTTCCCGGCTGTACGCAGGCCGCCGAACGACTCTACGAAGCAGTTCGGGCGCGGCGGCCGATCGTTGTTTTCGGCGACTACGACGTTGACGGGATGACGGCGACCGCCGTGTTGGCCCGTTGCCTTCGCATGCTGGGCGGACATGTGACAACCTACGTGCCGCACCGGATCGACGAGGGCTACGGGCTCAGCGTGGAATCGTTGCGGACGCTGGCCGAGCAGGGCGCTTCGCTGGTCGTAACGGTGGATTGCGGCATCAACGCCTTGGCCGAGGCCGAGGCCGCCGCCGAGGCCGGCTTGGAACTGATCATCACCGATCACCATCAGCCGGGGCGGCAGTTGCCGCGGGCGTCGGCCGTGGTTCATCCGGCGCTGCCGGGAACGCGCTATCCATTTCCGTGGCTTAGCGGCGTGGGGGTGGCCTTCAAATTGGCGTGGGCCCTGGCCCAGAAGGCGTCGGAGGGGCGCCGCGTCAGTCCGGAAATGCGAGACTTTCTGATGCAGGCGGTGGGATTGACGGCCTTGGGTACGGTGGCCGATGTTGTGCCGTTGCTCGACGAAAATCGCATTTTGGTCCGGCACGGATTGGTCAGTCTGCTCAAGTCGCCGGTGTTGGGCATCGCCGAGCTTCTGCGAGCCGCCGGCTTGCAAAAGGCGGAATCGCTGACCGGCGAACATCTGGCCTACGAATTGGCGCCGCGATTGAATGCCGTGGGGCGGCTGGGGCAGCCTCAGTTGGGTTTGGAGTTGTTGCTTACCGACAAGCCGGCTCGGGCCGCGGAGTTGGCTGACTATATTCATCAGCTCAACGAATCGCGCAAGACGATCCAAGAGAGCATTCGCCGTGCGGCCGTCAAGCAAATCAAAGAGCGGTTCGATGCCGAAAACGACGCCGCTTTCGTTCTGGCCGACTACCAGTGGCATCCGGGCGTAATCGGCATCGTGGCCGGGGCGTTGGCCGAGAAGTATCAGCGGCCTGTTGCGTTGATTTCGCTCGATCCGGCACGAGGGCGGGCGGGCATCGGGTCGGCGCGATGCGGGGCGGCCGGGGTGTCGCTGATCGAGGCGTTGGCAGAGGCCGCCCCCTTTCTGCTCCGCTTCGGAGGTCATGCCGAGGCAGCCGGGTTCCGAATTGACGAGCAGCAGATCGATGCCTTTCGGGCGGCGTTCGTCGATGCGGTTTCGGCACGGACCGCGGGCACGTCGAACACCGCCGAGCTTCGCATCGATGCCGAAACGCCGTTGGGCGGCGTTACCGCCGAGGTTGTTCAACAGATCGAACTGTTGGCGCCCTTTGGAGCTGGCAATGCCCGGCCCGTGCTTTGCGCTTCGCGGGTGCAGTTGGCCGAACCGCCCAAGCCCATGGGGAAAACGGGAGAGCACCTTCAAGTTCGGGTGAAACAGGACGGCGTGATGATGCGGGCCGTGGCGTTTCGCGCGGCCGATTGGTTGGCGGAGTTGTCGTCGCTTGAGCAACCGATCGATGTGGCGTTCGAGCCGCAAATCAACGACTTCGGCGGCCGTCGCCGCGTGGAGCTGCGGTTGGTCGATTGGCGCCGCTGCGTCTGCTGAATCTCTCGGCACCGTTCGGCATCGGGTGCGTATGGGCGACTTACGAAGGACGGTCGTTTTTCAGCGTCCCGCGTTCGAGTTGCCGTGTCCCCCTCCGATTTCCGACGTTGGCCGTCTCATCGGATCAATCGCAGCGTATATGCCACGGTGATGGCGCGTTCGAGCAATCGCTCGCGCAGAGAGGCCGTGCGACGGCATCGATCGCGCCGCTGAAGGGCCGCCGTCCTCAGCCGCTCGATCGCAGCGGCAACGGCGGCCTCGCGCCGCTTTGCATCCGGCGCATCGACCGCGGTAGCGGGCCCTTCGGGGACTTCGCCGCCGGCTCTTTTCGGGATGGCGCTGCAACGGGCGACTTCTTCGAGTAGTTGTGCGAACTTTGCCGCGTGAACATCGGCAGTGAAGTGCGCTTCAAAGTGGCGTCGCGCCTGGCGGCCCATCTCTCGGCGGCGCGGCTCGTCGGCCAGTAGCTCGACGATCGCCTCGGCAAGGGCCGCCGGCGTGCGGGGCGGCACCAACCGCCCGGTGCAGCCGTCGATGACCATGTCGCTGCAACCGCCGCTGCGCGTGGCGACCACGGGAACCCCCTGGCTGATCGCTTCGAGAACGGCTACCGGCAGCGGGTCGGCCCACGAGGGCAGCACCATCAGATCGCATGCGGCCAGAAGCCGTGGGACATCGTTGCGTTGCCCGAGCAGATGCACGTTGGTCGTCAGACCGGCGGCCTTGATCGCTTGTCGCACCTCGCGGCCGACTCCGCCGTTGCGGCCGGCGAGAAAGAATTGCGCGTCGGAGCGTTTGGCCAGGGCTTGCCGCGCCGCCTCGACCAGATCGAGCACGCCCTTGCGGCGGCTGAGCAGTCCGACGTACAACACGACTGGGGCGTCATCGCGCACGCGAAAGACGAGCGACTTTCGTTCCGGTTGGCTGGGCTGTGTAACCGGCAGCCCCGTATGAATGACGTCCACGGCCGCGTTCGGGACGAACTTGCGGATGTCATCGGCAACCGCTTGCGAAACGGCGACGATCCGCGACGACCATTCGGTGAGCAGCCCGTAAAACTCGTCGAGCGGCAGAAACGGGGCGAGGTCCGGATCTTCGCTCAGCATCTCCAAAACATGCCACACATGCGGCACGCCGCACTGGGCGGCTGCCAACGCGCCCTCGACGACTGCGGAGGTGTTGGTGATGACCACGCCGGGGCCGACGCGGCGGATGATTGCACTGAGTCGCTCCACGCGCTCAGCCAGTCGGGCAGCGAAGGCCGCGTCGTGACGCCAGTTGCGGACCCACCAGACAAAATCGGTGCGGTTGATCGGGATGTCGGCACGGCGGCAGAATTGCTCGAATCGTCCGGCGCGGCGCCAGCAAAGCGGTTGAGGGCGGGCCGCAACCACCGGCGAGAATCGGTCGCGGGGCAAGGCTTCTAATAGCAGGGCGAGGCACTTTTCGGCCCCGCCCCAGGTTGAGGAATGCGCTACGAACAGAACAGGCTGCATCATTGGCTCTTGAGCGAATTGAGACGGCAAGCCACCCTCTATGGGCCGCGTTGTTCGGTGCGACGGATGATGGCTTTGACGGCGGCGCCGTGACGGCGCAGCCAGGCGACGGTTCGGGCGAGTGCTTCGCGGAGCTGATGTCCTAAGATGCTCATCGCTCCGCCGCCGTGATGCAGCCAAGCGGCGCGATCGATCGACCGGCCGGCGGCTGCGCGGCCGATGGCGAACAGGAAGGAAATGGCCACCAATTCTGCGTCGGTCGTCGCCGGATCGGCCGCTGGCGCATTAGCATTCAGACGGCTTGTGTCGAGTTCGGACGCTACTGCGGCTCCGAAAAATCCCTCGCATTGATTGCAGAGCCATTGAAGCTCCATTTCAGCGTCGAATCGCGCGTCCGAAACCGATTGTCGGCCGCTGATCGTACGAAACTTGGTCAGCGTGCGTTCGAGTTCCTCGAGCATCCGCCGGCAGAATGCGTGCTGATCGGTCGGCCGTGTTTCGTCAGAGAGTGCTTGGCGAAGCAATGCCGAGTAGCGACGTGCCAGTGCCGCGTAGTCGGCCTGATCGAAGCGATAGATCACGCTCTGTTCTGGGGCGGAAGCAGCGGCGGCCGGCTGGTTTGTAGCTGGTTCGAAGTGCAAATGACTTGCGTGACCGGTGCTTGCTGCGCAGGCGGCGCTTGGGGCTTCTGCCGCGGCTGCGCGCATCGGTGGCCGATCGCCCTGCGGGCGAGTGGCACCTGGCGACCCGAAGACGGGCACCGCCAACGGCGCGGAGTCGCTCGATTCGTGGATGAAGAAAGGAATGTTCATCGTTGGGCCGTTCGAATGAGGTTGAAGGCGGAGAAGAGCCAAGCGGCTCCGACGTGGACTTGGGCAAGCATCGCCTGCCGCCATCGCGGTGAGCCGGTGTGAAAGAAGTTGCGCCAACTTTCGCGCCGCCACGGCCGAAACCGGGGATCGCCGAGCGGCCCGTCGCTGCGGTCGCCCGAGCAATGATGCAGTGCTTCAAGCAGGTGCCGGGCCTCGCTGCGCCGCGGCAAGCACGCGACTCGGCAGACAACGGCTTGGGCGAAGGGTAGCATGTCGGCGGATGAATAGCCCATCCAGGCGATGGCATCAGCGTATGCGGCCGCAAAATCGAGAATGCCGCGTTGCATCGCGGCAAGCGCCGGCTGCGATTGGATCTCGGCGGCTCGGCCCGGGTGGCGGCTGTCGGCGAAAACGGGGACTACTTCCGTCTCGGTGCGGGCATAGCCCAAGGTGGCACCGTGGGGCGCCTTGGCGGCCTCTTCCCAAAGCGGCAGGCATTGAGCCGCGGCGGCCGAAATCGTGGGATCGCGGCGCGCGTCGAAAAGCAGGCCTTCGTCAAGCAAGGCTTCGTCCAACTCGGCGCACGAATACGCGGCCTCGTTCCGCCCGCGCCAGCCGAAGTACCAGCCGCAAAGCTGGGGGAAGTCGCTCCGGCTGCCGAAAGTCTGCCGCAGATTGTCGGCGATCGTCCCGCGCCAGCCGATATCGACAAGCGCCACCCGTTGTCCGGCACCCCAGAATCCGCGGCCGGAGAGATACTCGTCGAGCAATTCTCGCTGGGCTTCGTTGCTTGGAGCAGTGGACTGCCGCGAGAGGGCCGCATAATGGATCGGTAAACCGTAGCCGACGCCCAGCCGGTCGGCAAGGCATTGGTAGAGTTTTCGCAGCAGGAATCCATCGCGGGCGACGAACAGCAGCCGGTTGGCCCCGCCGCGGCTTACGCGCTCGATCAATCGATGAGCGAAGACGGCAAAGGGGAATCCCAGGCACGTGCGGCCGTATTCGTAATAGAACGATTTGCTCGCGTGCGGCGGCGGAAATGAACCGGCCGCGGCGGCGACAAAGGCCCCGCGCCACAGCGTTTGCTGCGATCGAAAATAATAGGTCGCGATTCGGTGCCGACGTTTCTCTTCGGCCTTCAGCCGCAAGCGAACGGCGGAAATGCCCAGGCGCCGTGTCGGTCTGATGTCGGCCGAGGGATCGTCGCCGATATGGAGCCAACGCACGGCGGGCACACCCTGCTTCTCGATCATTTGCCGAAAAAGTCGGCCTGATCGTTTGTTGAGCTTGTGTTGCGACGAAACAAACACCGGCACATCATCGAGGTTGTAGCCGTGCTGCGCGAGCAAAGCGGCGATTTGATCGGCCGAGAGATACATGTCGGAGCAAACGGCCAGTCGTTTGCCGGAAGCACGCAAGCGGGCGAACAGTTCGGGCATTTGGGGAACCGGGGCCGTTGCCCGAAACTCGAGTTGCAGTTCGTAGTTCGCCGCTTCCTCGGCCAGCGCTGCGACGCGACTGACCAGCGCGGCCTGTGCCGCCCCGTCGGTCTCGCGGGACGGATGATCGGGCAGAAGGCTCAAGACTAGGTCGAAGAGCAGGTCGCTTAGTCGGAATTCCTCGTCGAACCCTTCGGCAGCCGTTGCTTGCCGCAACAACAGTTCGCAGCGCCGGCGGCGCGTCCAGAGTTCGTGCGGCGAATGGCGAAGGCCGAGTTCTTCCAGCCGGCGGGCGAGCCAAGCAGTGGCGGCATGAGGGATGACTTCCGGCGGGTGAACGGTGCGACGGAGCAGGGTATCGAATACGTCGAACGAGATGCCGTCGTACCGGTTGAGCTCGGCGAAAACCCATTTTTCGAGTTCGGAAACGGATCGAACCGTGGCTTCCCGTCGTCGCACGGCCTGCAGGTTGCGGGTAGGCGACGGCGTCGTCCGAACGAAAAGGCCCGAAAACAGAGTCTTCATTGAGCCGTCCTTGCTCATCTGAATCGAATTGCGAAAAACGGAACGTGGTTCAAACGGGGACAACACGCAATGGGCCGCTTCGCTGCGCCCGCAGCCGCTTTCGCAATTGTGTGTTACAGTTCTTCTTTCGTTTGCTGGCTTCATGCCGCGCGACGGCGCGACGCCCGATGCGGATCGGACAAGTCGCGAAAATAGCGGAGATTCAACAGGCGGCTCACCCAACGCAATCGCCGCGCCACCAAGTAGCCGTGCGGCCAAGGTACGGTGGTCAATTGTTGCCAAAGTCGTTGCCGCGCGGCGGCCGAGAAGAGAGCTTCCCAGTAGAGCCGGGCCGGAATCCATTGGTGCATTGCCACCGGGCGCCCCAGCCCAAACGACTCGTCATGGAGCAGGCGGTCGTGTGCAACGGCGATCAGTCGCGGCGGATCGATCATCAGCTCGCGCAACAGCCGCCAACACTGCTCGCGCTTGGGCCATCGATTACGGCCGGGAAGGCCGGCTGAATGCTCGGTCGTGTCGGCTGACACATTTCGATCGCCGACCAAGGGACTGAGATTGCCGACCGGTACGTTGTCACCGACCGCGTGCAGTACGCCCGCCTGAAAGTGGCGGGTGTATTGTTCGAAGATTCGTTCCTCGCCGTCTGATGCCCGCCGCACAGCGCGCGCGCCGGAATCGTCGATCGTGTAGCCGACAACGGAACCGCCCGGCGCATTGCAGAGCATCTCCATCGGACCGACGAACTTGAGGAATTGTCCGGCCAGGTGCCGGTCGCCTTCGGCAAGATACTCCGTCACGAAGCTCTTGCGAAACGGCGTCGTTGGCCAAATGCATTCCGGGGCGTGCGACGTTAGGGCGGAATGTGCGGGCGTCCGTTGCGGCATCAGCCCGAAGTAGTAGCCGCGAATGTCGCATGCGGAACGAAGGCGGGCCAAGTGGTCTTGGATCGTGCCGTGCCAACCGATATCGACCACGGCCGCGCGGGCATCGGCTTCGCTCCAACCTTGGCGGATCAAGTAGGCATCGAGTGCGGCCCGTTGCGCGGTGCGATGTTCTTCGAGCCGGCGCGCGTTGCGGTCGTCGCCCAGCAGGGCGAGCCAGCGGGGATCGGCGGGCTCGATCGGCTCATCTTCCGAGAGACTCCAGCGTTCGGCCCGATTCGGGAGATCATCGGTGCGCAGTCCGAGGCTCGTCAGCACCGAGCGAGGCGTTTGCCGCGGATAGCGCCTCCACAGGCCCGCCAGTTCCGCGGGCGAAATCGCGGGCAATGATGCGGCGAAGGTGGCCAGACGACTGACCTCGAGCACGATCGGACGCGGAGCCGCCGCGTTGAGCGGAAAAATTGCGCGGTGGATCGCGGCGAAGAACTCGCCTTCGCGTGTGAAGTAGTAAACGCGGTCGAGGCCGTCTTGCCGAACCTGTTCGACCACCCAGCGGACGAACGCCTCGAACAGCGGCGCGAACCGGCGACCCAAAGCAACCCAGGCCCGGGCGGCGCGGCCGTCGACAGCGGCATGCGGTGCGTCGGGCGGTCGTCGTTGCTCAACCATGATGAAACGCTGCGTTATTAGTGATTGCAAAGAAGGCTACGCACAACAAAACCGCAAGAACCGGAATCCGGTTCGAGCGGGGACGATTGCCAATGGGCCGATTCTCTCGTTTGGCGGCGGATTCCCTTATTGTGTGGACCAATTCAATCGATGCAGTGGTGGATTCGTTTGTTCTTCTCGATCAGCCGGGCGGCGGCCGGCGTCGGGACCGAAGTCGATCGGTCGGGTTCATCGCTGAACGCCGCCGGACAGAGTTCCCGATAGATCGCAAGATGATTGCTTAGAAACCGTTCTTTGCTGAAGACGGACTCCGCGCGTCGCCGCGCTGCCTCGCCCCAGCGGCGCAGCAACTCGGGCCGGTCGATGGCGTCGGCCAACGCGGCAGCCAGTGCGGCGACATCACGGCAAGGGACAAGCCGGCCGTTGTACTCCGATTCGACCAGATCGGGCACGCCGCCGACGGCGTAGCCTATCGTCGGTGTTCCGCAGGCCATCGCTTCCATGATCGTGCAGGGCAAATTGTCGGCCAGGGAAGGGAACAGCAGGCAGTCGGCCGCGGCATACCATCGGGCCAATTCGTCGGCCGAGGCGATAAACCCGGTGACTCGCGTTTCGAGGCCCGTCGTCAACGATGGCAGTTGCGGGTCTTCGCGGCCGACCAGGATGACGCCCGGGCTGCGCCCGCATTGAACCGCGGCGCGGAGCGCGTCGGCCACACCTTTGCGCGGGTCGGCCAACGAGCCGGCGGCCACCAGTATCCAAGGGCGATCGGGAGCGAGCCGGAGTTCACTACGCAGCTTGGTTCGATCCCGCGGGCGGAATCGTTCGCTATCGACGAAGTTGGGCACAACTCGGGGCGGCGCGGCAAACATGCCAGAGCGAGCAGCCTGCTGGGCCATCCAATGCGAGGGGGCCAAGGCGACAAAGCGTGCCTCGGCGGCCGTGTGTTGCTTGATCGCGTGCAGAGTGCCGGTGAAGTCGAGCCGCAATCGCCCGCCCAACGGCCAACGATCGAGCTGCGGACAGCGGCCGCATCGGCGTTCGAACGCGCGGCATTCCATCGGATAAAGGCATCCGGCGGTGAACGGCGAGCAATCGTGGAACGTCCAGGCTGTCGGACAACGGCGCGCGGTCCAACGAATGGTGTGGTTGGTAATCGCGCTGGAACAGTCATGAAAGTGGACGATCGAAAACCGCCGCAGTTGGCTGCGAAGAAAAAGGAACTCGATGGGAACGACGTCGGGCAGGCCGAATTGCCGAGTCAACCAGTGAACACGGCGCACGAGGCGGCTGCCGAGCCGACCGCCGACGACGCGCTGGAAGTCGCGCGGCGCGGCCACGGGGCCGAGAAGCCAATGTTCCGCCCGATACCCCTGCCTGTTGAGCAACTCGGCCAGGTCTTCCGCCACAAGGCTTGCACCGCCGCCCTGCCGATCGGACTTGCTGACGATGGCCACCAAAGGCGAGTCGCTATGCGGGCATCGCGAACTGGCGGCCGACCGGCGGCAATCGATTCCGAATGATCTTGCTTTGGCGGCGCTCATCGGGTAAGTAACCGCTTCAACGGTGTCTGGTGGTTTCACGGTGTCTTCGATTTGATCGGTCCGCAGCCGGAGCCGCGAGCTGTTCCGTCGCATCGAACGACACTTATAACCTATTTTCGCTTCTCAGGTTAAGATCAGTTATCGCGGATGTGGGGCGACGAACGGCCCGCGAAGCCTTCCGTCGCCGCTGAGAAGCGATAGTATCGCTGGAACCTATTGATAAATCGATGGTTGGGTAAATTGCGTTCGTGGAAGGACATTGTTGGCGGCAGGGCTCGGCGGGTACGACCGCCCGGGCGGATCGGGAACCGCGGTACGGCCGGTCGCAATCCGAGAAATCGCAACAGAGGCGAGTGCCGAGGGTTGTTTTTTGGGGGCGTGCGGACTGTTTGCGGCGGCTTTGCTTGAAACGAACGAAGCGAAAACCAACGGAAGAGCGGAACGCCGGCTGATCCGGCGAGCTGTGGAAGGCTAGGCCGCACCTGCCAGGGGGCGGAATTCGGCCGCAGGGACGCAGCGATTCGGGGTCGAATCACTGGAATGAACCAACTCCCGCAATGGACGGCGGAATGAACTGGTTGGTCGCCATCTTTGCCATGACGTTTGCGGCAGCCGCCGGGGCGACGTTCGTCGTCCGCCGCGCGGCCTTGCGATTCGGCGCGGTCGATCGGCCCGACGGGCACCGCAAACGGCATGCTGCGCCTACGCCAAGGTGGGGCGGCGTGGCTGTCTATCTGGCGGTGGTTCTAGGGATCGTTGCCGCCGGGGTCGATCGTTTCGGCGTTGACGAACACTACACGGAACTCGCAATGCTCCTGACGGTTGCCGCGGGCATCGTTTGTTTTTGCGGCGCGATCGACGACTTGCGCCCGTTGAGCTCGCGGGCCAAGCTAGTGCTGCAAATCGCGGCGGTCATGCCGTTGATTATCTTCGGATACTGGATCGAAAAGATAACCGCCTTCGGCGTGCCTATCTACTTGGGTTGGATGGGGGTGCCGCTGACGATCTTCTGGTTGCTCGGGTGCATCAATTCGCTGAATCTGCTTGACGGGATGGACGGGCTGGCGTCGTTGGTCGGTGCATTGACGGCCGCGATGATCGCCATTGTCGCCCACAGCTTGGGGCACGACCACGTCTCGGTCATCGGCTTGATTTTGGCGGCGGCGTTGGGCGGATTCCTGCTGCACAACATGCCGCCGGCTCGGATATTCTTGGGCGATTCGGGCAGCATGGTGATCGGGTTGACCCTGGGCGTGCTCGGATTGCAGGGTGCGCTGAAAACGTCAACGACCTTGGCGATTACAATTCCCGCCGTCATTATGTCGCTGCCGTTTTTCGACACCCTTTTGGCCGTCGTTCGGCGGAAACTGAGCGGGCGAAGCTTTGCCGCGGCCGACCGCGAACATATTCACCATCGATTGCTCGACCGCGGAATGACCCCCTGGCAAGTGCTCTGCCTGCTCGGCGCGTTGTGCCTGTTGACCGGCGGCGCCGCCACGGCGGCGACGATCTTCCGCAACGAATCGGTGGCCTGGATTACCGCGTTGGCGCTGCTGGTGCTGGTGGTTCGGCTGCGTCTGTTCGGACACCATGAATTGACGCTGGTGCGCGGCTGGCTCAGCCGGCGATTCGGCGAACTCCGCCGGGCGGCCGGGGCGTCGATCAGTCGTCGCACCGGTTGGCCTGCTCGAAGCGTTTTGAGGGTCGAAAACGCATTGCCTCGGGAAGACGCCGTACCCGCAGAAGGTCGTGTCGCAACCGACGGTTTGTCGTCTGCGGCTCCGTCCACCGTATCGCAGTGGCCTTCGAAGGTGCCGGCGGCGGTTCCCGGCGCGGTCGATGTTCGCCTCACGCAGGCGGCCGCGCTGGCCGCACGGCGGGAAACAGCCGACGTTGCCGAAACGCAACCAATGACTTCCCTCGAACCGGTTGCGGTGGACGAATCGGCTGTCGCCGCTTGGGCGGGTGCCGTTGCCGGGCCGGCCGCGGCTTGCGGGGGCGCCGAGTCCGTCGCGGACGAACGACAGTCGCGTTTCGCGCAGCTTATCGACAAAGTGATCGGCCTGGGCGTTTTTCGAATCGAATGCGACGTTTGCGGACCGAGCGGATGGACGCGCTACGGTTGGACGGCGCCGGAACCGCGATTGGCGGCGCCGGGATGGACTTGGCAACTTTGCGTGAACGGCCCGAGCGAGGTTCGTTGCGAGATCGCGCTGGAAGGATCGGCGGCGGGAGTCCCTGCGGAGGACTCCGGGCGAGCTGTCGGCGCCGCCGTCGGCGCCTTTGTGCAAGAACTGATGGGGACGTTTGCCGCTGACAAATTACTTCCGCTGCCTGCTCCGTCGCGGGAAGTCCATGCGCAGAGGGCCGCCTAAGCGAAACGGCGGCAGAGCGCTTGCCGGCCGGAGGTCGCGTGCGGCAGCGATCAACGCTCGGATGCCAGTGAACAGTCTTCAGGATCGACCGATGCCATGGCAAAGCCTCGATTGGAAATCGGCGTGATCTATACGCACGAACGGCATTTCATGCCGCCGTTGCTAAGCAGCATGGCCGCCTCGTGCGAAGGCCATCGGACGCGGCTGTTGCTTGTCGATAACGCTTCGGCCGACGGGGCCGAGCAATGGACGCCGCTGTTTCCCGATGTTCGCATCATTCGCAATCGACGCCGGTTGCATTATGCGGCCAACCTCAATCGGGTGATCGAACACTCGGGCAGCGAGTACCTCTTGCTGCTGAACACCGATATGTATTTCGATCCGCCGGCGCAATGCTTGTCGCGGATGATCGATTTTATGGACGCGAATCCGCGCTGCGGTTTGTCGGGGTGCCGGTTGCTGCATGCCGACGGGACGCATGCCCCTTCGGCGCGGCGGCATCAAACGTTTTCGATTATCGCAGCCCGCCGGCTCGGCTTGGCTCCGCTGATGCGTCGGACCGTCTCGGACTACCTCTATGCCGATCGCTCGCCCACCGACACCTTTGCCTGCGATTGGCTCTCGGGCTGCTTTCTGATGTTCCGCCGCGAAGCGTTGGAACAGGTCGGACTGTTCGACGAGGGCTTCGTGAAATACTTCGAAGACGTGGACATTTGCCACCGGACTGCGTTGGCCGGCTGGTCGGTCCTGTATCACGGCGAACCCTACTGCTATCACTTGGAGCAGCGGGCAAGCCGCAGGCTGTTCTCGCACGACGCGCGACTGCACCTGAAGTCGTACTTGCGGTGGCTTTGGAAATGGGGCGGCATGCCGCGCCGTCGTGCCGCCTGAGCAAGCGACGTTGGGCTGCGCTTATTGGCGAGCGAACCCAGCGGCGCGCCGCGGGATCAGTGAATCATCAGAGACCGGCTGCCGCACCGCTGAACGCGCATGCGCTCAGACGCTGAAACGGATCAGCAAGATGTCGTCGTCGCGGACGACGTAATCCTTGGGTTCCTGGCGGACGAGGTGATGTGCTTTCACCTCGCGCTCGCTGCCCAAGCGGATCAGATCGGCCGCAGACATCACTTCGGCGCGAATGAATCCGCGAGCCAAGTCGCTATGGATGCCGTCGGCGGCTTCCAGGGCGGTTCCTCCGCGACGGAGCAGCCAGGTGCGGACTTCCTTCTCGCCCGCGGTGAAAAACGTGATCTGATTCGAGGCGTCGAGCAGGGCGCGGATCAATTGGTCGCGGTCGGTCCCGCCCACGCCCATCTCGCGCTGGAACTCGGCCCGTTCTTCGGGCGAAAGCTTCGCCAGCTCCAATTCCAACCCGATCGGCACGGCCAGCACGGGCTGTTCGGGAGTGGAGGCGGCCGTGAACCGCTCGGGATGTTGCTCGTCGTCGGCCGTGTTGACGATCACCAAGCGGGGCTTTTCTGAAAAGAGACGAAAAGCGCGAGTCACCTTGCGCTGCTCGTCGGTCATTTCCGCCTCGCGGAGCGGTTTGCCCGACTCCATCGCCGAAAGCACGAGCTGAAGCGTCTTCAGTTCGTGTTCCAGCGGCTCGCGTTCGGCGCGGGCGATCGGTTTTTTGAGCGATTCTTCGATGCGCGCGATTCGGCCGGACACAATCTCCATATCGGCGAGAATCAGGTCTTCTTCGAATCCGCGCATGTCCGCCAGCGGATCGTCGCGATCGAAGCCGGGAACGACGAACACCAAACAGCCGGCTTCGCGAATCAGGGCGAGCCGCTGTGCGTTGCCCTCGTGCGTGCGGCTCAGGCCGGGCGTATCGACGATTTCCAATGCGGCTTGAGTCACCTTCTTGGGATGGTAGATCTCGCAGAGCTTGGCGATGCGGGCATCGGGAATCGGCGCCATGGCCGACTGGCCCAAATGAGCCGACGCCGGATCGGGCGCCACACCGGTCAGCCAGTGGAACAGCGTGCTCTTGCCCGAGCCTTGATAACCGACCAAACCGATTTTCATCGTCCGTACTCTCGCTGAGGATTCGAGTTGAAAGGTTGAACGGGGAGGCCGATTCGCCCGCTGTCGATCGACGCAAGCACGGCACTTGCCGCCGAGTGTGCAGCCCGGCGTTCTTCGTCGCAATTAACCCGTCTTTGCAGGAACGGGGCCGCGTCGCAATTTTCTCACCGCGCGAACTTGGGCTTCGACCGCCTCTAGGGCTAGTTCTACCGCCTGACGCTCGGCAGCGTCTAGGGGGCGTCGGCCGAAGCGAACGCGGTAGAACGCCTCGGCCACGGCCGAGAGCTGCGAACGAAGCTCGGCGGCGGCGCCGCGCCGCACAAGTTCGGCGGCGGCCGCGGCCGCAAATTCGCGGTGTGTTTGTGCCGATCGGCGAATACAGCGGGCTTTGCGGAGCACGCGTTCGCACCGCGCGTAGAATGCAACGGTCGATGTTTGCGCCGCGCCGTTCGTCGCAAACCGCCGTGTTCGCCGCCGAACCCTCCACCGCCGCCAAAGCCGAACAAGAAGCCAGGGCACTCCGATCGTCAGGAGAAGCAGTATCGCGGCCGTGGCAATACGGGCGGGCCAAGTGGCCGCGCGAAAGGCCTCGACTGCTCGATGCAGCCGTGCTTGCCATTGGTCGAAATCGGTCAACGCCAGCCACCACCGCTCGACCGCGGCGCTGATCGGCTCGTAGATCGACTCGTACTGTTGCCGCCGGTCCATGTCGAGTATGTAACTCGACCACCAATCTTGCCAAAGATTCCAATGGGCCCAGAACCCTTCGGCCGGAGGTGCTGTTTCAGCGGCGGCCGGCGTCGGGTCGAGTCGCAACCACGCGCCGTTGGCCCATTGCCAATGGTCGGGGCCCTTGATCAACTCGGGCGGCAGTTGTTCGGGCGGAATGCGCGCCTCGACCCACGAGTGCGCATGCAACTGCCGCACGATGAACCGCTTGCCGAAATCGTTCCATTCATCGGAACAATAGCCGACCACCACGCGGCAAGGCACTCCTTGGCTGCGCAGCATCAAGGCCAAGGCCGTGGCGAAGTACTCGCAGTGCCCCACCCGGTGCTCGCTCACGAAATCTTCGATCGGATCGAGTTGCGGGTTGCGCGGTTGGCCTTGGAGGCTGTAGCGGAACAGGCCTGAATCGCGCAACCGCGATTCGAGCAAGCGGGCCAGCCCGACGCGGTCGCGGGGCGGTGGATCGGTTTCAGCAATCCATTCTTCCGCCAGGGCTGTCAGACGGGGCAGGGCAGGGAGGTGCAGCAATCGTCGCTCGGCACGCTGGTCGGGCGAGAGATCGTTGCACGGGGTCCACGCCGATTGCCGGCCCCGCTCGAAGGCCGAAGTGCCCAGCTCGTACTCGAAGCGATAGCCTCGCGCCTCTTCGTTGCGCAGCAATCGCTGCGTGCGCGGATCGAAGGTGATGTCGCTGGTTTCGCTCAATAGCGAGAACGGCCAAATGCAGAAAAGCTCGCTGCGGTCGAGCGGCTCGATCACAATCCGCTGGATCGTCTCCGGCTCGAAAAGAAAGCTCGACGGCAGCGGCGGCGCCGGATTCATATCGCCCCAGCCGCTTGTCCAGGCCCACCATCGGCCGCGATCGTAACGGCTGAGCACGGCGCCGCGGAGATACACGCCGGGCTCGACGCGGCGCGTTTCTCGGGTGGCGGCGTCGAGCAGGGTGAGTTGCAACACCACCTCCGAGCTTTCCAGCATGTCGCCCATTTCGCCGAGCACAACCGAGTCGCTGAATCCGACCAATGTTTTCATCTTGCCGCCCGTGCCGCGCCACGCGCCATAGCCGAAGCGCGGCGTGACGAAAAACACCAGCGCGGTGAACAACAGAGTGAACACCGCCATCGAGCACAGGCAGCGAAAAAGGTCGAACTGAATCGCCGAACGCGGCGGACCGGCAAGCGCGGGACGAAAGCGGACGTCGGCCGGCGCAGGGGAATCGCGGCCGCGGGCGTCGGAATCGGCCGGAAGGAATTCGCGGTGCTGTTTGACCAGAAAGAGCAGAACCATCGTGGACAGCCCGGCCAGCGCATAAACCACCAGCAGCAGCCCGAACACCATGCTCTGATTGAATAAGGTGGAGACCATGGCCAGCAACAGGCTGAGAATCGCCAATTGCCCGTAGGTGCGGTCGTCCTTCTTCTGGAAGAACATGATGATTTGTAGGACGACCAACAGATGGGCGATGTTCCAAAGAAGCATCTCGCCCACGAGGCCTCGAGTACGCCAGAACGCCAGCGCCAAGGCGGCCAGCGCGCCCAGGCCGGCCAGCGATCGATTCAGCCGAAAAACACCCTTGATGTCGGTCAGCCACAGAGAAAGGGTTACGGCCGCCCCAAGCATCAACGGCGCGGCGAGGCTCCGCTCGCCCATTCCGAAAAGCAGCGAGCTGAGCACCGCGGTGGTCGCCAAGTTGATTTGAAGCAGGCGTTCGAGCTGCACCGAGGCGTTCCCGATTCAAAAGGTCGTCGTGCGGGAAAGGCCGCACTGCACCGCATCGCCGCGCCGACATTCAAGACGGCGGCACATGGCGGGCCGAAGATCAGCGGTGAACCAAGAGACCGCGAAACCTTTTTTCGCGGAGTCGCTCATGGGATCTACCCGCATCAGGCATTCCTTGATCGCACGTTCAATGGTCATTTGTTTATTGTTCACCGATTCTCGGCCGATCGAATCTCCGCGAGCGGGAAGGCGGCTCATGGATTTGCCGCGAAGCAGTTCACGGCAGGGAGTCGTCGTAGTCGAAGTATTGTTGCAATTCCTCGCTGGAAACGTCGATCACCAAGAGTCGCTTCGTCAGCCCGGCGCGAATTGTCGTGCCGCAGGCGTCGGGGCTCAACGGACGTGTTGTAATCAAAATGATCTCGGCGTCGGCATCGACGATTGTTGTCGCCTGCTCGATCAAGGCGGCGGAGCGGTCTCCCGGGCTGGGTTCGACCAACGCCAGGCGTTCCATCGCATCTTTGAGCAGGATGCCCGAGGTCGCTCCGCCCAACGGCGAGAACCTTGCGTCGGTCGTCATCAGCCACAGGGTGCCGCCGCCGCGTCGGCAGAGATCGGCTGCCATGGTCGCGGCGCAACTGACCGCGCGTTCGACCAACAATTCCGCATCGGGCTGGGGGCCGCCCGGCTGCGAAAGATCGACGAGCAAGGCGGCATCGCGGCTGTGCGATTGTTCGAGGTCGCGGACAACGGGGCTTCCTCGTTTGGCGGCCGCACGCCAAGCGACACGGCGCAAGCCGTCGCCGCGGTTCCATTCGCGCAGTCCGAAGAAGTCGCCATCGCTTCCCCGCCGCGCCGCCCGCTGATGCGCGCCGGCCAGCGCCACGCGGCGCCGCGCGGTCCAAGCCGGATTGAGTCGTCCGAGCCGCGGCAAAACGAGAATCGACTGTGGTTCGGCGAAGACGCGCTGCGCCTCGAACAAGCCGAAGGGGAACCGGGTCGAAAGCCGTATCGGACCGAATCGGTAGAGGCCTCGCCGGGTGAGATTGCCGCGGACAATGCCTTTGCCCTGTCCCCCGGCGGCAATGTGGGGAAAGAGAACGCGAAGCGGCTCAGCGGCAGTTGTCGGCTCGTTATCGCGTCGGGCGGTGTCTTCGCACACCAGCGCCCAAACGCCCAGTCGCTTTCGCGGATTGGATACAACATACGAGATGCTCAACGGCTCGCCCGCCATCGCTTGGCCGGGCAGAAGTCGCCGAACGGTCAATCGATTGATGGTGCGCCAGGCCAGCAGCCAGCCCAGCACCAACGGCGACATGATAATCCCCGACAGAATCAGCAGCAGGTTCACCTGCCGAAAAAGCGCGCCGGCAAAGATCAACAACACGACCGCCAAGTAATACCAACCTTGCCGGCGAATGCGAATGCGGACGGCCATGGTTCGCAGTGAGTCCAACGGGGCGGTCGAGCTGCGCAATCGGCGCTGCGCGGCTTCGCCCGAGGCGGCGGGCGGTTCCTAACACCAAATCCCGAAAAATGAAAAACGGCTCAAGCGGGGGCGACACGCAAATGGCCGCTTCGCCCTGCGTGCAGCAGCCCACGCGATTCAGTCGAGTAGTTCAGTCAAGCAATTTCAGTCGAGCCAATCGCCGTCGCGCAATCGTTGCGGGGTGTATTCTTCGGTGACATAGCTGATATCTTTGCTAATCAACGCTTCCACTTCCAGCTTGAATCCGTTGTCGAGGAGCTGCCGGATTTCTTTCTGCCAGGGTTTCTTGTGAGCGAACCACGGGTATTCCATGATTTGTCGCGCACGTTTCCGGTCGGTGTCGTTCAACGAGATCTTGACACTGTCGGAAAGCTCGCATTCGACAAAATCCTTCGAACGCAACCCCAGGTAGCGGGCGTCGGGAATGGCCATTCGCTTCGATTCGTGGGCCAAATTGATCGAACCCTGTTTGATCACGCTGTAGATGTAGTACCCCCACGGATCGTTGTCGAGCAGGCAATAAACCGGCAGCTTCAGTTCGTTGTGCAAACGGTAGAGCAAACGGCGCACTCCGCGGGGCGGCTGGCCGCCGCCGTGCGTGAGGATGCAATTGTGCTTCCGCCAGAACTTATCTTCATTGAATCGCCGCCAGACGGTGTCTTTTTCGACATGGAGCACGAATTCGGCATCGCACTTCTTGAACTGCACCACCTCAGGCTCGACGATCGAAGGGATGCTGTAGCCGCCGGACCCCATCCGCGTGCAGTCGATCGTGTCGCCGCTGTCGATCAAGGTGATTTGGCCGACCATAGCCCCCGCATTCTTCGCGTAGAGATGCAGCTCTTCGCGAAGGACCTCGATGGCGACTTCCAAATCCTCAATGATCGAATCCGATTCCTCTTGGTCGCTGAATGTCTCTTCGCGTGCGCCTTCGATCGTGTGTTTCAGCAGGTAGTACATTCCCCGGAGGCTCGTTGTCTTTCCCTGCGAAATCAGCTTCTCGGCGCCGCCGGCCACCAGAATCGTCTGCATGTAGCTTTTGGCTTGATTCAGATTGAACAACTGGCGGCGGTTCTTTGCGGCGCCCATTTCGATGAACCGCTTCGCTTTATTGTAGCGGACGTTCGACAGCGTGCGCGATGGAATGTCGATGGCGGGATCGCGGCCCGTCTCGGCCGCTTTGACAACATCGTCGGCCAAGGCGAGCAACTGCCGCAGCGTGCGGCGGTCGCGATCGCTGAGTTCGTCGGGAGAGAGCTTCTTGGATAACTCCGTTTTCTTCGCCATGGGAACTGTCCGTTCAAGCAGTCAACGGTGTCGCGGGGATCGGGTTGTCGAGGCCGTCGAGGGACCGATCAATGATTCGAAACGTCGCTGCGCCGCGCAACGAGCCGTTCGCGACGCGGCTTCTCTTGTACCATTTGTCGGATTGATGCGGGCCGACGGTCGCCGGCGTTCATTCGGTGACCCGCGGTTACGGCGTTCGGCCGGCCGGCAAGCCGGCGGCTCGCCCGTCGCCATTGTCGTTAGACACAATCAAGACGTGTTCGCCGAAGTCCTCGTCGTCCCCGTCGGTCTCGATTGCTCGTCCGCGGTCGTCGAGTTTCAGGTCGGCCTGGGCGGTTTTCCGTTTGGCGACGCGGACAAGCCGTTCGTACAGTTCGTCGCGCGGAACCTGGTTCATTTGACTGACCACGGTAGCCACTTCCCCCAAGTAGCGGAGAAAGAGATTGCGGCGTTCGCCTTCGTGCCGAGCGCGAACGCGCCGCCGCAAATACATCCCGAGTTTTCTTCCGACGGCCTGAAGGGCGAGGCGAAGCTCTTTGGCGATTTCGGGATAGGCGGCGACGGCCTCCTTCGACTCGCTGGTGAACGGCACCCACACGCTGGCGATGTGGACCATCACCGTCACCGGTCCCGAAGGCAGCGATCCGCGCGATTGCGATAACCCGTACGAGCGCCAATTGGTCTGCATCACCGCTTGCGTAATGGCGCACGCGCCCGCCTGAAATTGAAGGGGAACGCGGTTCGCGTAGCGAAGCACGTTCATCGACTGTCCGTCGTCGAGGTTGATTCGCTGCAACGCTTCGTGAAACCGGGCGATTTCTTCGGCGTCGAGACTCTTCGGCGAGGTCCGCGGCTTCAGTTGCGCGGCTTCGATGATCTTGTCGGCCGATTCGGCGCTCAGACCCTGAAACGTCGTAAGGATGAACTGACGCAGGGTGCGGACATCGGTTTGTTCGAGAAGCTCGTCGAGCGCTTCGCGCGACACCTTGTGACTCGAAGGGCCGCCGCCGTAGGCCAATCCCACTTCGATCACGAAGGGGTTTCCGCGATAGACAGCCGGGGGCCGGGTCGCCGCGGCATAGAACTCGCCCGGCACCATCTGGTGCAACCCTTTGAGGATCAGCTCTTCGCCGATCGGGACGACGCAATCCGTGGCCGGGGCGGGAATCTTCGTCTCCTGGATGGCGCGGAACAGCCCATCCGCTTCGCTGCGGCCGACGCGCGAGGGCCGCGCGCGCACGCCCAATTTCGCCGCTTCGCAGATGCGACGGGCGACCTTCGGACTGACTCGTGAGAACGAATGCGTGAGGAATTGGGCCAACGTCGGCGCCTTAGTCTCCTTGAGCATGGTAACCAAACGGCCCAATTCCACACCGTAGGGATGCGGCCGAATCTCTTTTGGTTCAGGCGGCAGTTGATCGGTTACCCGCACGAAGTCGCGGTCGTTGTTATCCGGATCGCGATAATGCACCGTTACATGCGGATTGGCGATGACCGTCTGCTCGATGTATTCATCGACACTGCCCCGGCCGCGCTGGTACTTCGCTTCCAGTTCGATAGTAACGCGAGTACCGTGATCAACTTCGATCCACTCGATGCCGTGTTTGGCAATGGCCTCTTGGCCCCGCGCGCCCGGGGGGATTTCTACTCCTTCCCCTTTGCCGTTGAGGATTTCGGGCTGGTTGCGCTTCGTGTCGATTTGGATTTCGTAATAGTGGGCCTCTTTGTTGCGGCCCGTCTTCGACATGATCTTGACGGGCCGCCCGGTGGTCAGCAGCCCGTACATTCCGGCCGCGCTAATGCCGATCCCTTGTTGCCCGCGGCTCATGCGAAGCCGGTGGAACTTCGAACCATAGAGCAGCTTGCCGAAGATCAGGGGAATCGTCTTCTTGAGGATGCCTGGTCCGTTGTCCTGTACGCCGACTTTGTAGCGTTCGGGACCGAGCCGTTCGATGTGGATCCAGATTTCGGGCAAGATGCCGGCCTCTTCGCAGGCGTCCAACGCGTTGTCCACCGCCTCTTTCACGGTGGTAAGCAGTGCTTTGCGCGGATTATCGAAGCCCAGCAAATGCCGGTTCTTGGCGAAGAACTCGCTGACGGAGATGTCGCGTTGTTTGGCGGCCATGGTTTGGGCGGTGGCACGCTGCCGCGATCGCCCGATGGCCTCGCCGTTGCCCGATCCATCCGTGAGTTCCGCCTGGTGATTGCCAGTCGGTTCGGGGGTAGTCGTTTTGCTCATGGCTGCTGGAGAAGATGTGCGGAAAAGAGAGATTATAACGGTTTTTAGGCCGGCGTCGAACGGGGGTTTTTCCGTCTTTTTCGGTAATTTAGGAACCTTTCTCCTAGGCGGCAGATAAAGTCTTTACCCTTCCATCCGCACTTGCCGACACTGCTAAGGGAACAGGTCGCGGCGACGCGGAGCCGACTGATCGCCTGCACCGCCCCGGCTGACCCAGGCCATCCTGCTGCATCCCACCCGTGAACGCCTTGCTCAACAGCGAAGGGCTCTGTCCGGTGGAACCTGTCCGCCATTGCTCGCGTTGACTGGGCGCTTGCGTTGCTTACCGAATTCCGCAGTATCGATTAGGAGTCTCGCGATGGTTCATCGCATTTGTTTGACTGCGTGGCTTGTTGCCCTGGCATTCTTCGTTGGCGGACTGAATTCCGCCCTCGGACAGGTGCAAGCGGGCATGTACCCCAACTACTACACCGCACCGGGCTACGGCGGAGTGGCTGCCGAGTTGTATCCTTGCCCGCGGCCGACGCCGCCGTTGGTGGGCCATACGCAAATCACCTATCCCCCGCTGGCCCCGCACGAGTTCCTCTATCCGCACAAACGCACATATTACGCCACGAATGCCAACGGAGGCCGGTCGGTGACCCATGCTCGGTGGGGCTGGAATCCGCTGCTTTCGCCGTCGAGGCTGCGCGATTGGCCGCGCGACTCCAAAGCGACCGCCCATCTTCAACATTTCTAGTACCTCTTTCCCGGCGGCGACGGCCCTTTGGCGGCAACGTTCGCGGAGTGAGCGCTGAAATTGGTGGTCCAAACGATCAAAACGATCGACCTCGTGCAATAGGCAGGGGAACGGACATCAGCAGACAAACAAGGAATAGCAAAGCAATGACCAGAGCAATAACGGCAAGCGGAATCGTCCTACTTCTCGCCCTGATTGGTGCGGCGGCTGCCAATCAAGCGTCCGCCATCGAGTTCGCGCGGCGCGCGGCCGCGCGAAACGCGACTCAGAGCTGGAACGGCGTGTACTACAAAGCCGAGTGGGGAATGCCTTTGGCCGTCGTGGTGCCGCCGACCGCCAAGAGCCAGTCGGACTATAGTTGGGGGGTGCCGAGCTATCGAACGTCGCCGGTCGCTCCGCAATATGCCCCGGGCTATCCGGAAGCCGGCGTCTATCAACGGCGTTTCTTCCGCCCCGTGCCCAGTCAGCCGAGCGATACCACGCAGTTGGGCGTGTATTCGGTTCGCGGGCCGTGGTAGGCGGTGGGCCGTCGTCCCGCATGCGAATCGAGACCGTAGGAGTACTCCTCGGTTCGCGGGCCGTTCATCGTATCCCTTCTTGAGCAGGGCAGGCTGCTGCGGCAGCTTGCCCTGTTTTCTATCAAGGCCGGCAATCTTCTTTTGCGTTGATCGCCGGACGGATGCGATCGGTTTGCAGCCGTTCCATCCCGTGCATCCGCTGCATCTCGTCGTTGGGGGTCGCGCGCACCACTTGGCAACGAACGCGATTTCCGTAAGACTCTTAGCAGGGGCCGCCCGATGGTGCAGAAATGGCATCGTCGCCGATGGCGGATTCAGACGTTTGCCCGGATGCGGTTTCGGTTTCTTTTGCGATGCTTCGGCGGATTCACGTGGCCGCGAGCGAAGGATGAGTTGCGATGAAATGTCCCCGGTGTCAGATGGATAACGACCGCGTGATCGACACAAGGTCAAGCGAAGACGGCTCCGCGATTCGCCGTCGCCGGGAGTGCTTGGGGTGCAAACATCGCTTTACCACATTCGAACGCATCGAGCGGCTCACGATTCGCGTAATCAAGAAGGATCAAACCCGGGAACCGTTCGATCACGATAAACTGAAACGCGGTTTGGAAAAGGCGTGTTGGAAGCGGCCGATCAGCGATGCGGAGATCGAGCGGGTGGTTGCGGCCGTCGAAAGCGAATTGGAAAGCAACTTCCAAACCGAGGTCGAAAGCCGCCATATCGGCGAGCTGGTCATGCAACACTTGCGCGAATTGGACGAGGTGGCCTACGTGCGATTCGCCAGCGTTTATCGCCAGTTCAAAGATGCCCGCGATTTCGTCAGCGAATTGCGTCCGATCTTGAAGGACCGTCGTGGACTGTAGGCGGGCGTGAACTGTAGGCGGGGCGTCGATGGAAGCGGCTGCCGATACGACGGCCGGTTTGTTCGCCCACCGGCCGATCAGGTGCTGCGCCACAGGGCGAATTCGGCCAAGCCCTGGAGCGATCGCCGCGCAGAGCTTGGCGGCAGTTGATCGAGCCGATCGATCGCGCGGCGAACGTGCGTTTCGGCCCATTGTTGCGCGTAGGCGATTGCGTCGGAACGGTCGAGCCAAGATCGAAGGGTCTCGCGGTGATTCCCGCCATCGGCCGAAATCGCCTCGATCAGCGCGTGCCGATCGTCGCGCGGTGCCGTGGCCAGCAGGCGAATCAGCGGCAACGTGAGCTTTTGCTTGACCAAGTCGGTGCCGAGCGACTTGCCGGCGGTTCTTTCATCGCCGAGCAGATCGAGAAGATCGTCAGCCACTTGAAAGGCGATGCCCAGTTCGCGGCCGAACTCTTCCAGTGCGGCGCATTGGCGCTCATCAGCACCGGCGTAGAGGCCGCCTAATTGCGCGCAAACCGCAGTCAACGCAGCAGTCTTGGCCGCGATAATGCTGAAATAGTCGTTTTCGTTCAGATCGAAATTGCCGCGACTGGCAATCTGCCGCAATTCGCCTTCGCACATCTCTCGAGCGGCGCGGCCCAGCGCTCTGGTCGCCCGATTGTCGTCCAGTTCTCCCATCAGGCAAAGCGATTGGGCAAAGAGCAAATCGCCGAGCAGCACGCTCGTTTCGTTGTCGTGGGCAGAGTTGATGGTTTCCACATGACGCCGCAGCTTGGCCTCGTCGAGCACATCGTCGTGGACTAACGTGGCCGTGTGAATCAACTCCACCGTGGCGGCAATCGTGTAGTGGGCATCGACCAATGTTCCGGATGCTCGACCGGCCAAAAGTACCAGCGCCGGCCGCATCCGCTTGCCGCCCAAACGAAAACTGTGCTTCGCCAACTCGTCGACAAAGGGGTAGCTGCTGCTCAATCGCGAGCGCAGCAAGGCATCGACTCGAGACAGGTCGTCTCGGATCGGGGCGTAGAGCTCAGTGAGATTGTCGGCCGTACCGCCGCGGAGTGTTGAACCCATCAATACATGTCTCGAAAAAATGCGCTGCGATTCCGGTCGCCGCTAGGCGGCGCACATCCCGAACCCGTATCGCTTTGTCGTCGCGTGGGCGTCGGCCGTTCGATCTAAGCTCTATCGTGCGAAGGATGGGGCGAAACGAACAATTGCCCAGCCGAACAAAAATGTCTCAATCAGACGGAACCGGCATTAATCAAGGCTGTCTCGGTTGGTCGATTGTCGGCCTGCCGCTTTATCGTTCTGGTATGGACCGATGTTGGCGCTCGTTTGCCCTACGCAAAACTAGTCCGAATGTTCAAACCGGATAACAGCCGGTTTGTTGCATTTTAATCGATCATCGTGATTCGTCGAGGGGGCGCGCATGCACCCCCGATGGGGTGACAAGCCGAGTTGCAACAGGTGAAGGCGGTCGCGACAAGCTGATTGCCCGTGCGAAAAATGGACATTAGCAAGGGATTTCAGTCGCACCGGCGGCAGAACGCGGACTGAAGGGCCGCGCGCTCTGGCTGCCGTGTTCCGCTGCCTGTCAAAACGGGATCGACTGCTTCGAAGGCGGGCCCCATCGGCCCCGGCTTATTCAAAGGCCGCGGGCACCGGCGGCAGATCGGCCGTCAGTGCGGGCTTGGTCGTTCTGCCGGCCTTCGAATAATCGAACGGCACGAAGCCGACCTTCAATGCCGGCGAATCGGGCTTCAGCCGGAAATCGCCGCGGGCGGGATCGACGAACCCCGGATCCGCGACAATCGAGTGCAGGTCTTGCTTGCGCTTCTCTTGCCATTGTTCGAGCGTCAGGCCGCCGGGGAACAGCACGGGTTTGCCGGCCGCGTTCCAGTACACGTTGCGATCGCAGAGGAATCCGTCGTCGCGCCAATTGCTGCCCAGCAGAGGGCTGTCGTTGTCCCAATAGACGATGTTGCGTTCAAAGACGAACGAGCGATGCGGCTCGGTGCGCGATCGTTGGATTTGGTGTTCCTTTGAAAATGCGAAGATGTTGTTGCGAATGATATTTTCTTTGCCGTAGTGCTGATGAAAACCGCCGGTCTTGGTCCGATAGACGAGGTTGTTTTCCATGACGATGTCGGTTGAACCCTCATCGGTGTAAAGACCCCAGCCGCCGTAGCTGAACGATTGGATGTCGTGAAAGACGTTGTTGTTCACCGTGGAGCCCGGCTGAACGCCGAGGGTGTAGATACCGCCCATGTCGGAAAGCACGCCCTGGCCGATGTTGTACACATGGTTGAAGGCGATGGTGTTGTGGTGGGCTTGGCTCGGCCCGTAGCCCCACGTCCAACCGACGGAGATGCCGGTGTAGTAGAAATCGTAGATGTCGTTGTGCTCGACAACGTTGTGCGGCGATTGCCCGATCCAAACGCCCACGGCCGCGTTGTGCAGCCGCCCGCCGTGGGCGATCGTGCAATTGCGCACCGTATGATGCGAGGTGAGTCCCTCGCCGTCGTTGGGCACTCGCAGCGTGTGCCCCCACGGCCCGCCGCCGACGTTGCCGATCTTGATTCCACCGCCGCCGAGGTCGAACAATTCGCAGTTTTCGATCCGGTTGTGGCGGCTGCCGTTGCCGAAGGCCATCGCGTAGGCGCCGGTGTGACGGACGGCGCAGGTGTCGAAGACGATGTTTCGGGCAGCGAAACCGCAGATGGCGGAATCGAGGTTGATTTCTGCCTGCGGGCAGCTTTGGCCCGTTGGCGGCGTTGTCCATTGCGTGTGGGCGAACGTCAGGCCGCGAAACTCGATATGCTGAACGTAGCGCTGTGCGGCAGCATCGCCGGCCAGCACGAGTAGTTGTTCCAGCCGGGGGGCGACGACCTGCGTTTTGTCGGGCGTTTCGCCGGGCCGGGGGAGATAGATCAACGTGCCTGTCGGCCGATCGAAGTAGAACTGCCCCGGCTCCGAAAGTGCCTCTTTCACGTTGACAACCAAGTAACGGTGCCCTTGGCCGAACTTCGTCCAGCCAGCGGTGCCTGTTGTATGTCCGGCAAGCTGCACCCGTTTTTCATCGGCGGCAACCAGTGCAATCGGCAAACGCGACGCCGACCATTGATGAAAGACCAGAATCTCGACGTCGGTCAGGTTCGCCCAGTCGGCGCGGATGTCGTCGCCCGAGTAGCCGAACTGATCGAATCCCTTGTTGGCCCGATCGGCCGTGGGCGGCAGTTCCTTTTCAACCTTGAAGTAACCTTGTTTGGGCAGTTGCGGGCGGAAACGCCGTTGGTCGGCGACGAACAACTGTGTGATCGACCACGAGCCGAGTTGCGGGTCCATCCGGGCGGTTTCCCAACGGCCATCGATCACCTTCCACCCGCCCACGGGCCGACCGCCGCTGAGCACGGGCCGCTCGTCCCCGTGGGCGCGAATGACCAATGGGGCTTCGGCCGTGCCGGAATGCTCCGGCAGGACAACGATCGGCTTATCGAGCCAATAGAAGCCGCCGCGAACGGAAATGACCCACGGTGCTTTGCGATTGGGTTGGGCGGCGCGCAACTCTGCAATCCGCTCGATGGCTCGTTGCACGGTGGCCAACGGCCCGTCGGATTTCTCGTTATTCGGGCTGTCCAGCGTGCCCGACCAGCCGTCGTTGCCGTTGGGGGCAACAATAAGGTCCGGCCGCTCCGCAGCGAAGATCAACGTTGGGCCGACGGCGAAAATCATCAAGGCGAAGATCGCTACACAGCTTGCCACTGCGGCAAAGCCGTTGGGTGGAACCAGGCGGCCAATGGTCATCCGGCTTAGTTGCTTGAGGTGATCGCGGCGATGGAAGATCGCGTTGTTCGGCCGCTGTGCGGCGGCAAACGTAAAAGCGTTCACGATGGTCTTCATCGCAATGGTCTCCGAGAAAGTCAAAGACAGGGCTGAAAACGCCAAAGGTGCCGATTGAAGCGGAATGGGCCGACATGGGCTGCGTGCTCGTTCCGCCGGAACCGGTGGGCTGTTCGGAGGGATACCTCGGCGGCATGTCGGCGCATTCTATGCGATAACGGCTGCCGCATGCAATTGGCGCGCGCCGGTCGGCCGCAAACGGCTGTGCGCCGCCCGGTGGGTGAATGCCCGACGATGGCTCGTCAATGCCGGAGGACGGCTCACCGCCGTTTGCCTTTCTTCTTTCGTTTCTTGCCGGGTGTTCGGCTGACGGACTCATCCGGGCTGTGCCGGCGTTTCGGCTTCAAGTGCAAGTGCGCTTTGCGCACCATGGCCTGAAACTCCGGCATCACCTGGGCCAAGGAGGGCGGGGGGGTGTCGGGTTGCGGAATGGCGATGATGTCGAGCCCGGCCGGCAGCCGCGATTGGCTCAAGCGGAACGACTCTCGCAGCAGACGCTTCCACCGATTGCGCTCGACGGCGTTGCCCACGTGCCGCGAAACGGAAAGCCCGAGCCGCGAATAGTCGCGTTCGTTCGATGCTACCAGGACGTTGAAGAGCGGGCCTCGCGCGTATGCGTGATTTTGGTACACGCGGTCGAATTCGCTTTGCGTACGGAGGCGGAGCCGCTTGGGAAAGCGAAAACGCTCGCCCGCCGGCGACTGTGATTGCCGCAGCTCGGTCGGGTTCTGGGGAACATCTCGGGGATCGCTCATCGACGTTCGGCAAAGGCTCGCGCAATGGAATCGGCCATCACCATCGCAGATTCGAGCGCGGATGCGGTGCGTACTTCGAGTCAAAGCGGTCAAGCAGTTCGCGGTCGCTCTCACTCAGCTCGCGCGGCATCGCGATCAACACCTCGACGAGCAAGTCGCCGGGCGGTTTGTTCCGCGGCGCAACGCCCATGCCCTTAACTCGGAGCTTTGTTCCGCTCGATGTGCCGGGCGGCACAGAGACGGCGACCATGCCATGCGGGGTGGGAACATCGATTTTCCCGCCGCGGGCGGCTTCCGACAGAGTGATGGGAACTCGGGCAACCAGGTTGTTCCCTTGCCGTGTAAAGACCGGATGGCTTCCGACGCGGGCCGTCAGGATCAAGTCGCCCGGCACACCGCCGCGTCCGCCGGGTTCACCTTGGCCGCGAAGGCGAATCTTTTGCCCGTCGTCGATTCCGGGCGGAATCTTGACGGAAAGGGTCTCTTCGCTTCCGCCTGCCCGGGCAATGCGAACTTGAACTTCGCCGCCGACGACGGCGATTTGAAACGGCACGTGGATTTCAGCGGTAACATCGGCGCCGCGACGACTTCTGCCGGCGGACCTGCTCGTCCGCGCGCCGGCCGATCGAAAGAGCTGCTCGAACAAGCCGCCCGGATCGCCGCCATCGCCGAATCGCTCGCCGAAGAATTGGCTGAAATCGAAATCGGCGGCATCGCCTCCGCCGGACTGATAGGTCCACGTTTGGCCGGGGCGCGGTCCGCCGCCGGCCGTCTCGAAGGAGCTTCCGTAGCGATCGTAAAGCTCTCGCTTTTCCGGATTGCCCAACACGTCGAACGCTGCCTGAACCTGTTGAAATTTCTTCGTGGCGTTCTTGTCGTCGGGATTCAGATCGGGATGATATTTCCGCGCTAGCTCGCGATAGGCCTTTTGAATCTCCGCTTGCGAGGCGTTACGACTGACACCCAAAATGCGATAGAAGTCTTCTGCCATCGGATATTGCAACGAAGAGTCTCGTTCGCATGCAGTAACAACGCGCTGAGACGAGAATTCCCTCGCCACTTCCCGCCGAGTCAACACGAAACGGTCGATCCGTTCGACTCAACGGCTGTGTCGTGTTGCACGTCGGGCGTCGCGAACTGAATAGTCCCAAACAAATGCACACTCGGCCGCGGTTGCAACGATGCGGCCGATCGCGTGCAAGCTCCGGTTGAACCGCTTTCCGTCTTTGGCGGTTTTACTTTGACTCGCTGCGTGGCACAACCGTCGTCGGGAACCGCCACCGTGCAACCGCTTTTGTTCGGAATCCCTCGCTCTTTTTCGTCCGTCTCTTGTCCGGCCCGGGAAGCATTTGCCGAGATTCCATTCTGCCAAGGTCGATCTGTTGCCGGGGGCCGTTCCCGAATCGGATTGGATAACGTCATTCTAATGCCGTGATCGGCGGGGCGACAAGGCCCGAGTTGTGCGATCGCAACATCCTGTCGCCCTGCCAGTTGCGTCGAGGCAAATGGTTCTCGGGCCTTGGGGCTTTGCGTGTCTCCTGGTCGTTGCGCGTGCTAGAGTTGTGGCAGCAGGATTCGTTTGTCGGGTTTTTTCGCGCGGGGCCGCGGTGGCAATCGCCATGGCGACAAGAGAACCGCCTGCCGCGGTGGTCGAGTTGGGCGGGTGTGCGATTGCGAGGAATGGCTATTTCGATGGGAAACACCAATAGGTTGTTGAGGCGGACGACGACCGGAGTCGATTGCCAGACGAGCGGGTGGAGCCCGCGGCGTCCGCTGGCGCTCCAACTGCCGCTCAACCGGTTCGATTTTCGGCGCGTGGGATTGGCTAAGATCCGAACGGCGATGACACGCGGATCGTTTCTCGTGTTGCTCGGGCGGCTGGCGATTGCGTGTTGTTTGGTTGCCCTTTTCGGATGTTGCGGGGCGGGTGTCGCGTTCGGCGGTCAGTTGGTGATCAAGGTCGTCGATCGCGATTCGGGCGAGCCGCTCACTTGTCGGATGCATTTGTATCAAGCCAACGGGAAGCCGCGTCGCGTGGAGAAAACGCCTTACTGGCACGATCATTTCGTCGTGGCCGGCCAAATTACACTCAACTTGCCCAACGGGCAGTACACGTTCGAGCTCGATCGCGGCCCCGAATACGCGACGCGATCGGGCCACTTCACGATTGAGAACTTTGCCGACGACGTCAAGGTCGTCGATATGAAGCGGCATGTCGATATGGCCGCGGCCGGATGGTATTCCGGCGACCTGTTGGTGCGGCGTCCGCCGGCAGAGATGAAGCTGCTTCTCAGTGCCGAAGACCTGCGACTTGCCGAGGTCGTCGGCGCGATCAACGGAAAGGCCGAGGGCGCGAGCGGCGGAACACCCGGTCGCCGAGCCGCGCCGATCGCGCCGGAACGAAAGAGCGCGGAGGAACCCGCTGGCGCCCGAGATCAGCCGCTCTCTTGGCTTGGCGATCAGCAGGGGTACTATCGTTTCACTGCGGCGGTGTTCGGAAAGGGCATGCCGGCGCTGAGCCTTTTGGGGGCGTCGCGTCCGTATCCGTTGCCGTGGGACGGCGGGCCGTTGGATGCGGCAGCGATCGCCACGGCCCGCGATCACGGCGTCGGCTGGGTCGATGCTGTGGCCGGGTTCGCTTGGGAACTGCCCGTGCTGGTGGCTCATCGCCAAATCAATTCGTTTCAGCTTGCACCGCCGACAATCACCCGCGTGGGATCGGCCGATGGCGAATCCGATGGACTGCCGCGCGATCGAAGACAGTATCCAGCGCCGTGGGGGCATGCGCAATGGATTCAACATATCTACAATCAACTGCTTGAATGCGGGCTGCGGATTCCGCCCTCGGCGGCCAGCGGATCGGGCATCTCGCCGAACCCGGTCGGCTATAACCGAATGTACGTGCATGTCGATGGGCCGTTCGAGCCGGCCCGCTGGTTCGAGGCGCTTCGGGCCGGCCGAGTGTGCGTGACCAACGGCCCGTTGCTGCAACCGAGGGTTTCCGGGCAGTTGCCCGGCCATGTGTTCTCGGTTCCCGAGGGCCGATCAATCGAACTGGAGATCGGGCTGACGCTCTCGACGCGCGAGCCGATTAGCTACTTAGAGATCATCAAAGACGGCAAAGTCGAGCAATCGATTCGCTTTCAAGAGTACGCAGCTTCGGGGCGGTTGCCGCCGGTGGTGTTCGATAAAAGCGGATGGTTCCGCATTCGCGCGGTGACTGATCTGCCGAAGGTTTATCGTTTCGCTTCGACCGGGCCCTACTATGTCGAGGTTGGATATCAGCGGCGGATCAGCCGGCAGGCGGTGCAGTTTTTCATGTCGTGGCTGGATCAAAGCGAATCGCGTTTGGAGAAGCTGCCTGCCGCGCAACGAAGCACGTTCGCTCCCGCGTATGCCGAGGCGCGCCGCTTCTGGCAACGGCTGCTCGATCAGGCGAACGCACCGTGAACGGGGCGCTGGAACAGCCTCCGACGGCGCGCGGCGGAAGCGTGGCGGCCGGCTCAGCCGTTGCGTTGTACGCTCGTCGGACCGTCACTTCTTGTCGCTGCGGCGATCGCGCCGCATCGTTCTTGCGGCGAAATAGACGTAGGCGACTAGCAAGCCGCCGAGCCATCGTGCCGAGAGCGGATCGCTCATGGCGAACCAAAAGACCTCGAGCGCCAGCAGAATGCCCGCGGAAAGAACGACGCCATTGAACACGCCGTGCCAGTCGATTCGGCTGAGGCGCGCTTTTCGGGCGAGAACCCACGGGCCGTTGTCGGTGCGAATCAGTGCATCGGGCGGAATCTTGCCTTCGGCAAACCAGTCTTTCAGCGTTGCCGTCGAAAACGGCCCACGTTGTTCACCGTTGACGCTAATCCACCAAATGACGTCGGGCATCGGAGCCACTTCTCGAGTGCGAATCCGCGGGGTACGACGATCGTCGTTGACGGCGGTTGAATCGCGCCAAAGGCCGTCGTCGGGCGGCTTCGGTGGCGGACAACCACGGCGGTCCGATCAAGCACGCATTTGCGGGAAAGCCGACCGTGCGCGGGCGACATTCTCGGCCATTGCGCTCTTACCCGAATGAACTCTGCGCGCCGATTAGGTCGCCGTCAACAGCGTCGTTGGGCGAAGCGGGACGAAATGAGACCGCCGGTGGTTCGCATCTGCCGACTTGCAAAACGATACGGTTCGCGCAAAGCCTGTCGGTTTCTTCGACGGGGAAACCCCGGCGAACCCTGCACGCAGCTCCGCCGAGTGCGGACGACGATCTTTGTATTTAGCTCGAAGAAATTCTGCCTCGTTGCGGCGCGCGGCAGCGGCGGTGTCGGGCTAGGCAGGCAGCCTTGCGCTCGTAAGGCTTCCGAAATACCCGGGAACCGTGAGGCAATCGGTGCGGCCGTTGTTCAGGCGTGCCGTGGCGAATAGTCCTACACAATTGTGAAAGCGGACGCCGGCGCGGCGGTACGGCCCATTGCGGGCAGCCTGTGCTCAGACCGCTTTCCATTCTTCACGGTTTCATTTGGCGGGCGATCGAGCGACGGCCGAACTGCTTTGCCGATCAAGGGTTTGCTCGAATCACCCGGGCCTTCGGCCGGCAGGCGGCATTACGGTTGCGGACGCACTTGCGGCTTGGGGCAAACGCGGCCATTTCCCGTTTTTTCAGAACTGGCCTTGACGCTTTTGGTGCGTCTGGGTACATATCCGGCCCCTTCCGAGAGATTCTTCAAAAACCTTGTCCGAAAAACTCGTAATCCGAAAGACCTGACGCGGGAGCAACCGTGCGATTCCGGAAGGAACGCTTCGGCGGCAAACGCACCAACGCAAGAGAAGATCATTGTTCGACCAACCCCGCACGGGCGTTGCTGTCACTGGGACGGCAGCGCCGGTGCATGACCATGTTGATTGCCATACGTCCTGCTGCGAGTCTCGAAAGGAGAATCGTGTGTTGAGAGCAACCCAACAACTGCTGAACGGGTGGACTGGTTTCGCCCTAAGCTGTCTGGCCTTGCTGGCCGCACTCGGCAATGCCGGGGCGGTGTCGGCGGAGCCATCGGTCGCTGAGCGAACCGAGCAAGCGCGGCAACAGGCCGACGATCTCTTGCGGCGTGCTCGGCAGGCACTGGCTGCCGACGACCTCGTGGCGGCAGAGAAGCTGCTGGTGCAAGCGGAGTCGCTCGGCGTGAGCTACTCGGTTCTGTCGCGCGGGGAAACGCCGCAGGCCGTACGGCGCGACTTGGAACTGAAGAAAAAGACAGCTGCCGTGGCCCGGCCGAGTCAGTCGGCAGTGCCGGCGGGCGCTCGTCCGGCAACCCCGACGAACGACCCGTTTATGGGCCGCGTCACCGGCTCGATTGTGCCTTCGGCGGCGTCGGGCACGCCGATGCCGACAGCCGATCGTAACCCGGTTCGCGGGCTGCCCGCCGAGGATCCGCGGGGCAAGCCGCTGCCGTTCGGTCGTTTGCCCGAGACGGCTCCGGGCACGAACGAGCTGGCTCGTCCCGGCGTCTCAACGCCGATGGGGCCTTATCCTCAGGCAGGCAGCATGCCCACAAGTCCGGCGGCTGTCGGGGCTGCGGGCGACGCCCAGAAACTGCTCTGCGCGTCGCGCAAGGCGTTGGCCGTCGGAGACGTGAATCGGGCGAAGAGTTTAGTGCAGCAGGCGAAAACGCTCAACGCGCAGTACGATCCCCTCGGCGATTCTCCGGAGAAGGTGGAAGCCGCCATCAGCAAGTTCGAGGATGTCAAGAAGCAGCAGAACAATAGCGAAGGCTGGCGGCGGATGTACGCCCGCATGTTGCTCGAGCAGGCCGATGCGTTGATTCGTTTGGGCGAACTCGACGATGCGGAACGGTTGGCCGTTCAGGCCGATAAGCAGCAATTGACCTACACTCCTTTGGAGGCGAAGCCGCAAGATCTGCTGACGAGAATCACCGCGGCGCGACGCGCATCGCCGCGGGCGGGCGAGTCGGCTCCGGCCGGCGTGGCGATGGCGGCAGCCGGCACGGCGATTGCTTCCGCCCAAGCAGGCCCGTCGGCAGCGAACGATCCGGCTCGCCAGCAGGGCGACGTACAGCGTCGGGCACAGGACCTGGCCCGGCAAGCGCGCGAGGCGCTGCAAGCAGGGCAGTACGCACGCGCGGAAACGCTGGCCAAACAGGCTGAATTGCTCGGTCTTCCCGATGCCATCTATCCGGCAAGCGAGCGTCCCGGCTTGATTCTGCTGGAAGTTCGGCACGCGAAACTTCGCGACGCCGGCGGCGTGATGGCGGCGGCTCATCAAGGGGCTGCGGCCGGCGAGAATGCCGCTTCGCATGCGGTGTACGATCCGGCGGCCGATACCACGCGGAACGTCCCCGCGAGCAGTCAACAAACCTACAGCCCGCCGGGCAATCCGCGGGTCAATCAACTGGCGCAAGCGCCCGGCTTGCCGTCGCCCCCGGCCGAAGCGCCGCGGGAAGGCCGCGCGATGGAATTGCTTCGCGCCGGCGAGGCCGCCCAGAAGGCCGGCCAAGTGGAGCGGGCGTTCGACTATTACCGCCAAGCAGCGGCCTACATGAACGAACTCGATCCGGTTACCGCGCAGCAGCTTCAAGACAAGCTGCAATTGCTTTCGCCGAAACAGCAGGCGGCGGCCGGCGGTCCGCATTCGTTGGCCGACGACGCTGCGGCGAAACAGGCGATCTTGTTCCGTCAAGTGGCGGCCGAAATCGGGGCCGCGGAAATCAAAGCCCGACGGCTCTTCGAAACGGACCCGAAGGCCGCCATTGCGGCCATCGAGGAATTGAAGACGAAGGTTGCGGAAACGCAGCTCGACTCGGCGTCACGCGAGCAACTTTCGCGGCGGGTGGAGCGCGCCCTGACGGAAATGAAGGAGGCCTTCGCGCAAAACCGTCCGCGGATCGAGCTGGACGAGCGCAATCGCGCCGTCCGCGAAGACGTGCAGCGCGAACAGGCCGTGCGCGTCGAAAAGGAGAAGAAGCTGGCGGAAATGATCGACGAATTCAACCGCTTGGTCGATGAGCAGCGATTCGCCGAAGCGGAAGTGGTGGCCAATAAATGCTACGAACTGGCACCGAACGAACCCGTGGCTCAACAGGTCCAAACGCAGGCGAAGATGATTCGCCGCTTCATGAACAATCGCGCGATCGCCGCCGACAAAGAGAACGGTTTCGTCAACGCTTTGAGCCGCGTGGACGAAGCGTCGATTCCCTTCGACGACAAAAATCCGTTCAGCTTCGGCGACGTGAAGCAATGGCGCGAGCTGACCAAGAGTCGGGCCAAGCTCATGGCCGAACACCGCCGGCACCGCACCGAGCGCGAGTTGGAGATTGAAAAGAAGCTGCGCAACCCGGTGTCCGTGCAGTTCACCAACGCCCCGTTGGCGAAAGTGATTGAACACCTCGGCAAGCTGGCCGACGTGAACATTCACCTCGATCCGCGGGCGTTGGCCGAGCAGGGCGTCACCACCGACATGCCCATTTCGATCGATGTGCGGCAAGACATCATGCTCAAGAGCGTGCTGAACCTGATCCTTGAGCCGATCAGCCTGACCTACGTGGTGAAAGACGAAGTGCTGATGATCACCAGCCAGCAGGCGCGCGACGGGCAGGTGTACACGGTGAGCTACAATGTGGCCGACCTGGTTACGCCGATTCCGAACTTCGTTCCGAATCCCGACATGGGCCTTGGCGGCGCCTACAAACAGGCGATGGCCAACGCCACCATGGGCAACGGCACCTCGCCTTGGGGCGCGAACAATGCCCCGATTGCCGTGGTAGCCAGCCGCGACGGCCGACCCGCCAGCGGCATGGTCAATCCGGCCGTCTTGGCCCAAATGAGCAATCCGGCGATGGCCGCGGCTGCCGGCAATGGCGGCGTGCCGCAGGCCGGCCCGGGCGGCATGGGCGGCGGACCGCAGGCGGACTTCGACAGCTTGATCAATCTGATCACCTCGACCGTCGCACCGCAAAGCTGGGACACGGTGGGCGGACCGGGCTCGATCGCCCCCTTCGAAACGAACCTGAGCATCGTCGTCAGCCAAACGCAGGCGGTGCATGAGCAAATCGTCGATCTGCTCGAACAGTTGCGGCGACTGCAAGACTTGCAGGTGACGATCGAGGTGCGGTTCCTCACGCTCAACGACAACTTCTTCGAACGGATCGGCGTCGATTTCGACTTCAACATCGACGACAACTCCAATCCGGCCAAGGGCTGGGTGCAGCAGTTCAACGCCGTTCAAGGCAACGGTCAGATTCCCTCGGTGGACAACGTGAATGTGGACGCCGATTCGGGCAAGAACCTGACCGTGGGCATGTCGAATCCCGGCATTTTCGCCGCCGATCTCGACATCCCCTTCCGGCAAAACAGCTTCTCGCTGGCAGCGCCGCAGTTCGGCGGTTTCGACCCGACGGCCGGCGCTCAGATCGGCTTTGCCATCTTGAGCGACATTGAAGCCTACTTCTTCATCAATGCCGCCCAAGGCGACCGCAGAACCAACATCTTGCAGGCCCCGAAGGTCACGCTCTTCAACGGCCAGCAGGCGTTCATCTCCGACAGCTCGACCACGCCGTTCGTGATCAGCGTGATTCCCGTGGTCGGCGACTTCGCGGCCGCACAGCAGCCGGTGATTGTCGTCCTCTCCGAGGGCACGCACATGACGGTGCAGGCCGTCGTCTCCAACGATCGCCGGTTCGTGCGGTTGACCGTGGTGCCCTTCTTCAGCAAGATCGGCGAGGTCAACACATTCCAGTTCACCGGCACGGAAACGACCACGACCGACAGCTCGGCCGAAGGTTGGGTCAACGCGGGCAACCCGAACGATACCCGGCGGAACAACAACGCGAATTCGACCACTCGCACCCGAAGCGGCACTGCGGTGCAGTTGCCCACCTTCTCGTACGTCACGGTGACCACCACGGTCAGCGTGCCCGACGGCGGAACGGTTCTCTTGGGCGGCATCAAGCGACTCCGCGAAGGCCGCAACGAGTTCGGCGTGCCGATCCTCAACAAGGTGCCGTTCGTCAATCGGTTGTTCAAGAACGTGGGCATCGGCCGCGAAACGCAAAGCCTGATGATGATGGTTACGCCGCGGATTATCATCCAAGAAGAGGAAGAACAGAAGCTCGGCATCGACACGGGCACCTAAACGAGGCCGCATCGTGGCGGGTGATTCCGCCATGAGGCGGGGCCGTTGAATGCTCCGTTGATTGCAAGTGTGCTCCTCCCGAGACTGTCGCCGGCTTGATCCCCCCTCGGCCGGCGATGGTCGTTTCTTGACCGAAGCGCGACTCGCCGCGGCATCCGTTGAACGGCCCGACCGGCGCCAGCGACGCGGCGCCCCGAGGAAAAACCGCGATGAAGCTCCCGATCGCCCGGCTTGATTGCCGCACCCTGCGGTTCAAACGGATGCGAACGGCGGGGAAGCCGGCCGATTCCGCCGCCTTGAGGTCGAGCTACGGCAATCGCGGGCAAACGAAGCGCACGCCGTCGCCGGTGTGAACCATGAGCAGAACGCCCTCGTCAGGATGCCCGCTGCGCTTAGCCGCCGATCGCAGCGCCGAACGCAGATCGTCGATGGAGTTGATCGAGTCTGTGCCGACTCGCAGAATTCTCATGCCGGGGCGAAGCCCCACTTCCGCTGCCGCCCCATCGGGCGCCACGCGCGTGATCGTCACCCCGGTGTCCTCCGCTTGTTCGAGAGGATCGGGAAAGGACTCGGAAACCTCGATTTGAAGCGATTCGCACCACCAGTCGGCTTCAGGTTCAGTCTGTTCCGGGGCAAGGTCGTTCGTTCTTCGGCGGCTCGGGCGGTCGAAACCTTCGGGCAACGCCTCGACGGTGATCGACAGTTCGCGGGGACGGCCGTCGCGCAAAATGCGAATCGTTTGAGTCGAGTCGATGGCCGCCCGTTCCACCAGCTCTTGCAATTCGCGCGGCTGTGTTACGTTGCGACCGGCAAACGCGGTGATGATGTCGCCCGCTCGAAGCTGAGCCTTGGCGGCCGGCGAATTAGGGAAAACATCGGAAATCAACACGCCTTGACGAACATCGCTGCCCAACCGGCGGGCCGTTCGAGCGTCCAATTCGGCAATGGCCACTCCGAGATACGCGCGGCGGACGCGGCCGTGGGTCATCAATTCGTCGGCCACCCAGCGAGCCAAGTTCGACGGGATGGCGAAACCGACGCCTTCGTACACGCCGCTGGCGGAGGCGATGGCCGTATTGATGCCCACGACCTCGCCGTCGAGGTTCACGAGCGGCCCGCCCGAATTGCCCGGATTGATTGCCGCATCGGTTTGCAGAAAATGGGCGCGCCGGCTTGATGGGAGCACGCGGCCCTTGCTGCTGATGATGCCGGCACTGACCGTCAAATCGAGGTCGAAGGGATTGCCGATGGCCAGCACCCAGTCGCCGATGTCCAAAGCGTCGGAATCCCCGAGTTTCGCCGCCGGCAGCGGTCCGTCGGCCTTGATGCGCACGATCGCCAAGTCGCTTTGCTCGTCGATCTTGACGTCGACGGCCTTGAACTGGCGACCGTCGGCCAGTTCCACCAGAATTTGGTCGGCGCCGTTGACCACATGCTCGTTCGTCAGGATCGCGCCGCCGGCGTCGATGATCACGCCGGAACCAAGCCCGGGCATGGGTGGGCCGTCATCCGAGTCGTCTGAACCATCGTCGGGAGGAACGGCAAAACGGTCGCCGCCGAACGGGTTGGGAAACCGCCGATGCCGGCCGTTTCCCGCGGGATCTGCCGTGGTTGTGATCTTGACCACCGACGGGATGACCGCCTTTGCCGATTTGCGAAAGGCCTTCGACAGAGCCCGGGCACTGACCGATGCCGCATCGTCTTCAGCCGCGGCGCATCGCCTCACGCGGCCGTTGCCGCCGAGCACCAGTCCGACGACGAGCGGCACGACTAGCATTGGAATCAACGACCGGCGGAAGCGAACGCCATCGGTGCTTGTCGTTCGCGCCGCTGCGACGCAGCCAGTGCGCTTCGGCCGGGGCAATGGAAAGGCAACGGACGAGTGGTACACAGTCATCGGCATCGGGTGCAATCCGGTTCGGCTCATGCGGCAGAGGAGTTCGGCCCGGTTCGGCAGAGCGTCCGCCGGCATTTATGTTCTCCCGGCCCGCCGCGAGCCCCGCCATGCTCCGATCTGTTTCGACCGATGATCGTGCGGACGAACGACCGCTAGGGCGAAGTCGAACGCGCCGGCAGTTCGGCGACGCGCTATTCGCGCGACGCGCGCCGGACGGCTTGGAGCAACTGATTCGCGTTGGGCCAGTCGGGCCGCCGCCTCACCAATTGTTCCGCGTAGGGCAAGGCATCGTGCCAACGACCGTGTTCGGCATAGAACGTTGCTAACGCATAGAGGAAATCCGGCTCGTCGGGCATCAATGCCAGGGCTTGCTTCAGCTGCTCCTCGGCCTCGGCGGTGCGGCCGAGTTGATTCAGCGCGAGGCCCCAGTTGTACCGCACCCGCGGACGCAACGGCAGCAAGGATGCGGCGGCGGCCAGTTCTTTTTCCGCTTCGGCCAGTCGTTGAGGGTTTTCCGCGGCCAACATTCCCAGGGAAAAGTGCAATTGGCCAATCAGGTGCTCCAGTTCGCGGGCCTCGCGGTTTCGCATTTCCAATGCGGCGATGCGAACGTCCAACTCGCCGGCACGGCTGGCATCGGTCGTTTCGGCACGCTGCTGTTTGACCGCAGGCAATTCGGCGGCAACCTCTGCCGCCCGGGCGCGTTGTTTTCGCGCCAAGTCCATTGTTTCTCGCAGGAGTTCCTCCGCCTGCGGGCTGCGGCCGGTGGCGCTGAGCAGCACGGCCAGATTGTTTCGGGCCGGAAGGAAGTCGGCATCGAGCCGCAGCGCGGTGCGGTACGCGGCTTCGGCCTCCGCGAGCTTGCCCTGTCGTTCGTATAACAACGCCAAACCGAGGTGCGAGCCCGGCTGTTCGGCAGCCACTTCTTGAGCGGCTGTGTACTCGGCCAACGCGCGGACCAACGCCTTGTAGTCTTCGTCGCGCATCACATCGGGGCCGGCGCCGGCCAAGACGCGCGCCGCTTCGATCCGCACGGCGCGAATCGGGTCGCGGACCAGCGGGGTGAGCCGGCGCAGGGCCTCGCCCGGATCGGCCGCCTCCATCATCCGCGCGGATACGGCACGGACCAGCGGTTCCGCGTCTTCCAGCCCGCGAACGGCGGCCGCCCAGCCTTGCGGGTACTGGCCCAGCAAGGCGATGGCCGATGCCCGCACCATCGCGCTCAGATCGGTGCGCCGAGTGACGGCGTCGAGCAGTCGCTCGGCTCGGGGATCGCCGCGACGACCCAGTTCGATGGCATAGGCGAAGTGCTGCGGGCGTTTCGAGCTGCCGTACCACTGGACGAGCAGGTCTCGGGCCCACTGGGCAGTTTCGCCCTTGGCCTGATCGTGATGGCAACGGTTGCATGCATTAGGAATCCCCAAGTCGATCGTCAACTGCGGGTCGGGCACGCGGAGGCTGTGGTCGCGCCGCGGATCGACCACCATGTAATGCGTTACCGGCATGTGACAATCGACGCACAGGGCGCCGGGTTGGTCGCGCCGCGGATGATGATCGTGGGCGGGCGTGTCGTACTTCGCCGGCAAGTGGCATTGGCCGCACACGCGGTTATCGACGACCTTCGGCCGGCCGGTCTGCGGATCGGCAACGGAATACTTCACGTGCAGCGAGTGCGGATCGTGGCAGTTCGAGCAGCGGACCTGGTTGTGGTACATCTTGCTTTGAGTGAACGATCCGTACTCGTACACCTCGTCGAGGATTTGGCCGTCGGCGTAATAAACGCTGCCGTCGAGCAACTCGGGCAAGTAGAAGTCGAGGAATTTGTCGCCCGGGCGAAAGCTGTCGGCCAGAACTCGGCGCCGCGCATGGCACGGGGCGCAGGTCTCGATTTCCACGCGGTGATCGGCCGACTTGAGATTCGGCAACGCCATGCCCCGGTGCCGATCCCAGAAGAACCACTTCTTTTCGGCCACCTGCGCGTGCAGGCTGCCGGGGCCGTGGCATGTCTCGCAACTGACATTGATCTCGGAGTACGTCGTCCGATAGCTGTTCGTTTGGAGATCGTATCCGCGTTTCAGATTGGTCGAGTGGCAATCGGCGCACATGTAGTTCCAGTTCTGCATCGGTTTGGTCCAATGCAGCGGATCTTCATGGCGGATCGGCTCGCCCGGATAAAGATGGAACCAGCGTTTCCGCGGCACATCCCAGGCCCAGGGCAAACACTGCATTCGCCCGCCGGGAAACTCGACCAGATATTGCTGAAGCGGATACCAGCCGAAAACGAAGGCCACGGGAAAGTCGGCCATCTGTCCGTCGGGGCCGTCCGTGCGGACGAAATATCGCCCGTCGCGCCGGAAGAAACGGGCCTCCAAATCGAAGTGCTTCACGGACGCATCGGCGAAATCGCCGAGCACGGTGTCCTCGCGGGCATGATCCATCGCGCGATGGTGGTCGGAGCCGTGCCAGGCGTTCGTTTCCGCCTCGTGGCACTGCCGACATCGCTCGGCGCCGACGTACTCGGCCTGTGCATCGGCCGGCAGGCAGAACCACCAATCGGCCGCAACCCAGCCGCCCGCGACAACTGCAACCGCACCAATCGCGGCCGTTAGGGCGAGACGGCGCCGCCCGGGGCGACGATCGACAGAAGCGGGAGTGGTGGCCGTCATGATGCAGTGCGTTTGCTCAATCGCTGATACGGCCGCAAGGCGACGGCCGGCCCTGGTTTTCGCCGACTGTTCTTGCCGTTCGCCGCCGTTCGCTCCTGAAATTGCTTTGCCGATCGAACTGGCAGCTTGCCCACGGGCCGTCGCCCGCATCCGGCCGGCAGCATGTCGCCGGCCGTTCGCAGCGCGTCGCTAACGGCCGTTCTGCTCGCTCAGGGCGAAGGTACAACACGGATCGCCGTCGTGGCGGCAAGCGACCCGTCGCACCGGCGAACCGACCACACGGCTCATCAGCCCGATGTCAACGCCGCACACGGCAAGATCTTCATCTGAAATGTTGTAAAACGGGCAACTGCGGCGGTGGATCAGCAATTCGCCTTCATTCTCGATTACGTCGATCAATGCCCCTTCCTTATTCAACACATCGACGAGCTGCCGAAGCCGTTCGGCGGGATCAGTCGCACGGATCTGGCGGGAATAGTGTTCGACCAGCTTCTCCGTGACGCGATCGAGCACGCGACGGACGAGTGCCTCGCCACCGGCCTCGCGCACCGCCGACCAGATTGCCGGGATGATGATTCGTTGGTTGGCTGCGAACAGCAAGACCATGGCCGCTTCGGTGGCGGCGAACAGATGTCGCGGCCGGCCGCGGCCCGGCAATCGTTCGACAGAGCGTTCCACGAATCCGGCCGCCACCAGCTCGTTGAGCTGTTCGGTAACTGCCGTTCGCGTGACTCCCGTGGCTTGCATCAGTTCGGCAACGGTTTGCGGCCGATTGCCGACCAACAACTTGATCACCCGCAACGCGGCTGCTGTGAGTGTTCCGCTTGGCATAACGATTCCGCTTCGTTCTTCAAATGGGATCCGCGATTGCCCCAATCCCCGCAGATGATCCGCAGCCTCCGGCGCCATCGCGGCATTGGGATCGGGCCTCGAGACCCGCCGGCAACACCTGCCGGCAACGGGACGACTTTTCCCCCGAGAAAAACGCCGTTGCCCTGGTGCAAAAGCCTTGGAAGGATCCGATCCGTCTCAGCGGCCGCAACACTGAGAGCCCGCCGCCGCACCTCTTTTGCGGAAACTACTATCCTAAGCGTCGGCGCGGCGATTTTCAAACCCCCAGCAACGGATTCTCAGCAATTGGCGGTCCCGACCGGTCGGCGCGACGGGAAAGCACGGGGCGAGACTGCATCCTCCGGTTGAGCCGCACGGAGGGGGCCGAAAAGTTCCGCGCGATTGCGAAAGCGGCCGCGGTCGCAACAACCCGGCCGACTGCGTGCAATCGGCGTTCGAACCGCTTTCTATCGTTCGCGGTTATATTCCAAATCATTCGCCCAGTGCGCTGCGACGACGCAAGAGATGATGATAATGTTGAGCGAAACGGTGTGCTTCGTCGCGCACATATTGCAGAAGGCGCAACGCGAAGTGCCGGCGGCTCAACCGCAGAGGCTCCTCGCGGTCGGGCAAGACAACCAGCTCCTCGCGTTTGGCCAACGCGAGCACCGTCGCGGGCCGTTGCGGAAATCGCGATAAGGCCTTCAATGCGGCGGCAAGTTGGCCGCGGCCGCCGTCGATCAACAGCACGTCGGGATTCGGCGATTCGCTGTCGGCCGCGGCGCTGAAACGCCGCGAGACCACCTCGGCGATGGCCGCGTAATCGTCGCCTCCCGGCGCGTTGCGAAGGCGAAACCGCCGGTAGCCCGGCTTGAAGGGCAATCCGTCGATGAACTGAACCACCGCGCCGACGGCCTCGGTTCCGGCCGTGTGGGCGATGTCCACACCTTCAATGACTCGGGGGACTTCCGGCAGACCGAGCGCCTTGTGCAGCGCCGCGAGCCCCTTCTTCGGGTCGATGGGAAAGACCTCGGGCTGAACGTGCTTGGTCAATCGACCGCGCTGGTCGAGGGTTTCCAGCAGCGCCAGCTCGTCGCGGAGCCGTGCCGCTTCCTCGAATCGCAGCGATCGCGACGCCTCGGCCATCTGGTCGCGCATTTCGCTGAGCAATTGGCTCTTTCGCCCTTCCAAAACGGCGATCAGCCGTTGGATCGACGCACGGTACTCCTCCTTGCCGATGCGAAGGTTGCACGGGGCCGAGCACTGCTCGATCGCGTGCAGCAAGCAGGGGCGAAACCATCGCCACCTCGCGTTTTCCGCATCAATATCCAGCTCGCATGTGCGAAAACGGAAGATCTTCTGCAACACCTGAATCGCACCGCGCAATTGCCGCGGGTTCGTAAAGGGGCCGAACAGCCGCGTGCCGCTCGCTTGAGGAGTTCGGGTGAACCGGACTCGCGGGTAATCCTCGCGCACCGAGATTTCCAGATAGGGAAAGGTCTTGTCGTCGCGAAGGTCGCGGTTGTACTTCGGCAAGATATCCTTGATCAGCCGCGCTTCCATCAACAGGGCGTCGATTTCGCTTTCCGCCGGCAGGTAGTCGATATCGCGGATTTCTGTGACCCAATTGGCGGTGCGCGGATCAGTCAACGCGGCCTTGAGGAAATAGCTCCCGGCCCGCGATCGAAGATCCTTCGCCTTGCCCACATAGATTACACGGCCTTGGCCGTCCTTCATCAGATACACGCCCGGGGCGTGCGGGAAGCTGCGGACCTTCTTCGCGGCCTCGCGGTAATCGCCGGGCGCACCGGTCGGATCGGTCGCTTCGGCGGAATGAGTCTCCGGCACGGAGGCCGCGAATGATTCCCCAATGGCGGCGTCGCCGGCAGTCGTATCGTCGCCGGCCGGCGCGGTCGTCTGGGGATCGCCCTCTGCGGCCTCAGGCGGTTTGATCGCCCGGTCAACCGAAGGGCAGGGGGGCGTTTCAGAAGAGGGCGTGCGCAGGGATTGCTTCTGCCGGCGAACGGACCGTCGTGGAGCGGGCCGAGCCAGCGGGCGATCGTCGCGTTTGCTCTCTTTTCGTTTGGCCATGCTGCGCTGCTTTCAATGCGTGCGGGCAAAAGCATTATAACGGAACCGAGCAACTGAATTGCAGCGGCGATCGCCGGACGATGCCGGACGACCCAGCGGCATCAACGCCGGCGCCGCTTCCGTCGTCGTTGCGAGTGCCGAGGTGCCGAGATTCGAGCGACGGCGGAACGACGGCGGAACACCTCTGAGCTGACGGAAGGAATTGCCGCATTCAACGAGGGGCAAGAAATAAGCGAACAGAGGGAAGAAGGCCAAACGCAAACGGCTCCCAAAAACGAAGTGGCAAGCGCGTAAATCGCTTGCCACTTCAACAGTGTCATTCGCTCAATGTGCGACGGCTTGCGGTGGAAGCAACCGTTTGCCGCCTGTTTGCCCCGCGGGGCGCCCTGCAACCGAACTCACGAACCGGCTTGGTTCCGCAGCGGCACCTTGCCGAATAGTTCCGCACGGTTGCGGAATCGGCGGTTAGCGGAGCGAAGCGGCTCTTTTGCGTGACATCCCGCATTTGAACCGCTTCGCGTTTTTCGCGAGTCGATTTAGATCGGCTTGCTGGTATAGCTGACCAGGGCTTTCATGTAGTTGCCGCGGGCGAAGGCCTCGGGGCTCGGGCAATTCTCTTGGTCCATGCTGCCTTTGAGTTGCTCGACCGAATCGTATTCCCGTTGAGTCAACCAGTCGCGCAGCCCATCGATCATCTTGGCGACGAAGTCGAAGCCCTCGTTGTAGATCACCGAGGCGATCATGCCGACATCGGCGCCGACGAGCAAGGCCTTGATCAATCCTTCGACATCGTGGATGCCGCTGGTGATCGCCAACGACGCCTTGACGCGGCCGTGCAGGATTGCCGTCCATCGCAGCGGCAGGAGCAGCTCGAACGGATCGCTGAGGATCAATCGCGAATCGGTTTCAAGGGTTTCCAGGTCGATGTCGGGCTGGAGGAAACGGTTGAACAGAACCAAGCCGTCGGCGCCCGCATCGGCCAACTGTCGACAGAAGTGCCCGACGGAGGAGAAATACGGCCCGACCTTCACGGCCAGCGGAATCGTGACCGACTTCCGCACCTCGGAGACCAGCTCGAGGTATTGCGATTCGACGTCGGCGCCGCTCATGCTGATATCGGCGGCAACGTAGTACACGTTCAACTCCAGGGCGTCGGCGCCGGCGTCCTGCATCATTTTCGCGTAGCGGACCCAACCGCCTTTTTCGGTGCCGTTCAGGCTGGCGATCACCGGAATCTTCACCGATTTCTTCGCCGATTCGATCAGCTCGATGTAGGTGTCGGGGCCGGTGCGATAATCTTGCGGTTCGGGAAAGTAGGTCAGCGCCTCGGCGAAACTGTCCGCGCCGGTTTCATGCACGCGGGTTAGTTGCTCTGTATCGTGTTCGATCTGCTCTTGGAAGAGCGAGGGAAGCACGACCGCGGCTGCGCCGACCGATTCGAGCCGCTGGAGCCATTCGATCTTTGCAGTAAGCGGCGACGCGGCGATGACAATCGGGTTCTTCAGCGAAAGCCCGAGGTATTGGGTCGATAGATTCACGCTCATCAGTTTGCCTCCTTAGCGGCCTGCGCCGTTGCACCTTGCCCGTTGCCGCCTTCCGCGTATTTGATTCCGGCCAATTGTTCGTAATATTGCCAGCGCAGATCGATATCTTGCTGGCCGAGTTCGAAGAGGTAAGCGGCCCGCTCGGGTTTGCTTCGGGCGAGCATGGCGAAACGGGCGTTCTTCATGGCGAAATCCTTGAAGCTGCCCACCGGCTTCTTGCTGGCCAGTTGGAACGGCCGTTCCTTGTTCTGAGGATCGTACGAGTAGAGCGGCCAGTAGCCGCACGCCACCGCTTCTTTCTGCAACTGCATCGAGGTGGCCATGTCGATGCCCCAGCCGATGCAGGTGGAAAGGGCGATGATGATCGACGGGCCGCGATACGCCTCGGCTGCGCGGATCGTCTTGATCGCATGTTGCGGATTGGCGCCCAACGAGATCGAGCCGACGAAGACGTTGCCGTACGAGGCGGCGATCATGCCCAAGTCTTTCTTCCGCCCCGGCTTGCCGGCTGCGGCAAACTTGGCTACCGCCCCGCGGAAGGTGGCCTTCGACGCCTGGCCGCCCGTGTTGGAATAGACTTCCGTATCGAGAACCAGCAGGTTGATGTCGCGGCCCGAGGCGAGCACGTGGTCGAGCCCGCCGAAACCGATGTCGTAGGCCCAGCCGTCGCCGCCGAAGCTCCACACGCTTTTGCGAATCAAGTAGTCGGACGAGGCGAGCAGGGCCTTGGCGTCTGCGCTGTCGATTTTGGCCAACTTCTCTCGCAAATCGGCCACCAAGCGACGTTGTTTCGCGATGTCGGCATCGGTTTCCTGCTTGTTGTTGAGCAGTTCGCCCACCAGAGCATCGCCGAGCTGACCCGACAGTCGCCGGAGCAGTTCGCCGGCGTATTCCACTTGCTGGTCAATCGCCAAGCGGAAGCCGAGGCCGAACTCGGCGCAGTCCTCGAACAGCGAGTTCGACCATGCCGGGCCGTGCCCTTCGTGATTCACGGTGTACGGAGTGCAGGGCAGATTGCCGCCGTAGATCGACGAACAGCCCGTCGCATTGGCAATCAGCATCCGGTCGCCGAAGAACTGCGTAATCAGCTTAACATAAGGCGTTTCGCCGCACCCGGCACAGGCGCCCGAGAACTCGAACAACGGCAACAGCAACTGCGAGCCCTTGATCGTGTCGGCCTTGACTCTCGAACGATCGACATCCGGAATCTTGTCGAGGAAGAAGGCGAAGTTCTCGCGTTCGCGATCCAAATGGGGCATTTTCGGCTCCATGTCGATCGCCTTGTGCTTCGCCCGCTCTTTGTCTTTGGCCGGGCAAACATCGACGCACACGCCGCACCCGGTGCAGTCGTCGGGCGCGACTTGGATGGTGTATTTCCAGCCTTCGAATTCCTTGCCTTTGTAATCCGTGCTGCGAAAACCGGCCGGCGCCCCGCTCAGCAGTGCCGGATCGAAGACCTTCATCCGTATCGAGGCATGCGGGCAAACCAACGAGCACAGCCCGCACTGAATGCAGATTTTCGGATCCCAAATCGGAATATCCTGGGCGATGCTTCGCTTTTCGTACTTTGTCGTGCCGGTGGGGAAGGTGCCGTCCGGCGGGAGGGCGCTGACGGGCAGGTCGTCGCCCCGATTGGCGATCATCATTCCCAGCACGTCTTTGACGAACGCCGGCGCGTCGGCAGGCACGGCCGGAACCATGTGAAGCTTCGACGACGCCTCGGCCGGGTACTTCACCTCGGCCAGACCGGCCAACGCGCCATCGACGGCCGCATAGTTCTGCGCGACGATCTTCTCGCCGCCCTTCTTTCCGTAGGTTTTCTTGATCGAGTCTTTGATTTCGGCAATCGCTTGTTCCGCCGGGATGATGTTGGCCAGCTTGAAGAAGCACGTCTGCATAATCGTATTGATGCGGACGCCCATGTTCGTTTCGCGGGCAACCTTGTACGCATCGACGACGTAGAACTTCAGCTTCTTGTCGATGATCTGCCGTTGCACTTCTTGCGGCAGATGGTTCCACACCTCGTCGGGCCCGAACGGGCTGTTCAGCAAGAACGTGGCGCCCGGCTCGGCCAGCGACAGCATGTCGATCCGTTCCAAAAAGTGGAACTGATGGCAGGCCACGAAATTGGCCTTATGCACCAAATACGATCCCTTGATCGGCCGCGGGCTGAATCGCACGTGGCTGGTGGTTACCGAGCCGGCCTTGCGCGAGTCGTACACGAAGTACGCCTGTGCGTACATCGGTGTGTTCTCACCGATGATTTTTGCCGACGCCCGATTGGCGCTTACGGTGCCGTCGCTGCCCAATCCGAAGAACACGGCACGCGTCACGTCCGAGCCTTCGGTCGAGTAGTCGGGGTCGTACTCCAAGCTCAAGTGGGTGACATCGTCGTTGATGCCCACGGTGAAGTGATTCCGTGGTTCGCTCTTGCTCAACTCGGCGAAAATCGCCGCCGCCATCGCCGGGGTGAATTCTTTGGACGATAGGCCGTAGCGTCCGCCAACCACCCGCGGCATCGGCGCCGTGCCGGCATGGCCCGCCCAGCACTCGGCCAACGCGGTGATCACGTCTTGGTACAGCGGTTCGCCGGCCGCGCCGGGCTCCTTGGTGCGGTCGAGCACGGCGATCTTGCGAACCGTCTTGGGCAATGCCGCAACCAATGCGGACGCATCGAACGGACGGAACAAGCGAACGATGACCAAGCCGACCTTCTGCCCTTGGGCAACCATGTGATCGACGGTCTCTTCAATGACGCCGCAGCCCGAGCCCATGGCGACGATCACGCGATCGGCATCAGGAGCGCCGACATAGTCGAACAGATGATATGCCCGGCCGAAGAGCCGCGCGAACTTGTCCATGTGCTTCTGAATGATGCCCGCGCAACGCTGATAGTAGGGGTTGCACGCCTCGCGGGCTTGGAAGAACACGTCGGGGTTTTGGGCCGTGCCGCGAAGCAAAGGCCGCTCCGGGGTCAACGCCCGTTGACGATGAGCGTTGACCAAATCCATGTCGATCATCGCGCGAACATCGTCTTCCGAAAGCTGAGCGATTTTGTTCACTTCGTGCGAGATGCGGAACCCATCATAGAAGTGCAGGATCGGCACCCGGGCTTCCAGGGTGGCGGAATGGGCGATCAGGGCCAGATCCTGGGCCTCTTGAACCGACGCCGACGAAAGCAACGCCCAGCCGGTCGATCGGCAGGCCATCACATCGCTGTGGTCGCCGAAGATCGACAAGGCATGGGTCGCCACGGTTCGGGCGGTTACATGGAAGACCGTCGACGTCAATTCGCCGGCGATCTTGAACATGTTGGGAATCATCAACAAGAGGCCTTGCGAGGCCGTAAAGGTTGTCGTCAGGGCCCCGGCCTGCAGGGCGCCATGGACGGCCCCGGCGGCCCCGGCCTCGCTTTGCAGCTCGACCACGTGCGGCACGGTGCCGAAGATGTTCTTGCGGCCGGCGGCGGCCCAGGCGTCGGGCATTTCGCCCAACCCCGATGACGGCGTGATCGGATAAATCGCCATCACCTCGTTGCAAAGGTGGGCGATATTCGCCGTCGCTTCATTGCCATCGACGGTGACGAAGCGCTTGCTTTCCACGAGCTTTCTCCTCAACTCATTAGACTCGGACCATCAGTCGCGACCGCACCACAGCGGACTTTTCCCGCCGATTGCCGATCCTCGAAAGAAACAACGCTCGCTTTGCGTCGGCTGCCGCTGGTGCGGCTCCGGCCTATAGCTCGGCCGGCCGAAGGGCGTTGTCGTCTCGAGTCTCAACAAACACTGGGCCGCGTCAAAGCGTCGCGCGCGGGCGCTGCTGGGAATGATAGAGACACTCTGCCGGACTCGGATCGGCGCCGGCACGCTTTCCCGAGCCGCAAAGAAAAGACCAATGTATCGCGCAAGAGGCCTTTCCACAAGTTGCCGACGCTATTTCGCCAAGCGAAGAACGCAAAATCCGTCGCCGTTGGGCGAGAATCGCGATACCAGGTCGCCCGTCGTCCAAGGCGGCGTTGCGCCTGCAAGCCGCCCACGTGGGTGTCGCCACCGCTTCGAGTAACGTCGTAATGGCCTCCGCCGTTGCGGCCGACCAACAGCCTGTTCCGCGATGACTGCTCGCAGGGCGGCGTCAGGCCATCGAAGCGAAACAGGTTTTGACAGGTTCCCTTGTTTCAAGTCGAGATGCCGCCACAGTGCAACCGGCTTCGCTTGATGCCGTTGCTCCGAATCGCCGAGCAGACTTGGGCTTGATCGCTGAGTGAATGCGGTTGCCGTGCTGGCCTGAACGACAAAGCGGATGCGACATTGTTGCTCGTTCGAGCAGCGATTCCGCCTGCTCGCGGAGCTTGAGAGATAGGTCTTCAATCAAAACGAAATCACGTCGGCGGGCAGCGAATGGGCTGCGGCAGGGGAGGCAGCTAGGGAATATCCGCCCATCTCTGTCCAATTAAACTCACTATTGCGAGCAACAATGGAAACATACAACTGGGTGCGCTGCAACGATGGCATGCGGAGGTTGCCGGCTCGGCATGCAGTTCTCGTGCTGTTGCGTCGGCGGTTGCTTCTAATGGGGGATTGACCGCGACTCGTTCGTGCTTGAGAATCGTTAGGGTAAAGTCATCGACTGGTTGGCGACACCGGTTTCTCACTGTTCTCATTCTCCACTGCGCGACGAGTCCGAGGAAGCGCATGAGTTGCGACGGGTTCGTTCGGCGACTGCGTGAAGCGATAGGATCGTTCTTTTGGGTGGGAGCAAAGCCATGGTCGGCAGACGATGCTCGCCGTGTGCGCCGTGGCTGCGAAACGTCAGTTGGGCGGTTGCGGTAGCAATCTGGTTGGGGTTGGTTCTCGTCGCTGCGTTGCTTTGGCCGACCGACCCTCGGGGGACGGGGCAATCAGCTGATTCGGACAGTTCGGTTGGGTCGGATCGCGTCGGACCGGATCGCAATGCGGCCGGCAGCCCGCAAAACACAGGGCATGGTCGAACTCCGGCGGGCGAACGGGCCGATTCCCCTTTTCTTGTCGCCCCGGCCGACGGCAAGATTGCTCGCGACATCGGTGCGGCGAGTTCAGGGCCGCAGGAGACTTCAAACGTGCCGCAGGTTGACCGTTTCGAGCGACTTCGGCATTCGATGGTCGAGCAGCAGCTCCGCCGTCGCGATATTACCGATTTGCGGGTGCTGGCGGCCATGGAAAAAGTGCCGCGGCATCTATTTGTGCCGTCGGACATGCAGTCGCTGGCCTATGCCGATCGCGCGTTGCCGATTGAATTCGGACAGACGATTTCGCAGCCGTACATCGTGGCGTTGATGACGCAGTGGGCCAACGTCGGCCCAAAGAGCAAAGTGTTGGAGATTGGCACCGGCTCGGGCTACCAGGCGGCGGTGTTGGCCGAGATCGGCAGCTCGGTTTACAGCATCGAGATTGTCGAACCGCTGGCGCTGACGGCACAGCGTCGATTGAGCGAGTTGGGCTATTCCCAGGTCTCGGTTCGATGCGGCGACGGCTATTTAGGGTGGCCGGAAGAGGCTCCCTTCGACGCGATTTTGGTGACCGCCGCGCCCGATCACGTGCCCCAGCCGTTGATCGATCAACTGGCCGTCGGCGGGCGCTTGGTGATTCCCGTCGGGCGAAACGTGCAGCAACTAACCGTGTTCGAGAAAGCGGCCGACGGCTCGGTGCAGCGTTTTGAGGTGGCCTCGGTTCTGTTTGTGCCCATGACCGGCAGAGCCGAGGCAGGACCGTTGCCAAACGAGGAGCCGTAGGCGTTCGGCCGGTGGCATTCGGCCGGTGGCGACTGCTGCCCGTCCGATGACCGACCGGCTGAGGCCGACTCGCTTCGCCGTCGTTGACCGAACCGTACGTATCGTCGAAACCGCGAAGAGAAAAAGCAGGCACGTCGAATGCAACGCGGGCCGCCCTCGGCTTCGGCGTTGCGCGGGCGGCCACCTTCTGAATAGTGTGAATCGCTTGTGTTGGGAGCCGTATCGCGCGGAGGCTCGCGCGTGGTTCGAGCCAGCGATTAGTCGGCTTTGTTGCGGCGACAAACGGCGCCGGCGGCGCCGTTGACCGATGAGGGCGCGAATCGTGTCGTGATCGCGCCTCGATAAGTCACTTCTCTTTTCACAGAAAGGAGCCGCGACCATGCCCGCCCAACGTCTGAAGAAGTTTCTCGACGACAACATGGTGGCCTATACGGTCATCGAGCACCCGGCGACATTCACGTCGCAAGAGACGGCCGCTTCGGCCCACGTGCATGGCCGCAATTTTGCGAAGACGGTGATGGTCACCGTCGGCGGCGAGTTGGCGATGGTCGTTTTGCCGGCCCATCGCAAGCTGTACTTGGAGCGGCTGCGCAAGCTGACCGGCCGCTGGGATGTCGAACTGGCGACCGAACGGCAGTTCAAAGACGCCTTTCCCGACTGCGAAGTGGGGGCGATGCCGCCCTTCGGCCAGTTGTACGGCATGAAGGTCTATGTCGATGCGGAATTGGCCGCAGCCGACAGCATCACCTTCAACGCCGGCACCCACGACGAGGCCATCCAGATGGCGTACCTGGATTTCCGCCGCCTGGTTGCGCCGGTCGAAGCCGATTTGCACTATCAATTGCCCGCGCATGCGTGAATCGCCGTTGCGCCCGCGCCGCCCAAGGGCCTTGTCGAACAGTCGGGCTTCGTGCCGTCAATCTTTTCTTGCCGCAAGGTGTTGCCACAATCGCCCGTTGAGGAAGTCGTTTTTGGATTCGCAGCTGTGGGCGTTTTCCGCAAAATTCGCGGGTCGAATTCGCTAGACTCGTATTCTTCAACGGGCTGATAAATCCCCTCTTGCCGCCAATGACGATGGCGCAAGTCGCCGGCACATTATCCGGGCGAACGCTTCAGTTGTTCGCCTCCCCAGAGCTGCGGTGCTCTACGGGGCTGGCAGCGGCGGTCCAATATCCGGGCGAACGCGAGAATCAATTGCCAAGACTCCGTGATGATCGTGCCGGCGATGCCGCGCGCACGATCCATTCCCCCGTTTCTGCTCGACCGGTATCGGTCGAGTAGGTCTGACGATTGTGGCGACGCTTTCCCTCGGTTAGTCGTGAGCGAGACGTGGCCGGGCGATGGTCGTCGGCAGCCGTTCGGTGGTGCTCGACGCGCCGGTGGCCGTGTACAATCTGGAGGTCGAGGGGGCCCACACCTACTTTGTGGAAGACTGCCGCGGTGAGCAAATCCCGCTGTGGGTGCATAATCGGTGCGCCTTTGACCTGCATCATCCGTGGCCTCGCTATCTGGGTGGCGCAGCTAATCAACCGACGACACGGATGCGATCGAAGACACATCGCGCGCTTCATGCGGCGCTGGACTCCTGGATGGACGGAAAGTATGCGAGATGGCGAGGTGCAGGGTACTACGCAGCGATGAACAAGCGAGAGATTATCGAAGACCTTACTGAGTTCTACAAAACGGCTGATGGCGGCAGATATCGTAAGTATTTGCACGACTTCAGACGTGCGGTAATGGAATCCGGTGTGTAGCGGAGGGCGAAAAATGGGCCCAAGACGACGAACGCAACGCAACGTTGTCGTGGTAGAAGCTTTTGACCAAGAAGGGAGGCTCATCGAGAAAAGAGTGTTGTCGGTGTATGAGTATTACGATGGAATCTGTCCGCTCATCGACGAATGTGACTATCGAGCAACACACGGTATTCGATGTATCAAGGGCACGATTTACGACGAGTTGGGACTGGTTCATTCGCGTTTTGAAGCGAGTTACGCAGAAAACGGTGCGATTGTACACGGGACACAAACGAGAATTAGTGAGTGAGCGATTCTGTCGCATATTTCTGGTGCGTTGAAAAATGCGGGGAACCGGCGGGCTGAGCGTCGATGGGCGCAGGCCCGATGTGATCGTCAAGTTCAAGAACGGCACCTATGCGCTGATCGAGGTGCAGAGCAAGTCGCAGACGAAGATGGAGTTGATTGATAAGGTAGATGACATGCTTGGCCAGCTCGGCAAGCGTGCGAACCAGAAGGATTCCGCGGTTTATGATCTCATGGGCAGGTTAGTAAGATGATCTCTCACTTGATGTGTGTGTATTATTCGGTGGAATCGCACTATTCGGAGGAATCGCTGGGCCGATGGCTCGAGGAGACCGAACAGTTCGGGATGGCCTTGGGCTATCCGCCGACTCATTGTTATGCGCGGCTGCACGAGAAAACGAGCCGGCTTCGAACAAGTAAGACCTATACCTGGAAGCGCAAGCGAGAGTCGGTGTTAGCCGAGCACCGTGAAGGGAATCTTTTGGATGCGGCGCTATGGGCTACGGAGCCGAAATGGCAGCAGATCGACTTGGACATTCGCTGGTACTCGGATTGTTCGAATCGAATGGATAGAGATCGCGGTCTTTCTCGTTTTCTTCGGGAGATTTCGGATTACGTGGCGGCGGAGGCGGGCCGGTCGCTGCGGGAACTGGCGAACGAGTCGCTGGCGGCCTGCCAGCGGTACTTTCGGCCGAGCTACGGGCTGGCGACCCTGCTGCCGCGCGATTGGCTGCCGAACGCCTACGGCATCGGCATGCCGATGGCTTCGATGCCCTCGCTATTGCGTTGCGACGCGAACGACTGGTTTATCAGAAGCAGGTTCGAGTGCGATCGGGTGGTGCGGAACGTGTGCGGGCTGAACGTGCTCGGGGCGGGTCACTTGGAGTTGCAGGTTGGCGGCATTCCGTTTCGGCAGTGGGTGTCTGGGGCGGGGCATCGGGGTCGGCTCGAGCCGTTGGGCGAGGGGCTGTGGCTGTGGACGTTCGAGGGGACGGGCGAGGGCGACGAGTTTTTGCGTTGGGATCACCCGGCGGTGGCGCAAACGCGGCGGGAGCTGATGGCGGAGGGTTTCTTCCCATGGCAGTCGGGAGTACGGGTGGACGCGGAGACGGAGGCGGAGATCGGGTCGCTGGGAGCGAATCATGCGGTGGTGTTGTTGGGGGGCGAGGACGACGAGTACGGACGAGCGGCGGCGGAGGTGGCGGCGGAGATGGAGGCGGAGTTGCGTCAGGAGGGTGAAGACACGATCCAGAACTTGGATACGGTGGACATGGTGGTGAAGATGTCCGACGGGGGGGTGCGATTGATCATCGTGGCGTCGCGTGGTTTGGACGATCGATTGCGGACGCAGTTGCGGCTGATCGAGAAGGTGGAGAACTATGTGAAGTATATCAAGCGTCGTCGGTTTCAGCGGGAGTATGGCCCGCCGTCGCTGGAGAAGACGTGGATCGTGATCGAGAGCGTTGGTCCGATCGGGGAAGAGTCGCGGGCGACGATCGAGGAACTTCGTCGTCGCTTGGAGAAGAAGCAGATTCGGTTGGTGGTGGGCGAAGGGCTGAGCGAGGAGGAGCGGGGCGAGTGCGATCGATAGAAGTTGGGAACGATCGATCGAGTTGGCGATCGACGGAGGCGCCATTTGATAGCAACGCTGCTTGGTGGAAATGCTGCTTGCTGCTGATTGATCGGGTTGCCGATCAATCGAGCGGCATAGCGTTGCCGGCCGACGGGTGTCCGGGCGATGGAAGCCATCAGACGTATCGAGGAGTTCGTCTTGGGGGCTGGGCTATGAGCAGGAACGTCACGTTTCGCACGATGGAGGGGTTAGTCAGTCCGAAACAGGAAGGCAGCTTCCCGGAATCGCCGTTAGCGATCTGGTACGAGTCTGTGCGCGACAGACCGGTATCTGAGTTTACTGTTGCAGACCTTTGTCGTGCCTGTCGTCAACAGCTCTATCCCGAGCATGTGATCCCGGTAGTGTTGGAACGACTGCGTCAAGACCCGTTCGCGGGCGAGAAGTACGACGGAGAACTAATTGCCGGATTGACGACGATACCGGGTGAATTCTGGTCGAGTAATCCGAACTTGGCGAGCGACCTTGCGTCGATCCTTAGCAAGGTCGATCCAAAATCCTGCGGCGATCTTTACGCCGAAATCAGGCAACTCCTTGAGCGATTGCCTCGTTAGACGTCCGCGGCCGCCTTGCTCGATGTCCTTCAATCACCGGCGGTGCGCGCGTTTGCAAAGAAGGCCTCGCTTTGGTTCGATTGTCTGAGGCGGGCGACTTGGAGTTGGGGCAGGTAGTGCTGACGGCCGCGGGCGGCCGGGCGATGGTCGTCGGCAGCCGTTCGGTGGTGCGCGGTGGGCGCGGTTTTGCGTTGGGCGCGCCGTGCGGGTACGCCCCCCGTTGCGCGGATTCGCCAAACGGCGGTCGAAAGCCCCCGAAGTTCGGCCTGTGCCCTTCGCGAGGGGGGGCGGTCGCCGAGGTGGCCGATTCTTTAACTCCCCTTGTACGTTGGGGGGCAAGAGTTTAAGATACCGGGCTATGTTTTCCGGTGGTTGGGCCTGATCGCGCGGTCCGTCGGCGGTGGCGGCTTTTCTACCTGGGGCGGGGTGCATTTTGATTGAAATCGGTTGGCTGCGGTGCCGCCCGAGCCGGCCGGCACGTGGCGGCAGAGGTTCTTTATAGGAGCGAGCCGGCCAGGGCCGGAATCGCCCGGGAGATAGCCTGTGGAAAACTGGCTGTTCAACGCATTGTTGGCGGCGGCAGAGGGCGGGGCCCAAGGCGAGCCGCCCTCGCTGGTCCAAATGCTGGCGCCGATGTGGCCGTTTGCGTTGGTCATTGTGCTGATGTATTTTCTGTGGATTCGTCCGCAGCGGATCGAACAGCGGAAGCATCAGGAATCGCTCAATGCGTTGAAGAAGAACGATCGCGTGGTGACGATCGGCGGGATTTTCGGCGTGGTGACCAATGTCCGCAAAGAGGCCGACGAAGTGACGCTGAAGGTGGACGAAGACACGAACACGAAGATTCGCGTGCGTTTGGGGGCGATCGCCCGAGTGTTGGACTCGGCAGCGGAAGACGATCAATCCAAGTAAGGGTCGAATCTCACGAAGGATGCTCTCGTCATGGAGAAGCTTGCAACGCTGTTGTCGGTAGCGGCAGTGGTCGTCGTGCCGTTCGTCGTCGGAACGTTTCTGGCGCGGCGGCTGCGTCTATCCGACTACGGCTGGAAGATCGGCGTGGTGCTGTTCACGTTGGCCTTCGGCGGCACCGTCACCTACTGGGGCTGGCGGAACGACCGGATCCGCACGGGCATCGATTTGAGCGGCGGCGCGATTCTGGTTTACCAGGTGATGGGCGACAAGGTGCTCGACACGGCGGAGATGGATCGATTGATCGCCGCGGTCAGCCTCCGCGTCAATCCCGGCGGCGTCAAAGAAGTGACCATTCGCCGCTTGGGCGACAACCAGATCGAGATCATCGTTCCCAAGGTGGACGAGGCCGAGGCGGCGCGGCTGGAAAACATTATCAGCCGGACGGGCAAGCTCGAGTTCCGCATTTTGGCCGACCAACGGCATCACGCCGAGTTGATTGAACGAGCACTGAAGGAAGAGTCGCGCGAAATTCGAGGCGAAGACGGCCAGTGGCTCGCGCGGTGGGTTCCGGTCAAGCCGGGCGAGGAGAACAGTTTCGTCGGCGAAGGCTATCGGGGCATCGCCCGCCGCGAGCGAACGATCGACGGGAAGCCGCGATTGGAAATCTTGGTCGTTCGCGACAACTACAACGTGACCGGCGACTATCTGACGAACGCATCGGTGGGAACGGACCGAAACCTGCGGCCGTGCGTGAATTTCGCCTTCAATGCGGCCGGCGCCGAGCGCTTCGGCGGGCTGACGAGCAGCCATTTGCCGGAGCAGGGCGGGCAATTCACCTATAAGTTGGGCATCATCCTCGACAATTTCCTCTATTCCGCGCCCTCGATCCAGAGCACGATCACCGATCGGGGCGAGATCACGGGCAGCTTCACCAAGGCCGAGGTAACCGACTTGGTCAATGTGCTCAACGCCGGCGCGCTTCCGGCCACGTTGTCCGAATCGCCGATCAGCAAACTAGTGATCGGGCCGACGCTGGGCCGCGATACCATCGAACGGAGTTCGAACGCGATTCTGATCGCCTCGATTCTGGTGCCGTTGTTCATGCTGGTTTACTATCGGTTCGCCGGTTTGGTGGCGAACCTGGCGTTGATTATCAACGTGCTGTGCATTTTGGCGATCATGATCACCGTCAAGGCGGCCTTCACGCTGGCCGGGTTGGCCGGTTTGGCGCTGACCGTGGGCATGGCGGTGGACAACAACGTTCTGGTGTACGAGCGACTGCGCGAAGAGCTTGCCCGCGGGTCGTCGTTGCGGATGGCGATTCGCAATGCCTTCACCCGGGCTTCGACGGTGATCATCGACGCGAACGTGACGACGTTGATTTCGGCCGTTGTGCTGTATGTGATCGGCAGCGACCAAGTGAAGGGCTTTGCGGTGGCGCTTTTCCTCGGCGTGGCGCTGAGCATGTTCACCGCAGTGTGGGTGGCGCGCGTGATCTTCGAGGTGGCCGAGCGAAAGCAGTGGATCACCGAGGCGAAGATGTTGCAGTTGATCGGGCAGACGAACATCGATTTTATGCGGTTGTTCCCGATCACCGTTTCGATTTCGATCGTGTTGATTGCGGCCGGGTTGATCGGGTTGTTCGTCCGCGGCAAGAACGCACTCGACATCGACTTCACCGGCGGTGTTTCCGTGCAGGTAGTGTTCAAGCAGGGCCAAGAGCAAGACACGGCGGCGGTGCGAAAGACGGTCGGCGAGTTGGCCAAGCTGCCCGATGTCGTGGTCAGCGACGCTCGAGTGGGCGATGAGCCCCTGGGGCGACGGTTCGTGATCAACACGTCTGAGCAAGACTTGGAAAAGATCGAAGCGGCCCTCAAAGAGGTTTTCGGCGACAAGCTCGAGACGAACTCGGTGAAGGTTTCGGGGATCGAATTGATCGCCGCTGCGGCGGCGGAGAAGGCACCGGCTGAGGGCGAGAAGCCGGCCGAGGCTTCGACGCCGGCCGATCCGTGGGCCGGCGGCGCGCGGGCCAAGCTGGCGTTCCATTTGCCAATCAATCACGACAATTTGTCGGACGCGTTCCAGAGGGCCATCCGACAGGCCGGGCTTCCCGATACGGGGTTGGTGGAGTTTTCAAACCCGGACTATACCGAGGGCGATCAGAGCGCCTACAGCGAATGGTCGGTTCGCACGAAACTCGCGCCGGATCAATTGGAGAAGGCGTTGGCCCAATTGAACAGCGACCTTCAGGCAGCTCCCTACTTCCCAGCGGCCAATAAGATCGGCGGCGCGGTGGCGGCGAATACGCAACGGCAGGCAATGTACGCCCTCGCGGCGAGCTGGGCCTGCATGCTGGTCTATCTGTGGATTCGGTTCCAGGGGGTGGCGTTCGGCTTAGCAGCGGTGGTGGCCTTGATCCACGACGTGTTGATCATGCTCGCCGCCGTGGCGCTGAGTTACTGGCTGACCGGCCCCTTGGGCTTCCTCAATGTCGATCCGTTCAAGATCAATCTGACGATGGTGGCGGCCTTCCTGTTGATCATCGGCTACTCGGTCAACGATACGATCATCATCTTCGATCGAATCCGCGAGGTGCGGGGCAAATTGCCCGCGATTACGCCGGAAATCGTCAATCAAAGCGTCAACCAAACGTTGAGCCGCACGTTGATCACCTCGTTTACCGTGCTGCTGGTCGTGTTGGTGCTTTACGCCTTGGGCGGCGAAGCGATTCGCGGCATGGCGTTCGCCCTGTTGATCGGCACTGTTTCAGGCACCTACAGTTCGATCTACATTGCGGCTCCGGTTCTGCTGTGGTTGGCCAAGCCGAAGGGCGGGAACAAGGGTCGAGACGCGGCGACGGCGGTTTCGGAGAGTTGAGCAGCGCCATAAGAGTCGGGAACGGGCATCCTGCGTCGGCGGGATGCCCGGCGGCGCGTTCTTCGGTGCGGTAGGCACGGCGGGCGGCGGACAATTGCAAAAATTGGTTCGCGCCCGCGGTGGAGCGTTGAGTATTGCGGCGTCGGTGGACCCTCGACGCGATTGATTGGCAAGTGCGGCCTCGGGAGCACCGGCAGCGATGGCTCGGTCGGTGAGGTTGTCGGTTGTCGTCGCCGGCGCGCTGCTGATTGCCGCGGCGACACCGTTCTTTGGGCCCGAAATCATTTCGTGGCGATCGCCGTTCTTCGCACTTTGCAACTGCGGGGCCGAGTCCGGTCGGCCGCCTTCTGATCTTTCCTCCGCGTCTCCGGCTGAATTCGGGAACGAGGAGAGAAACCCGCGGCCGAGGCAGTTCGAGATTTTTTGGAAGCTTCGCGCGCCGCGATGCGCGACGGCGTTTTGCGCGGGCGCGGCCCTGGCGCTGTGCGGTGCGGCGTTTCAGGCGATGTTTCGCAATCCGTTGGCCGAACCCTACACGTTGGGCGTGGCCAGCGGTGCGGCGCTCGGCGCGGCGATTGCCATCTTCGCGGTGGAACGTTGGCTGTGGGGCGGGGCAGGCTCGGGCGGCGAGTGGGGCGGCGGTTCGCTTGCGTCGGTCGCGTCGTTCATCGGAGCGTCGGCCGTGATGACGGTCCTGCTGGCAATCGGCAGAACTCAACGCGGCCTTGCGCCCGGCATCCTGCTGTTATGCGGTGTTGCGTTGAGTTTTTGCTGCTCGAGCGTCATTCTATTGCTTCAGTATCTCGGCGATCCGGCGAGCAATTTTCGCTTGCTTCGCTGGGTGATGGGCCAACTCGACAGCGTTTGCGGGTGGGCGGATGTTTCGGCGTTGGCTGCCGCGGCGGTTGCCGGGACGGTCTTCGTCTTCTCTTATGCCCGCGAGCTTAATCTGTTGAGCACTGGCGACGAGTTGGCGGCCAGTCGCGGGGTGGAACTGCTCCGCGTGCGGCAGCGTTTGGTGTTGGCCGTGTCGCTGCTGGTGGGGTTGGTGGTCGCTCAGTGCGGGCCGATCGGGTTCGTCGGCCTGATCGTGCCGCATTGCGCTCGGCTGCTGGTCGGCCACGATCATCGGTTGCTGCTGCCCGCGGCGGCGCTGATGGGCGGGGCGTTTCTGACTGTGTGCGACACCGCCGCGCGAACTGTGTTGGCCCCGGCGGAACTTCCGGTCGGTATTCTGACGGCGTTGCTCGGTGGGCCGTTCTTTTTGAGCCTGTTGCTCAGCCGTCGCGGGTCGCGCTGGACGACCTGAGGGATGAGGGAGATCGTCTCGCGGTGGATCGGCGGCGAACGGTTCTCGTCTGTTCTCACCGCGAAATGTTGAACCGGCCGGTGCGCGCGCTGACGAGCGGCCAAGCGCGAGTCGCCGAATGTCGCAACTCTTCGCGACGAAAGGCCTGAATAAGAACGCGAAGAACGCAACGCGGTTCAACCGAGAACCGCGCACAATCGGCTGCTTCGCTGCGCCCGTGACCGCTCTTGCGATTGTGTGGACCGGTTTACCACGAACGCCATCGGGCCGGGCTGCCGTGGGGCACACGGCCGCGCGACTGGTAGTGTGCGGCGGGAAAACCGTCGCATCGCACCCCAAGGAAAGCCCGACATTACGCAAGCCAGCGAGCTTTGTTGTTCCGAAAATGTCTCTGATCGCTTTTTCGCGAAGCGATTTTCTCGCCGGTCTCTCGGCCGCACGGGACGCGCCGAACGAGCCAAGTCAGTGTCAATGATTGTGGCGTTCACGACGGGTTCATGGTATCGTGTGTAAGGCTTTTGTTCCCCGCGAGGGAGCCGGCGAGCGGGGCAGGCCGGCAAGTCGCAGCGGGAACGATGCCGAGCGGAATTCGGGCGGTGGGCGAACACTATTGATGGTTCAACGACAGCAACGGAACGAGGGTGAACGAATGACGAAGAAGCATGTGGGCGTGCCGCGGCGTACGTTTCTTCGACAGGCCGGTTCGATGGCGGCAGCCGGCGCTGCGCTTGGAGCGCCGCAGTGGATTCCCCGCAGCGCGTTGGCCGCTGCTGGAAGGCCGGGCGCCAACGAGAAGCTCACGTTCGGCTTTATCGGCGTGGGCGGCATGGGCGGCGGGCATTTGGGGGGCATGGTCAACCGGATGAAGCAAGGGCTGGTGAATATCGCCGCCGTTTGCGACATCGACGACAAGCGGTTGGAAAACGCCTCGCGCAAAGCCGGGCCGCAGGCCGATTGCTACCGCGATTACCGCGAACTGCTCGATCGCAAGGATATTGATGCGGTGGTGATCGCGACGCCCGACCATTGGCACGCGGTGCAAACCGTTCATGCGGCCGAGCGAGGGAAGCATGTCTATGTCGAGAAGCCGGCCTGCTGCACCATCGAAGAGGGCAAGGCGATGATCGAGGCGGCCCGGCGGGCGAAGATCGCCGTTCAGGTGGGCTCTCAGGGAAGAAGCCAGCCCGAGGCCTACTTGGCGCACCGCTACTTAGTCAACGGCAATATCGGCAAGATCACGCGGGTCGATTGCTTTCACTATCCCAGTCCGGTCGGCGGATTCAATCCCGATGGCGATCCGCCGCCCGAACTCGATTGGGACTTGTGGCTCGGGCCGTTGCGCTGGCGCCCGTTCAACCGCGGCTACTGCCACGGCGTGTTTCGCTGGCTGATGGAGTCGGGCGGCGGCCAGATTCGCGATCGCGGCGCGCATGTGATGAGCTGCGCGATGTGGTGGATGGGGGCGGACGGCACCGGCCCGGTGGAGGTCGAGGCGACCGGCGAGGCGCCGAAGCGCGGGCTGTGGGATTCCGCCGTGACGATCAGCGTGAAGTACACCTTCAAAAATCCCGACTGGGTGCTCACCTGGAATCAGCCCGGCGAGCCCGTCCCGCCCGAAGAGCGCACGGGCAAGGAACCGGGAGGGAAGATCAGCCGGCCGGGCTACGGCGCGGTCTATCGCGGCGATAAGGGTACGTTCGTCCATTGGGGCGGCGACGGCGGCACGTGGGCCGAACGCAAGGCGCGCGAGTGGGAGCCGGGGCCCGGCGCGGTCGACGTTTATCGCAGCCCCGGGCACATGGAAGACTGGTTCGAAGGGATCAAGACCGGCAAGCGAACGATCATGAACGTCGAGGCCGGAGTCGACGTGGCCATTCTTACCGTGTTGGGCAACTTGGCCTTCCGCTTGGGCCGCAAGCTCCGCTGGGACCACTCGAAGCGCGAGATCGTCGGCGATGAGCAGGCGCAGCGTTTGGCGGGCCGGCCCCAGCGGTATCCCTACACGCTTTAGGTCCGCGCGAAGGTTTCGGCTCCCAGTGAACAACGCAGTACAAGTGATGAAGGACGAAGACTCCGATGGACAAATTGAACCTTGATACGCTACTGAAATCGATTCAAAGCAGCGACGACGACGAGCGCGCCGGCGCCCGCGACCGTGCGGGAGTCGTCGGCGCGTCGGCCATTGCTCCGCTGGCCAAGCTGGCCGTCGAGGCGGAGAATATCGAAGTAGCTCGGGCGGCGAACCGGGCGATTCAGAATATCGTTTATCATGCCGGCCGTCCGGGGGCGGCGGACGAGGCCAAGGCCGTCACGGCCGAGCTGATCGCTCTTTTGGGAACGAAGCATGGGCAGTTCCGCCGCGATGTGTTGTGGATGCTTTGGCAAATCGGCGGCGAAGAGGCGGCCGATCCGGTGGGGCGTTTGCTCGACGATGCCGACGCGGGCGACGACGCACGGATGTGCTTAGAGCGTTTGCCCGGCGCACGGGCGACTGAGATTCTTCGGGCCCGGCTGGCCGCGGCGCCCGAGGCCCAGCGATTCGCGCTGGCGCACTCGCTGCGCGTGCGCGGCGCGGAGGTTTCCGGTTATCCCAGCCAAAAGCTGACGCCGACCAAGAAGACGTCGGTCAAGCCGGTCGGACGCGAATAATGCGCGTTCTGCGGCGGTAGTCGTTTCGTCCCCGGGGCGGTCCGCGTTGCACGCCCCGACCGAACATTTTTTGGTTCCGTCCGGCGGCCGGAAGAATCGCGAGCTTCCGGCAGCGGGACGGTGTTCTCTTGTTCCCATCAACGGACCTTCTAACCGCAACGAGGCTCTCGATGCGCACGCTGATCGTTTGCTTGTTGTTGTGCCTTCTGCTCAGCGGAGGAGCGGTCGTCTCCACGGTTTGTGCCGGCGAGCCGTCGGCCGAGGCGGCACCGGTGGCGGCCCGAGTGAAACAACTCGGCGGCCGCGTTGCGCTCGACGAGCAAGGCGAGATCGTCGGGGTTGATTTGTCGGCGGCCAGTGCGACGGATGACGACCTCGGACCGATTGCCGCACAGCCGAAATTGAGAGAGTTGCTGGTGAAGGGGGCGGGGATTACCGACGCCTCGGCCGCAACGATCGCCAAAGCAACCGCGCTCGAGTCGCTCTCGTTGGATACGGTGGGAATGACCGACGCGGGCATCAAAAAACTAGCCACGCTGCCGAACCTCCACACCCTCTCGCTCAATCGACTGACGAGAATGACCGACGCCTCGGCGAGTTGCTTCAAAGGGCTTCCCAAGCTTCGCCACTTGGCGCTGACGGACAGCTACATCTCGGACGGCGGACTCAGCGCCATCGCGCAGTTGCGAAACCTCGAATCGCTCGATCTGCGGGGCAGCGATCTGATCGGCGACGGCGGCCTGGAATTGTTGGCCGAGATGAAAAATCTGACCGTCCTCCGCGTTCGCAGCCGCGGCGTCAGCGATGCCGGCTTGGAAGCCGTCGGCGCAATGAAACAGCTTCGCGTGTTGGCGATCGAGGATTCGCTGGCCATCAGTGATGACGGGCTGGAGTTCCTCGGCAAGCTGGCCGATTTGGAAGAGCTTTCCTTGGCGCAGGCATTTCAAATCACCGACGACGGTCTGAAGCGGCTTAAGGGGCTGACCAAACTTCGCCGGCTGAATCTGCGGCGGTTGGCCATTTCGGGCGACGCGCTGCCGGACCTTGCCGAGATGAAGCACCTGGAGCATCTCGATCTCGGCGGGACGCCGTTGGCCGACGCGGCCTTGGTTCACCTCAAGCGGCTGCCGGCCCTCAACTCGTTGAACGTGATGGCCACCCCCCTGACCGACGCCGGGATGAAACACCTCGGCGAATTGACGGGGTTGCGAACATTGATCCTGCGCGATGTGAAAATCACCGACGACGGGTTTCGGCAACTGGCCGGGCTGACCCGGCTGGGCCGCCTCGAGCTTCAGGGCGTGCCGCTGACCGACGCCTCGATACCGACGCTCAAGGCGATGACGCAGCTACGAGAGTTGGCTTTGTCGAATACCAACATCTCGGCTGCCGGCTTGGCTGAAGTGAAAAAGGCGCTGCCGCAAGCGAAAATCGCCTATTGATCCGCGTCGCAGACCCTCCAACTCCGCAGGCCGTCGGACGTGCCTCGGGGCAAATCGGGAAGACGATCGCGGCTGTTCGAGTCGTCGCGCACAATCGCGGAAGCGGCCGCCGGCGGAACGAAACGAGCCGATTGTGCGCAGCCCCAGTTCGGACCGATTTCCCTTTTTCGCGGCGTTATTTAATCGCCTCGCACTCGGCCACCTTCACCTGATAGAACTCCTCAGTCAACAGCCAATCATTGAAAAGCGATCGGAGTTGACGCAAGCGGCTGGCGACTTGGGCTTTTGTGAACTGGGGCTGTGCGGCCGGTTTCGACGGATCGGGCTTGGGCAGTTCCATCGGTGGCGGAACCTCTCGCTTGGGCATGATCGACGACGAAAAGTCGGGAACGATGGCCGCAAATTGCTCCGCGGGCACCAAGTGGCGCCAGAGGAACGCCTGCATCCGGTCCTCTGCGGGCACGGCCGTGCGGGTGATCGCGCGATCGCCCACATTCGCCGACCCCTCAATCGCCAGCGAAAAGACCTTGCCGGGCTGAGCTCGGTCGTTGCGAATCGACATGCGCACCATTTCTTGCGATCCGCTGATGGTTGTCGGCGATGCGGCGATGCCGTCGGGGGCGTCTTTCAGCCGCAAGCGGACATCGCCGGTGAAGCCGTCTTTCCGCAACACATGCACCGTGACGGTCGCCGACGATCGCCGCGCCAGCGCGATACTCGACGGCACCACCCGCAGCTCGAAGTCGGGACGCGGCGGCCCCACCCGGAGCCGATAGGCGTATTCCGGTCCGCCGCGGCGCGCGGCATCGCCGATGCGGAGGAAGTACTCTCCGTCGGCCGGCAGTGCAACCGACAGGTACGAGTCGGCATGATGCGTGTTGATGCCCGCTGCGGCGTCCTCGTGATCATCATTGAAGCCGATGGTCTTGCCCGTGGCGTCGATCAGTTCGACGACCGAATCGAGGGGCGATTCCAGGCGCCGCGCGAACACCTCGGCCACCACGGTGTCGCCGGCGCGGCCCTTGATGCGGAACACATCCCAATCATCGGCGCGATCGATTCGGCCGTTGATGACTTGCGGCATCGCGACCTCTTGGGCCTGCTGGCGATCATTGTTCGGTTCTCGGTCGAACGACTCGGGCAGATCGCCGACGGCGAATCGCAGCCGATTCGATTGCGTGCTGCCGATGACTGCGGAAACGTCGTAGATTCCCGGAGGCGAATCCGAGGGCGGGAGCAGGAGGCGCGCCTGATCCAAGTTCCAGCCGCGCATTTCCGCCTTGAACGGTTCGCCGGCTTTGCCGCCCAAGGGGTAGATTCCGGCCAGGTACGGGATTTCGCCGATGGTCAGGCGGTAAACGAAGTCCTCGCGACCGCGATAGATCGCGTCGGTGATCGATACGACAAACTCGCCGTCGTGCGGAACCTCGAAGAAGATCATCGGATCGGGCCGGAAGTCGTTGTCGTCGTTGAACGCCACCTCTTTTCCGGCGGCATCGCGGACGACGAGCACCGGTTGGAACCAACCGGGCACCGCGTCGGCGATAAACGGAATCAGGCTGCGCGCCTGGCAGTCGAGAACCAGCCGCTGGCCTTTCTTCGCCTCGAAACGATAGCAGTTCTCTTCGCCCGAGGCGATCTGCCCGTTGGCCACGCAGGGCAGCAAAACGCGCTGTTCGACTTCGTCCGCGGGCCGACGCCGCAAAGCAGCCTCTTCTTTGCCGAGCACTTGCAATGGGCTGATCTTCATCGGCTTGCGCGTTACCTCGGGATACTGGCCGACATGAAACACCAACGGATTCGACAAGCCGCGAGAAGTAACCAAACGAAGCTCGCGGGGGCCGGGCGGGGCGTCGGGGGCAATCGTCACTTCAAGAATCGCCAGCAGAGCGAGCGACGCGCTCGCCGGGCGATTGACGTATTCGGCGATCCGGCTTTCGACTCGGGCGCGGATCTTCTGCTGCGTTTCATCGAGTTTTCGCCCGCGCCGTTCGATCTTGCGGAGTTCATTCAACTGCTCGCGGAGCAGATCGAAATCTTGAGGGCTGAGTCGGCCGTAATAGTCCAAAACCTTAGCCGTTACGCCCGAACTGGTGAAGTGCGCCGCGTACACTCCGTCGAGCCCCTGCCCGCCGATGCGAACGGAGAACGTTGTGCCTTGTTGACCGCCGGCGGGGTAGGCATAACCAATGTAGGGGCCTCGCGTTTGAGCGAATGCTGCGGCTGCGGCCGAAATGACGGCCGCGAAGAAGACGACGCGCAGAAGGCTGATCGTTTTCATTTCGCGCTCCCAAGCGGCAGGACGGGCTCAAGGGACCGCCCTCGAAACGGACTGTTGTTCTGAATCATATTGCTCAATGCGATGCGGCCCCCGCCGACCTTTCGACGAGCTTTCATGCTTTCATGCTGCTCTGGCGATTGGCGAGGGGTATTCGCAATCGGCGTTCACATGATTTCGGTGAGCAGGCCCGCCGAAGGCGCCTTCTCTTCGGGCGTCGGCAACACGTGGGCTTCGATGCCCATCGGATGCGGCAGCTTCGCCGCGGCGTCGATGCCGGCCAATTGATAAATGCTCCCCAGGAGATCGACCGGATAGACGGGACGGTCTTTGACCTGTTCGCCTTTCGCGTCGCTGGCGCCTACCACGTGCCCGCCTTTGAAACCGCCTCCGGCCACCAAAACCGAGAACACTTTGCCGTAGTGGTTGCGTCCGCCGTTCCACGGAGGCTGCCAATCGACCTTCGGGCCGCGGCCGAACTCGCCGCAGCACCAAACGATGGTCGTCTCCAGCAGGCCGCGATCTTTCAAGTCTTGCAACAGGGCCGCCAGTCCTTGATCGAGTTGCGGGCACTGGCGTCGCATTGTTTGGAAGTGACCCTTGTGCGTATCCCATCCGCCGGGATAGTTGATCACCACATAGGGCACCCCCGACTCGACCAGACGGCGCGCCACCAGGCACTCTTGGCCGAATGTGTGTCGCCCGTACCGATCGCGCAGCTCGGGTTTCTCTTTGGAAAGATCGAACACGTCTTTGCCGGCGCCGAGGATCAACTCGTAGGCTCGTTCCTTGGCCTCGGCATCGAGGGCCAGGGCCGGGTCGGGCCCGAGTTCTTTGCCGAGCGTGTTCAGGCTGCCGAGCAAATCGCGGCGGGCCTTCTGACGGTCTTCGGTGATGTTGCGCGCGACGACGCCTTCCACCTCGAACCGCGGGTTGTTCGGATCTCCGCCCGTGGCGAACGGCTTGTATTTCGGGCCGAGGAACCCTTCTTCCGAAAACCGCCCTTGCGGTTTGGTGAGCACGACATAAGGCGGGATGATGCCTTTGTACTCCGGACTCTTGAAGAGAGCGAAGACGGCGCCCACGCTGGGATACGCCAACCGTTCGCCCGGCATATGGCCGGTTTGCATCAGGTAGGCCGCTGTCTCGTGACCGTTGTTGCCGTGGGTCATGCTGCGGATCAGCGAAAACTTGTCGGCTTGCTTGGCCAACTCGGGGAAGAGCGCGCCGATTTGGATGCCGGGCACGTTCGTCGGAATCGCTTTGTCGAACTCGCCCGTGTAGTCGCGGCCGGCCTCCGGTTTGGGATCCCAAGTGTCGTTATGCGACATTCCGCCCCAGAGAAACACTTGGATGACCGAACGGGCCTTCGGCGGCGCTTTCTTCGCCTTGGCCGCCGGCTTTTTCTCGGCCGCGGCGGCGAGCGAGTCGGCCAGCGCCCAACCGACCGCCCCACAGGCACCTTGGCACAGGATTTGTCGCCGCGTAGTGCGGCGCTGAAGGGAATCCTTCGCGTCCATATTGAAACCCTTTCAAATCGGAGCGGGCGGCCGACATTCGCCGCGACCGCGCATCAGTGGCGATACATGAATTCGGGGCTGTTGATCAATGCCCAGGCGAGATCGATCCATTCTTCCCGCGGACGGCTGCGCGTTGAGCGGCGGGCAAGGCCGGGGGCTCGATACTCTTCGGCGGTTTTTCTTTCTTCAGCGGTCGGGAAACGCGACAGAATCGAGAGATAAAGCTCGTCGATGATCTCGGATTGCTTCCGGCCCGACTCGAACAACGCGGTCAGCTTCGGCCCCTGTTCGATCTTGCGCTGGATGTGGCTGGAGTTGAGCATGTGCAGCGCTTGGGCCGGAACGGGTTTATTGTCGCGCTCATTTTCCATGCCCGTGGCGCGGGCCGACCGGCCGAACAGGGCCAAGAACGGGCTGGTAATGCTCCCGTCGGCAATCGCCACCGCCAGCTTGTCTTTGGGAATGTAGGTGAACGGTTCGGGGATCGGGCTCGTGTAGAGATCGGTGGTTCCGGTGATTGCATTGATTGTATCGATCAACACCTCGGCATCGAGCCGACGCAACGGATACGCGGCAAATTGTGCCCGAGCCTCGGGCGTATCGGTGCGCAGTCGTGAAGACAATTGATATGTTTGCGAGGTCAAGATGAGCCGGTAAAGCTTCTTCATGTCGTACCCGCTCTCGACAAACTGCTTCTCCAGGTACGCGAGCAGCTCCGGATTGCTCGGCGGGTTGTCGTCGCGGATGTCGTCGGGCTCGTGAATAATCCCTCGGCCGAGCAACCACCACCACACACGGTTGACGATTGCGCGGGCGAACCACGGATTCTCTTTGCGAATGAGCCAGTCGGCAAACACCTCGCGCGGGTCTTGGTCGGGACGCAGTTCGCCCTTGGCGCCGTCGGGAAATACCACCGCGATCGGCTTTTCCAAAACGCGCGCAGCCGTGATTGGGCCAGCCGGCGGTGCTTCGCCGGTATCGACATTCGCCTTGGGAATCTGCCGAGTCACCCCGTAGGGATCCCAAACGACGTGCTCCTCCTTCCATTCCCGCGTCGGTTTATAGCCGACTTGCGAAAAGAAGACCGTCATATTCTGAATCTTTTCCGTGGGCCACGTGTCGAGCCGTGTGCCCATGAACGCCAGCGCCACGGCGGCGGCGATCCCCTCGGGCGTGCGGTTTTGAATGGCCCGATAAAAATTCACCGGAGGCACGCGGAAATTGCTGCCGCTTGAGGTGAGCAGTTCGCGGACGAAGCGATCGTACGGCTTGTTTTCGGCAATCGACGTTCGGACCCAGCGATGATAAGCCTGAGCGGCATTCGGCCAAAGGTTCACGGGGAACTCCGCTTTGATGCGGAGGATGTCGCCCCAACGCATCGCCCAATAGTCGGCATACTCCTCGCGCTCGAGCAACTGATCGATCAACCGATCGCGCTTGCCCGGATCGGTGCTGGAAAGGAACTCGCGGGCTTCCGCGGCGGTGGGAATGCGGCCGATCACGTCGAGGTAGGCGCGCCGCACGAAGACGGCGTCGGAGCAGAGGACCGGCTTGATCTTCAATTGATCGAGTCGAGCGAAGACGAGCCGATCGATTTCGCCCTTGGCTACCGGCGGTTCCGGGTGCTCGTAAACACTCGGCGAATCATCGGCCGCCTTCGCGCCTATGGAAATCGCAGCAACTAAGAAGACAGGAAGAAGCGAACTCGGCACGGCCTTGTTCATCGATGCACGCTCCGGTTGAGGGCGAGGAATGGGAGCAATCGGTTCGAGGCTCGAACACGCAGCGGTTCGGGGGCGACACGGCGAATCCCGAGTTCGCCCGAGTCGAAGGCAGGCAGGTCACACAAATAATCTTATCAGGATGAAAGCTTTTTGTGGAGAGTATTTTTGCGTTTTCGTCGCGAAAGCGAATTCGGGCAGGTTTTGGTAGGAATGACTTCGTTTATGGAAGTAGTGCGGGAGGGCCGTCGAGGGTGGCCGTCGGCTGCTCGACCCGGGGGCTGGCCGACGCCGCAGCGATTCTGCTCTTGCGATGGAAGCAAGCCTGCTTCTCGACACTCTGCCGCAGGTCAATGCTCTGAGCAATTGAACACCGCCGATCGCCGATGGTTTCGCAGGGCTTTCGGCCGTCGTCTGCCCATGTTTGCCCATCGCGGCCCAAGAGCATCTCGCCGTCGCCCGGTTGTGTGCCGAAGGCCGAAGAGGGCCGGCGGCGAATTGGGCTGGGACGGCGGTGCGCCGCCGCGCATGGCCGACGGAATGCCCCTCCTGCCGATCACGGGGGCGGAGGCTACTTCAACCGCTTCTTCCAGTTGGGATAGTCGCGTTCGAGCAGCGGCTGCGGCCAGGTGCCGAGCCAGGCGTAGCCGTTCCGCCGCTCGTAGCCGATGTCGGCCAAGCGGAACCGCGGTACCCCGTCGCGGTCGAGAAATAGGGGCCGATTCGTGCCGATTTCGTAGAACCTTGCCCACAGGGGCGGTGCGTTGGGGTCTTCGACCACCACCTTGTTCTTTCCCGTAGGCGACTGAGCATCAGGCTGTACGACTTGACGAATGCCGCGGATTTGGACCTTCTCGAACCAGGCGACGGCCGCCTCGACCGCGGCGACGATCTCGGGGCTGGGCTTCTCGATCGTCATCAACAACCGGACGATCTCGACCGATTCGGCTCCGCTGAGGCTGGCCGGCTCGTAGGAACGGGCCGGCCGCGGCCGGAAGTCGATTTCGTCGTGTTGCGCGCACCACGCCGTTCGCTTGCCCTCGACGATGATCTGGCATTTGAGAATGCACGCCACACCGCGATCGAAGGCGTCGGCGGCCGCCTTGCGACGCCGCTGGTCAACGAAGGCGTATGACGGTTCTCGGGCGACCTCGCGCACGAATGTCATCAGGCGGACCATCGTTTGGTCGTTGAAGGTGATGTGCCGATGATATCCTTTGCCCGGCGGGTGCGATTGCGGCCAGCCGCCGTTGGGATACTGGGCCTGAAGGATGTAGTCGAGGCCTTTTTCGAAGGCGTTGCGGTAGCGCTGCTCATTCGTTGAAGAGAACACCTTAGCCAGCAGCCGCAGTTCGTCGGTGGTGGCGCCGTTGTCGAAGGTGGGCCTCAGGGCATCGCGGCGGCCCGTGTACGGCACCGTGGTATCGGTGTTCTTCGGCCAGCCGCCCAAGTCGGATTGGTGGGTCAGAACGTTGTCGGCGATGCGTTTGGCCTCGGCGCTGCGATACCAGTCGTTCGCCCGGCGTAGATACTGTCGCGGCCCCTCGCCGGCACCGGCGAACGCCGCATCGAGAAGCATCGCGGCCAACAAACAGGCCGAAAAGCGAAAGAGCTTGGAGCGCACGAGAGTTCTCCCGAGATTGTTGATGATCAGCCTTGGCGACATCTTATCATACCGAACGAGCGAAGTAGAAACGAACAAGACCGCGAAAACGAAAAACGATTCAAACAGGGACAGCACGCAAGAGAGCCGCTTTGCCGGGCCAGCGGTCGATTGCGCAATTGCGCGGGACTATTCGGTGCCGGGAGGGCCGTCGCGTCCGAATTACGGCCCACGCTCGGACCAGAAAGCACGAAACCCTGCGCCGCGGTGGCGCAGGGTTTCGGCTACGTTCGTCTCAGGTGCTATTCTCTCGCTGCGCGAACGCGAAGGGCCGCGGGCAGCGAACCCTCAGCGATTTGCGACGAGCATTAGGCGTCGAGCACCCAGCCCTTGCGATAGGTGGGTTTGACGATCGCCATCAACTCGGGCATGTTCTTCACCTTCAAATTCACGGCGTCCCACTCCACCTTCGGTCCCTTGCCGGGCTTGTCGGCGGCGAAGACGGCGAGGTTGCCCAAGAGGATCGTCTCGGTCAGGCCGCCCGCGTAGTTCGGGAAGTTCGACTTCGCTTCCGGGCCGCCCTTGATGGCGCGGACCCACTCTTGGAAGTGGCCCGGCGAACGCTCGAACTCGACATCGGGCAGTTCGGCGCCGGTGGACAATTTGATCTTCCGCTCGGCGTAGTCGCCCGGCGAGAAGAGGATGCCCTTGTCGCCGACGACAATGCAGCCGGTGTTGATATAGCCCTTGTCTTTGGCCAGCTCCGACGCGTACGCGGCCGACATCTGTTCCATCAACGCGGCGGGCGGTTTCTTGCCACCGTCGTACCAGAAGAACTTCAAGGCGGGGCGCCAATCGACGGCCGGGAAATCGAACTCGATCACCGACCATTGCGGGTAGCTATCCTTGTTGTGGCCCGAGGTCTCGGCCTGAACGGCGACGGGGTTCTTCAATTCGAGGCCCATGTAGGGCATGTTCACCGTGTGGCAGGCCATGTCGCCCAAGGCGCCGCTGCCGAAATCCCACCAGCCGCGCCACTTGAACGGATGGTAGCCGTCCGAGTAGGGGCGTTCCGGCGCGCAGCCGAGCCACAGGTCCCAGTCCAATTCTTCGGGGACCGGCTTGGTCGGCGGGCGATCCAGACCTTGCGGCCAGATCGGGCGATTCGTCCAAACGTGGACTTCCTTCACCGTTCCGACCACGTTCTTGCGGAGCATGGCGGCCGCGCGGCGCAGCGGCTCGTTGGCCGTGCCCTGGTTGCCCATTTGCGTGGCAACCTTCTTTTCTCGGGCAACATTGGCCATCAGCCGGGCTTCGTAAATCGTACGCGTCAGCGGCTTCTGGCAGAAGCAGTGCTTGCCCATCCGCATGGCCATCAACGCGGCCGGGGCATGCATGTGATCGGGCGTGCTGACGGTGACCGCGTCGATGCTGCTGCCCATCTCTTCGAGCATTTTGCGAAAATCGGTGTACATTTTCGCTTTCGGATACGAGCGCGCGGCGGCTTCCAAACGCTTGCGATCGACATCGCAAATGGCCACCATGTCGCCGGCCCGGGCGGCGTCGGCGGTATCGCTCTTGCCTTTGCCGTCAACGCCGATCGATGCCATCGCGATCCGCTCATTCGGCGAATTGCTCTCTGCGGCCGAGACGCCACCGGCGACCCAATAGCCGATGCCGACCGCGGCGCCCGCTTGCATGAATTCGCGACGTGAGGGTTGGTACGACATTCCTGTACTACTCCTTTGAGAAAACAGAGATCACAGAGACAAACCCGTCTATGAGTCATCGGCAGCTCGATCGACCGAGCCCGCCTTGAACATCGACCGGCAAATCGCGCCGGAACGAGTATTCACGCGGACAAATGGCCGAAGACGCGCCGGCGGACCGAAGTCGATCGCCGAGAATCGCGGCAACCCGGCTCCGTCGCCAAGCCGCAACTCGCGCAATCCACTGGCGTGGGGTCCATGTGGGCCAAGCTTCAATGTAGCCGTCTGCCGCGTGGTTTGCAACGGTCGGCTCCACCGGCGGCGCGGTTTCGGCCTGCGTTTCCGGCGGCGTTGCCTTTTCCGTCGCGGTCGGCATAATTACCTGTTTTGACGTTGTCTCCGGGTGTATGTTCATGGCGAATGAAGGTTCAGCGGCGCCGCGCCCCCGTATCGCGATCATCGGTGGCGGAATTGCCGGGCTGGCGGCCGCCCATCGGATCGTCGAATTGCAGCCGAGTTGCCGGCTTGCGCTGTTTGAATCGGCCAACCGGCTCGGCGGGGTTCTTTCCACTCGCCACGCCGACGGCTTTCAGGTAGAACGCAGTGCCGACAACTTTATTACCACGCTGCCGTGGGGGCTCGATCTTTGTCGTCGCTTGGGGCTTTCCGACCAGCTTCTTCAAACCGACGCCCGATTTCGGCAAACCTTCATCGTTTTTCGCGGGCGACTGCATAAACTGCCCGACGGGTTCCTCATGATGGCGCCGACGCGGCTTTGGCCGCTGGCCCTCACCCCCTTGCTTTCGCCTTGGGGAAAGATTCGGGCGGCCATGGAGTACTTTCTTCCCCCGCGGCGCGACCCGGGCGACGAGAGCATGGCCGATTTCGTCCGCCGTCGGATGGGCCGCGAGGCCTTCGAGCGTTTGGTCGAGCCGTTGGTCAGTGCCGTGTACGCGGCCGACATGGAACGGTTGAGCGTATTGGCCACGCTCCCCCGATTCCGCGAAATGGAACGCGAGCACGGCAGCCTGATTCGCGCCATGCGGCATCAGCGACGCGCCGGCCGGCAGGCTCCGCGCGAAAGCGGCGCCCGCTACAGCATGTTCGTCACCTTGCGCGACGGACTGACGGCCATTGTAGATGCAATCGCGGCCCGGTTGCCGGAGGGAGTCGTGCGATTACGTTCGGCCGTCACGGCCTTGAAACCATCCGCAGAAGGACGCGGTTGGGAGGTACAATACTCGGCCCGCGAGTCGGCCGGCGGCCAGTCGTTGCCGCAGACCGAGCAGTTCGATGCGGTGATCGTCGCCGCTCCGTCCGGCACGGCGGCGCGGTTGATCAAGTTGTTCGATGGTCCGTTGGCTGACCAGTTGGCCGGGATCGAACATTCCGGCACAGCGATCGTTTCCTGCGGATTCGACGAGTCGCAAGTCGGACACCCGCTGGACGGCATGGGAGCTGTGGTACCGGCCATTGAAAACAGCCCGTTGCTGGCGGTCAGCTTCAGCAGTCGCAAATACGCGCACCGCGCGCCGCCCGGCAAGGTGCTGCTTCGTGCGTTCGTTGGTGGCGCGCGCCGCCCGGAGCTGGCCGAAGCCGATGAGGACGAGTTGATTCGGCTGGTGATTGACCACATCAAGCCGCTGTTGCGCATCACCGGGGCGCCGTGCTTTGTCGATGTGGCCCGCTGGCCCGGCACCATGCCGCAATACCATGTGGGCCATCGGCAGCGGGTCGAGCAAATCGAGTCGCTCGTCGGCCGTCATCACGGGGTGTTCTTGGCCGGCAACGCCTACCGCGGCGTCGGCTTGCCCGACTGCATACACGGCGGCGAACTGGCGGCGGAAGCGGCGCTGAAGGCCGTCGGCCTCGGCGGTGCGAAGTAGTGATTCGCGCAATCGGTGATTCGAGCAATCTGCTGCTGCTCGGCGTCGCCGATGCTGAATAATTCCACACAATTACGGAAGCGGCCGCGCTCGCAATGACGCGGCCGATTGCGTAGCGATGCGATGTGAACCGCTTTCCGTTTTCCGCGGTTTTAGTTAGAAGAACACGGCGTACAGCGCGAGAGTCGCCAACACGACCGCGATTCCGGCCGTCAGCGCGCCGCGCGATGAGGTCAGTTCAATTTTATCCGTGCGCGGCAGCGTGATCGGCTCTGGCAGCGGGCGAATCAGGGTCAGCACACCCATGACCGCCAGCACGGCGAAGAACACCACGGCCATGCGATCGAGGAAGGCGAGATTGGGCAGGAGCACTTTCAGGCCGCCGTACAACACCGGCGTAAGCAACAGCCCGACGATGCCGCAGATTCGCGGCGCCCGCTTCACGCTCAAACCGAACACGAAAACGGCTAACACGCCGGGCGAGAGGAACCCTTGGAACTCTTGGATATATTTGAAAATCCCGCCGAACTTCGGGTTGTTCAATTCCGGGGCGATGATGCAGCCGATGGCCATGAACACGACGACGCACAAACGGCCTGCACCGACCAAAAGGCCCTGACTCGCGTCGGGCTTGATGTACTGCCGGAAAAGGTCCATCGTGAAGATCGTCGAGGCCGCATTGAGCATCGCGGCCAACGAGCTAAGCACCGCGCCGAGAATCGCCGCCAGCATGAATCCGCGCAATCCCTGCGGCACCAGCCGCTTGATCAACAGCGCGAACGCTGAATCGAATTGATAACCGATCAATCCTTTGGCGATCACAATTTTCGCGCCTGATTCCGCGTTGGCGTTGTTTGCCCCGGCGGCGGCCTTTTCGATCTGTTCGATTACGCGGTCGTTGACCTTGGCTAAGGAGGTTGCGTCGTCAGATGGCTCGGCTGTGTTCGTGTCGTTATTCTCCTTGTTCTCCTTTTTGACAATTTGGGCCGCCAGCGCCTGATTGTGTTCCAGCAACCGCTGAGCGATGTCGGGATGCTGGTCGGCAAAGTGATGATCGAACGGATAGGCCGTCATCGGCCCGAGGTGCCGCCCTGACTCGAACGCTTCGATGGTGGCTTGGTTCATCTTGGCGGCCTCGTCGCGCATGTCCCCGCGGTAGAGATTAAACGCGATCATCCCGGGAAAAACGATGATAAACGGGATGAGCAGCTTCATTGCGGCGGCGAAGACGACGCCCTTTTGGCCCTCGGCCAGCGACTTCGAGCCCAGCGTCCGCTGCGTGATGTATTGGTTCAATCCCCAGTAGTAGAAATTGGGAATCCAAAGCCCGAGGATCAACGCAGTCCAGGGAATCTCTTTGTCGCTGGCCGGCAGCACCATGTGCATTTTCGGCGCGTTCAACTCGCGGAACCGAGCCAGTGCCCCCGACGGCGCCGCATCTGCGGTCAATCCCAAGGCGGCCGGATCGGCTTCGCCTAAGGCATTCATTGCCAAAACGAGAACCAAGGCCCCGCCCAAAATCAGGGCCGAGCCTTGCAACAGGTCGGCCCAGGCGCACGCCTTCAGTCCGCCGGCCACCACATACACCGCCGCGAGGATGCCGATCAACCACGATGCCGAAGTCAGATTGATCGTCAGACCCATGAACGCTTTTCCATGAAACAGAACGTCGATCATCAGCGCTCCGGAATAGACCACGGCCGGAAAAGTCACCGCGACGTAAACGCTGACCATCAACAACGACATCACCGATCGCGCGGCGCGGTTGTAACGGTATTCGAGGAACTCGGGAATCGTATAGATGCCGGCCGATAGAAACGCGGGCAAGAAGGCGAAGGCAACGACCACCAAGGTGATCGCCGCCATCCATTCGTAGCTGGCGATGGCCAGCCCGAGGTAGTTTGCCGCGCTTCCCGACATGCCGACGAACTGCTCGGTGGAAATGTTCGCGGCAATCAGCGAGAAGCCGATCAGCCACCACGAAAGCCCCCGGCCGGCCAGGAAATAGCCTTCGCTGTCGGTTTTTCTCCGCGACATCCCGATCCCGACGGCCACCACCGCAACCACAAATGCGACAAACACGCTGACATCGAGCCAAGAGAGTTCCATCGTGAAGACCTCGGATTGACGATCGGGAATTGATCGCGGAAGAATGTGACCGGCTTGCCGATGACGCCGCGGCGCACGCGCCGACGAAGCAGAAATGCCGAAAGACGGAGCGCGTGCCGTCGGATAATGCGGCCTATTCTACGGGGAACCGAATCGCTTCGCCATGCCCCCGCACGGTCCGCGCGATTGGGCCGCGCGATTCGGCGGAGTGATTGGGCGGAGTGATTGGGCGGAGTGATTGGGCGGAGTGATTGGGCGGAGTGATTGGGCGGGGAACAACCAGATCGATCAACGGCCTTGAGCTGCCGACCCCGCGGGAAATAGGCCGAGCAACCGCCTCCGCCCAAATGAAACCGCGAAACAGGGAACGCGGTTCAAGCGGGGCCAGCACGCAATCGGGCGACTGCGCAACCGCGTGGGGCCGTTTAGTGCGTCATTGCATACACGATGGCGTTGGTGCCGATTTGCAGGGCCGATTCGTCCTTCAGGCCGTAGGCGTAAGCGTGGGGGAACTGCTCCCAGCCGTTGCCTAAGTCGAACTTGCTATAGATCACCGCCAATTTGCCATCGACCATGATGCCTTCGATCTCGGGCGTGTCGAACGGACCGAAATCCTCGCGAACCCGCGGCGTATAGTCCACCGACTTGATCTCGTAGTGGCAATGGTACAGCGGATGATCGAGCGGCAATCGATCGAGCTTCTGGTTGGGGAACACCTTCTGGATTTCGCGGCGGAAGGCCAAATCGAATGCCAACCGCCCGCAGCAGCTATCGGCCAAAAGGATGCCGCCCGCCTTGAGATACTTCTGCATCCGCGAGACTTCTTCGTTATCCCAAGTGAACTCGCGATGCCCGGTCATGTAGATCATCGGGTAGGTGGCGGTCTTGGGGTCGAACTTCTTCAAGCTGACGTTCTGCCGCTTGAACTTGACCTCCAGGGTGGAATTATCGCGGGCGAACTTCAGAAGATTATGCACTGCCGACGGATCGGGATCCCAGTCGCCCTCGTGTTCCAATTGGACGAAGACGAAGTCGTCGCGCGTCGGCGCGGTGGCTTCGTGATAAACCTTCGTAGTGCTGAGGAAGCGGCCCAATTGATACGAGCCGAGGATGTAGGTGATGATGTTCGCCCCAAGCTGCCGGGCCTGGTCGATAACTACCCGAGTGCCCCGCGGGTGTTCGTGACCGTCCCAACCGCAGGTCAGATCGCGCGGGGAGAAGATCACGCCGGTTCGGCATCCGAAGTCGATACCTTCCAGGCAGGGTGCCTCGGAGAACAAGGCGATGAACTTCGTGCCGTCGCCTTTCTTGTAGGTCAGATCGCCTAGCTTATAGTACGACGAATAAATCGGCTCTTCCGGCAGCAACTTGCGCAGCGGACGGCCCGGGAAGATCAACTCCATTTCCTTGCGGAAAGAATCGGTAAAGTCATTCCATCCGCAGCAGGCGTCGCCGATGATCGTGCCGCCGTCGGCCACGTAGCGATACAGGCCCTTGCGGATTTCGTCGTTCAACTCGAACTTGTTGTGGCCCGAGAAGAGCAACGCGGGCAACTCTCGCGGATCGAAGGAGAAATGCGCGAAATCGGCCTCGGTGGCGCTATACTTGATGCCAAGCTTCTCGGCGGTCCATTGGAGCAACGTCGTCACGTCGGCCGGATCAGTCATCCAATCGCGGTATTGAACGCGTTTGCCGTCCTTGGTCATCCACCGCACTGGCCCCAGGGCCATCTTGCCCACTAGGGCCGGAGGCTTCGGCGGCTTCTTTTTCTCCGACCGGCGCATCGGCGTCACGGGCAAGGGCAGGGGGGCGAACGACTCGCCGCCGGTGCGGTGTTGCGGGGCCGCCTTCGGCGGAGGACCGCAATCGATCGGTCCGCTGCCGTCTTCAGCCCAAGCAAAGATCGGCAGCCCCAGCGGAACGGCTCCGCCGGTCGCCCCGGCCGCGGCCGTCAATCCAACCCGCTCGATGAAACGTCGCCGAGAAACCTCTTGGCCGTGCTCATGCTTCGCGCTCATGGCTTCTTCCCTTTGGCAAACTGGTCCTGCCGGACCGAACGCCGCCCGAGTATTGCCACCCCTTTTTTATTATCGCACCTGGGCGAAACAACGCAACAGTTGTTTCGATCTGCGCTCGACGAACCCGGCGTTTAATGAAACCCCGAAAGACGCTAAACGACCCTAGCGGCCGACCGCGCCGTTCGCTCGATTCGCACGATTTCTGCTTTCTGCGGTCTTGTTCGGGCATTCCGGCCAGCCGGCTGAGTGAACGACAAACCAGCCCCGGGCGGCACATTACCGAGGCGCCGATGAGTTCCCGCATCCCAGACTCATTGAGGGAGTTGCTGCCGAATCGCCCCGTTGGCGGCCGCTTTCGGCCTCGGGTGCAGTTATTTCGCTGATGCTTCTTGCGTGGCCAACGGCCGGTTGCATAAAATCGGCTCAATCATCGGTGCGGGTGCGCGGAACGGAGAACGGAGCGTTTTGGCGGCCGCCCGAGGTCCGAGCGGCGGCATCGTGATCCAACACAGCAACCGATCTAATCAGCAGGAGTTTCCAACATGACCCATTCGGCGAAGAGCGATTTCTTTCGGTTCGGGCGGCGCGAGTTTTTGACGCTGGCCGGCAGTGCCGCCGCAGCGGCCGCGTTCCCCCGGGTTCACACGGCCTTCGGCGCCGATCAAGAGCAACAAGTGAAGATCGGGCTGATCGGTTGCGGCGGGCGAGGCACCGGCGCGGTTCTCGATGCCTTGGGGGCAGCTACAAAGGTCATTTATCCGGCCGCGGGCTTCCACACGGAAGATGTCGCGCCCGACGCCGCGGTGAAACACAAGAACATCCAAGTGGCCGCGTTAGCCGATCTATTTCCCGATCGGCTCGAACGGTGCAAGCAGCAGTTGGCGAAACTGGGAGTTCAGGTGCCAGCCGATCGCTGTTTCACCGGTTTCGACGGCTACAAGAAGCTGCTGGCGATCGAGGAAGTCAATTACGTGATCCTTGCCTCGCCGCCGCATTTCCGCCCGGCGCATTTCCGAGCGGCCGTGGACGCGGGCAAGCATGTGTTCATGGAGAAGCCGGTGGCGGTCGATGTGCCGGGCGTGCGCGCGGTGCTGGAGGCCGGCGAGTTGGCCAAACAGAAAGGCCTTGGCGTGGCCGCGGGCATTCAACGCCGCCATTTGAAGAGCTATCAGTCGGCCATCGAGCAGATTCGCGACGGAATGATCGGCGAGTTGATCTACGGCCGTTGCTATTGGAACGGTGGTCAAATCTGGGTCATTGCCCGCGAGCAGGGCTGGACCGACATGGAGTGGCAGTTGCGCAACTGGAACTACTTTACGTGGCTCTCGGGCGACCACTACGTCGAGCAGCACGTCCACAATCTCGACATCATGAACTGGGTGATCGGCGCCCATCCGATTCGCGCCGTCGCGGCGGTCGGCGGCCGTCAGGTTCGCACCGGTGAGATTCACGGCCACATCTTCGACCACTTCGCCGTCGAGTTCGAGTATCCCAACGGCGTGCGCATGTTCAGCCAAGCTCGGCAGATCAACGGTTGTGACAACTTGGTGGAAGAGGCGATTGTCGGCACACTCGGCGAAAGCAACTGCAAGACGAGCATCCGACGGCGCGACGGCCGCACCTGGCGGTTCCGCGATCGGGATCCGAACCCGTATCAACAGGAACACCTCGATCTGATTGCCAGCATCCGCGAGGGCAAACCGCTCAACGTCGCTCAAGCCGTCGCGGAGGCCACGATGACCGGCATTCTCGGTCGCGAGGCGGCCTACAGCGGCAAGGCCATCGAATGGGACGCCGCAATGAAATCGGAAACTCGGCTTGGTCCCGAAAAGTACGAATTCGGGCCGTATCCCATTCCGCCCGTCGCCATGCCCGGACAATACCGATTCGCATGATCGACTCGGCCACTGCCGATTGGCGCAAAGAGCCCGACGAAGAGGCTGCCGAGAAATCAGTCGCGGAAAGTGCGCTGCGCGGAGGGGCACGCTCGTTCGCGCCGAATTGCGGATGGGTGATCGAGCCGCATTAATCGGCAGGCGGCATTGGCCGAGCCGCAGCCGAATCGCCGGATTATTGAGTCGGCGGCGAATCAAACGCTTCGAGAACGGCTCGGTCGAGATCGTCGGCGCGGAAGTCGCCCGAGAGTGTGGCGTGCAGCTTGCCCGAACGGTCATAGACGCGGTAGGTGGGAAGCGACTCCAGATCGAATGCGACGAACGCCTGCTGGAGATTCTCCTCGGCAGAGATCAGTGACCGGAAGGGAATCTTCTTCGTCTGGAGGAACCGGCCCACCTGCTCGCGCTGCGAGGGAAGATCGAGGCTCACGGTAATCGTTATCAGCCCGCGAGATTCCAACCGTTGCGATAACTCCACCACATGGGGCAGCATCGCCACGCACGAACTGCACCAAGTCGCCCAGTAATCGACAAGCACGACGTTTCCGCGCTGTTCGGCTACGATTCGGGCCAAGTCGGCCGGCGAGACCGGCTCGGGGAGGCTCGGCGCGGTCGTAAGCCCGGCCCCAACGTCGCGATCCGCCGTCGGGCGGGCCGGACCTTGCGCGTCGGTCGGCGGACGCGAACAACCACCCAGAAGCAGCGCACCGGCACCGACCGCACAGCACAAGCCGAGCCTGCAAACCAAATGCGGCACGGCGCGCCACGGACCTTTAGTCCGCGAGCGCGCCGCACCGCCGACGACGGCAAGGTCGTTGTCTTGTGTCGTCATTCGCGTTCAACCGTTTCGTACGTGATCATTCGTACTTGATGCCGCAGCCGAACTGCTTCGTCACCGGCTCGGGCGGGGTCTTGCCCGCCAGCAAGGCGTCCACAGCATCGCGCAGATAGTGCTTTTCGACCTTCGACTCGTTTTGGCTGTTGTCGAAGGCGCCCATGTACGCGACCTTCCGCTGGCCATCGAGCACGAAGATGTGCGGAGTCACCTTGGCGCCGAAGTCGCGCCCGACTTTCTGCGAAGAGTCGTAGAGGTACGGGAAATTGAATCCCTTCGCCGCCGCCCGTTCCTTCATCTTGTCGAGCCGGTCGGCCGGCAGATTGTTCACGTTGATCGCAATCAACTGAACCCCCTTGTCTTTGTAGTCGGACTGGAACTTCACCAGTCGGTCTTCGTAGGCGACGGCTACCGGACAGTGATTGCAGGTGAACACGACGACGATCACCTTGGCGTCTTTGTAGTCGGCCAGCGAGTGCGTTTTATCGTCGATGCCGATGATGTTCTTGAAGTCGGGGGCCGGATCGCCGATTTTCACCTCAGCGACGGCCGGAGCACAGCCGGCCACCAGGAACCCAACGACCAACATGCCGAGCACCCAAACGGAAAGATGTCTCATGTCACTCCTCCATTTTCGAAAAAAACGGCGAACAACGGAAAGTGGTTCCAACGGAAACAGCACGCACACGAACTGCTTTGCTGAGGCGGCGTCGTCTATCGCAAAATGGGGGAACTCGTCGGCGTCTGCCGTCCCGCCGACTCGACTCGCTTGTTCTTTGCTCAACGAGTTGATCGAACCGGCGGCCGGCGAAGGTGGATCCGCACACAATAGTTAGCGCACCGGCGCGCAAAGTCAACCCTTCGGACGCTTAGGCTGACTTGGCGGCAAAGGTTGATGGATGCGGAATATCGTCGCGTGCTTCGCGGGGTGTTCGGCAGTTCGCCGATGTCGATCTCAGCCGTTGCGACAAAAGGCAGGCCGTAAGGCGGGACCAATGCGCGATTTACGCGCCGAACAACTGCGTCCAGTGCTTTCCGCTGCGGCCCAGTCCCTGGCGCTTATGGCCCTCGCCAAGCATATTCTTGTGATGCCCGGGACTGAGGAACCAAGCCTTGATGGCATCGAGGTTGACGCTGCTGCCCATGTAGATGTTCTCGCCGGAGGCCGTGGTGCCGAACTTGGCCGCGCGGTCCCAGGGGGTCTTTTTTCCCTCGACAGGCGACTCGTGGGCAAAGAAGCCGAGCTTTTCCATGTCTTTGCTGTGATCTACGGCCGTTTGGCAGAGCTTCGGATCGAAAACCAGGGGCCTCAGCCCGCACATCACCCGCATTGCGTTGACGGCATTCATGCCGGCCACGCAATCCGCGGGAATCTCAGCAGCGAGTCGCTGGTTTTCCGCGTACACTTGTTTCGCCTCTTCGTCGATCGGGGGATGCGCCTTGGCCAACATCTTCTGCACGCGCGGGATCCATTGGTCCACCGGCAACGGTGGGTCGGTCGGCCATTGGGCCGCCACTTGGGCGAATAGGTCGGCGAGCTGCTGCGCCTGCGCCGCTTGCCGCGAGAGCTTCGCGTAATGCGACGCATGAATCGCCTCACGTTGACGCCACAGGTTGGTCAACTGGTCGAGCGCCGGCAGTCCGACGTTGTGGGTTTGTTCTTTGCTCAAATTCGGGTCGGCCCGAAGGTCGGCCAGCACCTTGCGCATGGCTTCAATCTGCTCGTCGAGCGCTTTGGTGTTCGGTCCCTCGGGCAGACTCGCGTCGAGGCGATCGAGTTCTTTTTGGAGCAAGTCGCGCAGCAGATCGACAGTTTCCGGGCCGGCCTGCACGATTTCCTGAATCGTCGCCAGCCGCCGTTTCGCATCGCCGCGCACTTGGCGGAACTTGATGAGCAATTGCCTGTTGCCCTGCTGCTGCGGCTCGGCGGCAAGACAGCGAGGAACATCTGCGCAGAAAAGGACACCGATCGTCAGCACGCAAACCGGGATGCGAAGAAGCATCAGTCCACCTCTGTTCCAGAACGACAAAGAACGCCTGCCGATTCGCCCATGACGGCTGGCCGCTTGCGGGAAGGGCGAACGAACGCCCGTGTGCCAACGGAGCCGCCGCGCTTTGGGCTGTTTCGGCTGTCGCCTACCGTTGCCCAGCCGGCCGGCCGAAAGCCTCGCGTCAATCAACAGTAGATATCGGAACGGTGGCGTCCGTCAAGCGTTCTTTCCGTTTCTTTCGCCGATTCGGCCATTTGGAATCCGACCTAGCGCCAGGGGCGTTTTTCCCGCGAGTGACTGGCGGATGGATGCCCCGGGGGCTGTTCGAGCGTTCGGTCGCAGCGGCGAGAGGGACGCTGCGGTCCGGGATCGCACGGTTTCTTGTGGCGGCGCAATTGTTGGAACGTGCGTCGCGGCCGGGGGAGGCGGAGGCTCGGTGGCTTGCTTGCGCAGACGGAATCCCGCTTCGCGCCTTGGCCTTAGCGCGGTATTCTGAATTGTTCGCCTCTTTTTCCCGTTTCGGCGCGTTGAGTCGTCCGCGGCTTGGCGATCTTGATTCATTGGCCGGCATCTTAGTCGGCAAGGCTGAGTTCGATGAGCACTCCCGTGGCAGAGAAAGTCCTTTCCCCGAAGCCCGATGAAGAACCGGAAACCCGGGATCGTCCGTTGACGATTCAGGTGGCGGAGCGGGTGCGGCGGCTGCCGCCCTACCTGTTCGCTCAACTGAATCGACTGATGTACGAGAAGCGTCGGGCCGGCGACGATGTGATCGACTTGGGCATGGGCAACCCGAGCGATCCGCCGCAGGAGGTGGTCATCGAGAAGCTCGCGGAAGCCGCCCACGACGACGACAACCACGGCTACGCCGAGGCGCTGGGGGTGATGAGCCTCCGCCGCGAGGTCGCCGCCAAGTATTACCGGCAGCATGGCGTTCGGCTCGATCCCGCCCGCGAGGTGCTGGTTTGTTTGGGCTCGAAGGAAGGGTTCAGCCACATGTGCCTGGCGCTGCTCGGACCGGGCGATACGGCCGTCGTGCCGGCGCCGTATTTTCCGGCCCATCTCTACGCCGTGGCGATGGCCGGCGCCAACGCCATTACGTTGGAAGCGACCGACTGCGAGAAGTATTTGGCGAACCTCGACTACACCTGCCGCCATTTGGTGCCGCGGCCGAAGGTGGCGATTGTCAATTACCCGCATAATCCCTCGACGACGGTGGTCGAAGCCGATTTCTACCGCGAACTGGTAAAGCTGGCGCGGAAATACGGCTTCATGGTGATTAGCGACTTGGCCTATGCCGATGTTGTGTTCGATGGGTACAAGACGCCGAGTTTTCTGGCCGCTCCGGGGGCCATCGAGGTGGGCGTCGAGTTCACCACGATGAGCAAGGGCTACAATATGGCCGGTTGGCGCGTCGGGTTCTGCACCGGCAATGCCGAAATGGTGCGAGCGCTGGCCACGATCAAGGGATATTACGACTACGGAATGTTTCGGCCGATACAAATTGCGGCCATCGTCGCGTTGCGGCAGACGGAGGCGGCCGTCGAGGCGCAAGCCCGAATTTATCAACAGCGGCGCGACGTGCTCTGCGACGGACTGGAGCGACTCGGCTGGACCATCCAGCGTCCCAAGGCGACGATGTTCGTTTGGGCGAAGGTGCCCGACATCTGGGCGCAGCGATTCAATTCGTTCGAGTTCGCCATGAAACTGCTGAAAGAGGCCAACGTCGTGGTCAGTCCGGGGGCGGCGTTCGGGCCGGCGGGCGAAGGTTATCTGCGCTTGGCTCTGGTCGAAAATGAGAGCCGCTTGAGGCAGGCCGTCCGCCAGATTGGCCGCTGTTTGGGCAAAGTGGGCGAAGAGTGACGGCAGGCGGGCCGCACTGCCCCCGTTCCGACGCCGGCTGTGATCGCAGCGAGTGATCGTATCCCGTTCGCCGTGGCGGCGCGACTCGCTCGTGCGTCAATGGTGCGGGACGCGGTGCAGATCGTCGCCAGTCGTTACGTGCGTCCCGATCGCAGTTTCGCGGCCATCAAGACAGGCGGCTACGTAGGTGCAGTGTGGAATCGGCCCAGTTTCGTCTGCATGCCGACATCGAACAGCACCATTGGTGGTTCGTCGCGCGACGAATGATCATTCGCGACCTGCTTGCCGCAATGATTCCGCCCGACCGCAATCGGCTGATCGTTGACATCGGCTGCGGCACGGGGGCGAATCTTGCCTCGCTGGCTTCGAGCTACCGCTGTTTGGGAGCGGACAGCTCGCCGGAGGCCATCGAGCTGGCAAAGCAGCGATTTCCTTCGGTCGAGTTTCGTGTCGGCACGGCGCCCGAGGTGATCGGCGACACTTGGCCCGACGTTTGTGCCGTTCTGCTGATGGATGTGCTGGAACATGTGGCCGACGATCATTCGATGTTTGGATCGATTTGGCGAGCAGCGCCGCAAGGCTGCCTCTTCTTGATTACCGTGCCGGCAGACCCAAAGCTATGGAGTCCGCACGATGAGGCGTTCGGCCATTTTCGTCGTTATACGGCCGAGCGACTCATCGATCTTTGGCGCACCCGGTCGGCGGATGCGATTCTTCTTTCGCATTTCAATGCGCGGCTGCTTCCGCTGATCCGTTGGGCGCGCCGAATCGCTCGCGTCACGGGCAAGGCCGGGGGGCAGGCAGGCACCGACTTCCGCATGCCTCCGCGTTGGATCAACGTTTTGCTGACACGTGTTTTCTACGGGGAACGGCGCCGTCTGCTGGCCGTGCTTTCAGGCCGGGGCCGACAGGGTTATCGGGCCGGGGCCAGTCTCGTCGCGGTTCTCCGCAAGTCGAGCGATTCGAATAACTAACGATTGACCGGCAAGACCTTGCCCAAATCGTGGCCGAAACCGCAGTCGTTAAGGCAGGCGGGGCGGTTCTGGTCGGCCGAATGGGTTTCCGGTAAAATGTCAAAGCAAGTCGCATCTGCTCAGCGAGTGCGATTGCCGCGGCGCTCTGCCGCGCAGCCCGTTTCGATTCGGGGGCGATCCGATGGCGGGCGGAACGTCGTCGCGAGTTTGTTGGGGAAGGTCGCCGTTTTACTCGGCGCGCAAGAAAAAAATGAAGGCCCTTGCTCGCCGGTACAAGGGCCTCCAGGGTTGACTGCTCGGAAACGCGACGATGTCGATCGAGGCGAACCGAGAACCCGCAGTCAATATACCATCCTATCGGCTGGTTCCGGGAACCGACTTTAGTCGGTATGGTTCGTGCGGTTCAACAGCGTTGGCGACAACGCGACCGGAAACGGGCGAGCTGCCGATCGTCGCGATGGCAGGAGTCGAAAACAATCCGAGCGTTGGAGGGCACGATCGAGTCGTTCGTCGCCTGTGCGACTTTTGGCAATAGGGTGTGACGGCTGTTCGTCGGACTGTTTGATGACGCACGTCGTGCAGCGCCATCTCGTCACGGTAGGAATTTTGGTTTTTGCGCCGCAATGCATGTTGCGCGCTGGATAACGGCGGTGTAAGGTTCATGTCGCAGATCGCAAAGTTGGCCCTTGAAGACGGCACGGTTTACGTGGGCGCCGCGTTCGGTGCGGTGGGCGAAGTAGATGGGGAAGTCTGCTTCAACACGTCGATGACCGGGTATCAAGAGATTCTGACCGACCCGAGTTATCGCGGTCAAATCGTCACGATGACGTACACCGAGATCGGAAATTACGGTGTTAATCAGGAGGATCACGAGAGCGGGAAGCCCCATTTGGCAGGGTTTGTTGTGCGGCAGCGAAGCCGTCGGGTGAGTAATTTCCGTGCGGAGGGTTCGCTTGATGATTACCTCAAGGCCTACGGCATCGTAGCCCTCGAAGGGATCGACACACGCGCGTTGGTGCGGCGGATTCGCACGCGCGGCGCGATGAAAGGGGTGTTGTCGAGCGTCGATTTCGACGATGCCCGGCTGGTGGCCAAGGCTCAGGCGAGTCCCGGCTTGGTGGGGCGCGACCTGGTTCGCGAGGTCATTCCCGATCGAGCCAGTGCGTGGGCCGCGCCGCTGAGTCCTTGGGCTCGCTTGAATGCGGTGACGCGAACGAGTGTGCCGTCCGACGCCCCTCACATCGTCGCTCTCGATTACGGCATGAAATGGAATATTGCCCGGCATCTTTACGATCTGGGCTGCCGCGTGACGGTGTTGCCGGGCACCGCCTCAGCCGATGAAGTATTGGCGCACCAACCCGACGGCGTTTTTCTTTCCAACGGGCCCGGCGATCCGGAACCGCTTGAATACGCGCAGCGAACGATCCGGCAGTTGTTGGGCCGCAAACCGATCTTCGGGATTTGTCTTGGGCATCAGCTCCTGAGCCTTGCCTGCGGGGCGAAGACGTACAAGCTGAAGTTCGGCCATCGCGGGGCCAATCAGCCGGTGGTCAACTACAGCACGGGACGGGTGGAGATCACCACGCAAAACCACGGCTTCGCCGTTGCGGCCGACAGCTTGCCTAGCGAACTGGAAGTGACTCATCTGAATCTCAACGATGAGACGATTGAAGGAGTCCGGCACAAGCGATATCCCGCATTCAGCGTTCAATACCACCCCGAAGCGTCGGCCGGCCCGCACGATAGCGGCTATCTTTTCGAAGAGTTCCGCCGCATGATCGACGCAGCCGCTTCGGGCTAGCGGTTGCCGCCTGCAGCCGCAGTAGGAAGAGCACGGGCGACCGAAGGCTCTTCGGCCGCCGGTCGTTATCGGGCGGCGCTTTGACCGATGCACCGTCCGACAATGCCGCATAGCGCATCGGACGACCGCAGAACGCGTGTGGCAAATCTCCGTCGGCAATGCGGTTCGTGCGGCTGCCCGATTCGGGCAAATGCTATCGTTCTTGACGCGTGCGGTTTTGGCCGCCGTCATCTACTTCTTGCAATAAGACTGGCGGCCCGAGTCCGTTCGCCTGTATCGTTCCCTCCGGCCCCGAGACCGAAGTTGCACGACGGGCCGAGGTTCTCCGGAAAAAACCACGAAAGACAGAAAGTGGTTCAAGCGGGGGACTGTATGCGCTCGGCCGCCTCGTGGCGTCGGCAGCCGCTTCCGCAATTGTGTGGAACCATTTAGAATCCGTTCAGGTTCTTTCTTGCCGTTTTAAATCAACAGACTGCATTACGCGTTTTTGTCATGTCCAGCCTTATCGTCAAGCCTGTCGAGACGCGCGCCGAACAGCGCCAGTTTCTTTCGCTGCCCTGGACGATCTATCGGGACGACCCTTGCTGGATTCCGCCGTTGCGGAAGAACCAACATGATATGGTCGGCTATGGGAATCATCCGTTCTATGCAAGGAATACGGCGCAGACGTTTTTGGCCTATCGCGACGGGCGCGTTTGCGGGCGGATCGCGGCGATTCTCAACGTCCATCACAATCTGCGGTTCAACGAGCGCCGCGGGTTCTTCGGTTTTTTCGAGTGCGAGAACGATCAAGAGGCGGCCGACGGGCTCTTTTCCGCCGTGCGCCAGTGGTTCGCCGATCAGGGGGTGTATCGCCTCCGCGGGCCGTGCAATCCATCGTTGAATTACGAGCTCGGGCTATTGATCGATGGATTCAACAGTCCGCCGATGTTCATGATGACCTACAATCCGCCGTACTATCGGCAGCTTATTGAGAACTATGGATTCCAGAAAACGCAGGACATGTACGCCTTTTGGGGCAACATCGAGATGCTGCCGAAGCTGCAAGCGAAATTGCAGCCCGTGGCCGAACAGATCATCGAGCGGTACAACGTCGTCACCCGGCCGCTCGACCGCAAACGTTTTCGCGAAGACGTCATGGCATTTCTGGAAATCTACAACCGTGCGCTGGTCAACACATGGGGATTTGTGCCCATGACGAAAGCCGAGATCGACCATACGGCCGACGCCTTGAAGCACCTGATCGTGCCCGAGTTGGCCGTCGGTGCGGAGATCGACGGCCGCATGGTCGGCGCCAGTTTCGCGTTGCCCGACTACAACCCGCGAATCAAAGCGATCGACGGCCGACTGCTTCCCTTCGGCTTCTTGCGGCTGCTTGTGAACAAAAGCGCCATCAAGCGGGTGCGCATCATCAGCACAAACGTCTTGCCCGAATACCAGCGGATGGGAATCGGGCTGGTGCTGATGCACGGGCTGTTGCCGGCTGCGATGAAATGGAATCTGCAAGAGGCCGAGTTTTCGTGGGTGCTCGAGTCGAATTCGCTTTCGCGAGGGGCTCTGCAAAAGGGCGGTGCGGTGATCACCAAGACGTACCGCATTTACGATTTTGACGATCCGTCCGTTGAGCCGAGCGACATCCCGCGGCCGCATCGCCGACTGGTCGTCGGGCCGGGAGCCTCGGTCGCCGCATCGGCGAAAGACGAGTCGGGACGGTCGGCAGGCTTGCTCGTGGCTTCGCCGAAGGTCGATATTGTTCCCGTCACCGATCGCAAGCTGCTCGATCAATTTCTTCGCATTCCCTGGTCGATCTACCGAAGCGATCCGCACTGGGTTCCGCCGTTGATTTCCGAGGTTCGCGAGTTTCTCGATCCGCAGCGCCATCCGTTCTACCGCCATGGCACCGCACAGCCGTTCTTGGCGTTGCGCAACGGAGAGCCGGTGGGACGCATTTTGGCCAGCGACGACCCGAACTATAATCGGCACGCGCACGAGAATCTCGGCTGCTTCGGCATGTTCGAATCGATCGATGAACGCCCCGTGGCACATGCCTTGCTCGATGCTGCGGCCCAGTGGGTTTCCGACCGCGGTCGAAACGCCCTGCGAGGGCCGATCGATTACTCCACCAATTACAGTTGCGGCTTGCTGATCGACGGGTTCGAATGGCCCCCGCGAGCAATGATGAATCACAACCCGATTTACTATGCCGAGTTGCTCGAATCGTGGGGGCTCGTCAAAGCGAAAGATTTATACGCTTATTGGTTTGAAGACCCGCAAGACATTGCCGGACGGCTCGGGCCGCGGGCCGAACGAATCGCCGAGCGAACCGGGGTGCGGGTGCGGCCCTTCCGCCGCGACGACTTCGACGCCGAAGTGGCCCGCTGTCGCCAAGTGTACAACCAGGCGATGTCGGACAACTGGGGCGCCGTTCCGCTGACCGAAGAGGAATTTCTCTATATGGCGCACCAGCTCCGCAAGCTGACGGTGCCAGAGTTCGTACTACTCGCCGAGATCGACCAGCGCGCCGTCGGGTTTTCGATCACCATTCCCGATTTCAACGAAGCGATTCGACCTCTGAACGGCAGCCTGACTCGTTGGGGCCTTCCGATCAATGCCATTCGTTTGATGCGACGGATGAAACGGATCAAGACGGCGCGGATGCTCGTTCTCGACGTGATCAACGAGTATCGCCATCGCGGAGTGGCGGCGTTGATGATCTTGCGCGTGCTGCAATACGGCAAATATGTCTTGGGACATACCGGGGCCGAATTGGGCTGGACGCTCGAAGATAATACGGCCATCAATCGGACGATCGAAGGCGTCGGCGCCCGACGCTACAAGACGTACCGTATCTACGAAAAGCGGCTCTGATGCCGCCGATCGAAAACGAGGGGTGCGGTGTTCCCGGTCTGAAAAACGCGACGGCAGAATCCGGTCGTGTGTCGGCCGGTGGTGGCACGGCACGACCGACGCACCGCAAGCCCCGGCGAAGCGAATCTTCCGAAACGGCGATGCGGTGCTCAACGGCACCGATCGACGGCGAACGCATTCGGCGTCGGAAGCATGCTCGCGTTCAGCGTTCGGAGTGAGGCCCGTTCAGCGTCGCAAGGGCGCCAAGTGTTGTGCCGATGTCGGACAGCCCGCCGCGGTGCGATGGGCTTCTGGAACCGCCGGCTCGACCGCCAGGCTTGCGGCGGCCGCCTGAGCCACTTTGTCGACGCATTGGTCGAACTGTTCGCGAATCTCCGGCGAGATGTTCGGCAATCGCCGGCTGAGCCGATGCAGTCCTTCGGGGTTGGTTTCCGCCGTTTCCGAGAGTCCGGCCACAAAGGCCAAGGTTTGCACAAAGTTGCTGTCGGCAATTCGTCCGCCGATCGGTTGAAGGGTTTTGGCCACGATTTCGATGGCCCCGGGCTCGACGCTGAGGAAGGCATCGAGCCGGCTGGTGATGTAGTAGCGGCCGTTCGTTTCCCGGACGTAGCCCGTCTTCAACACGCACACGCATGTTCCGCGGACCGGCCGATTGGCCAATGTGCCGGTGTACACGCCCTCGGCATAAACGATGTGCGTGTCGTACGTCTGATAGAGATACTCGAAATTGATCGTTGTTCCGTCCGACTCCACCACGCGGAAATTGTTCGGGGCGGTGCGCCGCAATTGCAGTTGCGACAGCTTGAGCGTTTCCCAGATTCCCACCATGACGTCGGGATGCCGAGCAATAAATAGGTACAGATCCGGATCGCATTCAATCACCCGAATCGGCAGTCGGCGAAAAACAGTCACGTTGGCCAGCACATCTTTGACCTTGGCCTGCGACTTCGCGTCGAGCTTATCGAGCGGTATGGCGGCAATCGCTTCGTTGCGCACACTCGGGCTGTTCGTGCCGGTAACGCTCTGTAAGCGTCCGGCGGTTTCGCCGCGCGCCGCTGTGCATGATGCGCCGACCAGCACCGTCAGGAAGAACCCGCAAAATACCGCGATTCGACGCCTTGCGGAATACCTCGAAAACGTTTGAAAAGCGGTTGTCGGAGAAACGTTGTGCCGGAATTCGCATCGTGCCCGTCCGCACCGGTTTCCAGTCTCATTTCCGGTCTCATCGGCGTCAATGAAATATCGATTGCACTCGGTTATTGACGCCACCGAGGCGTTCGAGCGTGTCCGTCTGACCATGATCCCCCCTATGCATTCGCGGCATCCGTCCTCGTCGATCGGCCGACGAGGACGCATCGATCGTTGTTCATTTCCAGAGCTTGCCGACTGGCGATGACTTGAGCTTGTGATCAGCCATCAGCGCGCTGGTGATGTCCGTTGTGCGACTCCGGTACGACTGATTGATTGAAATGCCCCAATCCGCCCGTCGGGCGCGGGGCCTGCTTCTTTCGTCGAAAATGGCGCAATCGACTCTCTCCGCCGCCGGGAAAGGTAGCGGTTGTTCTTCCTGCCGTCGTTGGGACCGTTTTTGGTGGGGCCGATGCGGCACATCGAGCCACACAGCATTGAGCCGTTGCCGCCGGCTTCCCTTGCTGGGATTTCACCGCGGTCTCTTGTGCCCGTGGCGGCACCGTTTGGTGTCGCGTTTCGGCTCAGAGAAACTATTCGGATTTCGTCTGCCGGGAAGAACAGTCAAACTTTGCCGGTTCGTCGAGTCGCCCGTCGATCAATAGAATCCACGTAAACTGCGGTGCCGAAACGGAGTTGGTAAATTGTTCTTCTATCCGCTCAGATAGCCAGGCTCGCCCGAAATGCCCCGATGTGCTTGGCGCTCGGGTTTGCGTCAACTACGCTGATGCCTGACAGCCCGGTGAAAAACACGATTTCAGCGAATTCAGCCCGCAAATTTTGAGGAAAACGCACAGGGCCTTGAATTCGGGAGCGACTTTTTAAACGGGCCTTTGTGTTCTTTTTGCCGCTGTTGCGCGAAATCGTTCCACATCGTTGCGAAAGCGGCCGTGGTTGCCACGACGCGGCCGATTGCGTGCAATCCCCGTTTGGACGGCGTTCCGTCTTTTTCGGTTCTATTTGGTCATTGAGCCGAAATAGGATTGCTTATTGATCTTTGCAGAGAGAAAGGCGTAGGCAGCCGTTGCACTGCGAGAATGTTGGGGCATGGATGCGGCGCCATCGCTGTGCCGGATGATAACGTAGAAACCCTTTGGAGCCTGCTTCGATGATTCGCTATGGAACAGTTCTGTTGGCGTTGATCACGACCACTGTGGCCACGGCGGCCGAAGTCGTCGTATCGAGTTACTGGGGTGGTCCGAAATACGATGAGCTTCGAGCCGTTGCGGTCTTGCCGAACGGCTTGGTTGCGGCCGGCGGTTTTGCCGAGGCCACCATGGCCGGCGACAAGAACAAGAAGGCCGAGGGAGGAGAGGGGCGGATCACGCTATGGAGTTCCGAGGGCAAACGTATCGCCGATGAATCGTGCGAAGTCGTGCCTTCCGACATGGATTGCGACGCCAAGGGCCGCGTGCTCGTGGCGGGACGCGGCGGCGTCTTCTGTTGGGATCCGGGCCTGAAGCGAAAACAGTGGCAGGCGGCCGTCGGTGGCGACGACGCCCGAGTTTGTCCCGGTCCCAACGGTGGTGCGGTAGTGCTTGCCAATAAACGGGTCTCAGTTTTTGACGCGGCGGGCAATCTGTCGGGCGAGTTCGGCGTGGCCGGCGGCTTCGTCAACGATGTCGCGTGCGATCCGGTTTCGCAGACGATTTTTGTTGTCGGCTTCGACAACAAACGCGGCACACCGCCTGGGCAAAAGCGATACCCGGTTCAGGTGGCGTTCGTTCGCGCGTACGATCTGCGCGGCGAACAACGCTGGCAAGCCTACGGCTGGGAAGGACAAGCGGTTGCGGACCGCCAATTGATGGCCGACACCCGAGCCTATCGCGCGGCGTTCGGCGATGATGGCAAGCTGTACGTTGCCGGCGAATCAGCGGGCGGAAACACGATGTGGCTGCGATCGTCCCGAAATTTGGATGAAACGCTGCCGATGCCGAAATTCGATGCGTTTCAACATGCCTACAATACGGCCGCGAACCATATTACGGCCGTCGTCCGCCTCGATGCGAAAACCGGTGCCAGCGAGGCCGCCACGTTGCTGCTTGCCCGACTGCCCAACGGCAAAGGAAACACGATCCGGCCCCGGGCCATTGCCGCGGATGCGCAGGGAAACATCTTCGTTGGCGGGGCGTCGGCCTTCAGTCCGCCGAAGACGCCCGGCGCGTTCGGTCGCGAGGGCGGCGGTGCTTTTTTGGTGGTTTTCGACAGCCAATTTCGTCGCACCTTCGCAACCACGCTGGCCGGTTCTGCGACCCTTCAAGCCGTGGCGGTTCGTTCGGGCGTGTTGGCCGCCGTCGGGCAAGTTCAGGGCAACGAGTTGGCAACGGCCAAACCGGTCAAGCCCGAAGGCGACGACCAGGGCGATGGATTCCTGACGATCCTTCGGGTTCGCTGAGCACGCGGCAGGTTCGGCCGACGTGCTGCGGCAGCGTACCTACGGAAAGCGGGTTGCGCGGCTCCTTTTTGCGCGGCGATCGGCACTGCAACTTCACGATCGCCTCAGTGACCAAACGCGGTGAGGAGTGCGGCCGTTTTCCAACGCGGACCAACGTGCCCAACCGCCGGAAATCTGTAATTTTGTGCAGTGATGCCGCGATTGGTCATGGCGTGCGGCCTTAGGTCCGTTCGCAATGGAGCATCGCTTCGGGCGGACTGCCGTGCGAGATCGTCAGCAAGTGCGAAAGGAGATGTTGCTGGTGCTGTTCGGTACGGACGGACCTGGGGAGGCGGATCCTGTTGCGGGACAGGCCGAGGGCGACTGGGGGCGGGCGGGATTAAGCGGGCAGCCGCAAACAAAAATCATGGGCTCGGGCGAGTCCTCGTGAAAATCGAGCGGCAGTTCGGTCGATACGGGTGGACAGAGGCGGGTGGCGTGCGATAAACTATGGGATTGCCAAAAGGAATCGCTTTTCGGGAGTTGTTTTTGAAACACCAATGAAGGAGGACTGAGTGGTCAAGTTGACGTTGCGCGAGAAAGAATCCATCCAAGAGGCGGTGCGTCGTTTCCGTAAGCTCGTGGAGCGAAGCGGTATCAAGAAAGAGATGCGCCGTCGCGAGTATTACGAGAAGCCCAGCGAGATCAAGAGACGAGCGCGCCTTCGTGCCGAGCGCCGGGCCCGCCGGGGCACCAAGCCTGCCGGCGTCTGAACGGTTCGGATGAACCCTTCTCGATTTGTGTGAGCGCTCGCGGTGCGCGCTGCGATACCGACGGGGCGATTGTCGCTGCTTACGGTTGGCGGCTGAGGCTGAAGATCGGCAGCAACAGCGCCAGACCGATGGTGCCTACCACCGCTCCCATCACGCTGATCATGATTGGCTCGATCAGGCTTGTAGCAGCCTTGATGGCGGTTTCGACCTCTCGGTCGTAGTAGATGCCGATGCGTTCGAGCACTTGATCGAGCTTGCCCGTCTCTTCGCCCGAGGCGATCATCTGCACCAATACTCTGGGAAAAAGCGGACTGCCGCGGAGCACCTCGCAGATGCGCCGCCCGCCGGTTACTTCCTCGAGCACTTGGTTCCACAGTTCCTCGTAAAACACGTTGCCCGAAACCTCGCCCGCCAATCGCAGGGCATCGAGCACGCCGACGCCGTTTTGCAGCATCGTTCCGAGGGTGTGCAGGCTTCTTCCGATAATCACTTTGCGCATCATCGGCCCGATGATCGGCGCGTTGATCTTCACCCAATCGACGGCGCGTCGGCCCAAGGGAGTGCGGCGAAACACGATCCAGCCGCCGACCGTCGCCGCACCGGCCAAGAGCCACAAGTACCAGTGGTGGATCATACCGTCGGAGAGGGCCATCATCATCTTCGTTGGGCCGGGCAGCTCGGTGCCCTTCGATTTGAACAGCGGCGTGAACTTCGGCAAGATGTATGTCAGCAGAAAAATCGTTACGCCCACGGCCAACACGAGCATGACCGCCGGATAGGCCATCGCGGCTCGAACCTTGCCGCGGGTTTCCATTTGTTTCCGCAAGTAGTTGCCGATTCGATCGAGCATGGTTCCCAGGGTGCCGGTCGCCTCGCTGGCTTTGACCAGGGCCCGATAGGTCTTGTCGAACAGATGCGGGTACCGTCCCAGGGCCGTCGAAAAGTCTTCGCCGGCTTCAACAGCGTCGCGCAGCTCGATAAGGATGCCGCGGAGCGTCGGGTTCGCTTCCTGTTCGATGATTCCGCTCAGGGCGACCGACAGGGTGATGCCCGTATCGACCATGATCGCCAACTGGTTGGTCACGTAGATGATGTCGGCGCGCGAGACGCGCTTGGGGAAGAGCGGCGCGTCGGGTTCCGCCTCTTGCAATTCGACGACGGTCAGGCCCTGTCGCCGCAGTTGTTCGCGCGCGGCGGCGGCGTCGGCGGCGCTGACTTCCCCGTCGAGCATTCGCCCGGAGGCGTCGCGGGCCCGGTATTCGAATAGGGCGGTTTCGCTCATCACTGGCTCCGGAGAGTGCTTGATCGATCGCGCGCGAATGTCTCGCCGACGATGTGGAAGATTTCCTCGACGGTGGTGATGCCTTCGCGGACTTTGCGGAACCCGTCATGGGCCAAGGTGATCATTCCCGACGCTTCGGCGATTCGGCGCAAGTTGCCGATCGACGGATCGGCCACCACAGCGTCGCGCATTTCGTCGGTGATGACGAGCAATTCGTGAACGCCGATGCGCCCGCGGTAACCAGTGTTCCGGCAGCTTTTGCAGCCTGCGCCCCGGTAAAAAGTCTCGAATTGATAGCCCATCCGTTCCAGCGCTTTTCGCACGTTGCGCGGCGGGTCGTACTCTTGGCGGCACTTGGCGCAAACGCGCCGTACGAGCCGCTGCGCCAACACCATGTTCAACGCGGCGCCGATCAGGTAGGGCTCGATGCCCATGTTGATCAATCGCGTGATGGCCGAACAAGCGTCGTTGGTGTGCAGTGTGCTGAACACGAGGTGGCCGGTCAGCGCCGCTTGGATGGCGGTGCGGGCGGTTTCTTCATCGCGGATTTCGCCCACCATGATCACGTCGGGATCTTGGCGGAGCAGGGTGCGCAGCGCCTTCGAGAAGGTCATTCCGATCTTGGATTGCACTTGAAACTGATTGATCAACGGCAGGTGATATTCGATCGGGTCTTCCACCGTGCAGACGTTGTTTTCCATCGAACTGATGGCGCTCAGCGCGGCATAAAGCGTCGTCGATTTGCCGCTGCCGGTCGGGCCGGTTACCAGCACAATGCCGTTGGGCGCGTGGATGTTTTCGCGAAAAACGTTGAGAATATCTTCCCCGAATCCGAGGTCTTCTAGGTTCAGTGAAACGCTTCGCGTGTCGAGCACGCGGATCACGGTTTTTTCGCCGTGAGTCGTGGGGAAGGTGCTCACGCGGAGATCGATCTTCCGCCCGTCGAGCATTACGTTAACCCGTCCGTCTTGCGGCAGTCGCCGTTCGCTGATATCGAGGCCCGCCATGATCTTGATGCGGCTCGTCACGGCATTGAGCAGGTGTTGGGGCACCTCCAGCGCCTTGTACAAGCGGCCGTCGACGCGGAATCGCACGCGCATGCACCGCTCGGCCGGTTCGATGTGGATATCGCTGGCGCCTTCTTTGACGGCGTTGTAGATGATGTAGTTGACCAATCGAATCACCGGCGCCTGACCGGCCGCTTCGCCGATGTCGCCGATGTCCTCGATCGCTTCTTCGATCAAGGTGACTTCGGCCTGCTCGCTGTTCTCGATGATGTCGTCGATCACGAAGACGGTGGCGTTGGGCAGGCTTGTGATCATCCGGCGAATATCGCGAGAGGTCGCCGCGACGATCTGAACCTCCTTGTTCGTCAGTTGCCGCACTTCATCGACGAGAAACAGGTTCGACGGCTCGGAGACGGCAATCGTCAAGACGCCGCGAACGCAGAACAGCGGAAAGACGAGATTGTTCTCGATGTACTCCCGCGGGAGCAGTTCGGCCACTTTCGGATCGGCCAAGCGGGCGTCGAGCTTCGCGTAGGGGACGCCATACTCCGCGGCCAGGCATTCGACGATTTGCTCCTCGGAGCAATACTCCAATTCGACGAGGATTTCGCCGAGCAGTTTGCCGCGCCATTCGCCGCGCTGTTTCTGCAACGCGGTTTGGAGCTGCTCTTCCGTCAGGTAGCCCCGGGCCAACAGCGTATCGCCCAATCGACGCGGAGCAGCAACTACGGTTTCGCTCATCGGACGCAACTTTGCATTTCTTTGCCGCACAACCGGTGCCGCGCGGCGGGAATCTTTATGGTGCTCGGCGTCGCGGCGGGCCGGCCGATCGGGCCGAGATCGGCATCACCAACCGCGACGGCGCAACCCGTGACGATCAGCCGTGAAAACTCCTCACGGCGTCCACCACGCTTTCGAAAACCTCCAGTTGATGATCGATTCGCGTAATTTCCAAGATCTTGCGGTTCACCCCGTTGGTGACCGCGATCTTCAGCTCGCCGTCTTGCTGCCTGAGTTGATCGTGCAGATCGAGCAAGACCGACAGACCGCGGCTGTCGAGCAGTTCCGTGCCGTCGAGATCGAGCACCACTTTCCGCTGTTCCAACCCGGTCACGCAACTTCCGAAGGCGTCGGCTTGGTCGCCGGCAACCTCTTCCGGGGCGTGAACGACGATCACATCTTCAAAGACTTCGCTCGCCAAGTTCACGGTGATTGGTCCTGTCTGTTCGTCAATGACCCATGCGACAGCGGGCTGGTGCGCCCGTCGGTGATTCCCGCCGAGCGGCTCGATCGCGCCGCACGCGCCTGGCTGCCGATTCGACTTGCTTCAGATCGCCTGGACGCAAACTCCGTTCAATTTCCCGCCGCTGAGACCGCCACAGCCGACGCGGGTGTGGCGGCCAACAGGCCTTCAGCGCGAAGCAACAACTCGCGCGGGCTGAATGGTTTGGCCAATACGGCGCGAACACCCCAACGCGTGCGCAGCTCTTCGTGGCTCACCTCGAATCCTTTGGCCGTCAGCATGATGATCGGCAGGTCGGAGAGGCTCTCGTCGGCCCTGATTCGCTGCACCAGGCCGAAGCCGTCGAGCCGCGGCATTTGCCAATCGGTGATCACGAGATCGGGGCGGCGCGCCATGATCTGTTCCCAGCCTTCCAGGCCGTCGGAGGCCGTGCGGACATCGAACCCGGCGCGCTGAAATTTGAATTCCGCGGCGCGAAGGATATGGACTTCGTCGTCGCACAAGAGAACCGACTTGCTCATGATCGCTCACCTTGCGTTTGAACCGCGCGTTGCCCGGCGGCCGGCAGCGCGACAATGAACGTGCTGCCCTCGCCGAGAACGCTTTCCACGCTGATGCGGCCGCCATGCACGTCTTCGACGATCCGCTTGGTCAGCGGCAGGCCGAGTCCGGTGCCGGAGGCCATCTCTTTGTCTTTCTTGACGCGATAGAACTTCTCGAACACTTTTTCGCAGTCTTCCGCCGAAAGTCCGACGCCCGTATCGGCGACTTCGAAGCGGACCTCGTCATCCGCCAAGCGGCTGCGAAGCACCACGCGGCCGCCGGGCCGGGTGTATTTCACCGCGTTGGACAACAGGTTGATCGCCGCTTGCAAGAGCATGTCGCGATCGGCGGACACGCCCAAATAGAGCGGACTGAGATCGGCTTGAAGGTCGATTTGCTTCGCTTCGGCGGCGGGGCGAACGACGCGAGCCGCTTCGTCGAGGATTTCATTGAGCGATCGCGGCTCTTTACGGACCTCCACCACGCCGGCCTCAATCCGCGAGATGTTCAGCAAGTTGTCGATCAGCCGTTGGAGTCGGTCGGTTTGGCTGGTGATGACGCGGAGGAACTCTTCGCGGGTGGCATCGTCTTCCGCGTCGCCGTCGGCCAGCAGCTCCACATAGGCTTTGATGCCCGCCAACGGAGTCTTCATTTCATGGCTGACCGACGAGACGAACTCCGCATGCCGCCGTTGCAGCGCCTTGCGGTCGCTGATGTCGCGGAGCACGGCCACGACACCGGCGTCGCGCCCCTCGTCGCCCGTCTTGCAGGCGGTGGCGCGATACCAACGCTGCGGTTGCCCCGGCAGATGCCATTCGAGTTCGACGGCGCGCGTGCTTCCGCACGACCGCCGCAAGGTGGTTGTCATCAAATCGACGAGCTTGGGCGCGTTGATGGCCTCGGCCAACGGGCCGCCGGCGGGTTCATCCTCTTTTAGGCCGATCAAATCGCGCGCGGCCCGATTGATAAGCACCAACTCGCCATATTGATTGGCGGCGAACACCGGATCGCTGAGGCCCATGAACACCTGGCGAATGCGGTCGGCCTCTTGCGCCGCGCGGATTGCTCGGACTTCGGAGGCTGCGGAGGTTTGTTCGAGGAGCCTCAGCCGTTCGCCGACAGCGACGAAGAGATCTTGCACTCGGCGCGCTGCGCCGGCTAACGGGTGCGAGGCGGGCAGTCGGGGGAAGTCGGTCGGATCGACGGCCCGCAGCGGGTCGATCTGCGCGAGCGACTCCAGGTAGATCTGCGAACGGCGATTGACCGAGCGGCAACGATAGAAGCCGATGGCGAACAAGACGGCGATCAGCGCTCCGCCCGCCACGGCGCTGGGAAGCGGCGCGAGCCGCGCATCGGCCAAAGGGCCGAGCCCGGAAGCACAAAGTGCTCCCGACAGTGTCAATCCGCATCCAAGGAGCCAGTAGAACAACGTCGCGCCCTTCATTCGCTGCACTTCTGCAATCGGTCGGGGGCGACGCGGACAACCGACGGCGGAGCCGAAGCTCGGCGGCCTTTTCCGGCGAGCCGTGGCTGCGAGGTTCTCGCGGTGGAAAACCGGCGAGACAATGCCTCATCGTCGGGTGGTCCATCGCGGGTCGAGGGCCTCGGCCTGCCGCAAGTAGTGCTCGGCAGTGTCGGTCTGACCCGTTTTGGCAAGCGTACACCCCATCAAAAAATAGGATAGGGCGTTCGACTTGTCCAACGAAAGCGCTCTGTTCAACGCATCTTGGGCGGCCGAGTAGTCTGCCAAGCGATAGCAGGCTAAACCCAATGTTTGATGGATCACGGCATGTTGCGGAAATCGGGCTGCTGCCGCCTTGAGCAGTTGCACCGCCAATTCCGGCTGTTCATAGCGCAGCGCGGCGGTTGCCGCGGAGAGAATCACCCGCGGCTCATTCGGCGACCGAAGAATCGCTTGACGAAACAGTTCGGCTGCGGCATTTGGGTTCCCCTCGCTTAGGGCGATGCGGCCTTGCCGGATCAAGTCATCGGCCGATTGGGCGCTGCGATCGTCGTTGCTGACAGGATCGGCAAAAACGGCATTTCCCGCCCCTTCGCCCGCAGAGGCGGCGACGGTTGCAACGCCGGCGTTGGCCGTTCGACGACTTCCGGTTGGCTCCGTTTCGGCGATCGCGTGGCCCGTCGAGCGAACAGCGGGTTCGTCGGCGATTGCCGCCGGCGCAATTGCGGCTGCCAGATCGGCGATTACGTTGGGTGTTTTCGGCCGACGCCGGCCGGCGGCCTCGCGCGCTGCCAGGTAGCCCGCACGATAAGCCTCGTTATCCGGCGCGAGCGAGACGGCCCGTTGGTAGTGAACCAAGGCTTCGTCGCATCGTCCCAGCGAATCAAGGGCGAGGGCCGCGCTGTAATGCACTTGGGCGTCGTTGGGGAAGTCGGCGAGCAAACGCTCGGCCTGTTCCGCGGCCTCGCGAAGGTTGTTTTGCGCCAAACAGACATCGATCAGAAGGAGTCGGGCTTCGCGATGGGCGGGGACGCGTTCGATCAGGCTGCGCAACGCTTCTTCGCACCCCTTGAGGTTGTTCCGATCCCAAAGGTTCATCGCAGACTTATATTCGGCCTCGTTTCGGGCGGCCTCGAACTCGGCCGCGGCCCGTTGCTTTCGCTCCTCGCGACGGCGCGCCATCGATCCATCGAAGAGACCGGCGGGCTTTTCCAACGCGGCACAACCCGCAGTCAGAATCAACAGACAAGCAGCGATCGCTCTGTTGAGCCGTTGCGGCCGACGCGGGCGGCAGGCGGCTCGCGGCGATCGGCCGCCGTTGTTTTCCAGTGAACAGAGGCGTGCGAACAGGGGGCCTTGCATCGTCGGTATCCGGGGGCATTGCGATTTGCTGAACATGACCGCGGGGGAGCGAAAGTGGCTTGGCGTTGATGGGTTGATGGTTTGCAACCAGCCGATTCGCGTTGCTTGCGTCCGCTGTCGTCATGGGGCGAACAGGGTTCGCAAACAATCGGAATTACGGCTGTAGCTTCAAGGGGCGAACGATCTCCTGCTTGCGGCCGGGCCGGCCGGTTTCGAGCGGATGTTGAGGTGCCGCCGAGGCCGCTGCGGCATGATCGACCTCATCAAGGAGCATGTTGACCGTATTGGGGTCATCAAGTGCCTGCTGCGGGGAGAGCGGAGCGATGCCGATCGTATCGTCATCGGCGGCGCGGCGACCCGTCCAGATTTGGCTCCGCAGTTCGAGTGCCTCACGATTAAGCGGGTCGATGTGCGCTGCCAACTCGGCAAAACGGAGGGCGCGGTCGGAATCGCCGCTGGTCCATGCGGTTCGGGCGAGCCGCAAGTACTTCTGGCCGAGCAGCCGTTTGTTGAGCGGGGTCATCTTGTCGAAGTAATGGGCCTGCCGCCGCTGATACTCGCAGGCGGCCGTGGCGCCGGCCTGAGCGGCCCCCTGCTCGTAAACGATGTGCGGGGTGATCAGCACGATCACCTCGCGGCGCTCGGTCGTCTCGGTCGAGGAGCGGAAGAGGAATCCGACCAGCGGCAGATTGCCGACGAACGGCACCTGCTGCCGGGCAACTGCCAAGTTCTCTCGCATCAGCCCGCCGATCACCACCGTGCATCCGTCGCGCACCATGATGTTGGTGGTAACTTGAGTGACTTCTTTTTCAGGCAGGGTGAACCCGCTCTCGGTCTTGACCGCACCGTCGGAAAGCTCGGGATGCACTTCCATCCGGATCATTCCGTCGCTGGAGATGAAGGGCCGCAGGCGCAGCAGGGCGCCGACGTCGAGGAACTGCACGGCCTGCGTCGATGCCGTCTCCGTGACCGTCGTGCTGACATATCCCTTTTGTTCGCCGATTTGAATCTCCGCCCGATGCTTGTTGAGCACCATCAAATGCGGCGAGGCGACGACGTTGGTGTCGCCGATTGTCTCGAGGGCATCGAGAAAAGCCCCCAAGCTGCTGTCGAGGAAGCCGAACTTCAACGAGCCTTTTTCATACTTCACATTGGCCAACGTCGATTCCGGCGCGCCGATCCCCAGCTTGATGTTGTGTTTGTCGCGGAGCAGCTCGAAGTTCACGCCATAGCGGTCGGTGTCTTTGAGTTTGACGGACAAGATCATCGCTTCGATGTGGACCTGCAAGGGGCGCACATCGACTTCGGCCACCACCTGATCGACCATGGCGAGCACCGCTTCATAGTCGCGGACGACGACGACATCGGCGCCGGCGAACTTGTCGCCGCCGGCATTGGCTGCGTCGGAGGCGATGCCGGCCTCCGCCTGAGTCGTAACGGATACCACCCCGACTTTCTCGGTCAACATCGGTTGAATCAGCTTCTGCAACTCCGACGCTGTCACGTAGTTGGGCCGATACACCCGGGTGCCCACTCGGTCCAACGACTGTTCGAGCTGGTTGAATTCATCGGCTGTGCCGACGTAGATGAACGGTCCTTCGCGCCGGGCGACATAACCGGTCGATTTCAAAATCGCATCTAGGGCGCTATGGATATCGACGCCGGTAAGCGAAGCCGAGACTTTGCCCTGGACGCTGGTGCCCGCCAAGATGTTCAATCCGCTTTGCTCGCTGAGGAAGTCGAGCACTTCGCGCAACTCGGCGTTGCTAATTTGAATGGAGAAGCGGCCGTCGCCCGCGCGATCGACATTGAGTTTCGGCGCGGACCGATCGTTCTTCGCTGGGCTGGAGCTGCGACCGGGTGCGGGAAGCACGCGGACGTCTGTATCGCGGCCGGGCGGCAGCGGAGCGGCGTTGGCTTCAGACGTGTCGCTCTTCGATGGTTCGACACCGTCGGCCGCCTCTTTGCCGAAGTGCTGTTTGATGAAGTCGTAGGCCTGCTGCAAGCGTGCCCGTTCCGATTCGGGGACGAGCTGTTGCCCGTACATCGGCATCGGCGCGACGATGATCTGCGGCGCGGGCATCGGCAACGGCACTGCGGCCTGCGGCGTTGCGACTGCCGGCGGTGTCGAGCCGCCGTCCGATCGGTCGGGCGGTCGGTGATCGGTCGAAGTGGTCGAGCCGCCCGCGTTGGCTGCCTCGCCCGATTCCCCGGCCGAAGCGGGCCCGAGACCCGTGCGACGAGCGTGACGTGACGCCGACTCGGCCGCCGCGTCCGACGGTTCCGTGGCGATCATTCGCGCCGCCAGTCGCGGAGCGGATGGTTCGACGCTCGTTTCGCCGTGTTCTGGAAGCCGATGGGCCAACCCAATCGCCAGGGCCAGCCCAAAGGCCGCGCAAATCGCCAGTCCCGCAACACGAATCCACTTGCTCATCTGGTCTTCCTTGACCTTTGTTTGGTCTTCTTTGACCTTGGTGGGCGGTACAAATCGCCTTGATCGTCTGATAAGAAATAAGTGGGGAGCGAAATAGTCCCACACATTTAGTAAAGCGGCAGCGGTAGCAACGACGCGGCCGATTGCCTGCAATTCCTGTTTGAACCGCTTTCCGTCTTTCGCAGTGTTATTTGGTTCTCCTCAGTATCGCGATCTTATCTATTGGTCACCGGCTCGGTCGCCGGCTCGCGGAGGTGTCCGATTCTCTTCCTCGGGGACGCGGGCTGCTGCCTTCGAGGCGCAAGTACGACGCTCTCCTCGCTTTCGCGACGATCGGTTAAGGTTGTGCTTTCCACTCAATTCGCCCGTTCGAGGCCGCGGGTTTGACGGTCAACTCGAAGCGTTCGCCATCACGCATCAGAATCACCCGATCCCGCTGAACGTCGGTAAGGGTGAACTGGTATCGTTCCGTGCCTTTGACCACCTCGATCGATTGGCCGACGAGCACCGTTTTCCCGCCGATCCTCGCTGCCCTGCGATCAGGCCCGACCAGCGTTCCGACCAGCGTAATTCCCAAACCGCCGGGCGTGATCTTCTCGGCAACGGGGGGCGGCGCAACATCGAGATCGGCCACTTGCGATTTCGCTTCGGCCGGCGGGCCGGCAAACGGTTCGATGTCGCGTTCGAAAGCAGCCGGTTTCATATCCGGATCGCTTTCGATTTGTTGTAATGTCTTTTGCCAATCGGTAGAGGGTTGAGGCGTCTCTGGGGCATTGGATTTGGTTGTTGTCGCTCCGGTTCCCGGAACTGCCGCAGCCATTGCAGCCGGTGCCGACGAATGCACTGCGGAAACGTCGGGCGAAGCGGTGGGCGTCGTGTCGCCCGATTTCACCGTCCAGCGATAGAGCAGGGGGGCCCAGAAGTAGATGGCGACAAGGCACACCAACCCCAATACAGCCGCTTTGCCCGGGCTGTTGGCCGCCTCGCGTTTCAGCTTCTTGCCTATCTTGCTCAGATTCACGATTGCACCAAGTTGTCGTATTCATTCGCGGCTTTTTGGGCCATTTGGCCCTGGAGTCGCTATTTTTTGTTCTCTTTGCAGCGGCAACCCATGACGATGGCCCGAGGGTGCGCCACCTTCGTATTATCGGAAAACGGTGCGTTCTTCCTAATGCGAAATCTTGTGATTATCGGCAAACATTAACAAGACAACCTCGGCGATTACATTTCCCTCAGAGCCCCCAGCTATTCTAATCGACACGCTATCGACCCAGGTCTCATGCCGCAATTGTTCGATCTGGTAAAGGAACCGATGAACGGCACGATAGCTCCCCGTACATGTCAACGTGAGCGACCCTCGCTTGATCGTGTCGAACACTTGCACGGGCTGAGGATCCAAACGGACGATAGATACGCCTGCCACCTGCGCCAAAGCGTGCAATTCGGCCAGTATCGGTGCGAGGCCGGACGGCATCGGGTTCTCGGTTCTCCAGCGTTCTACGAATTGTTCGGTTCGCTCCAATTCCTTTTCCGTGGAAGCGATGGAGGCCAGCACTGCGCCGCTTGTGTCGAGCGGGGCTTGTTTCGTCGCCAATTGTTCGCGCAATTCCGCCAAATTGCGACGGCCGGGCAGATAGACCAACGCGACGTAGAGAACGGCGATGGCCAAAACGGTGCCCGAGACAAGCCAGTGTCGGTAATTTCGCAAGTTGTTGTCCATGGCGATCGTTTTCGGCGCTAAGCGGTTGTCGGACGTTGCGTGTGTTGAGGATGCTGCGTGCCTGCCGCGCGAAACGGCCGGCGATTGGGGAACGGTGGGGTAGTTGCGTTCCGGCGGTATTCCTGTTTGACCGGGCTGACGTTCGGGTAAGTCTCCAAATGGCTGTCGGTTGTGATTGACACTTCGTTGTTGATCGCGGGCGGTCGCCCGATTCGGAACGACCCTTTTGGCGTTGGAATCGGGGCGAATCACTCCGCCGACGGTGAGGCCGTCGCCTCGGCTGAAACGCGCGCACCGGGTTGGCCATAACAGGGATGAACGATCACGACGCCGCGAAATCGCGCGAGGGCCTTCTCGCCCGTGCCGACGGTCTCCAACGATTCCAGTTCTGCCCGGACGAAAAGGCGGTTCTTCGTCAACTGCCCGATGTAGGCGTGCAGCAGTTCCGCGTTATCGGCTGAGCCATGAAATCGGAGGACCGTTCGAGTCTTGTCGTATTCCTCGCGCAGCCGATGGAGATCGCGCTCGGCTCCGGCGAGTTTCGCTGCGTCCTTCGGTTCCGACGATGTCCGCGGCCGTGTCTCATCGCCGACGGCGGGCTGCTGCGGCGGTGTCTCGCGTGTAACGGTGCATTGTTCCAATCGTACGCCGGCGGGCAGCGGATCGAGCAGGGCGGTCAGAATGCGTGTTTTCGGCCAAGGATGCTGCAAATAGGCCAACAGGGCCGCATCGTGACGGAGCCCGTTGAGCCGTGTCTTCAGTTCGCCGAGGCGTTTTTGATCGGCAAGCAGCTTGTCGTACAAGGGGACGACCACTGCCAACTCGGACTGCACCCGATTCCGCTGCACCCGTTGAGCGGAGGCTAACGCGGCCACAACCAACAACGCGACGACAACAATCACATGCCGCCAAGGCTTGGCGTGACGTTGCGTCCGTCGCTGATGGTATTCGGGTGGTAGGAAGTCGATGTCGAGCATGGCGGTAAAACGATCTTGGGGTCAACCGGCGCGATTCGTCGCAGCGCAACCGGGGTCGGCCGACTGATGGCGGTATATCGTTGGGCGGAGTTGTTGCATTTTCGTCCGGGGCTCACTAAATGGTTCCACACAATTACGGAAGCGGCCGCCGGCGCAGCGAAGCGGCCGATTGCATAGGGATGCACTTTGAGCCGCTTTCTGTTTTCCGCGGTTTTATTCAGTTCACCTCGCGCAAGGCTAATCCCACGGCAACGTCCCACTGTCCGGCACGCGGGCCGTGGGCCGGACATCGTTCGAAGGCCCTCAGCGGCTGGCTCAACCGGCAGGGAATGTCTAAGCGGGGTTGGAGCCAATCGGTCAGTTGTTCGCCGGCCTCGCCGCCGCCGAAGACGATTTGTTCGACCGGCTGGCCGCGGAACGTCACGCTGAAATACCTCAGGCACATCGCCAGTTCGTTTCCGAGGCGATCGAGAATCGGACGCACGGCCTCCAGCAGCGTTCGTGCGACTTCCGGATCGCGCTGATCGGCCCGGCGGTCGCCGCTGTTGCGCCGAAGCGAAGCCGCTTCGGCGAGCGACACGCGGAGATGTTTGGCCACCGATTCGTCCATTTGTTTGCCGCCGATGTCGATGTACTTGACGAACAGCGGCGTGGCGCCTTGAGCGATGATTACTTTGGTCGAGCTTGCACCGACGTTGACGACCATCGTTCGCCGTTGCTGATCGTCATCGCGGCGGAACTGAGCCAAGTAGCCGCGAAGCAATGCGCCCGGCTCCGCGTCCACGGCCGCCGTTTCGAGTCCGGCCTCTTCGGTCAGTTGAGTCAACTTCTCAACAGCGGCCTTCCTTGCGGCCAGCAAGATCACTTCGCGGCGAAAGCCTTCTCCCTGGCGGACATCGCCGGCCTCGACGAAGCGTACTTCGGCCTCTTCTCCGCCGAAACCGGCGCGGTTGGCCGCTTCGTTGGCGACAATCCGCCGAAGTTCATCGCCGGCCGCTTGCGGCACCCGGATGTTTTGCACAAAGAGATGCTCGCCGCTAAGACAAACCACGGCCGTTCGACCGTGAAAGCCGTGGGTTTCGCGGGTTCGGCGCAAAGCCTCGACTAATTGTCGTTCGCGTTGCTCGGGATCGGTTGTATTGAACTCGTGCCGCGCAAGATCGACGATCTGCCGACGCGCTCCGTCGAGCTGCACGAGCTTGAGCGACTGGGTGCCGATGTCGATGCCGATCGGACCGCACCGCGGTTTTCGAAGCCGGAGGATCATAAGGGGCCTATTGATTATTGTCTTTTCAATCCAACGCCAACGAGACGCCGAGCAATGCTCGGCGACTGCTAGCCTCCGCCCTGCGAGAGTACGGCGGGCAGCGGGCCGGCCGTGACGCCGCCTATTGTCACCAAGCCGGTGATCGGGTTCACGGTGATCGTCGCGTAGCGCTGCTGATTGCCCACGGAAACGCCGAGCCAAACGGTCGTCGGCGCGCTGGCAGTCGTCTGGCCCATCGGGCCGAATTCGACCATCGCCGCTGATTGCAGCGCGCTCGAACCGACCGTTGCGCCCAGCAGCCGGACGGGCACCGAAAGATTCGGCAGATCATTCAACGAAAGGTACTTTGCGGTGGCCGTATCGCGTTGGGAACGGAATGCACTGAGCGGCAACGTGTTCAGCGCCGTTTTCGTCCCGCTATGAGTAAGGATCAGTTCATTGGCCGTCGGGTCGAAGGCAACGCGGTACGTGCTGTTGTTGCTGACGGCCAGGCTGCGCGCGTATTGCAGTTCGGCGGCCACGATTCGGCTGGTGGCGCGGAGCTGCTCGACAAGCGTCGGTTCTGATCGCGGAATGGCCACCGCCACCAGCAGGCCGATCACGGCCAGAACGATCATCACCTCCAAGAGACTGAACGCGCGACGAACCCCAAGAATGCCCGACAGGCCGGAAGGCAACGGACGTTGCCGGCAGAATACGGCCCAAGCAAACCGCAGCAGCGCAACGAAGAGATCGTGCGGCTGGGAACGCGGCGAACGGCGTTGGTTCTCGGTGCGGCTCATCGCTCTGAACGGTTGCATTGGTCATCAACCCAAAGCGATGCCCGCCCGATGCGTGTGGGCGCGTCAACGCTTTTCGGGTAATGACACCACGACTTGAACTTTGCCGCTGCGGAGCAAGGTGTTCTGCTCTTTGAGCAGGTCCCGTATCTCGCGCAGCAGCGCGTTCGACTCTTGCCGTTGCTCGACGGCGTTAGCGAACGGTGGTTCTCCACCGGTGCGTTGTGCCGCCGCCGAACTCTGCCACAACCCTAGCATGCAGGCGAGGGCGGCGAGACCCGCTGCCGCCACAATCGTTCGCGTCAATGCAGTCTTCATCAATTCGACTCCGTTGGCGTTGCGTGAGAAGCTCGGCTGTTTTGGCCGCAAGGGCCGATTCGCTCGGCAACCGCATGCAAATGGCCGAAGCCGCTCCTTGAATCCTTCGACGTAAGTTCATGCGGGGCAATTTGATGCGGCCATCGACCGTCGTATTGTATCGTCAGTTTCCGGCCCATCAATCGGGCGAGGAATAACCGCTGCCGTCGCTACAATCCGCACGATCGACGAAAACCCAACAAACGCCGTACGAACCGCCACATTGCTTGGCCGGGCAACGATTGCGGCAAGCCGTTGTGTCAGTGCGTTTTGATGCGGGGATTGTCGGGGGCCGGGCGAACGATCGTTGTCAACGCTCGGACCAATCGAGCACCTGCCAACGCAGGCCCGGATCTCCCGAGGCCGGCACATAAATCGGCTGCGGCAGCGTTTGCCAATGGTATCGGACGTTGTTTGCCGCGGGCTTGATGACGATTCGCGGCTCGGAACTGAGGCTATAGAATCTCGACAGGAAGTCGGAGAAGTACTTGCTGCCGCCGGGCAAATCCTTTTGAGCCTGATATTCGGTCCAGCGGTTTGCCCACCAATCGCTATCAATCGATGGCGCGATCCATTCGCTGCGATGCTGGATGCGGACCTGGCCTGCAATCAATTTGCCTTCGAGGCCAAGTTCGATATCACCTTGTTTGTCTTGGTTCACGTCGAAGAGGTCGAAGCAGGCGACTAGCCCTTTGATCGTTGACTGGGAGTTGTCGCGGACGATCAGCTTATCGCCCGCCATCACCGCGGGCAATTGCACCGGTCGGCTATCTCCCTCGATTGCCGGCAGATCGACGGCTTGGAGCTGGATCCGTCGTCCGCGCAGCTCCACATTGGCGCCGCTGATACGATCGGCCAGCAGCGTGCCGCGAATCGTAACATCGTCTCGCAACTCGATCTTACCGGCGCGGTAGAACAGCCCCAACGGATTGGTCGTCGGGTCGGCCGCCAATGTGGTCGCTTGCAGCCGGTCTCCCACCATCACGGCGGAGTAGGAGGGACCGCCGGGATAGAGGCGGTAACTCAGCGTTGTTGCCGAAGAAGTCCAGTAGGCGATGTACTGCATCGAGGCGGAGACAGTCGAGACGCCCAGTTGCGTGTTCAGCAGGTTGAGCGTATCCCAGTCTTGCCAACTGTTGATGATGCGAACCGGACCCGTGAAGGGCCGTTGATCGCCCATTCCCGCTTGCCGCCGTTGGTTGAGCCCGAGGAAGTAGCCATTGTAGTGCGTCGGGGCCCAAGTGATTCCATCGCGGATCTTCACCGTCGCCTGCGTGCGCGCCGGACCCTCGATTCGCGCGCCCGGATAGATGCTGAATAGACCGGGCCAATTTTGATACACCGTAGCCGACGTCAGTTCGTTCCATTGCGCGGGAGCGGTTCCCAGCGCCTGCGGCACGAGCCGCACAACGAGCGTAATGCGATGTTCCGCCACGCATTGGGGATTGTCGGGATCGACCGCTCGGCCCACCGCCGTAATGGTCACGCGAAATGGGAGGTCGGCATATTCCGGATGCGCGCTGTTCAGCCGCGGATCGCCCGCGGTGAATGTGGCCTGATAGTATAGGTCGCCGCCGAGCGTCCCGCCGATGCTCGAATCGACTCCGCCCCAGGCATTCGTATGCATCTTCCGCAGCGCCATGGCCGCGCCGGCCAAAGCGGCCTGGCGCGCATCGAGGTTTCGTTTGGCATTTCGGGCGATTCCGGCGGCGCCGCTTTGCGCGCGAATCGCCGCGTACGACAGCCCCATCGTCAGCGCGAGAATCAAGAAGACGAGGATCACCGCCACGCCGCGGCGGCGATCGTTTCGAGCCGTATTCGCCGACGAATTGCCGATCATGGCACCACTCGATAATAGACTGCCGCCGAGCCGAAGAAGGGCAGGGCGGTTTGCGCGGCCGGATCGTTGACTACCCAGGTGCTGCCCGGGATCAGTTGAATCTCGCAACGCATCCACGATTGCCGCACGCCGGAACTCGGCGTGAAGAGTCCTTGGGGCCATGTCAGCGACGACCACGCTGCGGTGCCGGCGCGAAACTGGCTTAGTTCCGAGTCGGTCGGGCGCTGCCGTTGCTCGAATCGGACGGCCCCGCACATCGTGATCGAAGCGCCGTTGCCCAATCCCGCCGTGCGCAACAATTCGGTCAGCACAACTCGTTGTGCGTCGTTGCGCGTCTGCATATTCGCTATTTCACTTTGCCAAGCAGAGGCATCGCTTTTTGGCGGAACAACGCGCGTGTCGCCGGGTACGGTGATTTCCAGCAGCCGGTTGGGCGCGTTCGGATCCGGGCAATAAACGACCAGTTCGTTGAAGCGGGGCAACCCGTTCGGATCGACCGGCTCGCCGGCCGGCTTCCAAACCACCAACGTTTCCGGCAGACGAACCCCGGCCGCAAAGCGTGGGACGACAATGAACCCGGGGAATTGCTCGTTCGCCCGGGCCTGACTGACTGCCCGCGTGATCCGTTCCAAGGTTACTCGCGCGTGTTGCACGGCATCGCCGTAGCCGGCCGTGTACTCGTAGCTCCGCTGGACGCCGATGCCGACCGCCCCGAGCGTCCCCAAAACGGTGGCCATGATGGCGATGGCCAGCATCAGCTCGACGAAGGTCAAGCCGTGTCGCGCGGGCGTGCGTGCCCGAGGCGATGCCTGCGATGCGTGCGGCGCCGTCGGCGGCAGGCGCGTCTTGCTTTGCCAAGACGACCGCGATCGAATCACTCGGTCGGCCGGAGGCGCGGCGAATCGATCAAGGGACGGGCGGAACATAGCTCACCACCCTTTGAAGCTTGGCCCATTGCCGTCGGCCCACGCCCGGAATCTCTTCCGTAATGCGGACCTCGACCATGCGATAGTCGCTCGTGCCGCTGGTCAAACGTTGGGTCGGATTCGCTTCGCTGACGTAGTAAACATCGACCTCCTGACGCCACCGGCTGATCAGACTCGTATTGGCCTGAAGTGCGACTGCGCGAATGCCGCCCATGCCGTCGTCCTGCCCGAGCACGATTCCGTTGAGATCGGTCGGCGGTTGGGTGCGCACCAAGTTGTAGTCGTCGATGTCGTTGTATCGCTCGCGACCGGTTCCCGCCGCCTCCCATGGCGAACGTGACAAGCTGGTCTCGTATCCGTTGTAGGGATCGGCGCAGTACTTCTGGCCGAGGATTTCGTCCATCAACTGCTCGGCCATGCCGGCGGCGATCGTTTGGCGGAGCGCCTCGTCGGTCGTTTGCTGCGACGTGCTCACGGCCATCAGCAGCGTGCCGGCGGCCATTACCGTCAGCCCGACGGCGATTACGGCCTCGATCAGCGAAAAAGCGTTCCGACGGCGGCGACTACGGCATCTGCGGCAGCCGGCGAGATATTCGAACCGGCCGGACGGAACGCGAGAACCGGCCGCGACGATCGTTGGCAACGCACCGCGCGGCGATGTCGCGGCGCGCATGAAACGAGCGTTTCGCGCCTGTTGATTGTTCGGCCGAAGCAAGGCGGAAACCAAGGGTGCGGCCCTATCGAAAGAAACCGATGAAATCGCGATCGCTGTTGCGTTTCGACGCGAGCCGTCCTCGGCCGCGGCAAACGGGGCAGCGTCGCCGACGGCCAACGACCGCATCCTCAGCGAGATCGTCAAGAAAACAGACGCGGCGGGGTCCCCTCTAGCTCCCAGCTCTCCCCGCCGCGCCTCGTCAACGGCGTTCCTCCCCAAGAGCGCCGGTGCAAGTGAACTGTAGCCCGCCGCTTGGATATGTCAAACCAACGCGCAGTCAGAAGATCGCCGGCGCTCCTGGCGGATCGCGCGCAAGCGTCCGCCGCCCATCGGGCGAGGGGATTCCGGTCGCCCAAATGTCGCGGAAAAGCAACGAATGATGCAATCGAAGTCCTGGTGTCGGGCCTTGGCATACAGCCCTGTTGACAAAATGCATCATCCAAAGGCCGAGGCTGCGGACTGTGGCCGACGCTGTTCCGCGCGAATCGCGTTGCCGCATTGATTGAGCAATTGGGTCAGCAACAGCAATGCGATCGGACTGCAAAAAAAAACGAGAGTTGCGCAACAAGCGAGATCGAACCGATAAACGCCGATGAAGAGAATCCGACATCAGCCTTCGTTGCGGCTTGGAAGATTATGAATCGATCCAATCCAATCCCAAGTCGAGGGCAACGGCCGAATGAGTCAAGGCCCCCACACTGATTCGATCGACGCCAGCGGCCGCCGCTTGCGCCGCCCGTTCCAACGTCATTCCGCCTGAGGCCTCCAACTCGACCTCGGGCGCGATCCGATTGCGGAGCGTCACGGCTGCGGCCAGCGTTTCGGCCGGCATGTTGTCGAGCAAGACGATGTCGGGCAACGCGGGGAGCACCTCGGCGAGTTGATCGAGCGTGTCAACCTCGATCTCGACTACAACACTGCCCAAGCCTGCCGCGGCTGCCCATTGCCGCGCTGCGCGAACCGCCAAGGCGGGCGAATAACTGTCGCGGTCGGATTTGGCGTCGGGCGATTCCGCCGTCGCTTCTCGAACGCTGCGACAATCGCTCTCGATCCACTGTCGATGAAAAGCGAGGTGGTTGTCTTTGATCAAAATGGCGTCGAACAGGCCGGTGCGATGATTCCATCCGCCCCCGCAGCGAACAGCGTACTTCTCCAATCGCCGCCAGCCTGGAGTGGTCTTGCGGGTGTCGAAGATCCGCGCCGGAGTGCCCGCCACGGCCGACACATACGCCCGGGTCAGCGTGGCGATGCCGGAGAGCCGGCCCAGAAGATTCAACATCGTGCGTTCGGCGCCCAAGAGGGCGCGCACCGGTCCGGAAAGCTCGGCCACGACCGTGCCCGCGGCGACCTCATCGCCGTCGGCCGCCGAAAGAGTCAGTGCGAGTCGAGAATCGACCGCGCGAGCCAGTTCCGCCGCGCCGTGCAGTCCGCAAACCACGCCGGAGCGACGGCTGACGATCGCAGCGCGGCCGCACGCCCCTTCCGGCACCAACGAGCGGCTGGTGATGTCGCCTTGGGAGCCGAAGTCTTCGGCCAAGGCCAATTGCGTTAAGGCCGCCCAATCGGCCGAGAGGCGATCATCCCACTGGTGCTGAGTGAACTCGCGAACCATGACATCCTTCTTTCTCGCTTTTGATCGGGTTGCAACCGACCCGGGGAAACCGGCCCGAACCATTGCGGGCCGCCCTTGATCATCAGGGCGCCGCTCTCGGCGATAACAGCCCGTTGAATTAGTCGTTTTTGGATTGGAGGCCCTGTGCGTTTTCCGAACAACCCCGGGCTGAGTTCGCTGGAATCGTGTTGTGCAACGTGCTGTCAAAGCAGCTTGATCGCGCCTTGCGCCCGATACTGCGATTCTATTCTCCGTCGGGCTCATCGAAGAATTCGGCGGCTAACGAATCGGGATTTCGCCCCGGCGACGCATCGGCATACCAGCGTTCAAGCACGGCAAACCATTGCTCCCGACACGTTGCAGCGACAAAGGCGTCGCGCACCTGCCGATACAGCGGGTGCAACCGCGCGTACTTGATGCCGAACTTTCTCATCCGAGCGCAACATCGCTGAGGACCGTAGTGCTCTTCGGCTAGTCGGTAGTGCTCGGCAATCACCTCTCGCTGTTCGCGAAGGTCGGGGATATGCAGAGGACGCCCGGCGGCCAAGTCGCGGCACTGCCGGAAAATCCAGGGATTGCCGATCGCGCCGCGTGCGGCCGTTACGCCGTCCACGCCGCATTGAGCGATCATCCGCAGGCATTGTTCGGCGGAATAGAGGTCGCCGCTGCCCAAGACCGTCCGGCTGCCGGCGGCCCGTTTCAATTCGGCAATCGACTCCCAGTCGGCCCGGCCTTCGTAACGTTGCCGCACGGTGCGACCGTGGATCGTCAGGGCATCGACCCCCAATCGCCACGCGCCCTCGACAATCTGACGGAATTGCTCGCGGCTGGTCGGGCTGTCGTCGAATGCCCGCCGCAATTTTACACTCAACGGCACGTGCGGAGGCAGGGCGTCGCGAACTCGGGCGACGATCGCCAATGCCGTTTGCGGGTCGGACAAAAGCCATCCGCCGCGACGCCTTCCCAGCACTTTTTTCACCGGGCATGCAAAGTTCAAGTCGATTACGTCGAAGCCGGCGGCGACCAGTCGCAGCGCCGCCGCCGGAAAGGCCTCGGGCAGCGCACCCATCAATTGCGCCCCGCACGGATGCTCATCGTCGGCGCGGAGTAGCCGCTTGGCCTTGCTCCCGCGCGACACTTCGACGACGAACCGATCGAGCAGCACTTCGCACAAAGCGTAGGGCGCGCCCAGCCGCCGGGCAATGGTGCGCATCGGCCAATCGCTATAGCCGCTCAGCGCGGCCTGCACGACGGGGAATCCGATCTCGACGGCCCCAATTCGCAACGGCATTGCGGGGCAGGGCAGGGCAGCAGTCAACGGTTCCGCAGTCATTCCAAAACCGGGCACAAATCGAACCACTCGCGGTTCTGCTTGCACATCCATTCGATGGCGCTGGGCGGTCCCCAGCCGCCCGCCTCGTACAACGCCAACGGCGGCCAGCCGGGATTCTCCCAGGCTGCTTGAATCGGATCGATGATGCTCCAGGCCAGCTCCACTTCGTCGGCGCGTGCGAACAGACTGGCGTCGCCCTGCATCACGTCGAGCAGCAAACGCTGATAGGCCTCGGGCATGGCGCTCTGGAAGCGGTCGCGGAACGTGAAGTTCAGGTCCGTCATCCGCATCTTCATGCCCTGATCGGGCACTTTGGTATAGAAGTGCAATTGGATGCCTTCGGCCGGCTGCACCTGAATCACCAGCCGATTGGCCTGGAAAGCCAACCGCGGACCGCCCTCGAACATCATGTGCGGAACCTGGCGGAACTGGATGACGATTTGCGTCGTGCGGCACGACATCGCCTTGCCGCTGCGCAAAATGAACGGCACGCCTTGCCATCGCCAGTTGTCGATCGAGAGCTTCACCACGCCGTAGGTGGCCGTCTCGCTATTGGGCGGCACCCCCGGCTCGTCGCGGTATTTTCGGTATTGGCCGCGGATCGTGTCGGTGAATACCTGCTCGCGCGTCAGCGGCCGAATCGCCCGCAACACCTTCACTTTTTCGTCGCGGATCGAATCGGCCTCTGCACGGGCGGGCACCTCCATGGCGGTCAGCGTGGTCAGTTGCAGCAGGTGATTCTGGAACATGTCGCGGAGGATGCCGACCGAGTCGTAAAATGCCGCCCGCCGCCCCACAGCGACCTCTTCGGCCGCGGTGATTTGCACATGATCGATATAGTTGCGATTCCAGATCGGTTCGAAAATGGCATTAGCGAACCGAAGCACCAGCAAGTTCTGGACGGTCTCTTTGCCCAAATAGTGGTCGATGCGATATACCTGCTCTTCGCGGAAGACGCGATGCACGAACTCGTTCAGCGCACGGGCGGTCGCAAGGTCGGTGCCGAACGGCTTCTCGATCACCAAGCGGACCGGTCCGTGCGACTCGTCCGCTAGTCCGGCGGCGCCCAGCCGTTCGATGGCCGGTTCGTAGAACGCCGGCGCGGTGGAGAGATAGAAAACGCGCGTTCTCGGCAGCGCCGACTCGCCTTCCAGCTGATCGAGAAACGTCCGCAAGCTCTCGAAGTCGGCCGGATTCTCGATATCGCCGCGGTGATAGAAGACGTTGGCAGCGAACTGGTTCCAACGTTCGGTGTCGAATCCTTTGCCGACGAAGCCGGCGGTCGATTCGGCCAACTTCGCCCGCCAAGCGTCGTGTTCGAACGGCGTCCGCGAGAAACCGACGACACGGGTATTATCCGGCAGCCGTTTTTTGCGGAACAGTTCGTAAAGAGCCGGAATCAGCTTGCGGCTGGTCAGGTCGCCCGAAGCCCCGAAAATCACTACGGTATGCGGCATCGACCACCTCCCTTACGTTCGGCTGCATTCCGACAGGTTCCGCACGCCGCGGCTGCACGCGAAGTATACCTCATGCAGTCGGACAGGGGCGGACGCTCAAGCGAAAACCGTTCGTTCCGGCCCGCCGACGGGAAAAAATGGGGCCGAATAGCGCTCTTGCGGCGGGCGCGCCGTTCCGCTCGTTCCGCTTATGCTGCGATTGTATTTAGAACCAGGCCGCCGTAAAGCCGCCGTCCACATTGATATGTGTGCCGGTAATGAATCGGCCCGCCTCCGAACAAAGCAGGATCAGCGCGCCGATCAACTCCTCGGGTTCGCCGAACCGCTTCATCGGGGTGTGGCGCATGATGCTGTCGATGCGGTCTTGATCCAGAAGCTTGCGGTTTTGCTCTGCGGGGAAGAAACCCGGACAGATGCAATTCACCCGCACCCCTGTTTCGCCGAAGTCGTGAGCGACGTTGCGAGTCAGATTCAACACGGCCGCCTTCGAGGCCGCATAGGCGAACACGCGGGAAAGAGGCAGATGCGAAGTGACGCTTCCGATGTTGACGATCGCGCCGCTGCGGTTCTCGACCATGTGGCGTCCGAACACCTGGCACGCCTGGAACACGCCTCGCAGATTGATCGCCATGATCCGATCCCAATCGGCATCGGTCGCATCGAGGAACCGGGTGCCCGCGTTCACTCCCGCGCCGTTGACGAGGATATCGACCCGGCCCGCCTGCCGCAGCGATTCGGACAGCAACGCCTCGATCGATTCGCGTTGGGTGACGTTCACCAGGGCCCAACCGGCATCAATGCCCAGTTTCGCCAGCTCGGCGGTGCGGGCCTGACACGCTTGCTCGGCGACATCGGCCACGATGACTTTCGCCCCGGCGCGGCCCAGGCCCGCGCACAGCGCGCCGCCGAGCACCCCGGCGCCGCCGATCACTACCGCTGTCTTTCCTTCCAAACTGAACAACTGCGAGAGATACTCCGCCGACATGCGACCGATCCTTTCATCATCGAAAAACCGCGCGCACGAAACGCTCAATGACCCGAGTCGTTGCATCGAGTCATCAGAGGCGTTCGCATTAATGGGCAAGGCAAGCGCGCGGTGAAGCGCCGTTTGAACCCAGCCTTGGCATCACACTCCGCCTTCGGGCGAAGCGTCTTTCTCCGTCTTCCGCAGCGCGCCGAGCATGGACTGCCGCGGGAGTCGTCCCCGCGGAACCGTTGCCTTCGTCGCCCGGGCCGTTAGGGCTGCTTGCGCAGCTTCAGCCATTCCGTGTGGAACACGCCCTCCCGATCGATTCGGTTGTAGGTGTGCGCGCCGAAATAATCGCGCTGCGCTTGCAGCAGATTGGCGGGCAGCCGCACGGAGCGCAGGCCGTCGTAGTACGTCAGGGCGGTGGTAAACGCGGGGACGGGGATGCCCAGTTCGATTGCCGTTTTCACTACATGACGCCACGCCGGCTGCGCCTTTTGCACGACATCGCGGAAGTAGGGCGAAAGCAGCAGGTTTTCCAAATTCGGGTCGGCGTCGAAGGCCTCTTTGATGCGTTCCAAGAAGACGGCGCGGATGATGCAGCCGCCGCGCCACAGCAGCGCGATGCCGCCGAAATTCAGCGGCCACTTGTGTTCCGCGGCCGCCGCCTGAAGCTGAACGTAGCCTTGAGCGTAGCTGCAAATCTTCGAGGCATACAACGCTTGCCGCACTTGCTCGATGAACTCGTCGCGATTGCCCGAGTACGTGCCGCTCGGACCGGTGAGCACGGCCGCCGCGCGAACCCGCGCCTGCTTCATCGCCGAAAGGCAGCGGGCATAAACAGCCTCGGTGACCAACGTGCTGGGCACGCCGAGATCGAGAGCCAACTGGCTCATCCACTTGCCAGTTCCCTTGGCGCCGGCGGTGTCGAGAATCAAATCGACCAAATGCGTGCCGGTTTCCGGGTCCTTGACGCTGAAAATATCGCGAGTGATCTCGATCAGGTAGCTGTTCAGTTCTCCCTGATACCACTTTGCAAATACTTCGTAGAGCTCGTCGTTGTTCAACCCCAGCGCGCACTTGAGCATCCAATACGCCTCGCAGATCAACTGCATATCGCCGTATTCGATGCCGTTGTGGACCATCTTCACATAGTGGCCGGCCCCGCGCGGACCGACCCAGTCGCAACAGGGAATGTCGTTGTTCGGGCCGACTTTGGCGGCAATCGCTTGGAAGATCGGTTTGACCAGCGGCCACGCCTTTTCGCTGCCGCCAGGCATCATGCTCGGGCCTTTCAGCGCGCCTTCTTCACCCCCGGAAACGCCCGTGCCGATATAGAGCAGGCCCTTGCTTTCGACGTAGGCCGTGCGTCGCTCGGTGTTGGTGAAGTGTTCGTTGCCGCCGTCGATGATCACATCGCCCGGCTCGAGAAGCGGGATGAGCTTTTCGATGAACTCATCGACCGCTGCGCCGGCCTTGACCATCAACATCACCTTTCGCGGCCGCTCCAACGCGGCGACAAGCTCTTCCAGCGAGTGGCAGCCGACGAAGTTCTTTCCCTTCGCCCGGCCGCCGATGAATTCATCGACCTTGCTGGTGGTTCGGTTGAACACCGCCACGCGATAACCGCGGCTCTCGATATTCAACGCGAGGTTTTCGCCCATCACCGCCAAACCGATCAAACCGAAATCGCACTTGTTGGCCATCGTCGCTTGTCCTTCCGTCAATACAGTTCGTTCTCAATCGGGTTTTTTCTTTTTCGTGCAGCCGTGTGCCATAAGGCCTGTGCCGTTATTCCGCCGGCCAAGGCGGATTGACAGGCAAGTACCGATCGAACTCCGCCAGCAGTTCCTCTTGGTACGCGCCGGCGAACGTGCCGTTGAGGAAGCGGTCGATCCCCTCGTTGAAAAACCGCCGCCAGCTCACTTCCTCGGCTCCGGGGTTGATCGGGAAGAACAACGCGTCGTTGGCTTTGGCGGCCTGATAGTCGCCCAACGCATCGCCGACCATCAACGTGTGCTGCGACGGATACTTGCGGGCCATCGTGAGGTGCTCTTTTTTGGTGCCCTGCTCCTGCCCCCAGATCGCCACCACATACTGGTCGATCCCGTGTTCGGCCCATTCCTTCTTCAGCGCCCCCTCCGGCGTGGCCGAGACGACGAGCACGTCGGCCTTCCCCTGCAACTTTTGCAGGCTCTCGCGCACGAAGGGGAACGGCGGCACGTGCCGGACCATGGCGTCCACTGCGGCGTTGACGGCCTTCGACCAGGCGAGGATCAGCTTCAAATCGGGGTCGCCCGTCCGCTCTACCTCGCGCTCCAGCGCCGGATTGGCCAACTTGGTTTCGCGCTTGATCCAATCGCGCAGCGATTGGGGGATGCGAATCGTCACCCCGCGCGCTTTGACCTCCGGGCGGCGTTGCAGCCATTCCAAGGTTTCCACCAAGGCCGGAAACCGATTGATGCCCCGACTGCGCGAGTAGAGGTTGACAAACTCGGCCGCCTCGCGGGCGTATTTGCTGACGCCTTGCAGCTCCATGTAGTTGATGATGTTGGGAATGAAGCATTCTTTATGCTTCAATTCCATCGTGTCGAACGCGCAGCCGTCGGAATCGATTCCGACGAGAAAGTCGCACTTTTTCGCAATGTCGAGATGCACCATTACTTGCGATCCGCTTGAGGTTGGTAAACAGGGAGTTTCTTTTCGGCAAACAGCGGGCGAAAACGAGTCAATCGCTGACGCCCATCGATCAACGGCAGCGAGATCATCTCGCCGCCCAACAACGGCTTGGCGTATTTGACGAATTCGTCGGTAACATCGTAACCGCTCTTGTCGATCCACGCTTTCGGGAAGGTTCGCTCGCTATTGGCGACTTCGCTGAGCGGCACTCGATCGTAACGCACGCTGTAGAACGCCCCGGGATTTCGCAAGATCGTCGCCATGAAACCGCTTTGGCCGGCGGCCGCCAACTCCACGGCCTTGGCGCCGAGGCAGTAGGCCTCGTCCAAATCGACAGCCGAGGCATAGGCGATCGCGTGCCGTTGATCGGTGCCCGAAACATTTCCCCGGGCAGCGCCCTTGGCCGCCAGTCCGGTCTTATTCAGGTAGTTGACGACCATTTGCGCCACGGTCATTTGCGACGAGCTGAACGACGCATGCCCGAACGAATCGCGGACGATCCCCAGGTCGCCCACGTCGAATCCCTCGCTCACCACAACCAGGCATCGGCCGTTGGTTCGGAGGCTGGCGTTGACGTTGTCGGCCAACTGCTCCAAAGAGCAGGGGCTTTCCGCCAGATAGATTTGCAGCGGCATCTCGCGGTCGGGATCGGCCAACCGCGCGGCGGCGGGAATGAAGCCGATTTTTCGGCCCATCGCCTGCATTACAAGCACCGGGTCGGCCGGGCACGAACCGGCGTTCTCTTCATTGGCGTTTTGAACCATGTGCATCCAGTAGCGGGCCACCGACCCATAGCCCGGCGTGTGGTCGATCAGGCGAAACTCGCCGTCGCCCACGTCGTTGTCGATCGTCTTTGGAACGCCCACGGCCACCAAGTCGAGCCCGCGAGAATGGGCCAGATCGGCGATTTTGTGGGCGGTGTCCATCGAATCGTTTCCGCCGATATACAGGAAGTAGCCTACGTCGTGCGCGCGGAACACATCGATCACCCGCGCGAAATCTTCCTCTTGATGCTTCTTGAGCTTGTAGCGGCATGTGCCGATCGATCCGGCCGCCGGAGTATAGCGAAGCAGGGCGACTTCTTCCGCCGGCTGGGCCGAGAGATCGAGAAGCTCCTCTTTCAGCACGCCTTCGATTCCATGACGCGCCCCGTACACGGTGCCGATCGCGTCGAACTGTTTGGCTGCTTCGATGATGCCGCGAAGGCTCGAGTTGATGACCGGCGTCGGACCGCCGCTTTGAGCCACCACCATGTTCTTAGGTTTCGTCATCGCTCTCGCTCGTCTGGTTACGGAATGACTATGCACGAAAGCAACAGTCGCCGTAAACGGCCCGCTGTCGGCCGTTGGCCGGCGATCACTGGCCGAATTGCTCTCCGTTTTGTGCAGCAATCCATTAGGCGCAGCAATCCATTAGGCGACGCTGAAGGCCAATGGCCTTTCCTCCGGTGCTGCACGCGGCCGAATCGCCTCAACGTATCGATGCCCAACAGCTCGAAAAAGGCTGATCGGCCGATTCGCAGAAAACGCCAGGCTCAGTCGGTCGCCCCTGCGCACAGGAACGCAAATGCTCGCTTGTTCTTTGATAACCCGCTTGCCTGTTCAACACGGCTGCTCGATTCCACTGGCCAGATGCCACCGGCGGCAATCGCCCCGTGCGAAAAGCTGTCATTCTATACCTTCCCGAATCGCCGCAAAAGTGGCCGAGCCCGGGTTGCAAACGAATCAGAGGGAAAAAGCCGTACCGTTTGCGCGCCGAAACGGGGCGTTCCCGCTCAGCTCCGCCATTTGCCGTTCGGCGGAGTGTAAATCGGTCCACTGGATGGGATCTCGGCCGGATCGGTGCCGCCGAAAAGCCGTCCGGCCGCGCATGCCGTTCGGATGGGCGATGGGCTTGTCGAACTGATGCACGTCGTGCCGTATCGCCGGCCGCACTGAGAACCCCGACACAACATCTTGGGCAAGAATCGAACGGTTCCCGTATGCCCAGAGAAGTGAGAAAGCGGCTGAATCGCTCAGCAAGCGGCCGTTTTCGTCCAGCGAACGATGGCTTCGGGGTGAGTCGAGCCGACGCTAGGCCGCCACCCTTGCCGGGCAGGCCGCCATGGAGCGATTTGGGCGTTCCGCGAGGAACCGTTCGACAAGTTGACAGGCGACCCGATCGGCAATTTCGTCGCGTTTTGCCGCCGCGCTGCCGGTCAATTCCGACCGAACCACGGCCGCTGCATACGCGCGGATGAATCCGCGGGCCTCTGTCGGATCGCTCGGGCAATTGCCAACGAGCGACAACTCCCGGAACCTGCACCAAAGCGACTCCACCAGATCGGCAATTTGGGCCCGGTGGTTGCGGCGAAAACTCAGTCGTGCAGCGACTCGATCTACCAACGATTCAATGGACATTGGTCATCTTCTGTGATTCAGCCCCGAGATCGCAACGAAGAACCATCGGTTTTCCGGAGTGTCCGACGCCGCTGCCGAAACACACGGTGTTCGAAAAATGGTCTCGTCCGACAGCCCGCGGGCATCGTTGCGGAAAATCCGGTGCCTGACCTCGCGTTTGGCGGTTGCCATTGGCGCAATGAAAATAGCAAGTCACCCCCAATATCGGCCGTTTCGCGAGCCACCTTGAGCACAGTGCGGTTGCCGCGTGTTGAAAAGGACTGAGCTTTGGCTTCTTTGCGTTCCTGCTGCGTGTTTCTTGCCCGCGTGCGATGCAAACCCTTGGCTGGAGCCGCGTCTCAGTCGTCCAGGCTCGCCGTCGAAGGCAACGAAACAAGACCGCGAAAGAGAGAAAGCGGTTTCAACCGGGACTGCACGCAAGAAGGCCGCGTTGTTGCGAGCGCGGCCGCATTCGCAATTGCTTGGGACGATTCAGGTTGAGTTGATATGCATTCAATGGCGGCAGGCGAGCGATCGGTTGCCGCGTCGATTCGTGTGCTTTGGTGTTCACTCGGTGTCTTGGCTCGGGGGTGAAACGGTTTTCGGCCGAAATTGATTCGCGCTCATTCGCATCCGTGCGCGGTTTCTCTATCAACGTTTGTAGCAAAACGAACGTTTCTCTTTTTCGGAATCGAATCGGCCGTCCGAAGCCCTGGAGAGCCGTGTTCCCTTGTGGCCGAGAACCGCCGAAACGGCCGCGACGGAGACCATGAGGGTGGACGTGACAGAGCGCGGCCGCAACGGAGCGCGTCAGACCAACGACGACTCGACACGACCAGCCGGCAAAACAACTCGCGTCATCGAACCCATTACATCGCTTGCGCCAATTGCCACGTCGGGCGATTTTCCCTGCTACTCTATTGGGCTGAAATGTTGCCGAGTTGCTTCTCGCGCGACTGAGTCTCTCGATGGCTGAGCTGACGGGCAGCGCAAGGCTTGGCCGAGGCCTGAGAGGATCGATGGTTCGCCGTGAGTGATTTTGTGCAGTTTTGGGTGGGCGGCGACCTGTGGATGTTTCCTGTTTTTTCCATCCTTCCTTTGTGTTCGCGGCAGAGAAAAAAGATCAACCGCGAGGGCTTGACCGACCGATAGATATTGCCTAAGTTGAAGCGGTCGAGGAGCGATTGCTGCCGCAATTGCTCGGACCATTGATGCGCGGCGCCGTAGCCAAGTGGCTAAGGCAGCGGATTGCAAATCCGCCATTCGTGGGTTCGACTCCCACCGGCGCCTTTTCTTCTGTCGCAGGACCAGTCTCACTCTAGCGGCAGTGTGGTTTGGCCGGTTTTCCGGGCAGCGCGATACTCTTTTCGCGTCGAGCAATGCCGCCTTTTCCCGAAGGCAGCGGCGGCTCGTCATCTCGCTTTTCGTCGGCGCGGTTCAGTTCGGCCAAATGGTCCCGGTAGGGCCAGTCGATCACCGAAGATCATCGTTTCCGGCGGCATCTCTCTCGATTCGCCCAATGAAACCGCGAAGACCGAAGGCGGTTTAAACACAGACTGCACGCAAGAAAGCCGCGTCGTTGCGCCCGCGGCGGCTTTCACAAGTGGGTGGTGCCTTGTCGAGCAATTGGCACCTCTCGCTCATATTTTGTGCGAGCATTCCGAGTGCTATTCCAAGATATGACAGACAAATATTCGACAAGGCCATTGGATGGGGCGATTCAGCGAAGCGAAGAACAGTCTCAAACGACGAAGAGTGCGCTAAGCGGCAGGGCGGTCAACCGAACGGTTTGTCTCGCTCGGTTGCGAATGCGGCCGCCATTGGTCGCCGATCGTCGCGCCGAAAAGAGGCGGGAAGAAATCGGGATCGGCGACGAAGCGGCAGCAACGGGTCACGTGAGCGGCGATGTCGGCCGTTCGAGGAACCAGGGGTAGGCCGAAACCGGCTGATCGCCGACCACCACCAAGAGATAGGTAACGCTGCCGCGCTGCCAGACGGCGACGGCGCAACGCCCCGTGGAGAAGTCTGGCTGCCGGGGCGGTGTGTCGATCGTGTTGTTTAGATTCACATGCGCGACGTATAGAGTGGCTCGATGTCCGCCGATTGAAGGCAGCGAGTAGGCCACCGCCGTCTGCCCGAGGAAATCGCTGATCAAACGCCAGCGAATGGCCGCGGGTGAAACCACCCCGCGCCCGAACGGATACTCGTTCGGCGGGGAATCGGTTCGCCATTTTGTGTCGGCGTTGTCGTCCGATAGGGAATATTGTGCGGCGGCTTCCGCCAGTTGCGCGGCATTCCAGGTGGGATCGGCGTTCCAATGGGTTAGTGCCATCACCAACAGCGCGATCGAAGCAACGATCGCGCACGAACCAGCCACCAGCCACCAACGCCGCGAGCGAATCGAACGCGACTGATCGGAGAGCACAAGCGGCGACGGCGCAGAAGTAACCGAGGCGACCGGCGCCGGAGCAGACGCCGACGCAACCGCTGCGGCAACGCGGCTCGCCAGCCCGTCGGGCAACGGAACATCGCGGATCACTGCCGCAATACGATGGTCGAGATCGCCGATGCGCTGGTACGCCGCCCGCAATTGCTCATCTTGCGACAGGGCATGAACGGCCTCGATCAGCGCCGGGTCAGACCGGTCCTCCGACAAAGGCAGCGTCTCGATCGCCGCTCGCAACTCGGCTGACGTTGAGAGCTTGTGCGAATCCAGCGGATCAAATCGTGAAGAGCCGTTCAATGCGACACCTTGGCTATCGCCGGCGATTCATCCGCCAGCAGCTTCCGCAATGCCGCTTTGCCACGCGCCAAACGGCTCATCACCGTGCCGATCGGCAGGGCGAGCTTTTCGGCGATTTCGCGATAAGAGCATTGCTCAAAGTAATACATCAACACCACTAATCGAAACTCTCCAGGCAGTTTGTTTAAAGCCGCTTGGAGCGATTCGCTGTCGATCGCCTCGGCCTCGGGCATCTCCTCGGCCCAATGGGTCAAATCGATATCCATGTCGGTCGCCCGTTGCGGCTGCCATCGCCGCTGGCCGCGCAAAAAGCAATGGCGCAAGATCGCGAATAGCCAAGATCGTGCTGCCTCGGGGTGGCGCAACTGACCGAGGTTCTCGATCGCGATCAGAAAGACCTGTTGAGTAAGCTCCTCTGCATCCCATGGTGTGCCGCTGAGCCGAAACGCGTAGCGGTACACTTCGGCGAGGTGCGCATCAACGAGCTTTGCCGAATCCTGGCTGGGCGACGACATAGTCTTCCTGCAATTGAAGAGTCGCTTCGATCCCCAATTATTCCCGCCGCTCCAAATGAAACTGCGAAAATCGGAACGCGGTTCAAACGCGAACAACATGCAACGGAGCCGCTTTTCTGCCCGCGCGGCCGCTTCCGCAATTATGTGGAACTATTCCGGAAAACCACCCCTGCTACGGCCGAGTCGTCAAAAACGAGCAGGTCGATTCGAACCCCGACCAGCCGCGCAAACGATTCCCCGCGACTTTCCCGAAGAGTCGGGTCCGATCGAAGGGTAGGGCCCTGCAACGGGCTTTTCTTACGTCTGAAAGACTATTCTGTAGCCTTTTCTTTCAGAATACTCTCAAAATTCTATCCGCCCGGGAATAAAACGGGAAGCAACGGGCTCTTTCAATTAGCCCCCGCGACAGAATTCGCTGGGCAGCGGCCCCAAAGACCGAATCGAAAGTTCCGGTCTTTCAGGGATGCCCGGCTTTCGCTTTCCCGCGCGGTGCTTTACGATGACAAGGAATTCGGGGGAGAGTTTCCTCCGAGGATTGAGCCTTGCCTCACTTTTTTTGAAAGGTGGTCCGATGAAGAAGTTCGTCGCCCTGTTGATGTGCCTCACTCTTGGTTTCGCGATTGGTTGCGGCGGCCAGGCGAAGGCCCCGGCCAAGCCGCCCGAAAAGCCCGCTGTCGATAAATCGACCGACAAGCCCGCCGATGCCTCGTCTGATAAACCGGCTGACGAGAAGCCGGCGGCCCCGGGCGAAACCAAGTAGTAACGCAGCCCGCGCAGAATAGTAACGAGTGCGGTTTCGGCAACGCGATCGCTTCGTAAGCGTTGCTTCGCTCGACGAACCGACTCGAACAACGCCCGTGCGTCGGCGATCGAGGATGAAGGGCTGCCTCGACGGCCCTTTTCGACGTGCGCAGCACGCGGCTAAGCGAAGATCATCTCGGCAAGCATCATCCTTCGATCTGGGAGGGTGATGCTTGTTTTTTGCGCGCGGAGGGAACGTGCGCGGCATCTGGCTGCCCGGTTTCGACATGCGGCGTTCGCACTGGGGAATGTCTTGGCTTGAGGCAGGCGGATGTGCCGTTCGCGGCGAAAAGACGTTGAAAGAGCGGGCAGAATCGCCAATAGCGACGCGGTTCTTTTGGGAAAGAAAAGCGAATGCGACGAACCGCCGCTTCGTCGCATTTTCGACGCACCGGCGGTCAGACCGTCTTTTTGGGCTTGGGCACCGGGCCTAAGCCGGTGCGGTTGGCGCGTGCCGATTGCCGCCGGTTCTTGCCGCGTCGCTGCCGTGTGGCTTGCTCGATCTCGGCCTCGTCCAACGGTTTTCCCAGTTGCTTTCGAAGCTGCACGATTCGGTCGCGCAGCGCAGCAGCCCGCTCGAATTCGAGCGATTCGGCCGCCTCGTACATTTCGCGTTCAAGTTCATCGAGGTATTCCTCGGTGATGTAGCGCGACTCATCCTTTCTGCCGGCCGCCGCGTTGGCCTGAGCGTGGGCTGCGGCTTCGGCTTCAATTCCGGCGCGAATGCTCTTGCGAATGGTTTCGGGCGTGATGCCGTGCCGACGGTTGTATTCCTCTTGCAGCGCGCGGCGGCGTTGGGTTTCTTCGATGGCACGCTGCATCGAGGCCGTAACTTGATCGGCATAGAGGATCACCTTGGCGTTGACGTTTCGCGCCGATCGACCGATCGTTTGCATCAACGAGGTTTCGCTGCGGAGAAAGCCCTCTTTGTCGGCGTCAAGAATGGCCACCAGCGACACCTCGGGAAGGTCGAGCCCTTCGCGCAGCAGGTTGACACCCACCACTACGTCGAACTCCCCTTGCCGCAAGTCGCGCAGGATTTCGACTCGTTCGAAGGCATCGAGGTCGCTGTGGAGCCATTTGCAGCGGATATTTTGTTGTTTCAAATAGGTGGAAAGGTCTTCGGCGAGCCGTTTGGTCAGCGTGGTCACCAACACCCGTTCGCCGGCAGCGGCGCGTTGGCGGATCTGTTCGACCAAATGCGGCACTTGGCTGCGGGCCGGAGCCAGTTCGATGAGCGGGTCGAGCAGGCCGGTCGGCCGGATCACTTGTTCGACGCATTTTCCGCCCGTCTTCTCCAGCTCGTACGGCCCGGGCGTTGCCGAAACGAAGATCGCTTGCCCGATTTTCGCCTCCCACTCTTCGAATCGCAGCGGGCGGTTGTCCAGCGCGCTGGGCAGGCGGAATCCGTGTTCGACCAGCGTAACCTTGCGGTTGTGGTCGCCGGCATACATGCCGCGGATTTGCGGCACGGTGACGTGCGATTCATCGACAAACAGCAAGAAGTCGGGCGGGAAGAAGCTGAAGAGCGTGTCGGGCGGCGAACCCGGGGGACGGCCCGACAGCGGCCGGCTGTAGTTTTCGATGCCCGGGCAATAGCCGACTTCGGAGAGCATCTCGATGTCGAATCGCGTGCGTGCGCTGAGGCGTTGGGCCTCGAGCAGTTTGCCGGCGGCCCGAAGCTCCTTCAACCG
>CAZVZX010000001.1:1608-18151 GCA_964631235.1 uncultured Planctomycetaceae bacterium | reverse complement strand
TCGCGGCGGATTTCATCGACGGCGTTGGCGATTCGTTCCTCGGGCAGCACGAAATGTTTGGCCGGGTAGATGAACACCTGTTCCGGTCGTTCAATCGCCTCGCCTGTCAGCGGATTGATCAGCGAAAGCTGCTCGACTTCGTCGCCCCAGAACTCGAGCCGAAAGGCGAATTCCTCGTAGCTGGGCCACACCTCGACACAGTCGCCGCGGACGCGGAACCGGCCCGGTTGCAGCTCCAAATCGTTGCGTTCATACTGAATATCGACGAGGCGCCGCAGCACGTCGTCGCGATCGACGCGGCCGCCGACTTGCAGCGAGACCATCATCGCCCGGTAATCTTCGGGCGAGCCTAGGCCGTAGATGCAAGAGACGCTGGCCACGATGATGACATCGCGGCGACTAACCAGCGCGCTGGTGGCGGCCAAGCGAAGCCGATCGATCTGCTGGTTGATGGAAGCGTCTTTTTCGATGTAGATGTCGCGCTGCGGAATGTAGGCTTCGGGCTGGTAGTAGTCGTAGTAGCTGACGAAGTAATGGACGGCGTTCCGCGGAAAGAACGATTTGAATTCGGAATAGAGCTGCGCGGCCAGCGTTTTGTTGTGCGAAAGAACGAGCGTGGGCCGTTGGACGTTGGCGATCACGTTGGCCATGGTGAACGTCTTGCCCGATCCGGTGACGCCCATCAACACTTGATAGCGCTGGCCGGCGCGCAGACCTTCGGTCAGTGCCGCGATTGCCTGCGGTTGGTCGCCGGCGGGTTGAAAGGGACTGACGAGCTGAAACACGGACGATAGCCCTGAACGAAGTTTATCCTGACTGAACTCTATTATCGGAACGCGGGCTGCGATGACAACCGCTTGGCGAAAAGAACGGCCGGCAGAGTGGGCGTCGGAGTGCGGCCGTGTGCGCTCGGCGGCGGTTGGCGGCGAGTGAATTGTGCAACGCCGTCGGCGAGCCCGCCGGAGGCTGGCGGCAGGCCGGGAGAATCGAGGGCCGAATGCGAATGCACCGTAAAAAATTCGGGCAAATAGGCTCGACAAAAGATGATCGGGTCGGTAATATAATTATCATCCGCGACTGGATCGTTGGATCCCACCTTCGCGTTCTTACCACACCATTCCCGCCTTTTGAAGGACGCAGCGCATGATCAGACGCGAATCGAGCGCAGGCGTAGGTTACTCCGTTTTCGAACCGAACGGCATTCGGCACGTATTTGCCGCCGCTACGCCGCGAACGGGCGAAACGCTCGAAGAGCAGACGCACGACGCATTGAAAACGATCGAAGCGGTTGTGCGCGAGGAAGGCACGCACGGTCGAATCGTCCAGCAGGCCGTGTTCATGCGAGACTTGGCGCAGATGGAACAGTGCCGCGAACTGATCCGTGAGTTCTACGGTCCGGATCTGCCCGCCACAACGTTCATCATGCAGCCGCCTTGCGACGGAAAACTGGTGGCCATCGAGGCGATGGGCGTCGGTGGTTCGTCCGACGACCTTTCGGTCGAGCGGCTGGGCGAACGAATGGTCGTTACCCGCCACGACGGGATTACTTGGGTGCATTTGGCGAACATCGCGCTGCACTCGTCATTCGGCAGCCTCTACGATCGGAGCACGCACGTGTTCGCCGCGGCGGCCGACGCGCTGGCCCTAAGAGGGTTCCGCTACGACCAAACGATTCGCACGTGGCTGTATTTGGGCGACATCACCGGTCCGGAGGCCGACACGCAGCGCTACATAGAGCTGAATCGCGCGCGGACCGACTTCTACCGCGATGTGAAATTCGGCAACGGGCTTTTGCCTGACGGGTGGCAGAGCCCCGTTTATCCGGCCAGCACGGGCATCGGCACCGAGGGGAAGAATCTCGTGCTCAGCCTGATCGCGTTCGAGACGCAACGGCGCGACATTCGCCTGCTTCCGCTGGAGAATCCCGTTCAAACCGCTGCGTGCGACTACGAATTGCGGTATGGGCCGCAAAGCCCGAAGTTTGCGCGGGCCATGGGAGTGATCGGCCCGAAATACGTGGCCACGTTCGTTTCGGGAACGGCGAGCATTACGAATTCCGAAACGCGCCACTTGAACGACGTGGAACGTCAGACCGAGCAAACGCTCGATAACATCGCCGCGCTGATCGCCCCGGACAACTATGCTCGTTACGGGTTTTCCGGATGCGGGTCCGAATTGAGCGACTTGGCCCTCGTGCGGGTGTATATCAAGCGGCAAGAGGATTATCAGGCGACCCGCGCGATTTGCGAGAAGCGGCTGGGCGAAGTACCCATTATTTACGCCGTCGCCGATGTCTGCCGTCCCGATCTACTGGTGGAGATCGAGGGCATCGCTTTTTCTACCCGCCGCGCGTAGAATATCCGCGGTTCGGCGTTCGAGGGAAGCGCCAAGGGGATGACCGAAATGAGCCCGGTTTGGGGCGCAGTTCGGCCCAGGGGCGCGTTTCGCGCCGGCTGGCGGCAGGCATGTTTTTTTGCGGCCTTTGCGTCCGGCAATCCGTCGGTCGGTTCGCGTGCCGATCGGCGAATCTGCGTGCCGTACAACGTGCGCGGCAGTCTCTGTGTCGGCCGGCGTGCCCGAATCGTGCGCCGTTGATTGGCGGTTAGCAGCCCGTTGATAAACGCGATTTCCAGGGATTCGGCCTGCGAATTCTGCGGAAATGGCACACGGCCGCGAATGCAGGAACGACTTTTTCAACGGGCGATTTAAGGTCGTTATTCGACACCCAACGGGCAACGAAGGCATGGGAAAAGTCTATACGCGCGGCGGCGACGAAGGCTTTGCGGCAACGCTTCTCTGGGGACGGCGTCGGAAGTCGGACGATGTTTTCGAGGTGGTCGGCGTGCTCGACGAGCTGAATAGCTTTCTCGGTTGGGCGGCCGCACTCTCGTCGGAAGAGATTCTGCGTCCGATCCAAAACGATCTGTTCGAAATCGGTTTTGCGGTGATGTCGGCCCAACCGTTCGACGCGGAAGGTGCGCGGGTCGCATGGCTCGAATCGCAAATCGACCGCATCGATGCCGATAACCCGCCGCTAACGCGGTTCATCCTTCCCGGCGGTAATCCGCCGGCGGCGGCTACTCATTGCGCGCGGGCGATATGTCGTCGCGCGGAACGTGTGCTGGTTGCATTCGAGGCGTCGGCCTCGATCATCCGCTATTTGAATCGGCTGAGCGATCTGCTCTTTGTTCTCGGGCGGCGGCTGAATAACGGAGTCGAGGTGTACTGGCAGCGCAGCGGCGGTCAATCCGCCCAAACCGGGTCGGCCACATAAGGCCGCCAACCGATGGCGACGATCGGTTCGGAACGATCGGCCGGGGATCAGCGGTTATTGAGCGATCGGCCAACATTGGGTTGCACCGATCCGTCGCCGCTCGGCCGTTCGGTTATTTTCCGGCCAGCCACTGGTGGCACGCTTCGGCGGCAAGACGGCCGTGATTGATGGCGTGAACCACGAGCGACGCCCCGCGGGCCGTATCGCCGGCGGCAAATACCCCCGGCACGCTGGTCATCCAGCGCTTGACCGACACGTTGCCGCGCTGATCCAACTCGCAACCGAGCTGCTCGATCAACGGCTTATGCACCACGTGCAAGAAGCCCATGGCGATCAGCACCAATTGGGCCGGATAGGTGAACTCCGTGCCGGGCAGCTTCACCATTTCCGGTCCGCGAGGGCCGGGCCGCCACTCGACTTCGACGCCGTGCAATTGGCGAACTTCGCCGTTTTCGCCCGTCAAATGGGTCGTCAGAGCACTCCAGCGTCGCACGCAACCTTCTTCATGTGAGGAACTGGTGCGCATGATTCGCGGCCAAAACGGCCAAGGAGTTTCCGGGTTTTTGCCTTCCGGCGGCTTGGGAAGGATTTCCAATTGGGTGACGCTGCGCGCGCCTTGTCGAATGGATGTGCCTACGCAGTCGCTTCCCGTGTCGCCTCCGCCGACGACAATCACGTCTTTTCCTCGCGCCGAAAGCGAGGCATCTCCGTCGCCAAGAGAATCGCCGGCGTTGATCCGGTTTTGGCGAGAGAGGAACTCCATGGCGAAGTGAACGCCGCGAAGCTCCGCCCCCGGCACATTCAGCGGCCGCGGTTGGCCTGCGCCCATCGTCAACAGCACGGCGTCGAAATCGCTTCGCAGGCGGTCGGCCGGCAGATCGACGCCGACTTCGACGCCGGGTTCGAACTTGACTCCTTCGGCCACCATCTGCTCCAGACGGCGGTCGATGATGTGCTTTTCCAGCTTGAAATCGGGGATGCCGTATCGCAGCAGCCCGCCGAGGCGGTCGTCTTTCTCGAAGACGATCACCTCGTGGCCCAAGCGGCCGAGCTGCTGTGCGGCTGCTAAGCCCGCAGGGCCCGAGCCGACGATGGCCACGCGACGCCCTGTCCGTTGCCGGGGGCGCAACGGCTCGACCCACCCGGCGGCAAACGCGCGTTCGGCAATTTGATATTCGATCTGTTTGATGTTCACTGCCAGATCGTTGTAGGCGAGCGTGCAGGCCGCCTCGCACGGTGCCGGGCACACGCGGCCGGTGATTTCCGGAAAGTTGTTCGTCGAGTGCAAGTTGTCTGCCGCTTCGCGCCACTTGCCGCGATAGACCAAATCGTTGAATTCCGGAATGCGGTTTTTGACGGGGCATCCGGCCGCATGGCAGAACGGAATGCCACAATCCATGCAGCGTGCCGCCTGCTCGTTGAGCACCCGCGCCGCCAAGGGCCGATCGACTTCATACCAATCCCGAATCCGCTCTTCGATGGGGCGGTGCGGAACTTCAACACGTTGAAACTCGATAAAACCAGTGGGCTTGGCCATGGTTGATTCCCAATCTCATCATACTTGAACGCTTGTGCTCACCGGCGGATAAGGTCGCCCGCCGCGGTCGCTCCTTCTTCCGCCGACCGTCGCCGCGCTACGGCTTGGCGACGAACACTTCCTCGGTGGCCGGGGTGTGCTCGGCCGCATGGTGTTCTCGCTCGCGCATTTTTTCGAGGGCCTTGCGGTAGTCGATCGGCATGACCTTTACGAACCGACCCGAAAGGTCGCGCCAATTATTGAGGATTCGCTCGGCCTGTCGGCTGCCGGTGAACTGGAAATGTCTGGCAATCAGTTGATGCAGCGTTTCCAAGTCTTCCGGTTGCCAAATCGCTTCGAGATCGACCATGTCGAGATTGCAGAGCGTGTCGAACAGTTGAGCCTCGTCGAGGACGTAGGCCACACCGCCGCTCATGCCGGCGGCGAAGTTTCGTCCGGTTTTTCCCAACACGACGACCGTTCCGCCGGTCATGTATTCGCATCCGTGGTCGCCCACGCCTTCGACGACGGCGGTCACTCCGCTATTGCGCACGGCGAACCGTTCGCCGGCAACGCCGTTGATAAAGACCTCGCCCGCCGTCGCGCCGTAGAGGAGCGTATTGCCGACAATGATGTTCTCGGCCGGGTCGAAGGATGTTCCCGGCGGCACGCGGACGATGATCCGCCCGCCGGAAAGCCCCTTGCCCAGGTAGTCGTTGGCATCGCCGATCAGTTGAAGCGTCATGCCGCGGCAGGCGAACGCGCCGAAACTCTGGCCGGCCGAGCCGACGAAGGTGATGTTGATCGTGTCGTCGGGCAATCCGATCGACCGATAGCGTTTGGTGATGTGATGGCTGATGATCGTGCCCACCGTGCGGTTGGTGTTGTTGATCGGCATCGAAAGACGGACCGGCTTTTGATGCTCGATCGCTTCCGATACGAGCGGGAGGATTCGCCAGTCGATATGGTCGGCCAACGGGTTCGTTTGCGGCCGAACGCACCGCAGCGCACAACCGTTGGAACGATCGGGCGGTTGCAGAACGCGACTGAAGTCGAGCCCTTTGGCTTTCCAGTGATCCACCGCCTTGCGGACGCTGAGAAACTCGACGCGGCCGACCATCTCCTCGAATCGGCGAAATCCCAGTTGCGCCATGATCTGACGGACTTCTTCGGCGACGAACATGAGGAATCGCACGATGAAGTCGGGCTTGCCGCCGAACTTGGCGCGCAAGTCGGGACGCTGGGTGGCAATGCCCACCGGGCAGGTGCCCAAATGGCACTTGCGCATCAGCAGGCAGCCCAAGGCGACCAGCGCCGAGGTGCCGAAGCCGAATCGCTCCGCTCCCAATAAGGCTCCGATGACGACGTCGCGCCCCGTCTTCATTTGCCCGTCGCATTGCACGACGATGCGGTCGCGCAGCCCGTTGAGCACCAGCGTTTGCTGCGTCTCGGCCAAACCGAGCTCCCAGGGGGTGCCGGCGTACTTGATCGAGCTTAGCGGACTGGCCCCGGTGCCGCCGTCATGACCGCTGATCAACACCTCGTCGGCATTTCCTTTGGCGACTCCGGCAGCGACGGTGCCGACTCCGACTTCCGACACCAGCTTGACCGACACCTTGGCGTCGGGATTCGCGCACTTCAAATCGAAGATCAGTTGGGCCAAGTCTTCGATCGAGTAGATGTCGTGGTGCGGCGGCGGCGAGATGAGCGAAACCCCCGGCGTCGAATGCCGCAAGCGGGCGATTTCCTCAGTCACCTTGTGCCCGGGCAATTGCCCGCCCTCGCCCGGCTTGGCCCCTTGCGCCATTTTGATTTGCAGGATGCGGGCATTCGCCAGGTACTCGATCGTCACCCCGAACCGCGCGCTGGCCACCTGTTTGATGCCGCAGTTGAGCGAATCGCCGTTGGGAAGCGGTTCGTATCGGGCCGGGTCTTCGCCGCCCTCGCCGGTGTTGGCGTTGGCGCCGAGCCGATTCATGGCAATTGCCAAGGCCTCGTGCGCTTCCTTGCTGATCGAACCGTGAGACATCGCCCCGGTGTAAAATCGCTTGACGATTTCGGAGGCCGGTTCGACTTCCTCGATGGGAATCGGCGTTCCGCCGCGAAACTCGAACAGCCCGCGAAGCGTGCACAGTTCGCGCGATTGCTCGTTGACGGCCCGAGAGTACTCGGCGTAGGCATTCGGGTCGTTGTACATCACGGCATGTTGCAGCCGCGTGACCGTCGTCGGATTCCAAAGATGCGACTCGCCGTCGAGTCGGTAATGGTATTCTCCGCCGAAATCGAGCTCCAGCTCGCCGGGTTGGCGCGGAGAGAAGCCGGCGCGATGCCGCGCGAGGGCCTCGGAGGCCAACACATTCAGGTCGGCTCCTTCGATCCTCGACGCGGTTCCGCAGAAGTAGCGATCGACGACCTCGCGGCTCAAACCCACCGCCTCGAATTGCTGAGCGGCAAAGTAGCTGCGGATCGTGGAAATCCCCATCTTCGACATCGTCTTGAGGATGCCCTTCTTGGCGGCCGTGATAAAGCGGTCGATCAATTGTTCGATGGGGATATTCTGCGGAAGATCGCCCTCGCGGTGCAGCTTCATTACGGCTTCGAACGCCAAATAGGGATTGATCGCATTGGCGCCGTAGCTGATCAACAGGCAGAAGTGTTGCACTTCGCGGGGTTCGCCGCTTTCGACCACAATGCCCGCCTCGCTGCGCAACCGCCGCTGCAACAAGCCGTGATGCACGGCGGCCGTGGCCAGCAGCGAGGGAATGGCGGCGCGCCGCGGCCCGACATCTCGATCGCTGAGAATCAACAACGAAGCGCCGTCGCGAATAACCGCCTCGGCCTGATCGACCAGATCATCAAGCGCTTTTCGCAGGGCCTCCCCCGGCTCAGGCGACGTTGCATCGAACAGGATCGGCAGGGTTGCCACTTTGAAGTCGGCCCGCGCGGCGGTGCGCAACCGTTCCATGTCGTCGGTCGTCAAGATCGGGTGCGGCAACCGGAGTTGACGGCAGTGTTCCGGCGACTCGTCGAGCAGATTCCGCTGCTTGCCGGCAAACGACATGAGCGACATGACCAACCCTTCCCGCAAGGGATCGATCGGCGGATTGGTTACTTGCGCGAAAAGCTGCTTGAAGTAATTGAATAACAGCTTCGGCCGGCTCGAAAGAACGGCCAACGGCGTGTCGGTTCCCATCGAGCCGACCGGCTCTTGTCCCGACTCGGCCATTACGCCGACCACCATTTCCAACTCTTCTCGCGTGTAGCCGAATGCCCGAAGCCGCTGATGAATCGTCTGCGGATCGCTTGCCGCCGGGCGCGACGGCTGGAACAGTCCCCGCAGCTCGATGCGGTTCTCCTCCAACCAGCGGCGATAGGGTCGGCGGCGAACGATCTTGCCCTTGATTTCGTTATCGGTGATGATTCGGCCTTCCACTGTATCAACCAGGAACATGCGTCCGGGCTGAAGACGGCCTTTTTGCAGAATCTGCTCGGGCGGGAACCACACCACCCCGACTTCGCTGGCGAGCACCACCAGCCCGTCGGTGGTTACCACATAGCGGCACGGCCGCAATCCATTGCGATCGAGCGTGCCCCCGACCAGCCGGCCGTCGGTGAACACCATGGCCGCCGGGCCGTCCCACGGCTCCATGATGGCCGCGTGATACTCGTAAAAGGCACGCTTGTCGGTGGAAATGTGATAGGCCGGACCGAACGCTTCCGGAATCATCATCATCAGGGCGTGCGGCGCGCTGCGACCGGCATGAACCAAAAGCTCCATGCAATTGTCGAACGCCGCCGAGTCGCTCCCGCCGGGCTGAACCACGGGGAACAGATCGTCCATCCGTTCGGTCAGCGATGGGCATTTCATCGAGTTCTCGTTGCCGCGAAGCCGATTGATGTTCCCCCGAAGGGTATTGATCTCGCCGTTGTGGGCCACCATGCGGAACGGCTGAGCCAACCGCCAACTCGGGAACGTGTTGGTGCTGTACCGTTGATGAACGACGGCCAACGCCGTTTCCGTCCGCAAATCGGCCAAGTCGGGATAGTACGCAAACAATTGCGGCGCCAGAAACATGCCCTTGTAGCAAATCGTCCGCGAAGACATCGTGCAGACGTAGAACCAGTCGGCGTGCGGGCCGAGTTGTTCGCTCACCGACTTTTCAATCCGCTTTCGCGCGACGTACAGACGCCGTTCCAGGGCGAGGTCGGACCAAGGCCCGCCGTCGATGAACGCCTGCCGCACCACCGGCTCGCTTTGCCGGGCGATCTCGCCGAGCGACGAGTTGTCGGTGGGCACGTCGCGCCAGCCGAGCAGCGTCATTCCTTCTTCGGAGATCTTGGCATCGAAAATCGCTTCGCACCGCGCCCGCGACTGGTTGTCGCGCGGCAGAAAGACCATCGCCACACCGTACTTTCCCGCCGGCGGAAGCGCGAAACCGAGCGACTCGACCTCTTCCTGGAAGAAACGATGCGGGATTTGAATCATCATGCCCGCACCGTCGCCGGTACATTCGTCGGCACCGGCGGCGCCGCGGTGCATCAAGTTCAACAAAACCTGCTTGCCGTATTCAATGATCTTGTGTTCACGGCGGCCCGAAATGTTGACAATCGCCCCGATGCCGCAGGCATCGTGCTCGAGTGCGGGGTCATACATTCCTTGGGCCGGCGGATGCAACGGTGTGCTCACGTTCGCGTCTCAATCCCACGAGTGCTTGAAACAAAAACCATCAGTTCATTTTATGCGACCGCACCGTGAGCGGTCACTTCCCCAGTCCATCGCGAGCCGGCCGCAGCGCTCTCGCGCGGGAGAACGCTCCCATGGGCGAACTCGTCGAAGGACGCTTGCCGCCTTCGGGCCGCTTGACGCCAGTTGGCTTGCGGCGTTGTTGTTTGGCCCGAGCGGTCCCTACGACGTGGTTCAACCGAATGCCGTCTTGTCGCTGAATGCCGCGAGCAACGTCGGCGCCGGCACCGGCTGAACACTCGACGACACCGAGCGAAAGACGGAGCCGCGATGGTCTAAGCCCCGGGCTATTCAGAGGATGAACGCCGCCATGGCCGCGTCCGTCGTCTCTTTCCGCCGCTTCTGGGCAAGCAGGAACTTTTCGTCCGGGGTCATCGCGTCACGCCGCTGTGGGCGCGACCGCGTTTGGAACGTATCGCTCTTGTCGGCTATCAAATGACGAGCCGCGCGGCGGTGCAGTCAGTCGTTGCACGACCGAGCCGGAGATGCAAATCGCTCGTGCGGCATCGCGGTCCGACGTCATCGGCAACCAATGCAACTGTCGCTCGAGCATAGGCTTACCGAGGCAGACATCCTATTGTAATCAACTAATACGCGACTGGCAACAGTATAAGACCTGCTTTTATTTCGGCCCTCTTTTTGTAATGTCGTTGCGAACAAGGCGTTCTCGCGATGCTCAAGAGTTGGGGGGCTGTTTGGAAGAACGCTCTCCTGTACTTAAGGTGTTGTGAAGGAACGGCTTTCGTTGCAAATCGCTCGGTGCGACCCTCGGGAATTGGGCGTCGGAAATAGGGCGTCAGGCAACCGTTTCGCGGGTCGGACACCCTGTTGCCAAGAGTTCGTTCCAGAATCAGTGTGCCGACTCGGGCGGGGCTTCCCGGGATTTCGGGGAACTCACTCGACACAGGGTGCCCAAGGCGTTTTCTTCCGCGCGGCGAGGCCGGCTTTCGGCGGGGCTTGCGCGGGACCGACCGCCCGGGTGCATGGTCAACATCTACGTCGAGTGTTGCGCGGTGGTGACCCGACTGACATATCAGGTTTTTTCCAGCGACTCGCCGTCGGCCGCGTTTCTTGAAGGGATTCAACCCTCCAGCGTCAGGAAGCGAGAAACGCGGGGCCGACCGATCCTCTGGCCGGCGCGATGTTCGGTTCGACGCGACGTTTTGATTCGGACGGTCTTCAGCCCTTGCGATCTTGTTCCGGTTCGGACGATTGGTTTTCGGTCGGCGAGGTCGTGTGAAGCAACCGAGGTTCGGCCTTGCGTCACGAGCGCTGATGCCAACCAACGGTCGAATTGCGCGAAATTGACATCGCATCGCCAGTTTGCCATACTGGCGACCGATCGAATCGATCGTCCGTTGACGCCGAGCTGCTGTGTTGTCGGCTGTGTTGCCGGTCGGCGGGAGACCGATTTGACCGGAGCGTTGGTTGTTGCAATTTGAACGGAACCTATTCTCGTTAGTTTCGCGGCAATCATCCAAACGTCATTCATCTATCCAAACGTCATTCATCGCCGTTCGCACCGGGGGATGCGTCGCATGAACGAAGCCATCGAGCAATTGTACCAGCAGCGGTTGACCCGGTATGTAAAGGCCATGCGGCGCGAGAAGCCCGATCGCGTGCCGATTCGCCCGTTCGTGGCCGAATTCACCGCGAAGTACGCCGGTTATACGATTCAAGAGGTAACGCACGATTACCAGAAGGCGTTCGCGGCCGCGCGGAAGTGTGCGGCGGAGTTCGATTGGGACGCGGTCGTTCCCAACATGGTTTACGTGTGGACCGGGTTGGTCAAGGCGATCGGCATTAAGTACTACGCTTGTCCCGGCATCGAAATTCCGCCCGACACGCCGTTTCAGTATCTCGAGCCGCCGGACGATCAATCGCACATGCGGCCGGAAGAATACGATGAGTTGATCGCTGATCCGACCGGCTATTTGTACAACGTTTGGCTGCCGCGCGTGACGACCGAGGTTCGGGCCCGAGGCGAAACCACATCGTACCGCAACAATCTTTCGTTTGTTCGCGGTTCGATGGCCATGCTGAGCTACTTTCAGGCCTTCGGCGACCAGATCGCCCGGCTGCGGCACGAGTCGGGCACGCCGTCGGCCCTAAGCGGGATCCTCAAGGCCCCATTCGACATTATTGCCGACAAGCTGCGCGGGTATCGCGGGTTGTGCATGGATATGTTTCGTCAGCCGCAAAAGGTGCTGGCGGCGTGCGAGGCGCTGACACCCCATTTGCTGCACATCGCCGCCAGCGGGGCCGATCCGCAGCGCAACTTGCCCGTCGGACTGTGGATGCATCGCGGTTGCGTGCCGTTTCTTTCGCCGGATCAATTTGCCAAATTCTATTGGCCGACGCTGCGGCAGATTATCGAGGGCCTCTGGGCCCGCGGCATTCAGACGTTGTTTTACGCCGAAGGCGAATGGAACGCCAATCTGAAGTATATTGCCCAGTTGCCCGAAGGCAGCATTGTCTATCACATCGATCGCGGCGATCCCTTCGAGGTGCATCGAGCACTGGGAGGCAAGTTCTGCATCAGCGGGGGCGTGCCCAACGATTTGCTGGCCTTCGGCCAACCGGACGACGTGGCGGAATACGTCAAGAAGTTGATCGAAACAATCGGCCGCGACGGCGGCTACATTGTTGATGCCAGCGCCATCATGCAAGACGACACTCGGGTGGAGAACGTTCGCGCCATGACCGACGCCGCCCGACGCTACGGGGAGTATTGAACAATGCCGAATATTGAACCCGCCGACCAACCCGTTGAATCCCGGCAGCCGATCGCACCGGGCGTCTGTCTGCCTTGGGAAGTGATTTCGCGCGAATGGCCGAAGATCGAGGGCGACGCCGATTTGGTTCGTCGCGTTTGGGAGGATCTCGATTCGATGGCCTACACCTACATCTGGCAGTGTCTGCTTTCGTTCTGAACCGGAACGTAGAAAACGGACGATCGCGCGGACGGAATTCACTCCGTTCGGCGAAGCGGTTGTTCGCGCCGGCAACGTACCCTGCGGCCCGCGGCCGCTGCGCTGCTTCGTCGTCGGTATGGCCTTTATTGACCTGTCGAGGAAATCAACATGAGCGACCAAGTGACGTTGGCTGATGCCCTGGCTCAATGCCGCGAAGATCAAGTGCGCGACTGCATCAAGGCGATGGTTGCGTCGGGCGCTTCGGCGACGGAGATCATCACCGAATGCAATCGCGGCATGGCTGCGCTGGGTGAACGGTTTCAGCGAGGCGAGTGCTTCATTCCCGAGTTGATGTTCGGCGGCATGGTGATGAAGAGCATCATGACCGAGTTGGCGCCGCTACTGTCGCAGGCCGAATCGCAACGCACCATTGGCAAGGTGGTCATCGGCTCGGTGCAGCATGACGTGCATGACATCGGCAAAGATATCGTGATTATGATGCTCCGCGGCGTCGGTTTCGAGGTGGTTGATTTGGGCGTCGATGTTCCGCCGCAACGATTCGTTGAAGCCATTGCCGAACATCGGCCCGATGTGGTGGGCATGAGTGTCTTGCTGACCACCTGCTTCAAATCGGTCGTCAACACCATGGAAGAGATCAAGAAGTCGGGGCACCGCGACCGCGTTCGGGTCATGGTCGGCGGCGCGGCCGCCAGCGAATTGCTCAAGGAACATGCCGGCTGCGATTTCTACGGCAAGACGGCGGTCGATGGGGTGGATTTCGCTTGCTCGGTTGTCGGCGCGGCCCGATAGGGTGTATCATTCGAGTTGAAGCGGGAAAAAGGAAAGCACATCACGGGGGGCCGCGCGTGCCGAGTCGCCCGATGACGACTGCTGCGTCGTCCCCGAGATCGGTCTGCCCCGATTGCGGAAGAGTGTGCCTGCACAGCGAAGCGGCTCTGTGCGCAATTTCCGTTGGAACTGCTTTCCTTGTTTTCCCGTTTTTGGGGATTCGGTGGGATGGCGTGCGATTGAGTAATGCCGCGGGGCAGACGGTCGACGATTTCCACTTTGATCAACAGGCGGTCGGTATCGCGGTTTACGGATTCCCGTCGTGTCGATGAAGTTTGAACGCTCCCATCGGTTCGTTCGCCTCGCCGCCAAAGGATGGTGTTTGTCGTTATGATTCGCACTTACGGATGGGTCGCTTTCGCGATTTGGTCGGTTTGCCAGGGGGCGGCCGCTCAGGAGTGGGCGGTGAAGATGTTCGCCGTTACCAGCCACGATTTCGGAGTGGTGGCTCGCGGGGCAAAGGCGGAGTTCGATTTCGTCGTACAGAACATCTACGAAGAGGATGTGCATATCGCATCGGTGCGATCGAGTTGCGGTTGCACTCAGCCGAAGATTCTAAAAGACTCGTTGAAAACCTGGGAAAAGTCGGCGATTCGCGCGATGATCGATACCCGGAGCTTTCTCGGACGCAAGGACGCCACGCTGACCGTGACGCTCGACCGCCCGTTTCCGGCAGAGGTTCAGTTGCATGTGTATGTGTACATTCGCGGCGATGTCGTCGTTCAGCCCGGGGTAATCAACTTCGGCACGGTCGCTGCGGGAATCGGGGCGGTTCAGAAGGCGCGAATCAGCTATGCCGGCCGTCCCGACTGGCAGGTGCTTCGGGTCGAGTCGGCCAATCCGCATTTAACGGCCGAAATCGTGGAGACGGAGCGAGGCCCGGCAGGCATCAAGTACGATTTGACCGCCAGACTGAAGCCGGAGGCGCCTGCCGGATATATTCAGGACCACTTGGTTTTGGTGACCAACGACTACCAGGCATCGACCGCGCGGGTGCCGGTGCCGGTCGAGGGAATCGTCGGTTCGGCAATTAGCGTGCGCCCTTCGGTGCTGATGATGGCTACGGAAACCGGGGCGCCGGTAACGCGGCAGATGGTCGTGCAGGGGCGTGAGCCGTTTCGCATTGTCGAGATCGTTGCCGACGATCCGCGCGTTCGGGCCGCCCCTTCGGCGGAATCGAAGTCGCTGCACATCATCGGCGTGACGTTCACCGGATCGACGACGACGGGCATCGTCAACGCGCGCTTGCTCGTTCGCACCGATGCCGGAAAGGAATCGCGGCTTGAAGTGCCGGTTCAGATTACGATCTCGGCGCCGCACGGAGGCGGCGAAGGTTCATCGGCCGGGACGGATAGCGGCACGCGGCCATAGACGCGAGGGTTTGCTCGCGTTGTGTCCCTTTGCGGTTGTTCTCTGACGCAACCGCCGGTGTGTGGCGGAGCCTCTTTGGTTATTTGTCTTGCCGCGGGGGCGGAACCGACTACCCCCTGCCCAGAATGGCATGACCGCGTTAGACTAACGGCGAGTCCGCGGTACCGCCCGCCGGGTCGCACCGCCGCATGAATCGGTTGCTCCGCGCCGACGCGTTGTGCCTCGCCGAATTGGTGTTGCGAGAGGCGGGCTTGGAATCGCCCGGCGGGACGGTTCTTGAGCAGTTTAGGGGCACCAGCGGGCACCGCTGCGGTGAAACCGTCGCGGCCCCGGGGTAGCGAGAGCGTCGTCGTTCGAGGGCTGTCGGGCGGCCTATTGAGTTTATTGTCGATTCCGAACCGATCTTGGGGGTGTTCGATGGAGAAACGCATCTACAACTTTTCACCCGGTCCGGCGATGCTTCCGTTGCCCGCCTTGGAAGAAGCACAACGCGACTTGCTGGCGCTTCCCGGCACGGGCATGTCGATTTTGGAAATCAGTCATCGCTCGAAGAAGTTCGAAGAAATCATTGCGTCGGCAGAAGCCAATCTGCGCACGCTCTTGAAGATCCCCGGCGACTATTCGGTGCTGTTCTTGCAGGGGGGCGCGCAGCTTCAGTTTGCGATGATCCCGATGAACTTCCTCCGCAATTCCGGCAAGACGGCCGACTACGTTCAGGCCGGCACCTGGGGAAAGACGGCGGCAGGCCAAGCCAAAACCCAGGGGGCCGTCAATGTCGCGTGGGACGGAAAAGAGGGCAACTACAATCGCATGCCCAAGATGTCGGAGCTGAAGCTCACCGCCGGCGCCGCGTACTTGCACATCACCTCGAACGAAACCATCCAGGGAATCCAAATCCAGTCTGAGCCGCAAAGCGAGGCGCCGCTGGTTTGCGATGCCTCGTCTGATTTCCTTTGCCGGCCCGTCGATATCTCCAAGTACGGCATCTACTACGCCTGCGCGCAGAAGAACGCCGGGCCCGCGGGCGTTACCGTTGTGATTATTCGCAACGATTTGGTGGAGCGAGCGCCCGACGATCTGCCGAACATGCTCAGCTACAAGGTGATGGCGAAGGAGCGGTCGCTTTACAACACGCCGCCGACGTTCTGTATTTACATGGTCAAGTTGGTGACCGATTGGTTGCTCAACACGATCGGCGGCCTTGAGAAGATGGCCGAAATCAATCGTCAAAAGGCTCAAATGCTCTACGACGCCCTCGATCAGTCGGCCGGCTTCTACCAAGGACATGCCGAGAAGGAGAGCCGGTCGCTGATGAATGTGGCCTTCCGGTTGGCCAAGCCCGAACTCGATGAACCGTTCCTCAAGCAGGCACGCGAACAAGGCCTGGCCGAGTTGAAGGGCCATCGCTCGGTGGGCGGCTGCCGGGCGTCGATCTACAATGCCATGCCGATCGAAGGCGTGCGACTGCTCCGCGACTTCATGCTCGACTTCGCCAAGAAGAACGGCTGATCTTGACGGCCGACCGAATTGTCGTTGCGCTGCCGGGCCGATGTGCGTGCGTTGGCGTCGGGCCGAAGGGGGGCGCGCGCTTGCACAACGGCGCGCGAATCGGTCGGGAAGGAACGATCGGCTCGATCCGTCGGATCAAGATCGATCGGGCGTATCGTCGATCGGCTTGGTCGGGGTGCTACTTTGACGACTGATCGGGGGACGCATCACGCAGATGGATGCGGAGGAAGTCGATCGTTTCGCGCCACATCTCGGGCGTGTAGGCATGGCCGACTTCATCGTACACGATGCCGCGGTAGTGCTTCGGCCGGCCGAACAAGGCGTACAGCCGTTCCTCGAAGTCGTTGATCGTTCTGACACCCGAC
>CAZVZX010000001.1:0-1598 GCA_964631235.1 uncultured Planctomycetaceae bacterium | reverse complement strand
GGCGAACCGATGTCGCGTCCTCCGGAAAGGGTCAGATGCGCTCGCGGGGCGATGAGGCCGCAGATGGCCTCGGTGTCGATCTGTTCTTTGAGCACGGCGGGTACGAAATAATAGATGCCGTGGAAATTGATGCTTCCGGCGGCGAGCAGATCTTGGTAGCGGGTTAGGCAGGCCACGCTGACCGTGCAGCGAATGCGATCGTCGAGGGCCGCGGCCCACCAGCTTCGCGTCGCGCCCATGCTCATTCCCATGGCGGCCACGCGAGCGGGATCGACGTCGTCGCGACTGAGCAGGTAGTTCAGAGCCGACAGATCGTCGTGAACGATCATGCCCCAAAGCGAGCGTCCCTGCCAGGCGAAGGTCTTGTAAAGAGCGGCCTCGACGGCCTGCCCCCGATCGCGACTGCCGGTTGGCCCGCGTTGATGCCGCTCGCCGAACCCGTAGGCGTCGATCGCCAAAACGACATATCCTTCTCGCACCAAGGCCGGTCCGGTCACCAGCGTTTCGTTGCCGAACTCGGCGAATGCCGGACGGAGCAACTCCTCTTTCCCCTGTTCGTACTTTCCGCCGTGATAATGATGATAGAGCACGGCCGGCCGTCGCTTGGCAGTCGGGCCGCCGTCGTCGGGGATGAGAAGGCATCCATACACCAGATCGCCGAGGCCGTTGGCGAATCGAATCCGCTGTTCTTCGAAGCCGGGATGCTGTCGCCGCTCAACCGTTTCGACGCGAGGTATGCAAGGTGGCGGCACATCGCCCAGCAGCTTCCAAAGCTTGGCTCTCAATTGCGGGCGCGTCTTCTCCCACTCGTCGGCCGACTGAGGCAACGGTACTCGAAAGGCGTTGAAGCCTCCGAACAACACGCCGTCGGGCGACTTCTGCGGCGGTGCAGATTGGTCATCACCCATGGCTCTGGTCTGTTTCTCGGAACCGGCAAGCAGGACGCCGACGATTACAGCCGAAACGACAACGTGCGATAGCGATCGGGAAGAAACACCCCGTCTCATACGTGCTCCAGAGCAAGTCCCTCGACCGTCGGCATTGGCCGTGCGTGCCCCTCGACGCGGCCGCCGATGGTTAGTCGGGGAATTGCACGGCCTTTTTGTCCGCCTTACCGCCGAGATACTGATACGTCCAATGATCGATTTCTTCGGTGAGAAACCGCACGGCGCAATCGCCGAAGACGAAATTGGCCCCGCCCGGATGCCGCGACTTGAACCCTAATTCGGTGCTCCAATTGCACCAACGGCGGCAGCCGTCGCCGGCGCTTTCGGAGCTGCACGTGTCGCGGTTGATCGGAATGAGCGTTGAAATCAGTCCCTGGCCGTTGTTCGAGCCGCCCCAACTCCGGGCGACGTGTTGGGAGCACGAAGGCCGAACTTCGCCAAAAAAGATTGTGTACGACAGTCCGTCGATGATCTGCCGCATCGTCGTCGCCACGCCGCGACGGTAGAACACGCCGGCGTAGTTGTTGGCCACCGAATACGGCGCCAGCGCGAAATTGTTCCATGCGCTCCACTCGCCGCACGAACAATTCGGGTTGTCGATGTGTGCCGTCGGCCCGGCGCTCGCGGCATAGTTCACCGGCGAGCGGCCTT